>CBINNW010000032.1:0-42295 GCA_966252115.1 uncultured Akkermansia sp.
AAACAACGATGTCGCGCCGCAACCCGTCCCTGACCGAGGTGCTTGTCCTGTTGCCTTGTCGCAGGTCTGAAGGTCGAAGGTCTGAAGGTCATCACCGGCCCGCCGGGGCGGGCCAGCCGGTGTGTGTCTGGCTCCGCGCCGCGGAGCCGCTGGCGACTTTGGACTTTAGACATGGGACCTGCGACCCGGGCCACGGGCGAGCTACCCGCTACTTCCGTCTACTCCCTCGGTGGCGCTCCGTGTTCTCCGTGGTGAGAAGACTGGTCGGAGGGTTGCCCACGAAACACACGAAAGGGCACGAAAGGACGGAGGGATTGTCTCAGGTCTGAAGGTCGACGGTCTGAAGGTCGTCACCGGCCCGCCGGGGCGGGCCAGCCGGTGTGTGTCTGGCTCCGCGCCGCGGAGCCGCTGGCGACTTTGGACTTTAGACATGGGACTTGCGACCCGGGACCCGGGCGGGCCACCCGCTACTTCCATCCCCTCCGTGGCGCTCCGTGTTCTCCGTGGTGAAAGACTGACCGGATGGTTGCCCACGAAACCCACGAAAGGGCACGAAAAGGCGGCTCCTTCTGCAGGCTCGTCACTCCACCACTCCCGCCACCCACGACGGGCTCCGGCCCCGCGCCCGTCCGCCTGCGACGCCCCCCGATCCCATCGCGCCCCGGCTTTTCCATTGCGGGAGCCCGGTGGGCGGGTTTGGTAAGCCGGCTCACCGCATGAAACGCTGGTCCCAATTTTTCATCCCCACGCTCAAGGAAAGCCCGGCCGACGCCGAGATCGCCTCGCACAAGCTGCTCGTTCGCGCCGGTCTGGTGCGCAAGTTGAGCGGCGGCCTCTACACCTTCATGCCGCTGGGACTGCGCGCCCTGCAAAAAATATCGGCCATCTGCCGCGAGGAGCTGGAGCGCGAGCAGCCCGCCCACTCGCGCCCCGGCGCGATCGAGCTGTGGATGCCCCACGTGCATCCGGCCGAGCTTTGGGAACAGGGTCCGCGCTGGGCGGCCGCGCGCGAGATCATGTTTCGCGCCGACTCCGCCGGCGCCGGCAAGCGCGGCGGCAAGGAGCCGGAATTCGTGCTCGGCCCCACCCACGAGGAGGTCGTCACGCCGCTGGTGAAGCAGGAGATCACCAGCTACCGCGACCTGCCGAAAAATTTTTACCAGATCGGCACCAAATTCCGTAACGAGATTCGCCCGCGCTACGGCCTGATGCGCGCCCGCGAGTTCGTGATGATGGACGCCTACTCCTTCGACGTGGACGACGACGGCGCCATCAAGAGCTACCTCGCCGTGAAGTCCGCCTACGAGGCCTTCTTCAAACGCATCGGGGTAAAGGCCATCGCCGTCGAGGCCGACACCGGCGTCATGGGCGGCAGCTTTTCCCACGAGTTCATGGTGCCCGCCGAGATCGGCGACGACGACGTCATCTACTCCGACGCCGGCTACGCCGCCAACCGCGAGAAGGCCACCAGCGCCCTCGTGCCCGCCGACCTCGCCGACGCGGCCCCGGTCGGGGAGGTGGAAAAATTCGCCACGCCCGGCGTCGTCACCATCGCCCAGCTCGAGGCCGCGCCGTATTCGGTTTCCGGTGACAGCCAGTTCAAGACCCTCGTCTATGTCGGCGACGGCAAACCCTTCCTCGTCATCCTGCGCGGCAACGACGAGCTCGAGGAGGCCAAGCTCGGCTCGCTCGGCTTCACGCTTTTCCGCCCGGCCACCCCCGAGGAGATCGAGCCGGTCCTCGGCGCCAAGCCCGGCTCGCTCGGCGCCGTGAAGGGCACGATCAAGGACCCCGGCGCCCTCGCCGGGGTGTTCGCCGACCACGCGGTGCGCCTCGTCGGCAACGGCGTCACCGGCGCCAACGAGGACGGGCACCACCTGCGCAACGTCAACGTCGCCCGCGACCTCGCCATCACCCGCTTCGGCGACTTCCGCCGCGTGCGCGTGGGCGAGCCCTGCCCCCGCTCGGGCCAGCCGCTCCAGGTGCGCCGCGGCATCGAGGTCGGTCACATCTTCAAGCTCGGCACGAAATACTCCGACCGCTTCGGCGCCGTCTATACCGACGACCAGAAGCAGTCGCACCCGATGGTCATGGGCTGCTACGGCATCGGCATCAGCCGCACCCTGCAGGCCGTGATCGAGCAGAGCCACGACGCCGACGGCATCGTCTGGCCCTGGGCGATCGCGCCCTTCCAGGTGCTCATCTGCCTGCTCGACCCGAAGCTGCCCGAGGCGGTCGAGATGGCGGAGAAACTCGCCGCCGCCGCCGAGGCCGCCGGCGCCGACGTGCTGCTCGACGACCGCGAGGAGCGCCCCGGCGTGAAGTTCAAGGACGCCGACCTGATCGGCATCCCGCTGCGCGTCGTGATCGGCGGCAAGGGCCTCCAGGCCGGCGTCGTCGAGGTGAAGCCCCGCGCGTCCAGGGAGGTTCAAAAAATCGCCGTCGCCGACGCGGCCGCCAAGTTGGGCGAGCTGGTGCGCGAGGCCGCGCGGGGAGGTGCGGTCTGATGTCGGTTCGCCCGCCCCTTTTTTCGCGCTCCGTCGCGCCGCGCATGGCCGGCACGCGGCCGATGATCGATCCGGCCGAGCTGGAGCAGACCGAGTCGCTCTCGGCCACCCAGGGCCCGTGGCGCGTGGTCGTGCTCAACGATCCGGTCAACTCCATGACCTACGTCGTCCTCGTGTTTCGCAAGGTCTTCGGTTTCTCCGAGCCGGTGGCGCGCAAACACATGCTGGAGGTTCATGAACAGGGCCGCTCCATCGTCTGGTCCGGCCTGCGCGAACAGGCGGAGCTCTACGCCTTCGCGCTTCAACAATGGCACCTCACCGCCATCCTCGAATCCGATGAAACGCATTGAGGTGAAGCTCAGTCTCTCGGTCGTCGCGCCCCTGCTCGACCTCATGAAAGCCACCGGCGACGTGCTCGAGGCGCAGATCGCGGCGCCCCTGACGCTCGACGACATCGACGACGACTTTCGCGAGGACTGGAAGGCGGAGCTGCTGAAGGGGCAGCACGAGGAGCTGCACGCGTTGATGGGGCTTTTTGACAGCGACTTTTTCGTCAACGGCGTCGTCGCCTTCGACGAGGAAAACGCCGAGGTGATCGTGCGCGCCTGCTCCGCGCTGCGGCTGCGGCTGCGGCGGCACAACCTCAAGCAGATCCCCGACGAGAAACTGGAGAGCGGCGCGGTGGAGCTGGAGGCCCTGCCCGAGCCCCTGCAAAAGCCCTTCATGTGCTACGTTTTCCTGGGAACCATCCAGGAGCTCATCATCCAGCACCTCGACGCCGCCATCCTGCGCGGCGCTCCCGAGGAAGAGGCGGACGCGGACGAAGACGAGTCGGGCGGTTTCCCGGGAAACCGGGAGGACTGAGCCCACCTTCACCTCCATCCGATCATTCCAATTCGCGCTCAAGGTGAGCCTATCCCGGAAGTTGGCCGAGGACGGCCAACCCTACACAAATGGCCTGATCCTCCCGCCGATTCGGCCCAGCTTGAACGCAAACAGGAATCACGCTCCGCGTCGGGACCTGCCGAAAGGGTAGGGCGCGACCGCCGCGCGCGCTTTTTTCATCGCCCCGTTTGACGCTCGCCCGACTTCGGGGCCTGCTCGTGGCTCCATCCCCGTTTACGCCATGCCCATGTCCCGTCGTCGGAAACTGTTGCTGTTGCTCGTCGGCGCGCCGCTCGCGCTCGTGTTGTTGTTGATCATCGCGCTGCTCACGCCGGCCGTGCAGACCTTCGCGGCGCGCAAGGCGCTGGCGGATCAAGGCTCGGTGGAGCGGGTGGCCGTCGGCACCGGCGGCGCCTCCCTCAGCGGCCTGATATTCGAGCAGCCGGGGCTGAAGGTCTCCGTGCCCTCTTTCCGCGCGGACATTCCGGTGCTGGCCGCGGCGCGCGGCAGCATCGATCTCCGGGGGCTCGTCGCCCACGACGTGCAGATCGACGTCGATCCCATCGCCCTGGCCATGGACGCGGCGCAGCGGCCGCCCACCGAGGAGCCGCCCGCCGAGCCGCCCGGTCCTTTTGAAGGGGTGCTGAAGGCGATCACATTGCCCGAGCTCCGGGTCAACGGCCTCGACATGAGCGGAGTCCTGCGCGTGAGCGGACCGCAGCCCCTCACCGCCGAATTCGCCCTCAGCGGCGGAGGCGTGGCGGCCGGGGAGTCGGGGCGCGTGGAGCTGAAGCTTCGGGTAAAACCTCCGCAGGGGGCGGAGCTGGTCAGCACCCTCGCGGTGGAGCCGACCCTCGACGCGGCGGGCCAGTTGTCCGCCCTGCTCCTTTCCCTTCAGGCGAACACGAAGGGCGAGGGATTCCTCGCCCGCCCGGCCTCGCTGCGCGGCGAGGCGCTCATCGCGCGCGCCGAGGCGGGCGAGTCCTGGAAACTGCGTTTGATCGCCGGCGAAAAAGCCGTGGTCGAACTGGCCACCGCCTGGGCCCCCGGCGCGGAGACGCTGCCCGGCACCTGGACGCTGGATCTGGCCGACGAGGACCTGGCGCCCTACGTGGCGGCGGTCATGCCTCTCCTCGCCTTGCCCGACCTACAGCTGGCCGGCTCGGGCGAGATTTTTGTTCGCGGGCTGGAGCAGGGCGGGATGTCCGGGAGCATCCGACTCGCCGCCGCCGATCTCGACGCGCTGGGCCTGCCTCCGCTCGGCGCGATCTCCGGCGCGGTGAAATTCGACGTGCAGGGCTCCGCCGAAAAGATCGCGGTCAACACCCTCGACCTCGAGCTTCGCGCGGCCGACGCGCCGGTGCTCTCCGTCGTCGCCCGTCAGCCTTTTTCCTACGGCATCGCGGACGGCCGGATGAATCCGAGTCGCCCCGACGAGGAGTTGGTGGGGATCCGCTTGCTCGATCTGCCGGCGAGCTGGCTCGCGGCCTTCGTGCCCGAGCTGAGCATCGGCAAGCCGGTGCGCGGCGAGTGGACCATGCGCCCGGATGGCGACGGGTTTGTGCTGGAGTCGAGCGCGCCGCTGATGATCGAGGAGCTGCGCTACGGGTCGGTGACCGAGCCGGTGCTTCGTTTCGACCGGATCCAGATCGAGGGGCTTCGGGCCAAACAGGGGCCCGCCGGCCTGGATGCCGAGATCGGCAAGATTCGCGTCAGCGCCGGCGGCGCGGACGTGGTGACCATGAAGGTCAACGCCTCCCAAAAAACCGGCTCGGCCCTCGTCGCCCGCGGCGACATCGAGGCGAAGCTCGCGGCGCTCGTCGACCAGCCGGTCCTGCGCGGCCAGACCCGGCTCTCCGCCGGACGCGCGATTGTCACGTTCGAGGCGTCCGTCGCGGACGCCATCCGGGCCGACGCCGAGCTGCGGCTGGTCGGCCTGCGCGCGGAGGGCGAGGACCTGCCCGACCTCACGCTTCAGGCCAAGGTCGGCCAGGCGGCGGACGGCACCCTGACCGCGACCGTGCCGGTGGTCGTGAGCGGACGGAAGCCGGTGCGCGGCTCGGATATCGAGCTCTCCGTGAGCGCCCGCCCCGAGCCCGCCGCCTCCGCCGACGCCTCCTCGGGCTGGAACGTGGTGGCGAAGCTGAGCAGCCAGGTCCTGCATCTGCCCGATCTGCAGGCCTTCGCCGCCGTGGCGGCGGAGACGCCCGCGACGAAGCCGGCGCCGGAGACCGAAGCCCCCGCGTCCACCCGGCCGGCTACCCCGGCCGAGCCGGCACCCACCGCGCCCGCCGGACCGCTCTGGGCCGGGGTGACGGGCGAGCTGGAAATCTCCCTGCTGCGCATCGTCCACGCCCCCGGTGTCGAGATTTTGGATACGGCCGGTCGTGTGGCGCTGACCAAGGACGCGCTTACCCTGGAAAAACTGAACGCGCTTCTCGGCACCGGCGGGGCGGTGGATGTGGCGGGCGCCCTGCGGTGGCTCGAAAGCACCGGCCGCTACACGCTCGCGGCGGAGGTGAAGGCGAAGGACATCGCGGCGGGCCCGGTTTTGAAGGCGCTCGATCCCGCCGCCTCGGTGCCGCTGGAGGGAACCTACGGGCTGGAGGCGAAGGTCAACGGCCAGGGCGCGGACCCGGCGGCGGCGGCGGAAAGCGCCGCGGCGGAGCTGCGCTTCTCGGGGCGGGAAGGCGTTCTTCGCACCCTCGCCTTCAACACCAACAAATATCTGCGGACGGCCTCCACCGTGGCGGGGTTGGCCGGTCTGGCCGGCGCGCTGAGCGGCAACTCGGAGGTGGCCAAACAGGGCGCGCGGGTGAGCGCGGTGAACAACGTGGTGCGCCAATTGAGCGAGCTGTCCTACGACGAGCTCTCGCTGGTGGCCCGCCGGGGCGAGGACGGCGCGGTGGAGATTTCCGAGCTGTTGTTGAAGTCGCCCTCGATCCTGATCGAAGGCAGCGGCGCGCTGGCCAACCAGTCCGCCGAGCTGCCGTTTTGGCGGGAGCCGCTGGCCCTGAACCTCGAAATCGGCGCGCGGTCCTCGCTCGCGCAGGATTTCGTGACCCTGGGCGCGGCCAAGCCGCTGGCGCAGGACGCCGCACCCGGCTCCTACGCCATGTTGATCGAGCCCGTGGCCATGGATGGGACGCTGCTGAAGGTGGGAACGGAGGGGCTCATGGGTCTGCTCTCCCGCTTCCTGGGCGGGCGTTGACGGCGGGCGATCCCGGTCAGGACGCGCCGGTCGGTATCCGAAGGGTGAATACGGTCCGGACGCCGGGCTCGCTCTCCACCCCGAGGCGGCCGCCGTGGGCTTCCGCGATGCCGCGCGAGATGGCCAGGCCGAGGCCGGTGCCTCCGGTGGCGCGGGCGCGGGAGGCGTCGGTGCGGTGGAAGCGCTCGAACAGGTGCCCGAGCGCCTCGCCCGGGATGCCCGGACCGTGGTCCGTCACCCGGGCGACGGCCTCGCGTGCGTCGGCGGTGTTTTCCTGGGTCGTTTCCAGGGTGACCACGGTGCCGGCGGGCGCGTGTTGGAGCGCGTTCATGGTGAGGTTTACCAAAACGCGTTCCAACTGGGCCGCGTCGCCGAGGCAGGGCGCGGCGGCGGCGGCGAGACGGAGGGTGACTCCGCGCTCCTCGGCGAGGGCGGCGACGAAGTCGCGCGTGCGGGTGGCGAGCACGGCGAGATCCTGCGGGGCGCGGGTGGATTGGAGCGCCTGCGCGTCGGCCCGGGCGAGGATCAGCAGGTCGTCCACGAGCTGTTTCATGCGGGCGGCGGTGTCGCGGCAGACGGCGAGCGATTCGCGGTAGTCGTCGCCGGCGCGTTCCCGTTTCAGGGCGAGCTGGCTTTCGGTGAGGATGACGGAGATGGGGGTGCGGAGTTCGTGCGAGGCGTCGGCGGTGAAGCGCGCCTGTTGGCGGAAGGCGCGTTCCACGCGGGCGAAACAATCGTTGAGCACCTGGGCGAGGCGGGAGATTTCGCCCTCGCCGGGCGGGGCGGGGATGCGTTCGGAGAGCGCGCCGTCGGCGATCCGGCGGGCGGTGGCGGCGATGGCTTCGAGGGGGCGCAGCGTGCGGGAGATGATCCAGGCGCCGGCCACGACGCCGAGGAGGACGACGAGGGCGCCCGCGCCGGCGAGACGCCGGCCGAGCGCGGCGAGTTTGGCGTCGAGCGGGGCGAGCGGCGAGCCGAGGCCGATGACCTCGCCGCCGCGCCGCAGATGCCAGAGCACGCGGTGGGCGCCGATGTCGGCGAAATGGTCGTCGGCGCGCGGATCGAGTGCGGCGAGGGCGTCGAGCACCTCGGCGGGGGCGGTTCCGAAGGCGGCGCGCACCGGCCGGCCCGGCGGCCGGTGGAGAACGAAGCCCCCGCTCGTGACAAAGTCCTCCAACAGTTGCCCCCGGGGATCGTCCGACGCTTCCTCGGCGGGGCCGGGGCGGAGCGGCGGAGGCTCGGCGGGGTCGCCGGCCCGGAGGCGGGACTGGACGGGGCCGGAGGGGCGGAGTTCGGGGAGCACCACGAGCAGGATCTGGCGGTGCTCGCGATCGAGGCGGGCGACGGCCTCCGCCCGTTGGCTGCGGTGATAGGCGACGAGCAGGGTGGTGGTGACCAGGGCCAGAAGCACGCCATGCCAGGCCTGGAGTCGCCATTTGATGGAGCCGGAGCGGGGGAGCATGGCGGCGGGGCCGGGTTCAGGGGGCGGGCGACGCGGGCACGACGTAGCCGAGGCCGCGGCGCGTCTCCACGACGGAGCGGCCGAGTTTTCTCCTCAAATTGCAGACATAGACCTCGAGCAGATTGGAGGCGGTGTCGTCCTCGTCGTCGAAGAGGTGGGCGTAGAGCGTGTCGCGGGCGACGACCCGGCCGCGGTGGCGGGCGAGCCATTCGAGCAGGGAAAATTCCTTGGCGGTGAGCTCGACCGCCTGGCCGTCGCGCGTGACGACCCGCGCGACGGGGTCCAGCCGGATGCCCTGGCCGAGATCGAGGATCGGGGCGGAGTCGCGGGCCGAGCGACGGAGCAGGGCGCGGACGCGGGAGAGGAGCTCGCTCAGATCGAAGGGCTTGACGAGGTAGTCGTCGGCGCCGGTGTCGAGGCCGCGGACGCGGTCGGCGACGGCGTCGCGGGCGGTGAGCATGAGCACGGGCACGGGGGGCTCGCCGGCGCGGGCGCTCCGGAGGCGGCGAAGGATTTCCCAGCCGTCCATGCCCGGCAGCATGACGTCGAGCAGGATGGCGTCGAAGGCGCCGTGAAGCGCGAGGGCGAGTCCGGTGGGCCCGTCGTCGGCGGATTCCACGAGGTAGTCCTCCTCGCGCAGCGCGCGCTCCAAGGTGCGGCGCAGGGGGGCTTCGTCCTCGATGATAAGGAGTTTCATGTTTGGTTCCGCAGGGGGTCCGCAGGGGGAGTCGTTGGAAATGGCGAGATGCCGAAATGTTGGGGTTTTTGACCGCTAAATTCCGCCAAGTTTCGCTAAATCAATTGATTGGTTGGTGGCCTGGCTTCGGAGTTCGACGCTTCCGGTGGGGGCGAATGCGACCCCCGGGCTGATTGATTGCTTATTGATTGTTTTAGCGTGATTTAGCGTTGGTTGGCGGTCTGTTCCCGCGGTTTTTTTGGTTCATGGACGGGCGAGCGGGGGCGGAGTGCGGGGAGGCGTCAGGGCAGGACGAGTTCGCCGGTGGATCGGAAGGGGTCGCCGAAGCGCGGGTCGGTGGTGACGGAGGTGTCGGTGAGCGTTTTGAGGAAGGCAAGCAGCGCGCTCTTTTGATCGGCGGAGAGGTTGAGACGGCGCGGCTGTCCGTTGGCGGCGCGCAGGGGGCGGCCGAGGTTGGGGGTGGCGGTGACGCCGGAGTCGTAGAACTCGATCACCTCCTCGAGCGTGGCGAAGCGGCCGTCGTGCATGTAGGGCGCGGTGAGCTCGATGTTGCGGAGCGTGGGGACCTTGAACTTGCCGAGGTCGGCGGGGCGCCCGGTCACGCCGCCGACGCCGAGATCGACGAGCGGGTTTTCGAGACCGTTGTTCTCGATGTTGGCCGGGACGAAGTTGTCGGTGCCGTGGCAGGCGTTGCAGGTGGCGGCGCCGACCTGGCCGAGGAAGAGGCGGCGGCCGAGGTTTTCCTGGGCGGTGAAGTTGGTGAAGCCGAGGGCGACGCCCCGGTCGTATTTGGTTTCCGAGGACACGATGGAGCGGACGAACTGGGCGAGCGCGCGGGAGATGCGGTCGGTGGTCACGGTGGCGTCGCCGAAGGCTTGGGTGAAGAGCTCGGCGTAGTAGGGCTCGGCGGACACGCGGGCGACGAGCTCGGCGAGGGTGAGGCCCATCTCGACCTCGTTTTGGATGGGCATGAGCACCTGGTCCTCGAGCGTGGCGGCGCGTTCGTCCCAGAAGAAGTGCTCGCGGGGGTAGTAGCGCGCGCTGGTGAGGCCCATCGAGTTGCGATCGGTGAGACCGCCATCGAAGCCGACGCTCAGGGGGCGCGGGTCGGAGAAACCGTGCTCGGCCTGGTGACAGGAGGCGCAGGAGACGGTGTGGTTGGCCGAGAGGCGTTTGTCGTAGAAGAGGACGCGTCCGAGGGTGGCG
Source organism: uncultured Akkermansia sp. (assembly GCA_966252115.1). GTDB lineage: Bacteria > Verrucomicrobiota > Verrucomicrobiia > Opitutales > Opitutaceae > IMCC26134_A. Next base: position 9,969 of record CBINNW010000032.1, read on the forward strand.
CCGGTGTCGGTGACGGGATTGTCGGCGGGGGTGTTGTCCTGGCCGGCGATGAACGGCGTGCTCAGGTGGGCGGGCAGATCGAGCCGGGCGTAGTTGTCCGGCACGGCGGGCAGGGTGGTGGCGGTGGCGAGGGTTTGCGAAAGCGCGGCGCCCTCGACGTCGCCCTGGAAGCGGAAAAACACCCGGGGGAGGGAGGCGGAGTTGTTTACCGCGAAGCGGTGGTCGGTGTTGCTGACGCGAAAGGTGGCGCGGTCGGTCCAGGTGGCGAGATCGGTGGAGGTTTGGAGGCGCCAGGTGGAGTTGGTCGGGTCGGATAGGTGGAGCGAAAGAGAGGCGGCGGTGGCGCCGACGGAGAGGTCGGCCCGGGCCTCGGCGAAGAGCGGGGCGACGTCGAGGGCGGCGGCGAGGGCGAGCGGGGCGAAGCGATGGAAGGGCGACATGCCGCCATTTAAGCAGATGAAGCTTAAGCCCAGATGAAATCGCCGAAAATGGTCGGGGCCAACCGAGCGAAATGCGGCGAAGTCGGGAGGCCGGGGGGCGGGACGCCGCGAAGCGCTCCGCCCCGCCGCCCAAATCCGCGAGGGGGGCGGGCGAGACTACCCTGCCTACCGGCGGGTCCAGGCGCGGAGGGTTTTGAGCAGGAAGAGCTCGAGGGCGGCGGTGTCGTTGAAGTTGACCCGCAGCAGGCCGGCGGCGTGTTCGAGGTGTTTGACGGTCTCGGCGAAGGCGCGGGCGCCGACGGCGGCCTCGGGGGTGACGAGGATTTCGCGGGCGTAGGCGCCGGTGGCGCGTTCGAGGTCGGCGAAGAGGCGGTCGCGGAGGCCTTTGCTCAGGCCGGATTCGATGGCGTCCTGTTCCTCGTCGGTGAGGTCCTCGGGCAGGGTTTTCTTTTGCTCGGCCCAGAGCGTGTCGGTGGAGTTTTCGAGCAGGACGCCGAAGCGGGCCACGAGGCCGTAGAGGCGAAACATGGCGTCGGCGGGGGCGGTGCGGGCGGCGCCGCCGTGGAGCAGGGCGAGCCAGGCGCGATAGTCGTCGAGCCAGGCGGGCCAGCCCGCCACGGGGGTGGTGGTGCCGGGCGAGGCGAAGCGGAAGAGTTGGCAACGGCTGCGGATGGTCGGCAGCAGCGAGTGGGGGCGGGTGGTGAGCAGGAGGAGGGAGGTGTGGGCCGGCGGCTCCTCCAGGGTTTTGAGAAAGATGTTGGCGGCGGCGACGTTCATGCGGTCGCACTCGTGGATGAGGGCGACCTTGTGCCCGCCGGCGGAGGCGGAGACCTGCACCTTGGCGATGAGTTCGCGCGTGGCCTCGGCGCCGATCTGGCGGGATTTGCCGGCGGGGCGGAGGTGGAAGCAGTCGGGGTGGGCGCCGTCGAGGATGGAGCGGCGGCGCTCGGGGGCGGTGGCGGGCGGGTTGAGCAGGCGGTCGGCGAGGGCGAGGGAGACGCCGCGCAGGAGCTCGATCTCGTCGCCGGTGATGAGGAGGCTGTGGGAGAGGCGGCCGCGCAGCAGGGCCTGGTCGATCACGGCCACGGCCGGAGACTCGGCGAGGGCTTCGGGCCAGGGGAGGACGGAGAGGGAGGCGACCATGAAAAGGGAGGAGGGGGAGACAATGACTAGAGCGGCTCGGCTTCGGCGCCGGACTCCTCCGAGGTGGAGAACCAATGGATGGCGCCGTCGAACTGGCGAAGACTTAGCCAGGCGAAAAAAGCGGCGCCCAAAAGCTGGAGCAAGGGCGCACCGAACAGATGGCCCGGGTGGAGGAGATCGGCGAGGCCGGGGCTCGCGGTCGGATAGGCGACACGGACGGCGTCCCCCGCTTTCCCCGAGTGAAAGACGGAGCTGCGCGGAGTGGTCGCGCGCATCGTGTGCCCGTCCGGCGTTTGAAAAACGAAAACCGCGTAAGGCGGGCTGTGGCGCCCCGCCGACGGGCGGGTTATCGCCGTGATGGTGCCCTCCGTGTGCTCCCAAAAAAACTGGGCGCGCAGGCCTCCGCCGATGCCCGCCACCGCCTGCCAGAGGAGAATCGCGCAGACCGCTCCCAAGAGCCAAACCGACCAGCGGTTCGGCCCCCACTCGATGTGGAGCCGCCCCGGGAGCCATCGGCGCAGCCCCGGGCGCCGAGGGGCTGCCGGTCCGCTCATGCGATGAGTTTTTGCACGGCGGTCCAGACCTCCTTCGCGATGGCCTCCTCGGACTGGGTGCCGTCAACGACGTGGAAACGCTCCGGCATGCTCCGGGCGAGCACGAGGTAGCCCTCGCGGACCTTGGCGAAAAAGGCGGCGTTCTCGCGCTCCATGCGGTCGGGCAGGTCGGAGGCGCGCAGGCGGATGCGTTGCAGACTGACCTCGGTGGGCACGTCGAGGATGAGCGTGAGGTGGGGCATGACGCTGCCCACGGCGAAGTGGTTGATCTGCTGCACCGGGTCGGAGGCGAGGTTGCGCGCGATGCCCTGGTAAACGGTGGAGCTGTCGAGGAAGCGGTCGGAGAGGACGACGGTGCCCTGCATGAGGGCCGGCGCGATGACCTGCCGCACGAGCTGGGCGCGGGCGGCGGCGAAGAGGAAAAGCTCGGTCTCGGCGCACATCTCGTCGCCCTTGGAATTGTGGACGATGATGTTGCGAATCTGCTCGCCGATCTCGGTGCCGCCCGGCTCGCGGGTGGTGATGACCTCGCGACCGAGGAGCTGGAGGTGCTTGGCCAGAAGGGCGATCTGGGTGGACTTGCCGCTGCCTTCGGGGCCTTCGAACGAGATGAGTTTGCCGGCGGATTTGTGCTTCAAGGGCATGGGAGGGAGCGTGTTTGAATCAGGCCCAGTTGGCGAGGAAGGTTTCGAGATCGTCGAGCGTGGGGCTCTGGCCGGTGCGGACGTAGTGGCCGCTGGTGCAGACGCCGAGGGCGAGACAGCTTTCGGGGTCGAGACCGAGCAGCCGGCCTTGGCTGAAGCCGGCGTTGAAGTGGTCTCCCGCGCCGGTGGTGATGACGGGATTCGTGCAGTAGGGGCCGGGCACCCAGACGGTGCCGTCGGCGGTGGCGCAGGCGGCGGATTCGCGCGGGTGCAGGACGACGGCGGCGAGGCCGAGCGCCTCGCGGATCGCGGCGGCGGCGGCGCGCAGCGAGGCCTCGTCTTTTTCGGGCGCGGGCAGGTCGAGGACGGCGGCGACCTGCTGGGCCTCCTTGAGGTTGAGCCCGAGGGTGACCGGGCCGTGCGCCTCGAAACGGGCGACGAGGCGCAAGACCGCGAGGAGATCCTCGCGGGTGCGCTTCTCGGGATCGGCGAGGTCGAAGAAAAACGTGCGCGGAGGGGAGCCCGCCGGGCGCAGGGGGAGGGCGGGATAAACCTCGTCGAGCAGGGCGGCGAAAATCCCGGACATGTTCGGGATCATGGTCCAGTTGACCAGCGCGACGAGATCGGCGGCGGCGAGCGCGGCGCGGAAACGGGCGGCGCCCATGACCTCGTCGATTTTGCTCAGGGTGATGCTGTCGAGGCTGCGCAGTTGGCCGAGCATCAGTTTGCCGTCCTGAAACTCGACCGCGATCGTGGTGGCGGGCTCGCAGAGGGAGACGACCTCGGCGCGATTGGCGAAATCCTGAAAAACCGGGTGGAGCACGGGGCGGCCGAGCGAGCCGACGTAGGTCACCCGGGTGCCGCCGGCGAGGAGGGCGGCCGCCATGATGGGGCCGTTGCCGCCGAGTTTGTCCATGAGCGGGTAGAACTCGAGATTGGTGCTCTTGCCGGCCGCTCCGGCGATGCGCGCGGCGAATTCCGGGATCGTGCTGATCGGAGTGAAGGCGTCTCCCTGCGCGGTGCGTTGGGCGACCGGACTCACGATCGTGTCCACAAAGCCGTCCAAGCCGACGAGGGCGCTTCTGGCGGGGGCCAGGGAGCGGGCGGAGCGGAGGGCGGCGAGGGCGCGGGTCTTGAAGGAGGACATGGGGCGTCGGCGGCGAAGAAGGATTGGCCAAGGGAGCAAGTGTCACCGGCCCGATGCCGCAATCGGAAAGATGCCCGCCGGAGTCGGCCGGGGGCATGATCACGAGGGGCAAATTTTGTTCCGCGATAAACTTCCACGAGCGGCGTCGATTGCCGTTGAAGGGCCGGGCGCGAGCCGACTTCGTCAGCCGGCGAATCCCATTTTTCGCCCGGTCCCATGCTCGCCGCCACGCCCGTCTTTCTCGCCCTGAACCTGATTCAGGTGTTCGATTTTTCCGACCCCGTCGGCAAGATCATCACCGTCGGCCTGGTGCTTTTCAGCGTCGTGGCCTGGACCGTGATGTTCGGGAAGTTTTCCGAGCTGAAACGTCTCCGGGCGCTCAACCTGGCCTTCGAGCAACGCCTGCGCGACGAGCGCACCCTGCTGGATCTGCCGGAGTCGTTTCGCACCCGCCGCTCCATCCCCTACGCCGACGTGTATGCGGACGCGGTCGAGGCCTACTGGCGCGCGGCCTCCATTCTGCAGGAAAAGGGCATCGATTCCGGGCGCGCCCGCCTGGAGCACGCCGAGAACGGCATCCAGCGCTCCATCGCGCGGCAGACGCTGCGCTACGAGAGCAGCATGATCTTCCTCGCCTCGATCGTCTCCGGCGCGCCCTTCCTCGGCCTCTTCGGCACGGTCTGGGGCGTGATGGAGGTGTTTTCCTCCGTGGCGATGCAGGCCTCGGCCAATCTGCAAACGCTCGCGCCCGGCGTCTCGTCGGCGCTTCTCACCACCATCGCCGGCCTGGCGGTGGCGATCCCGTCGGTCTTCGGCTACAACGTCCTGCTCAGCCGCACGCGCCAGCTGGCGACGGAGCTGGAAAACTTCGCCTCGGCGCTGGCCGACCGGCTCGAGCTCGAATCGAAGTGAGCCCGCCGCCGCCCACCGCCGCCGACCCTCATCTGTAACCGAAAAACGGATACGCCCCCATGGCCCGCACCTTCAGGCGCAACCGGCAGATGCACGCGCTCTCCGAGCTCAACGTCACCAACCTGCTCGATCTGGCCTTCGTGTTGTTGATCATCTTCATGATCGCGACGCCGCTCATCCCGACGCGCGAGCAGACGGTGCCCGTGAACCTGCCCGTGGAGTCGCTGAGCCCGCAGACCCCGCCGCCCCGCGACACGAAATTCGTCGCCATCACGGTGCGCGTGGACGGCACCTACTTCATCGATCTCGACGGCAACCGCGCCCTGACCGCGCGCGAGCTGCCCGGGCGCCTGCGCGCGCTGGCGGTGGCCGAGGGCGCCAAGCCGCCGGTGATCCGCATCCGGGGCGATGCGGGCGTGCCCTACCAGCACATCATCACGCTCATGGACGAGTTGAAGAAGGCCGGTCTCAACCAGGTGAGTTTCGACACCCAAACCCGGGGTTGAGGTTGGCAAAAACCGGGTTCGCGACATCTCTGTCCTCGCCGCCACGCCAGACCACGTTTCGTTCGAGTCGGCATCCCGTCCCATCCCGCCATGTCCACCCTTGTCCCTCGCGTCAGTTACGGACCCAGCAGCGCCGCCGATCCGGCGGAGGGGCGACGTTTCGGCCGGGCTTTCTGGGCCTCGGCGATCCTGCATAGCCTGGCGGTGGCTCTGCTGGTGGTGGTGACCCTGGTGGTTCGAGACCGCGCGGAGGATCCGCCGGCGGTGTTCGAGGTCGTGGCGGGGGAGGGGAGCAATTTCATGGCCGACGAAGCGCCGGAAGGCAGCGAGGACGGCCGGGCGACGGAAATCGCCGCGTTGGAAATCCCGGAGATGCAATCGGCGCCCACCTGGACGCCGCCCGTGCAGGTCGTGCCCGTGCAACCCGTGACGCCGCCGCCGGCGGAGGTGGCCGAGCCGATCACGGCGCCGAACTTCGCCAGCTCCATGAAGGCCACCATCCGGCAGGAGCAGCGCAAGACGCAGCGCGAGATCCGGCAGCAACGCGCCGCCGAGGCGGCGGCGGAAAGGGCCGCGGAAAAGGCGGCTGCCGAGAAGGCGGCCGCGGAGGCGAAGCGGCGGGCGACCACCAGCTACGAGCAGTTTCGGAAGGAGCAGGGCGTGAAAAGCTCGCCCAAGACGAGCTCCACGGCGAAGGCCGATCCGGGCAAACGGATCGACGCCAACAGCATCAAGCGAGGTGTGACCGGCGGGGCCGGAGCCCAGGCGGAGGGCGCGGGCGGTCGTGCCTTGAGCGCGGCCCAGGCGGCCGAGATGGACCGGTATTTCGCGATGCTGAAGCAGCGGCTGCGGGACGCGCACGTCCTGCCGCCCGGGGTAAGCGATCTGCTGAGCGCCGAGGTGGTTTACACGGTCGCGGCCAACGGTGTGATCTCGGGCGTGCGCATCGAGCGCTCCTCGGGCAACTCGGAGTTTGATCGTTCGGTCTTGGAAGCTTTCGCGCGGGTGAACATGCCGCCCCGTCCGGACAAGTTGACCACGGAACGGGTCATCCGGTTTGTCATCAAGAGCGAGTGATTCGGCGGCGGTGGCGGGGCCGTCGGCGCTTCGGTCCGCAGCGGTTTCGGTGCTGCGGGAACATGGGCGGAGGCGGAAGCCACCGCGCGTCGTTTCGGTATGGCTATGAGGCGAAAGCGCAGGTGGCCGGCGGGCGCGAAAAATTTTTCCGCGAACTGCATTTTTGGGGTTTACAGGGTCCGGCTCGATTGTCTTCCTCCGCCTTCCTCTCCGGCGGCCTCCGCCGAAAGACAAATGCTCAGGTGGTGGAATTGGTAGACACACACGTTTGAGGGGCGTGTGCCGAAAGGCGTAAGGGTTCGAGTCCCTTCCTGAGCACCAATTTTTAGGGTAAGCCCCGAAAAGGAAATGGCTGGGAAACGACGAGGCACTACTCGGGTTTGGCCTCCGTGAACGGTGGTCTCCAGCTTCCCAGCTTCCGGGGCGCGTTCAGGAAAACTCGGAGCGGCCCGGGCGGGCTGAGCGGATCGGGCCGGCATTCGGATTGTTCGGCTCGTTTCGCCGCGACGGCGGACGGGCGGGGCGCTCTCGATTGGGTGATGGTCGGCCGCTTGCGTTGGAGGCTTGCCGCCCGAGGGGAAATCCCCGGGGATGCGCGCCGTGCGCGTGAGGATTTTCCTGTTTTCCTTGCTGAGCGTCGTGGCCGTGGGCTGGGGCGGCTGCGTGTCCGCGCCGAAAACTCCCAAACGGCATTTCCGGGCGGCGGACTACGCGCCGACCGGCACCAGCCAGCTCGGGCTGGCCTCCTGGTATGGCGACAAATACCGCGGCAAACCCACCGCCAGCGGCGAGCGCTTCGATCCCGCCGACAGCACCGCCGCGCATCGCACGCTGCGCTTCGGCACGGTGGTCGAGGTGCGCAACCTGCGCAACGGGCGGCGGGTGTTGGTCGAGATCAACGATCGCGGGCCCTTCATCAAGGGGCGGATCATCGACGTGTCGGAGGCCGCCGCGCGCGAGCTGGACATGGTCCGCGAGGGTGTGGTGCCGGTGGAGGTGCGGGTGATGCGGCGGCGCTGATGTTTTATTTCTGCCCTCCGTGTTTCCGTCTCTCTGTGGTTAAATAATTTATAGATTTTCACCACAGAGACACGGATGCACCGAGAGTGGCGAACTAAACCAATTCCGAAAGCGAATTGGAATGAGCGCGCGGAGTTTCGGCGGGCTCAGGGAAGCTCCAGCCGCAGGCAGTCATACATCACGTTCTTGAAGGGCGCGCCGCCGGCCCGTTGTTCGAGGGTGAGCGTGTGTTCGCCGGGAGTGAGCAGCGAGGCCGGGAAGGCGATGTCCCAGGTCGAATACTGGCCGTGGAGGCCGGCGCGGGCGAGGGCGTTGTCCGCGCCGAGGTCGCCGCGTTCGCCGAGCACGCGGCCGTCGAGCGAGACGCGCAGGCGGGCGTTGTGCGCGGCGGCGAAGGCGAGCCGCAGCACGGCGGGGCCGGACGCGGCGTCGGGAGCGGCGTCGGGGCCGGACGCGGCGGCGAGATCCTCCGGCGTCACGGAAAAACGAATACGCCAGGCGGTGCCGTCCCAGCCGGCGCCGTCCTCGCCGGGGCGGGTGGCCTGGGCGAAGTTCCAATCGGTGCGGGGATCGCTCCGACCGATGGTGAAATCCACGTCGGCGGGGAAATCCTTCGGGTAGTCGAGCCAGCGTCCCCAGCGGCGGGGCTCGTCTCCGTGGCGAAACTCGGCCGCGCTGCGATCGGGCACGCCGATCTGCCAGAGGGCGCGACCGTGACGGACGGGGGTCCAGATCAGGTCGCCCAGCGCCAGCTCCGCGCCGGCGGCGACCTCGATGTCGGCGCGGCGATACTCGCCCAGCACGCCGGGCACGAAGGCGTGCAGCGTGTAGCGGCCGGGGCGCACGCCGCGAAGCGCGAAACGGCCGTCGGCAGCGGCCTGTTCCCAAGGCTGGTAGCCCAGCGCCTGGCGTTGCCAATCGGGGGCCGGTGCCTCGGCGGTGTCGGGCGCGGCGAGGCCGATCCAGGCGCCGGTCGCCGTCTGCCCGGGCGCCTGCGGATCGGCGACGACCAGGCGGCCGAGCACGGCGCCGCGCTCGCCGGCGGCGGGGAATGCCGGGTGCCGCAACCACGCGGGCGGGAAGGCGGCGCGCTCGGCGGCGGCCTGACGGGCGGCGTCGGCGCGGAGGACGGACGGCGGCGAGGCGGCGCCGTCGGTCGAGGCGGCCGGCGCCGCGTTGGCGTAGAGCAGCCAGGGGCCGTAGATTTTTTCCCAGCTTTGGCCGGCGGGGATGGAGACGCCGGGCGCGCCGTAGTGGGCGCAGGAAAGGATTTTCAGCAGCATGCGCGGCCAGTGTGCGGTGTTGTGCTGTCTCGTGGGGCCGCCGTTTTGGTCCTCGGTGGAGCCTTGGACGAGCCAGAGACCGAGGCGGGATTCGGAGCCCATCCAGCCGTGGAAAAAGTGGCCGCCGGAGGAGACGAAGTAGTGGTATTTGTCGGTGATCCGGCCGGCGAAGGGACCGGCGGTGAAGCGCATGGACTCCTTGGGGCCGAGCAGCTCGACCGGGGTGTCGGCGGGCGGCAGGGGGTGGGTGCGGGCGGCGTCCACCGAGATGATGTCGAACAGGTCGTCGCGCACGCGCAGCACGTAGCGCGACTGGCCGAAGCCGGCGGCCGGATAGTCGGCGGGGTGGCGGAAAACCGCGAACATGCGCAGGCCGCTCTCGCCGGGGCGAAGGACGTAGTGGAGCGCGACGTCGAGCGCGGGGCCGGCGTCGGGCGGGGCGGAACCGGTCGCGTTTTGCACAAAGGCCAGCTCGGCGCGGCCGTCGTCGGTTTGGGCGGGATCGCCGCGCAGCTCGTGGGTGGCGGCGGAGAGGCGGCGTTGGTGGCCATCCTGCCAATCCAGGTAGGCCGCTTCGGCGAGGAGCTCGGTGTCGCCGCGGCGAAAGGAAAGCAGGTTGCCGGTGCGCGGCGCGATCTCGGCGGTGACGAGGCCGTTGGTGAGAACGATGCGATCCGCGCGTTGGTCAACCCGCACGGGAGCGGGCGAGTCGGCGGCGCGGGCGAGGCCGAAGAGCGTGGCGGCCAGCGTCAACAAAAGGCCCGGCGGGAGCCGGGCGAAGCGGGTGGGGCGGGGCATGCGGGCGGCCAGACTGACGGGGTGGCGCCCCGACGCAGCCGGTGCGGAAACGGACAGTCAGGCGGCGGCGGCCGCGACGGCCGCCGCCGAATTCCGAATGACGAATTCCGAATGACGAATGAGGAATCAGGATTCGGGGTTCCGAATTCCGAAGGGCTTTCGCCGCCGAGGTCAGGCGGGGCCGAAGCCGAAGGCGGGGGTGCCGTCTTCGCGCCAGCGGACGATGGAGGCGCGGGCGTGGCGGTCGGGGTTGTGGAGGGGGTCGCCCTCGATCTCGCGGTAGTCTCGACCGTGATACACGAGCACGTCCCGACCGTCGGGCAGGGTGGTGAAGCTGTTGTGGCCGGGACCGAAGACTCGCGCCTCATCCGAGGTGGCGAGCACGGGGCGGGGGGCCTTGCTCCAGGACGCGGCGTCGAGCAGGTCGGCGTTTTCATCGGCGGTGAGCAGGCCCATGCAGTAGTTGGCGTCGGTGGCGCTGGCCGAGTAGGTGAGGAAGAGGCGGCCGTTGCGGATGAGCAGGGCGGGGCCCTCGTTGACGCGGTAGCCGATCACCTCCCACTCGAACTCGGGCTGGGTGATCATGACCGGGGTGCCGGTGATGGAGCAGGGGGTGTCCATGCGGGCGATGTAGAGGTTGGTGTTGCCGCCGATGACCGGGTCGTGCTGCGCCCAGACGAGGTAACGCAGGCCGCGGTGTTCGAAGCTGGTGGCGTCGAGCGAAAAGGTGTCGAGGTGGGTGGTGAGCTGCCCCTTCTCGATCCAGGGGCCCTCCAGGGGGTTGGCTGCGGCGCACTCCAGCACGTAGATGCGGATGGCGAAGACGCTGTCGGTGCGGCCGCCGGCGAAATAGACATACCACTTGCCGTCGATGTGGTGGAGCTCGGGCGCCCAGATGTGTTTGCTGGCGGGTCCGCTGTCGGGCTTGGTCCAGACGGTCACGGTCTCGGCGTCGGCGAGGCCGGCCAGGGTGCGAGCGCGGCGCAGCTCGATGCGATCATAGGCGGGCACCGAGCCGGTGAAGTAGTAGTAGCCGTCGCTATGCCGCCAAACCCAGGGATCGGCTCGCTGGCGCACCAGCGGATTTGTCCATCCCGCGGCGGCGGGAACGGAGGGGGCGGGCGCGGGTGAGGCGGCGAGGGCGGCGTTCATCGATCTGTCGGGACGAAAAGGTAAGGGAAAAGAGGAGATCGGGACTAGGTCCCGCTCCGGGAAAGGCGCCTAAATCGGCAGGGAAACCGTTGCACGCAGGGAAACGACGGCGGGCAACGGCAATGCGCGGAGGCGGGCGTTTACGGCAAGTAGTGAGGGGGAAAGGACAACGCGTCCCGACGGGGATGCACGCGGGCGCTTCGCTGGGCGATCCGGACCACGTGGCGCGGCGGGGCCCCACCACCGTAGGCGTTTGCCGTTCAACGTTTTTTCCCGCCGCGTCCGGGCAGGAAGGAGAGCAGCCAGAGCAGGAGCAGGGCGCCGAGGACGGCGGTGATGACCGAGGCGAGGGTGCTGTGGGCGGCGAAGCCGAGCAGCCCGATCACGAAGCGGCCGAGGAAGGAGCCCAGCACGCCGATGATGAGGTTGCCCACAAAACCGAACCCACGGCGGCGCAGGATGAGGCCGGCGATCCAGCCGGCGAGCGCGCCGACGACGAGCAGGATGCAAACTTGTTCAAAGGTCATGGTTGGGGGGACGGGGCGGGTAGGGGAGCGACAGAGGACAGCGCGACAGCGGGGGCAGAAGCCAGAGGCCGGAGGCCAGAAGCCAGAGGGCGGAGAGGGCGGAGGTCAGGGGGCGGGTTCGGGGGTGCCGGTGTTGTGTTCGGCGACGCCGGGGAAGGTTTGCCAGAGGGCGAGGGGAATGTCCTCGGGACGCACGGTCGGGGCCTGGCCGGCGGCGACGAGCGAGTCGATCCAGGCGCGGCCGCCGTCGGGGAGCTGGCCGCGGAGGAGCGTGCCGATCTGTTTGCGGCGTTGCTGGAAACAGGCGCGGATGGCGAGCTTGGCCCGGCGCGGGAAGAGGATGGGGCGCTCCTTGCGCACGATGTTGAGCAGATACGAGTCCACGTCGGGCCGGGGGTGGAAGCAGGCGCCGGAGACCTTGTGCCCGGGCGCGATATCGTAGGCGCTTTGCAGGAAAATGGAGATGGAGCCGAACTCCTTGCCGCCGGGTTTGGCCATGTAGCGGAGGGCGGCCTCGTATTGCAGCATGAGCACGAGGCGGGTCGGCAGCGGGCCCTCGAGCACGGCGTCCATCCACGGCGTCGAGATGGCGTAGGGCAGGTTGGCGACGACCTTGAAGGGCTGATCGGCGGGGATGTCGGCGGTGGGGTGGTCCATCGCGTCGGCCTCGAGCAGGTGCAGGCGGCCGGGGTGGAGCGGCGCCACCTCCTCCGTCAGGTAGCGGGCGAGCACGGCGTCGCGCTCCACGGCCCACACCTCCGCGCCGGATTCGAGGAGGGTGCGGGTGAGCGTGCCGAGTCCGGGCCCCACCTCGACCACGCGGTCGCCGGCGGCGACTTGGGCGAGATCGAGCGACTTCCGCACGATGTTGCCATCGACGAGGAAGTTTTGGCCGAGGGCGCGTTTGGGGAAGATCCCGAGCTTGGCCAGGGCCTCGCGGGTTTCGGACGGGGAGAGCGGCATGGCGGTGGATGTGGAGCGAAGCGGGCGGAGGCGTCAATCGGCCGGGCGGCGGTTGACGCCGAGGGGCGGCTGGAAAAACTGCGCGCCACCATGCCCGACGATACCACCGCGCTCGCCGATATCATCGCCACGTTGAAGACGTGGCTCGCCACCCAAGGCCTCGCTTTTGGCCTTCGATTGCTCGCCGCCGTGGCGATCTTCGTGATCGGGCGCTGGGTCGCCGGCGCGCTCAGCCGCGGCTTCGGTCGCCTGCTCGACCGGGCCAAGGTGGACCCGACGCTGAGCGGGTTTTTCGTGCGCGTCGTGCAGGTGCTCCTGCTCGTGGTCGTGGTGCTGGCGGCGCTCGACCAGGTCGGCGTCAAGACCACCTCGCTCGTCACGATCCTCGGCGCCGCCGGTCTGGCGATAGGTCTGGCGATGCAGGGCTCCCTGTCGAATTTCGCGGCCGGCGTGATGATCATCATCTTCCGTCCGTTCAAGGTGGGCAACTTCATCGAGGGCGGCGGCGTGAAGGGCATCGTCGAGGAGATCAGCATCTTCCACACGCACCTGCGCACCCCGGACAACCTGAAGGTCATCGTCCCCAACTCGCAGATCAACGGCGGCGCGATCACCAACTTCTCGGCCAAGGACACCCGTCGCTGCGACCTGACCTTCAGCGTCAGCTACTCGGACGATCTCAAGGTCGCGCAGGAAACGATCTGGAAGGTGCTCAAGTCCGACGAGCGCATCCTCCAGGACCCCGCGCCGATCGTGGGCGTGATGAATCTCGGCGCCAGCGGCATCGACATCGTGGTCTGGCCCTGGGTGAAGTCCTCCGACTTCCTGCCCACGAAGTTTTTCCTCAACGAGACGATCAAACGCGAACTCGAGGCCGCCGGTTGCACGATCCCGTTCCCGCAGCACGACGTCCACCTCCACACCGTTCCCCCGAAGGCGCCGAAGGCCTGATCCCGGTTACGGGGCGAAAAGGTAGGGCGGGACACGGCGGTCCCGCCGCGAGCCGCCAACGGTGATCGTTTCCGAACCGGCGCGCCCGGCGGTCGCGCCCTACCTTTTTTTGGGCGAAGCCAGAAAACGAAAAACCCCGCGGCCTCGGAAGGCGCGGGGTTGGAAAAACGAGCGGGCGGCGGCGCCGGCTTACTCCAGCGTCACGGGAGGCGTGGTGACGGAGGTGCCGGTGGGCTCGCTGGCCTTGATCTCCAGCAACTCGACGTCGAAAACGAGGGTCGCGTTCGGCGGGATGGAGCCGCCCGCGCCCTGCTCGCCGTAGCCGAGCTTGGAGGGGATGTAGAGCTTCAGCTTGCCGCCGGCGCCCACGAGCTGCAGGCCCTCGGTCCAGCCGGGGATCACGCCGTTGAGCGGAAACTCGGCGGGCTCGCCGCGGTCAACCGAGCTGTCGAACTTGGTGCCATCGACGAGCTTGCCGGTGTAGTGGACCTTCACGGTGTCGGTCGGCTTGGGCTTGGGGCCGGAGCCGGGCTCGATGACCTCGTAGTGCAGGCCGCTGGCGGTGGACTGGATCTTGGGGTTCTTCTTCAGGTCCTCGAAGAACGCCTTGGATTCGCCTTCGGCTTTTTCCGCGGCGCGAGCCATGGCGGTCTGCTGGCGGCCACCCAGCACGCGCTGGATCTCGGGCCCGTAGGTCTCGGGGCTGAACTTGTTTTTCTCCCCGCTGAAGGCGGCCTCGAGACCGCGCAGGGCGGCGGCCTTCTCGGCCGCGGTGAGATCGAATTCGGCGATGCCGATGCGTTGGCCGACGAGGTAACCGAAAGCCTCGAAAATCTGCTCGTCCGTGTAGGCCGGAGCCGGAGTTTCGGCGGCGGCCGGAGTCGCGGCGGACGTGGCGGCGGCTTCCTCGGCGGAAGCGTTGAAGGAAGACAGCGCGCCGACGGCGGCCATGGCGGATGCCTGCATTAAGCGGACGAGTTTCATGCGGTGGGTTGGGGGTGAATAGATGGTTTCCTTGCCCGGGGAGGAGTCCTCTTCGGAGCGGGGAAAGTTCCACGCTGCCCGCTTCGCCGGCCCGCTGGCAAACTCCAATCCGCCCCGACATAGGGCTTTGCCGAAAGCCGCCGATCTCGTTTTCTGCTCGCCGCCCACCCAGGTTCGCGAGGTCCGTCCGCGCCGAGGGTGGCGCCGCCACGCCACGCGCTCCCCCTTTTTTTCATGTCCGAACTCCCCGCCCTCTCCCGTTTCCTGACTTTGCTGAGCGAAGCCATCGCCCAGGACAGCCTGGTGAAACTCACGCTCGGCAAGCCCCGCGCCGGCGCGCCCGAGCCGAGCCTGCGCAACGTCTTCGCGCGCCCCGTCGCGCTCCGCGCGGGCCGGCAGGTGTCGTTCGTGTATCGCCACGCCACGCGCGATATCACCAAAAACCTGCCTCCCGCCGAGGCCGAGGCGGCGGTCGCCCGCCTGCTCACGGAGTCGTTTTTCGACGCGCATCTGTTCACGACGAAGGTCTCCGCCCAGTTGGAGCAGGGTCCGGACGGCACCGGCACCGCGCGTCTGCGGTGCAAAAGCGCCGACGCCGCGCCGGTCGCGCCCGCGGCGCCGCCCGCCGCCCATGATCGCGCCAAACACCGGGTGTTCCCGGCCGATGCGCCGTGGCTGCGCGCGCTCGGCGTGACCAACGACCGGGGGCAACCACGCGAGGGCATGGCGCACAAATTTCGCCAAATCGAACGCTTCGCGGAGTTGCTGGGCGGTCTCCTCGCCGAGGCCGGGCTGGCCGCGACCGGCGCGACCACGACTCCGGCCGACGTGACCACGACTCCGGCCGACGCGACGCCTCCCGCCGCGCCGCTGCGGGTGGCCGACATGGGCGCCGGAAAAGGCTACCTCACCTTCGCGCTCGCCGCCCTCCTCGGCGACAGGGCGCGGATCACCGGCATCGAGCGCCGCCCCGATCTTGTGGCGACCTGCAAGCGCGTGGCCGCCGAGGCCGGTTTCGCCGCGCGACTGGATTTTGTGGAGGGCGACATCCCCGCTCCCGCCGACCTTGCGGCGGGTCGCGGCCCCCTGGCCGGCGCGGAGCTGGATGTGCTCATCGCTCTGCACGCCTGCGACACCGCGACCGACGACGCGCTCGCGGCCGGGCATCTCGCGGGCGCGCGGCTGCTGGTCGTCTCTCCCTGTTGTCAAAAGGAGCTTCGTCCGCGCCTCGTGCCGCCGCCGGTTCTGGCCGAGGCCCTGCGGCACGGCATTTTCGAGGAACGTCAGGCGGAGTTTGTCACCGACGCGCTCCGCGCCCAGGTGCTCGAATGCGTCGGCTATCGCACCAAGGTGTTCGAGTTTATCTCCACCGAGCACACGGCGAAAAACCTGATGATCGCGGCCGTTCGCCTCTCCGAGTCGGAAGCGCGTTCGCCCGCGGGGCTGGCCCGTCGCGCCCGGGCGGTGGAGAGCGTCCGGGCCTTCGCCGCCTTTTACGGCATCCGCGAGCAACGCCTCGCCCGGCATCTCGGCGTTTCCCTTGAGCCCGCGGGGGACTGAAACACGAAAGCCGCTTTGTCCGGCACGGCGCTGGCTAACACCGTGTCCGAGGCTTGTCCCTCCGGACGCCTCGCTCTTTTCTGCCTCTCCACGAGATGAATCCCCACTCCTTCTGGACCAGCACCGACGGGCGCATCCACGCCGTCCGGCGCAAGGATCCCCGCACCCTCGCCCTCACCCTCGCCTTTTATCCGCACAGCCCCGCCGAATGGGACTTCGTGCGGGTTCACGCGGCCGCGCTTCGCTTCACCGAGCGAAGCACGCTCGCCCGCGTGGGCATCGAGATGCTCACCCACGGCGTGCCCCGGGTGGAGGGGAAACAGGTCCTGCTGGAGGCGGACGCCTTTCTCTACGACGACAGCTTTCCCCACGCCTCCTATTGGCAGCAGCTCCTCAAGCCCGGCATCCCGGTCGGGCGCCTGTTTCACGCGCCCATGGAGGCCAAGCTCACCTCCACCGAGATTTGGGAGGCGCTGAAGGCCAACCGGCTAAAACTGCCCGCGACGACCAGCATCGACCGCTACGGGCGGGTGTTTCTCACGCCGCATCCGCTCACCTACACCCTGAATCCGCGCCTCACCCGGCCCGCCTTCGAGCGGCTCGTGTCGGGCGACTCCGGGCGCGGTTTTCTGGACAAGGTCCAGCTGCGCCACGAGGCCACGCCCATCTCCATCGCGCCGCGCTCCGGCATACTCACGAGCTGCTCGATGTATTTGAAGGAGCACTACGTCGTGCTCAACCCCGGCGCGGGCAACTTCGGCATCCACACCAGCGCCATCCTGCTCGACCCGATCAAGACCCACGGGACGAACATCATGCTCGAGATCTACAACCTGGGCGACCACCCGGTGGTCAATCCCATGGTCTCGGTGGACATCTACCGGGCGCCGTTGCCCGACCCCTCGCCGGTCAAAAACCAGGCCCGCCGCCGCCGCCAGGATCTCACCGCCGCCCGCGCGCTCTACGACTGCATCGACTCCAAGCCGCCGGCGGACGCGCCCGCCGCCGCCCGGCCCCGCGCCCGCGTCACCGTGGAGGGGCAGAGCTCCACCATGGCCAATCCCTCGCTGGTGGTGGACGCCGCCACCTTCGCCTCGCTGCGGGACCGTCCCAGCAACCACGTGCTCGACCGCGCCTGCGGTCATCACACGATGATCCAGGCGCTCGACGCCGCGCCGGCCGGGGCCGACACGCTGCTGGTGGACTATTTCCCGAACCTGATGGAGCACGTGGAGCTGCTCACCCGCCTCGGCAAACTGCCGCTGAAGCGCCTGGTGTTTCGCCGTCCCTCGCGGTCGCACGGCTTTTTCCTTTCGAGCAACGCGCACGCCCGGCTCGACACCTTCGAGGCGCTCGGGATCAAGGTCTATTGGTTCAATCCCGAACTCGGCGACCTCTACCTCCACGCCTACAAAAAGGACCACGGCTTTTTCGTGCGCGAGGAGCTGGTGAAGCGTTTTCAGGAGTCCACCATCCTCGCCTTCTACGGCAGCGCGGTCGGCCTCGACGCGGCGCAGACCGCGCGCATCTCGTCCCTGATCGATCAACTCGCCGGCTTCATGGGGCCAAACGTGGGCGTGCTCACCGGCGGCGGCGGCGGCGTCATGCGCCTGGCGACCGACCAGGCGCGCGAAAAAGGGGCGCTCACCGGCGCGTGTTTTCTCGAGCTGGAGGCGCAGCCGCCCGAGCTCGGCGTGGATTTTTTCAACACCTTCCAGGAGACCTCCCGGCATTTCCGGCAAAAGTGGTTCGAGGTGGCGGATTTTTGCGTCTTCAACGTCGGCGGCGTCGGCACCCTGGAGGAGATCGGCATCGAGCTCTGCAACCTCAAGTTGGGCATCCGGCCGCGAGTGCCCTACGTGTTTTTGGACAAGCCCTACTTCGCGCCGCTGAAGGAGCAGGTGGAGCGCATGGTGGCGGAGAAACGCGCCCCGGCCTGGATGCTCGACTACATCCTCTTCGCCGACGATCCGGCCGAGGTGCTGCGTTTCTACCGGCAGCGGCTCCAGGTCCTGTGACCCGGTCCCGTGAGGCCGGTGACGCGCGGCCGGGGGCGCGTCGCCGGCGTGCGAAGCGGCCGGCGGGGAGCGGTCGGAACAGGGCGGTGCGCTCAGGCGCGGCGCTCAGGAGCGGCCGCGTTGGCGGAGGTTGTCGATGGCGACGGCCACCACGATGACGGCGCCCATGACGATTTCCTGCGTGTATTGGGGCCAGCCCATCTTCACGCCGCCGTTGCGGAGGATCGTGATGATGAGGGCGCCGATCATGGTCCCGAGGATCGTGCCGCGTCCGCCCAGGAGACTGGCGCCGCCGATGACCGCCGCCGCGATGACGAACAGCTCGTAACCGATCGCCTCGGTGGGTTGTCCGATGCCGCCGATGCGGGCGAAGAAGAGGACGCCCGCCAGGCCGCTGAAAAGTCCGCCGATCACATAGACGAGGATCTTGGTGCGCGCCACCGGCACGCCGCAGAGGACCGCCGTTTTTTCGTTCGAGCCAAGGGCGAAGATGTGGCGCCCGAGGCGGGTGTAGCGCAGGAAGAGCGCGGTGAGGCCGGCGGCGACGATGACCAGCCAGACGCCGACCGGCAGGAAGGGCGCGGTGAACAGCGTGGGCGCGGGCGCGAGCAGGCCGGCGATCCAGAGGTCCTGCACCTCGGGGGGCGTGTAGATGTTTTGCTCGTTGGCGACCAGTTTGGCGAAGCCGCGGGCCACCTGCATGCTGCCGAGCGTGATGATGAAGGGCACGATGCGCAGCCACGTCACCAGGGCGCCGTTGATAAAGCCGATGAGGACCGACACGGCCACGGCGGCCACCACCGCGAGCATGGGGAGCAGGGTGGGGTGCGCCAGGACGAGCTTGTCGCCCTCGGGGCCGAGGTTGAGCACGAAGGCGGTGGCGATCATCGAGAGCGCGATGGAGGAGCCGGCCGAGAGATCGATGCCGCCGGCGATGATGACGATGGTCATGCCGATGGCGGCCATGGCGACGACGGCGATGTCCTGCAGCATGAGCTGGGTGTTGGCGTCGGACATGAAGCCTTTGCCCGCGGGCGTGAGGATGGCGAAGAAGGCATACACCGCGGCAAGCGCGGCGAGGCGTCCGAAGAGGGCCAGGACGCGGGCGGACTTTTTGGCGCCGCCGGCGCCGGCCGGCGCGGTGTGATCGGGAGTGGCGGGAACGGGCTGGGACATCGGGGAGGAGTGGGTCGAGTCGGGGAGGGGGGAAGCGGGGATGCGCCGGCCGGGGCCGGGCGGGGAAAATCGAGCCGGGGGCGGCGGATCGAACCGGGAGGGGGCGAGGAGGGCGGGGACCCGGGTAAAACGTCGAGCGGCGGCGTGGGCGGAGCGGCTCTCAGGCGCACGCGTCCCGACCGGTGGCGGCGAGCATGAGGGAGTGTTCGGTCCAGTCGCCGACGGGCCTGGCCTCGCCGAGCACGCCGCGGGTCATGACGGCGATGCGGTCGCAGATGCCGAGCAGCTCGGGCAGGTAGCTGGAAACGACCAGCACCGCCTTGGGCTCCTGACCGGTGGCGGGGTCGCCGATGGCGAGTTTGTCGATCCAGGAGTAGATCTGGGCCTTGGAGCCGACATCGATGCCGCGGGTGGGCTCGTCGAGCAGCAGCACGTCGCAGTCGTGGTGGAGGAGGCGGGCGATGGCGACCTTTTGCTGGTTGCCGCCGGAGAGCGCCTCGACGGGTTGGTCACCGCCCTGGCACTTGATGGGGAAGGCTCGGATCCAGGGCGCGGCGGCGGCGTTTTGGCGCGAGGGGCGGACGAAACCCCAGGGCCCCAACCCCTCCAGTTTGGACAGCGTGAGGTTCTCCGCGATGGAGAGGTTCTGGGCGAGGCCCTCGGTCTTGCGATCCTCGGACACGAGGCCGAGCCCCTGCCGCCAGCGCCGGCCGGGGCCGGCGGGCGGTGTAAGGTTGCCGTGGATACGGATCTCGCCGGCGGCCACGGGATCGAGCCCGAAAAGCGCGCGAAGAGTCTCGGTGCGACCGGAGCCGATGAGGCCGGCGATGCCGACGACCTCGCCGCGCCGGAGGGCGAGGGTGGCGGCCTTGGGAAACTTTTTTCCCGCCAGTTCCCGCAGCTCGAGGATGGGCTCGCCCGGGTGGCGGGGGGAGCGGGGGTAGAGGTCCTCGACATCGCGGCCGACCATCATGGCGATGATGCGGGCGGCGGGGACCTGGCCGACGGTTCCGTGGCCGACGGTCTCGCCGTCGCGCAGGACGGTGAACCGGTCGCAGAGGGCCTCCACCTCCTCGAGCGCGTGGCTGATGTAGATGACGGAGACGCCCTTGGATTTGAGCCGACGCACGAGGGCGAACAGGGCCCGCACGTCCTTCTGGGTGAGCGAGCTGGTGGGCTCGTCGAGCACGAGGACCTTGCAACCCACGGCGACGGCGCGGGCGATCTCGACCAGTTGTTGCTCCGCGATGGAGAGATCGCCGACGGGGGTGGCTGGATCGAGCGCGGGCAGGCCGACCTCGTCGAGGCAGCGCCGGGCGATGGCGCGGGTCTCGCGCCAGTTCATGAAGGGGCCGCGGGTGGGCTCGATGCCCAGCACGATGTTTTCCATCACGCTCAGATGGGGTGCGAGGGCGAGCTCCTGGTAGATCATGCACACGCCGAGCGCGCGGGCGTGGAGCGGGCCTTCGGGGCGAAAGGGGGAGCCTTCCAGCTCCATCGCGCCGGCGTCGGCGGCGTGGGCGCCGGAGAGCACCTTCATGAGGGTGCTTTTGCCGGCGCCGTTTTCGCCGATGAGGGCGAGGACCTCGCCGCGGGCGAGCGTGAGATCCACTCCCTTGAGCGCCCGCGTGGCGCCGAAGGATTTTTTGATCCCGCGCACGGAGAGCAGCGTGGCGGGGGCGGGATGGTCGCTCATGCGACGAGGGCGGGGCGGGTTACTGCGCGGCGGAGGTGTTGGCCTTGGTTTTCACCGTGACGCCGGTGTCGATGTAGGCCTCGACGGGGATGCCCTTGATGTGATCGACCAGCGACTTGACGCCGAGGTAGCCCATCTTCTCGGGGTCCTGCACGACGAGCGCGTCGATGACGCCGTTCTGGAGCCCTTGGATCAGCAGGGAGGAATCGTCGAAGCCGACGAACTTGGCGGTGACCTCGACGCCCTTGTCGCGAAGGGCCTTCAGGGCGTTGTAGGCGCCCTCGGCGGTGACTTGGTTGGAGGCGAAGATGCCGGCGAGCTCGAGGCGGTTGTTTTTGACGTAGTTGTTGAGCAGGGTCTCGGCCACGCGTTGGGCGCCGGCCATGGAGCCGTCGGTGAATTGCTGCGCCGCGATCTTCAGGGCGGGGTAGGAGGCGAGCTCCTCGGCGAAGCCTTCCTCGCGGAGGCGGGTGCTGGCGGAGCCCTCGGTGAAGCGGATGACGAGGATGTCGCCGCCATGGGCGGGCGTGCCGCCGATCAGGGCTTCCAAGGTCGAGGCGGCGGTGGCGCCGGCGGCCTTGTTGTCGGTGGAGACGAAGTTGACGAAGTCGGCGCCCTGTTTGGCGTCGAGGGGGGAGTCGAACACGACGACGGGCAGGCCTCGTTTGGCGGCGGAGCGAACGTGAGGCGCGAGGGCCTTGTCGTCGCAAGGCGCGAGCATGATGCCCTGGAGACCGGAGGCGGCGAGGTTGTTGAAAATCCCGATCTGGTCGGCGACCTTGGAGTCGTCGAGCGGCCCCTGCCATTCGAGGGTGACGCCAAACTCGGCGGCGGCGCGGCGAGCGCCGGCCTCGGCGGCCTTCCAATAGGAGTGGGTGGTGGCCTTGGGGATGGCGGCGAGGGTGATCTTGGTCTGGCCGGCGGCGTCGGAGGCGCCGGTGTCGCCGGACTCGGGGGATTTGCCGCAGCCGGTGAAGAGCGAAAACGAAAGGCCGAGGGCGAGCAGAGAGGCGGAGCGAAGGACGAAGGGGAGGGTGGGGGTGGGCATAAGGAAAGGGGGCTGACCGAATAAAATAACCGAATGGGCGGGCCCGAAGCGCGCGAGCGAAAATACGGCCCGATGTCGGACAAGCGCCCCGCCTCCGGGGGCGTTTTCGGGCTAACGGGAGTGTCGGCTGATGACCTGTTGCCAGAGCATCTCGGCTTTCTCGTCGATCATGGCGCGGGCTCGCGCGACCTCGGCCTCGCGGGCGGCGCGGTTTTGGGCGGCGATGCGCGCGAGGTCGTCGAGGTTGTAGAGGTAAACGTTTTCCAGCTCCGCGACCCCCGGCTCGATGTCGCGCGGCAAGGCGAGGTCGAGAAACAGCAGCGGCAGGGCGCGTCGCCGCGAGTGCGCGGCGGCCACGTCCGCCAGCCGCACCACCGCGTCCGGGGCGGAGGTCGAGCCGACCACGATGTCGAAATCCCCCAGATGCCGCGCGAAGTGCTCGAAGGGCAGCGCCCGCCCGTCCAGGGCCTGCGCCAGCGCGAAGGCCCGCTCGGGAGTGCGGCTCGAGACGGTCAGGGAACCGGCGCCGCGCGATTGGAAGGCCTTGGCGGTCTTTTCGCCGATCTCCCCCGCGCCCAGCAGCAGCACGCGGGCCGAGGCGAGGTCGCCGAAGATCGTCAGCGCCAGCTCCACCGCCACGTTGGCCACGCTGACCTGCCCCTCGCTGATCGCGGTGTGGGTGCGCACGTGTTTCGCCGCCTGGAAGGCTTTTTGGAAAACACGGTTCAACACCGGCCCCGCCCGGCCCGAGGCCTGCGCGCTCGCGTAGGCGTCTTTGACCTGTCCGAAGATCTCGTTTTCGCCGAGCAGCTGGGACTCCAGTCCGGCGGCGACGGCGATGAGATGGCGGATCGTTCCGGGCCCCTCCGAGCGCGCCCGGATGGCGGCGAAGTCGGCCGGCGTGAGCCCCGTGACCGAGCAGAAGGCCCCGGCCAGGGTCTCGATGGCGGCGGCGTCGCGCGCCACGCCGTAAAACTCCACCCGGTTGCAGGTGTTGAGCAGGGCGAGCTCGACCAGCCCGGCGTCGGCCAGGCGCCCGTGAAGCTCGGCCGCGCGGGCGGGCGGCAGCCCGAGTTTCTCGCGCAGCGCCAAGGGCACGGTGTGGTGGCTGGCGCCGAGGTGAAAAAGCAGAGGTCCCGGGGACGTCATCGTCATGGCGCGGCGGTTTCCGATTCACCCGCGGCGGCGGGCGCGCTGTCGTGGCGGCTCGAATCCACCGGGGCGATGGAGAGGAGCGCGGCGACAAACAAGGCCGCGCAGGCGATGGCCCAGCGGCGTCCCACCAGGCGGTCGCGCAATCGCAGGGCGAGGGCGAGCGCGTAGGCGACGAAGACGCCCACCGTGGCCAACAATTTCGGCAGGTCCACGTTGGCCGGCGCGCGCAGCCACCAGACCGAGCCCACGCCCAGCGCGGCGGCGAGCAGCAGCACCCCGGCGGTCTGCAGGCGCAGCCCGATGTGGTCGAGGTCGCGGATCGAGGGCAGCAGGGCGAAGGCCCCGCCGACGCGTTTGCTCTTCAGGCTGTAGTTGCGAACCAGATACATGGTGGCCACGAGCGCGAGCAGTCCGAAGACGCCGTAGCTGAAAAGGGCGAGGGCGGCGTGGAGCTCGATCCACGCGTTGCCGCCGAAGATGTCCTTGCGCAGCGCCGGATCCCAGCCCGGCACGAGCAGGGCCGCGATGCTGAGGAAGGCCGAGAGCAGCGCGGTGCCGTAGCCGAGCAGGCTGAGGCGGAAGGTCGCGCCGATGGCGAGGTAGAGCGTGGCCGCCGACCAGGCGGTGAACTGCACGAGCTCGAAGGTGTTGCCCAGCGGACAACCGCCGACCGCGCGACCCCGCACGTAGAGGCCGAAGGTCTGCAAGGCGTAACCCGCCGCGAGGATGAAATACATCACCCCGCGCGAGTGGCGCCGCTCGCGGAGGAGGGCCAGGGTGCCGAGCGCCACGCCGGCGAGGTAGCAGGCGGCGGCGAGCCAGAGCCAGGTGCGGTCGGTGGGAGGCGGCATGGGCGGTGTCGGGAAACCGGGGACGAAAAACAGGAAACGCCGCGAAAGGAAGGATAGGATGGGCCGACGACGTGAGAGCGTGTGCGAGCGTGGCGCGGCCCGCCTCGGGCGGGATCATGCAGTTGCACCGCCCGATCCCGGTGGCATGCAGTCCCCCTAAACCGCAAAACGCGTGGTCCGCCGAGCGCGGTGGAGCGCCTCGCCCGGTGGCGCGTGTTGCCTCCGGGTGGAGCGTGTTGTCCCCAACACGCTCGGTTTGAGCAGATTGAGGGGAGGGCTCCGCAGCCGAACGCGTTGGGGACAACGCGTTCCACCGCTTTTCGCCCCAGCCGTCAGGAGTGAGGGTGCGGAATGGGCGCCGTTCGGTGCATCGCATTCCGAATGCCGGTTGGGTCTGTTTTCATTCCGAATTCCGGATTCCGACTTCCGGATTCCTCCGCCTGATTCCGCCTCAGGCGGCCCGGCGCGCCACCCAGAAGCGGCATTCGTCGGAAAACTTCCGCACCGCCTCGCTTTCCCTCGCCAGCTCGCAGCGCAGCCGGTCCTCGACATGGACCCAGCCGGTGGCGGCGAGATCGCCCAGGATCTCGGCCCGGTCGGGCAGATGCATGAAGGTGTCGCCGCAGTCGTCGGTGAAGCGACGGTCGCCAAACTCCCGCAGGCGCGGATCCTGTTTTCCCGCCTCCCAGAGTCTCGCCTCCGCCCGCCAATCGGCGCGTTCGGCCGGCGAATGGTCGCGGTCGTGGGTGGTGAACAACAGCGGCGCATCCGGGCGACACACCGCCGCCAGTTGCCGAAGGGCGCGGCGGCGGTTGCGGCGCAGCGGGATCTGCATGAGCCCGTTGAACATGAACAGGCAGCCGTCGAAGCGGGCCGGCCGGGGCGTCGGCGAGGCGGCCGAGGCGGCGATGGCGGCGAAGGCCTCGTGGGCGCCGAGGCGGGTGGCGTCGGCCTGGTGGATCGCCACGGGGGCGCCCCGCTCCGCGGCGAGCGCGATCGCCTGGTCAACGAGTTCGCGGGCGAAGTCGAAGGCGGTGAGGCGGGTGTAGCCCAGCCGGTGCAGCGCTATGCAGACGCGCCCCGCGCCGCAGCCGGCCTCGAGGAGGTGGGCGTCGCGCTCCGGGAAATGTCGCTCGATCATGATGCGCTCGCTCGCCCACAGGCCCAGCTGATGGGCTGCCCGGGTGTAGTGGACCACGGCGCGCGGGTCGTTGAAATCGCGGCGGACTTGGGCGGCGGTGACGGGGCCTTCGGTTGCGGACATGGAGTGATGCGAGGGAGGAAACGAGGTTCCGCGGGGGCGGAGTCGGCGGGAAGTGCGAGGTTGCGTAAGGCGGCGGCGCATCGCGAGGCTCGGTTTCGACTCCATGAGCCAGAAACTCGATTGGTCCGCGCTCCTCAGCTCCTCCCGCCCCGCCGGCGACGCCACCCCGGCGGCGGTGGCCGCGCCCCTCGTGCCCGCGGACCCGGCCCGGGAGTCGGGCGCGGGAGCGAGCCCGGGCGCGAGGCCGCGCGAGGAGCGAAATCCCTTCGAGCAGGACTACGACCGGGTGATCTTTTCGGCGCCCTTCCGCCGCCTCGCGGGCAAGACGCAGGTGCATCCCTTCGCGCAGCTGGACCACGTCCACAACCGCCTCACCCACACGCTGGAGGTCGCCAGCGTGGGGCGCTCGCTCGCCGAGGAGGCGGCGCGGGTGATCGTGGCGCGCGAGGGACGCTTGCCGGAGGGGCGCGGCCCCGCCGATCTCGGCTTTGTCGTGCAGGCCGCCTGCCTCGCGCACGATCTGGGGAACCCGCCCTTCGGTCACGCCGGGGAATACGCGATCCGCGCCTGGTCGGAGGAGCACCTGGGGCGGATTTTCGCGGTGACCGACATCACGCCGGAGCTCGCGGCGGCGTTCAACGACTGGCGTTGGTTCGAGGGCAACGCCCAGAGCTTCCGGCTCGTCTCGCGCGGGGACCGCAACGAGCGGGACTACTTCCGTTTCACCCACGCCTCGCTCGGGGCGATGATCAAGTATCCGTGGACGGCCGACGACGGCCGCACCGGGGCGAGCCGCAAGCACAACGTGTTCGCCTCCGAAAAGGCGGTTTTCCTCCGCATGGCCGAGACGCTCGGACTGCGGCGCGCGGACGGGACGGTGGCGCGGCACCCGCTGTCGTTTTTGTCCGAGGCGGCGGACGACATTTGTTACCGCATCTCCGATTTCGAGGACGCGGCGGAGATGGGCATCCTGGCGGAGGCCGAGGTGCGGAGGATCTTCGTGGCGATCATCGGCGAGGAGGCCGCCGGGCCGCTCTCGGCCCTGCGCGCGCGGGCGGTGGGACGCCTGATCCGGGCGGCGGCGGATGTATTTGCCGAAAACTACGACGCGATCCTGCGCGGCGAGCGCGAGGAGGATTTGAAGGCCTCGTTCCCGGCGCGGCTGCGCGAGGCGATGCGGGAGATCAAGGAGCGCTACGAGACGATCTTCGGCGACCGCAGGAAAGTGGCGGTGGAGCTCGGTGCGCACAGCATCCTGGGGCGCCTGCTGCTGGCCTACGCGACGGCGGTGCGAGAGCTCGGGCGCGGCTACGACGCGATGGGCTTCGCCCACAAACGCCTGATGGCCCTGGCCTGGAACAAGGAGTTTATCCTGGCCAACGAGAAACGCGGCGCGGCCTGGTGGCTGGGACGGGCGATGGACCACGTCTCCGGCATGACCGACGCCCACGCCACCCAGGTGGCGCGGGAGATCGCCGGAGGCTGAATTTCCCCGGCATCGCCAGAATTTTTTCTCCGGGCGGCTTCTCGTTCCCGGGCGGTTTCGCCAGACCGGATGCGCCGGGAGCTCGTATGGGGCGCTCGAAATGCCCGGTCATTACTCCGCAGGTTTCGAACCGGTCCGGGGAGCGCACGCGTCTCGCGTGCCGATGAGAGCGTCCCCGCTCTCATCTCCGAACTCCGAAACGGCGGGCGAGACGCCCGCCGGAGCACCCGGGACGGGTGCGCTCCCCGGACCTTTCGGCGCGGGGATTTTGTTCAGGCGTTTGGCAACCACCACGCTAGCTCCGCGAATCGGAAGACGTCGCGGCGGCGGGGCCCTCGGCGGGCGGTTCGGCGGGCCGCGACGCCGCGTCGCGCTCGATGAGGTCGCTGATCCACTGCGGATCGGGGCGTTCCGCCGTGCTCCGCGGGAAGCTCAGCCAAGGCATGAGGAACCGCATCGACGGAGGGAAACCTTCCACGTTTATCCCGATCAGCCGCCCCGAGAGGTTTAGCAAGGGACCACCGCTGTCGCCGCTCTGGATGGGGATGTCGTGCAAAATACGCGCGTCGTTTCCGTCGGTCCCGCGAGCGGTGCTTTTCCGGATGTTGCCGCCCATGAACTCGAAGCCGCTCGGCTGCCGCTCGTTCCAGGCTATGCCCACCGCCACCACGGGGGCCTGCGGGGCCGGCTCCTCCGCCCATTTGAAAACCCGCGGGGTGCTCGCCGCCGGGGCGTGCAGGATCGCCAGATCGGGTTCGCCCTTCCGCAGGTCGCCTTGCCAGACGCACCTCGTGGGCGCGACCCGAAGGGCGCCCTCGGTATCCACGAAGATCAGATGAACGGGCGTCTTTCCCACGCAGTGCGAGGCGGTGAGGAAATATCCGCGAGCGTCGATGGCGGCGGCGCAGCCCAGGTCCACGTGCGTCGTTTTTTCCAAACGGATAATCTTGCCCTCGATGATGGGCGATTCGTCGCTGCTCATGAGCAGGGCCGAGCGCTGGGTCAGGAAGGCGCGAAGCTCGGTCACGCGCAGCGGGTCCGTGCTCTCGAGGATGTGGTGATTGGCGTGCGGGTCGAAGGAGTGGACCCGGGTGCTGGTTTTCTGCCGAAAAACGCAGCCCGCGAAGAGGAGGGGCGTCAGGAGAGCGAGGCCGATGATCGGGAGCCGAGGGTGTTTCATGGGGGGGGACGTTTGCGGGGATCTTCATCGGACCGTGGGGACGAAGTGGCGAGCACCGTTCGTCCTCGGTGGCGGTCCCGGCGGTCCCGCCTCACCTGCCAAAATCTCCCTGCCGTAGGTCTCGTTCCGGCCCCCGACCGGACTGGCCTGCGGACCTGGCGCGCCTCCGATCTATCGAATCTTTCGGCCCATGCGCCCGCCGGGCCAGCCGCGCGGCCGCAGGGCTGCGCGCTCGCGGCGGGGAGCGACTGGGGCGGGGAACGGCCACCCGGCTCGGCGGACGAAATAAAAAAGGCGGCCCCGACCGTGGTCGGGGCCGCCTTGGGATCGGCCTTTTTTTCGAACCGGGACTTCTCCGGACGCTTGATCGAGCTTGGGCGCGACCGCCGGACGCGCCGGTTGGGGCGGGCGGCGGTCGCCCTTCGGCGCTCGTGGCGCCGGGAGCTGTCGGTTAGCGGAAGAGTTCCTGATTGAGCAGGTTCTCGAGGTATTCCTGTTTGCCGCTCTTGGGCGTGGGTTCGCCGAGCTGCTTGAGCACGAGTTTTTCCAGACTCTCGAAGTCGGCCTTGCCCGTCTCGATGTCCTTGCCGAAGCCGCTGTCGTAGGAGGAGTAGCGCTCGGCGACGTGTTTGGAGAACTTGCCCTCGCTGTTGATGCGATGGGCGAGTTTGAGGGCCTGCGCGTAGGCGTCCATGCCGCCGATGTGGGCGTGGAAGAGGTCCTCGAGGTCGATGGAGGGACGGCGCAGTTTGGCGTCGAAGTTGAAGCCGCCCGAGCCGAGACCGCCGAACTTGAGGATGCTCGTCATCGCGAGGGTGAGCTCCTTGGTGTCGGTCGAGAACTGGTCGGTGTCCCAGCCGACGAGCAGGTCGCCCGTGTTGGCGTCGATCGAGCCGAGCATGCCGGCCGAGCCCGCCACCTCGATCTCGTGCTGGAAGGTGTGGCCGGCGAGGGTGGCGTGGTTGGTCTCGATGTTGAACTTGAAGTGCTTGTCGAGCTTGTAGGTCTTGAGGAATCCGATGCAGGTGGCGCAGTCGAAGTCGTATTGGTGTTTGGTCGGCTCCTTCGGCTTGGGCTCGATGAGGAACTGGCCCTTGAAGCCGATCTTCTTGGCGTAGTCCACCGCCATGCCGAGGAAGCGGGCGAGGTGGTCCTGCTCGCGCTTCAGGTTGGTGTTGAGCAGGGTCTCGTAGCCTTCGCGACCGCCCCAGAAAACGTAGTTTTCACCGCCGAGCTCCTGCGTGACCTCGAGGGCCTTTTTCACCTGGGCCGCGGCGTAGGCGAAGACATGGGCGTCGGGGTTGGTGGAGGCGCCGCACATGTAGCGCGGGTTGCTGAAGAGGTTGGCCGTGCCCCAGAGGAGCTTCACGCCGGTGGCCTTCTGGAGCTGCTTGGCGTGGGCGACGATGGCGTCGAGGTTCTTGTTGCTCTCGGCCAGCGAGGCGCCTTCCGGGGCGATGTCGCGGTCGTGGAAGCACCAGAAGGGCGCGCCGATCTTTTGGTAAAACTCGAACGCCGCATCCATGCGCACCTTGGCGACGGAGACGGGGTCCTTGGACGAGGATTCCCACTTGCGCACGATGGTGCCGGGACCGAAGGGGTCGGAGCCGGCGCCGCGGAAGGCGTGCCAGTAGGCGATGGAGAAGCGCAGGTGCTCGGCCATCGTTTTGTCGCCGACCTTTTCGTCGGCGTTGTAGTGTTTGAACGCGAGCGGGTTGTCGCTCTGCGGGCCCTCGTGGGCGATCTTGGAGATGCCGGCGAAGTGCTCGACGGCTTTCGGTGCTTTGGTGGCTTTGGCCATGGCGGGAATCGGATGGGAGTTACAGGGGAGCTGACGGGGAAAGGGTGCTGGAACGCGTGGGGCGACGGGGCCGGTGCCGGCTCAGCAAAGTGGCGGGAGCATCCTGCTCCCGTTTCCGGGCTGGAGCGCGGGGGCGACGGGGCCGGTGCTCGCGCCTTCCACGAAGCGGGGCGTCACCAGCGTGACGCGTCGCTGCGAAGTCGGCTGGAGCAGACGATTTACCAACCGGGCGGCGGCGGAGGCGCCGATGTCGGTGTTGGGCACGGCGACGGTGGTGAGCGCGGGCAGCCCTTCCGGCGCGGCCTGGCCGTCGAAACCCGTGATCGATACATCGGCCGGCGTGCGCAGGCCGCGCGCGGCGAGGTCCGCCATGAGTTGGTAGGCTTGGTGATCCGCCGCGCAGACCCAGGCGCTCACGCTGTCCCGCCGTGTCACCTCGGCCACCGTGTCGGCCAGCGCCGTCGGGGTGGGGCAGGGGAGCGAGGCGGGGCCGATGTTGCAGACCCACTCCGACCGCAGCGGCAGACCCTGCGCGAAGAGCGCCTCGGCGTAGGCGGCGAAGCGCCGCGAGGCCCAGAGCCCGCCCGCCGCGTAGCGCCAGGTGGCGAAGCCGATGCGGCGATGCCCGAGCGCGACCAGCCGCCCCACCAGCTCCCGCACCGCCCCGTGATCGGTATCGACCGTGTCGATGCGCTCGTCGGCGCATTCGTGCAGCACCGAGACCAGCGAAAGTTTGTCCGCCAGCATCGACACCGTCGCCTCCGGGAAGGGGTAGAGCAGGAGCGCCCCCCGCCAGCCCCGGGCCCGGATATGCCCGAACAGCCTCCGCCGCCCCGCCAACGGCGTCGTTTCCCCCGGCGCGAAGGGCAACAGGTCCAGCTCCGCGCGGTCCAGCCGCGCCCGCGCCCGGATACCCTCCAAAATCTCCGGCCGGGACAACTCGTCCGCCGCCACCAACGGATCCCCGATCAGCACCCCCAGCTTGAGCGGCGGCGCCTCCGCCGAGCGCAACACACTGCGCGCCGGCGTGCCGCGATAGCCCAGCTCCGCCGCCATCGCCTGCACCCGCGCCCGCGTCTCCGCGCTCAACGCCGGATGGTTGGCCAGCGCCCGGGAGACCGTTGCGCGCGACAAATTGAGTCGGCGAGCGAGCAAAGTCTGGCTGGGGGCACGCATGGGGAGACGGGAGGCGTCGGGAGGGATTCGGACTCTGCCCCTCGCCGCTCCGCGACGCAAGAAAAGTGTGCAACATCGAGCCGGCGGCCCGCCCGGTCGTGCGCGTCAATCACCTTAAATAAAGCGATTAAAGAAACCATATCCCCGCTTAAAAATGTGCAACACCGCCCGCTTTCCGCCTCCCTCGCCCCCAAAACCGGCCTCCCTCGACCCCAAACCCCCGTCCTTCCGATGGCCCCCGCTCCCCCTCGCGCTCCCCCGGCACGCCCCGGCCGTCTTCGTCCGCTCCGCGCGCGCCCCGTGTTCGCGCGCCTTGCGCGCCCCAAACCCCCGCCGCCTCGCCTCCGCTTCGGGCGCCCCGCGTCGCCGTTACCGACTGCCCCCGGCGCGATTACGAATACCGCCTTTTCCGACACAGTCCCCGTCGGCCCCGCCGGGCCGCCGCCGCCCTTTGTGCGGCCGGTGTAGTGCAAGAAAAATTCCTCTGAAAAAAAATTGGGACTTTTGCGGGAACCGTTTGACGAGCCCCTCGCCGCGCCCATCCCGTTGTGGCCTTCGCGGTCCGTGACCACTACCCCTAGTGGTGAATACTCCGTGAATAACTCCCAACAACTCGCCGTTGCTCGCGCGCGGTTTGCAGTTTTGTCACCTCCCTTTCGTTCCTTCCTCCGGTCCACCGTCTTCGTAGTTCAGCACCCGTTTCGTGCCTCGCGTTCGGTCTGTTTTGCTCCCTCCTCGGCAGCCCTTTTTTCGGTCTCCAGCTCCCTCCTTCGCCAACCCTCCGCTCTCCGCTCCCAGCCATGCAGAAATCGTTCACCGTCGGTTCCAAGACGTTCACCCTCGACCAAGACAAGGCCGAGGCCGCCTTCGCGGGCAAAAAGGTGATCAATGGTCAGCAGACCATGTATTTTAACCTCCTGCCGCTGAAGTATCAGTGGGCCTACGAGCTCTACCGCAAGATGAAGGCCAACCACTGGGAGCCGGAGGACATCCCCATGGGCAAGGACATCGAGCAGTGGCGCGACTCCACCCTCGTCTCCGATGCCGAGCGCTGGATCATCCGCATGGGCATCGGCTATTTCTCCGCCGCCGAGGGCATCGTCGGCGACAACATCCAGCACGTCACCCGCGAGCTCGTCACCGCCCCCGAGCTCAAACTCGTGCTCGGCCGCCACGCCCACGAGGAAAACATCCACGCCGATTCGCTCCTCTACATGATCAGCTCCCTCGGCATCAACCCGCACGAGTGCGAGGCCATGTTCGAGGACGTCCCCACCATCGTGCGCAAAAACGAGTTCGTGGTGAAAAACTCCCGCGCGCTCCGCCGCGACATCGACCTCACCCGCACCGCCAACAAGCAGCTCCTGGCCAAAAACATGTTCCTCTTCGGCCAGTGCATGGAGGGCACCCAGTTCTACGGCCTCTTCGGCATGATCCTCTCCCTCTACCGCCAGAACAAGTTCCGCGGCATCGGCGAGATGTTCCGCTACACCCTGCGCGACGAGAGCAACCACATCGAGGTCTTCCGCAACCTGCTCATGGACCTCGTCGAGGAAAACCCCGAGATCTGGACCCCCGAGTTCAAGGAGGAGCTCCGCGAGACCATGCGCGAGGCCGTCCAGCTCGAAAAGGACTTCATCCGCGACTGCCTCCCGGTCAACGCCGTCGGCCTCGCCGTGGACGAGTTCCTCACCTACATCGACTACATCGCCGACCGCCGCCTCGAGGGCTGCGGCCTCGCCCCCCTCAACGGCGCGATCAAAAACCCGCTCCCCTGGCTCGCCGAGATGATGGACATCAAGAAGGAGCAAAACT
>CBINNW010000033.1:0-42209 GCA_966252115.1 uncultured Akkermansia sp.
ACGGTGTTCTTGTTGCAGGTGATGTGGGCGAGATCGAGGGTCTCCTGGGCCTTCTTGGCGGTGAGCTCGGGCAGGTTGTGGCGGAGGTCGATCAGGAACAGGTGGTTGTCGCTGCCGCCGGAGACGAGCTTGTAGCCGCGGGCGGTGAAGGCGGCGGCGAGGGCGCGGCTGTTGTCCACCACCTGCCGGGCGTAGGCCCGGAACTCGGGCGTGGCGCACTGCGCGAAGCAGACGGCCTTGGCGGCGATGACGTGCATGAGCGGGCCGCCCTGGCCGCCGGGGAACATGGCGGAGTCGATGGCCTTGGCGTGGGCCGCCTTGCAGAGGATGAGGCCGCCGCGCGGGCCGCGAAGGGTCTTGTGGGTGGTGGTGGTGACGAAGTCGGCGTGCGGGAAGGGGGAGGGGTGAACGCCCGCCGCGACGAGGCCGGCGATGTGGGCGATGTCGGCGAAGAGGAAGGCGCCGACGGAGCGGGCGATCTCGCCCATGCGGGCGAAGTCGATGACGCGCGAGTAGGCGGAGGCGCCGACCGTGATCATGGCGGGCTTCTCGCGCAGGGCGATGGCGGCGAGCTCGTCGTAGTCGATGAGACCGGTGTCCTCGCGCACGCCGTATTGAACAAACGAATACTGCTTGCCGGAGAAGTTGGCCGGGTTGCCGTGGGTGAGGTGGCCGCCGTGGCTGAGGTTCATGCCGAGGATCTTGGCGCCGAGGGGGAGGACGGCGGTGTAGACGGCGAAGTTGGCCTGGGAGCCGGAGTGGGGCTGCACGTTGGCGTGCTCGGCGCCGAAGAGCGCCTTGGCGCGGTCGATGGCGAGCTGCTCGACCTTGTCCACATGCTCGCAGCCGCCATACCAGCGCTTGGCCGGGTAGCCCTCGGCATACTTGTTGGTGAGCACGCTGCCCTGGGCCTCCATGACCGCGGGATAGGTGAAGTTCTCCGAGGCGATGAGCTCGATGTGGCTTTCCTGGCGGCCGCGTTCGGCGGCGATGGCGGCGTAGATCTCGGGATCGAGGGACTGGAGGGAGGCGGCGTTCAACATGGCGGGAGAGGTTTGGTCGGACGAAAAGGCCGAACCGTCTCGGCACCCATGGCGAAGGTCAAGTGAGCGGTCGCGGGCGGGGCCGGGGGTAACAGGAAACGATGTCGGCTCTCGACAATTCAGGAAGGTAGGGCGCGACCTCCGGGCGCGCCGAAAGCGTGGCGAAAACGGTTTGCGCCCGACTCGGCCTTCCGGGTTGGCCACGCCGCAGGGACTGCGGCGGCAGGGACCGCGGCCCACCGGGCAGGCGGCCGAGGCTGCCTGTCAAAAGCGGCGACATGTCGCCGCACTCCACAAAAGGCTCCGGCGTTCAGGGGCCGCGCCAGAGGCCGACGAGCGAGTCGGCGCGGACCCAGCCGGTGGTGCCGTCCTTGAGGACGACGCGGCGCCAGCCGAGGAACTGCTTGTCCACCCGGGCGAGGGTGCCGGCGGGCAGGGCGGAGGTGACCTTTTGTTCCCCCACCTCGGTGGGGACGGCGCGGACGGTGGAGTCGCGCCAGACGAGGATGGAGTCCGGGTGCGCGGCCGGGCCGTAGGCGCGCAGGGCGACGAAGGCGGCGCCGAGCGTCAGGAGGGCGAGGATCCACGCGCCGAGGGCGAGGTCGGAGAGGACGCCGGCGCGTCCCGGGCGGGGTCCGTAGCGGCGGAGCAAAAACGGGACGGGGCCGAGCAGGACGAAGACGCCCGCGACGATGGCGAGCAGTTGCCACTCGACGGGACCGCCGAGGAGGGCGGGCGTGGGCGGCACGGGGGCGTGGAAGGAGGCCTTGGGCAGGACAAGGTCGAGCAGGCGGCGCGGCTCGGGGGCGCGCGGGGCCTGGAGGGTGGCGGCGAAGGCGTGGGCGGCGGCCTCGTCCCAACGGCCCTGCTGGGCGAGGGCGAGGGCGAGATTGTGCCGCGTGGGCCAGGAAAGCGGGGCGGCGTCGAGCGCCTCGCGCCAGGCTCGGGCGGCGGCGGGGAAATCGCCGGCGGAGTAGCGACCGGCGGCGTCGGCCGGGGGCTGCGAGGCGGCCGGGGTCGCCGGGGTCGCGGCCGATTTTGCGGCCCGGGGGGCGTCGCCCGCGTCGTTCGTGTCGGCGGCGGAGGCACGCGGCGCGAAGTGGGCGGTGGCGAGCGGCAGGAGCACGGCCCAGAGCGCGAGGCGGGGCAGGAGGTGGGCGGGGCGCAGGGCGGCGAGGGCGGAGGGCCGGGGCGGCGTGGCGCGGGCGTGGGCGGAGCGGGCTTGGGCGAACCATTCCGGCGCGAGGCGGGTGTCGGGGCGGTAGAGGGCGCGTTCGGTCTCGATCCAGAGGGCGGCCCAGATCGGGTCGGGCAGGTCGCGGGCGGAGGGCGTGGCGGAGCCGAGTCCGAAGAGCGTGCGGGTGGCGCGTTGCCAGGCGAGGAGCTCGGAGGCGGCGGGCTCGGAGGCGGTTTCGAGGCGGGCGATAATTTTGTTCAACTCCTCGTGGGCCTCGCGGCGGGGGCGGAGCGGGTCGTGCGTGCGGGCGTGGCGGCGCGCGAGGACGAGCCAGAGCGCGGCCGGCAGCAGCAGGACGGGCAGGAGGCGGAGAAGGACTTGCGGCCAGGGCGAGAGGGGGGCCTGGGCGAGCGCGCCGGCGGGCAGGGGATCGGAGGGCAGCGGCGTGGGCGGCGGGAGATCCTCGGACGCCGGGCCGGTTTCGGCGGAGGCGGCGGTGGCGGAGCCGGCGGCGGGGTTGGTCGGCTGCCCGGCGGCCGGGTGGGTCTGGGCGGGCGCGGGCGGAGGTGTGGCGCCGGGGCTTATCTCGATGGTGACGGGCTCGGTCCGGAGGGTTTCGTAGCGACCGGTGGAGGGATTGAAGACGCTGAGGGTGTAGGGGCCGAGGGTGGTGCGGCCGGGTTTTTGCGGGATGAGGACGAGGTCTTCGGAGAGGGTGGCGTCGAAGAGGGCGTCGTTTTGGGAGTCCTTCTGGGCGCGCGGGGTGACGACGCGGAAATCCCGGGAGAGCTCGCGCGGGGGCAGCCGGTCGATGCGCGGCCAGTTGCCCGTGCCCGAGAGGGTGAGCGTCCAGGTGATGGGTTCGCCGACGGCGGCTTCTTGAGGCACGACCTTGCTCTCGAGTTTGAACTGACCGACTGCGCCCTCGAAGTCGGCCGGGGCGGGCGTGGGCAGGGGACGGACCTGGAGGGTGGCGGGCTGGGTGGTGATGGTGAACTGCTCGAAGAGGGTTTGGCCGAAGATGGAGAAGTGGTTGGCCTGGCCGGTGGGGAGGTTGACGAGCTGGGTGCCGGGGGGGAGTTGCGTCGAGCCGCCGTTCCCCGCCGCGATGGCCCGGGTGGTGGAGGAGATGAGGATGCGCGGCTGGCCGTTGCGGACGGTTTCGGCGCCGGTGGCTTTGGACCACTCCTCGGCGACGATGCCGGCGGGCGTCCACTGGAGCGGGGCGGCGAGGATGTTGTTGGTCGCGTAGCGGCGATCGACGTCCAGGACGTAGGTGAGCTGAAAGACCTCGCCGGCCCAGATGGGGGCGGCGGGCGGGGTGAAGCGGGCGGAGACGATCTGATCGAGCGTTTGGCCGGTCTGGCCGACGGTGGTGGTGCCGAGGGTGAAAACGGCGGCGGGCACGTCGAGCGGGCCGGCGTCGGTCTGGACGCGGAAGGCGGGGATGCGCACCTCGCCGCTCTGGCGGGTGGGGCGCACGCGGTAGCTGAAGGTGATCGTGCTCTGGTTAACCGCGCGGGTGCCGAGCACGTTGAAGGTGGACTGGCGCGAAACGGCGGGCTGCCCCTCGAAGCTGAGGCCGTCGGGGGTGGGCGGTTCGGGCGTGGTCTCGGGTTGGGCGTCCTGAAAGACCAGGGCGAGGGTGGAAACCTGGTCGCGGGACAGGGTGCCGGTCGCGGGTTCCCAGCGCACGGACTGGGCGGGGGCGAGGACGCCGGCGAAGAGGAGGACGGAGAGCAGACAGGCGTGGAGGAGGGCGGAGGGGGAACGCGGCATGTCGGTCGAAAATCGGATCGGTTTACCAGTCGCGGGCGGGGGCGCCGTCGGCGGCGCGACGGGCGGAATCGGGGGGCGTCTCGGCTTCCTGAAGGAGTTGGTAGAGCCGGGCGGGGGCGTCGTTGTCGCGCACGCGCTCCAGACGCTGGAGCGGGACGTAGAGGGTGGGGTTGAAGTCGCCGTCGGCGTCGGCGCCGGTGCCGGAGGCGTTTTGGCCGGAGGCGGAGACACCGCCGACGCGCTGGGTGGGGGTGTCGGCGGGATTTTCCGAATCGGATTTTTCGGAGGAGGACGCCTCGTCGGCGGGCGAGGGGACGGCGGTCGGCTTTTCCTCGTCGCCGGCTTTGTCGTCGGTGGGCCGCCCGAGCTCGCCCAAGGCTTCGCTTGCGGGTGGTTTGCCGTCCTGGCCGGAGGTGGCGCCGGACCGGTCGTCGGATTGGTCGCCCGGTTTGGCGGAGTCGGAGCCGGCGGATGAATTTTGACCGGCAGAGGAGGGGTCGCCGTTGGCCGACGAGGCCTGTGGGTCCTGTCCTTTGGCGGCTTCGCTGTTCGCGCCGGATTCGTCTTTTTGGCCCGACTGGCCGGACTGGGACTCGGAACCGGAGGAGTTTTGAGAGGAATCGGACGGCTGCGAGGACTGGTTTTGCTGCGAGCCGCTTGATGATGAGGAATCGGAGTTCTGATGCTCGGAGTCCTGCGGTTGGGAATCGTCGGATTGGGAGTCGGAATTTTCCGAAGGCTTTTGCTGATCGGACTGCGGAGGCTTGGGCGGGGGCGCGAGGAGCGTTTCGAGCCGCTGGCGGAGCTGGGTCCATTCGGCGGCGGAGGGCGCTTCGGCGGCGCCCTGCTCGACGGCGGCCAGGGCGTCGCGCAGCGCGCCTTCGGGCGGGGGCGGGGTGCCGGAGGCGCGGGCTTGTTCGCCGCGTTCGGCGGTCAGGGCGGCCAGGCGGGCGAGGTCGGCGGGGGCGACGGTCTCGGCGGAGGCGAGTTTCCCGACCAGCTCGACGAGCGGATCGGGTGGCGGCTCGGGCTCGGCGGCGGAGCCCGTGCCCGTGCCGGCGGGCGGGGCCGGGGGCGTTGGCGGAGTCGGGGCGTTGGCGGTTTGGGCGACGGCGGCGCGCGTCTGGGGCGTGGGGGCGAGGGTAGCGGCGAGCGCGAGAGGGAGCGCGATGCAGGCGGCGACGCGGCGCGCGGGGGGGCGGGCCGGCGCCGGCGCGAGGTTGCGGGGGCGCGGGGTGAAGGGGAACTCGCGCAGCAGGGACAGGGCGAGCAGGAGCAGGGCGGGGACGAGGAACCAGGCGAACAGCTCCTCGCGCTGGGTCGCGGTGTCGGCGGTGGTGCGGGAGGCGTGTCCCCGCTCGACCGTCTCGCGCAACAAGGCGGGCAGGTCCACCCACGCGGAGGCGTCGCGATAGGCGCCGTCGGAGATGCGGGCGAGCTCGCGCAGGGTCGAGGAGTCGAGGCGGGAGAGCACGACGGCGCCGCGGGAGTCTTTGACCAGGCCGCCTTCGCCGTCGGGGATGGTGGCGCCGTCGGTGGAGCCGAGGCCGAGCGTGATCATGCGCACGCCCTTGGCGGCGAGCTCCTTGGCGAGTTTGCGCCATTCGTCGTCCTGGGCCTCGCCGTCGCTGAGCACGATGAGGAAACGGTCGGCGGCGGCGGGAGTGGACGGGGCGGCCGGGTCGGAGTCGGGCGATTGTTCATCGTCCGGCGCGGAGCCGGCCGTCTGGGCCTCGAGACCGAAGGCCTCCCCGGCGGTGTGGAGGAGGGCGCCGAAATCGCTGCCGCCGGCGGGGATCATGTCCGGGCCGAGCTCGTCGAGGAAGGTCTGGAAAATCTCGTAGTCGGCCGAGAGCGGGCTTTGCAGGAAGGCCGTGCCGGCGAAGGGCAGCAGTCCCAGGCGCTCGCCCCGGAGCGCGTCCGCCAGGCTGCGCACGAGTAGCCGGGCGCGGTCGAGCCGGCTGGGGGAGACATCCTCGGCGAGCATGGAGCGGGAGACATCCACCGCGACCAGCACGTCGCGCGCCTCGACGACGCTGGGGACGGTGATGGTGCCGCCCTGGGGGCGGGCGAGCGCGAGCACGAGCGCGGCCAGCGCGGCGCAGGCGGCGAGCGGGCGGGGGCGCGAGCCCGGGGCGCCCGGGACGAGCTGGGAACCGCGCAACAGGGCGCGGGCGATGCGCGGGTGGGCGATGCGGGCGGCCGATCGGGTCGGGATGAGGATGGCGACCAGGAGCGCGGCGAGCGGGAGCAGAAGCCAGAGGAGATGGGGGAACAAAAAACTCATGGGCTGCGGCGAAGGAGGGCGGGCAGGGCGATGAGCAGAAACAGTCCGCCGGCCGCGGCGGGCCAGGCGTAGAGCTCGGTGGTGAGGAGGCGGGTGCTTTGGTCGAAGCTGATCTTCTCGGCCTCGTCGATGGCGGCGAAGGCCCGGTGGGCGGCGGCGGGATCGTCGGCCCGGAAAAAACGTCCGCCGGTCGCGGCGGCGATTTCGCGCAGGGTGTCGGTGTCGAGGTCGGAGCGCCCGAGCTGGGTGCCGATGCGGCGACCGGTTTTTTCGTCGAACTGGGGAAAGGGCACGAGGCCGTCGCTTCCGACGCCGATGGTGTAAACCGGGACCTCCTGGTTTTTCGCGAGGGTGGCGGCCTGTTCCGGGGCGAGTTGCCCCCGGTTGTTGGCGCCGTCGGTCAGGAGGATGACGAAGGATCCGGCGCGGCGAGCGGCGCCCTCCTCCTCGGCGCGGGCGAGTCGGCTGAGGGCGAGGCCCAGGCCGTCGCCGAGGGCGGTGCCGTCCTCGATCAAGCCGATGCGGAGCCGCGCGATCTGCCGGGCGAGCCAGGCGTGGTCGTGGGTGAGGGGGGCGAGGGTGTAGGCGCGACCGGCGAAGGCGACGAAGCCGATGCGGTCGGACGGGCGTTCGCGGATGAAGGCCTCGAGGATGGGTTTGAGCGCCTCCAGGCGATTTACCCGGCGGCCCTCGATCACGCTGTCCTCGGCGAACATCGAGGTGGAGAGGTCGAGCGCGAGCACGATGTCGTAACCCTCGCCGCGAA
Source organism: uncultured Akkermansia sp. (assembly GCA_966252115.1). Lineage (GTDB taxonomy): Bacteria > Verrucomicrobiota > Verrucomicrobiia > Opitutales > Opitutaceae > IMCC26134_A. The sequence goes on from CBINNW010000033.1 coordinate 7,053, forward strand.
TGGTGCGGCGGTCGTCGATGCGTTGCGGGCGGGCGAGGGCGAGGGCGAGGAGCACGAGGGCCGCGCCGGCGCACCAGACCGGCCAGCGGCGGGCGACGGGCCGGCGGGGGGAGGCCCAGGCGGCGGCCGCCGGTATCAGGAGCACGGATACGGGACGCCGGGCGCGCAGGCGGGAAACCAGCGGGATGAGCAGGATGGCGAGCAGCCAGAGCGGGGCGGCGAGCCGGTGGTCGCCGAACTGCGGCTGCCATTGCAGGAGGCCGAGCGTGGTCGTCCAGACCGTGGATGCGAGGGCGAGGGCGGACATGGCGGCGGGCGGCGTGGGCGTTTAGCGGGCGGCCTCGCGGCGGCGGAAAAAACGCACCAGGGCGTCGAGCCGGCTCTCGTCGGTGCCGACGACCTGACGCGCGAAGGGATCGGGGAACCAGCCGGCGAAGGAGGCGTCGCGGGCCTCGCGCCAGCGTGCGTGCGCGACGCGTTCGGCGTGGCCCTGGCCGAGGGTGACGAGTCGGCCGGTGAGGGGATCGAGGGCGGTGAGCGGCGCGCCGGTCTCGGGGTAGGCGCGATCCCAGGGGTCGTCGATGCGGAGGCCGAGCACGGTGAAGCGGCGAGCGAGGGCGGCCCAGCCCTCGGGCAGCGGGCGCGCGGGATGGTCGGAGAGCCAGACGAGGATGCTGTGGCGCGGGGCGAGCGAGGTGAGCGCGCCGAGTTTGATCTCGGGGGAGCGGGCGGCGGGGCCGCCCAGCTCGGGCGGGGGCGAGGCGAAGAGGCGGGAGGCGAGGTGGTGGATGGGGCCGCGCCCGTGGACGGGCGGCGAAAGCACGGCGCCGTCGGGGCGGAGGTGGGCGAGCCCCACGCGGTCGCGGTTGACGGAGGCCAGGAGCAGGAGGAGACCGGCGAGCTCGAGCAGGGCCTCGCGTTTGGTGAGCTCGCCGGAGCCGAACTGGAGCGATGGCGAGTCCTCGAAGACGAGCAGCACGGTCACCTCGCGTTCCTCGATGAACTTTTTCCGGTAGGGCTCGCCGAGACGGGCGGTGACGTTCCAGTCGATGTCGCGAACGTCGTCGCCGTAGGCGTATTTGACCACCTGGTCGAACTCCATGCCGCGACCACGAAAGGCGGAACGGTAGCCGCCGCCGAGGGAGGTTTCCACGGCGTGGCGCACCCGCCATTCGAGGCGGCGCAGGGCGGCGAGCGAGGCGGCGGCCGACGCCGCGAGGCCCGAGGCGGGGGCGGCGGCGAAGGGGCCGGAGGCCGGTGCGGAGTTCGGGGCCGGGGAGGCGGCGGCGGGGAGCGGGGGCGGAAGCGGAGGCGGGCGCATGGTCGATGGTCGTCGTCGGCGCGGGGCGCGAGGCGGTGGGCGCGGCGAGGATCGAGGGCTCAGCGGCGCGGTTCCGATCCGGTGGGCATGGGGGTCTGGGCGACGACCTGGGCGACGATGCTGTCGGCGGTGAGGTTCTCCGCCTCGGCCTCGTAGGTGAGCCCGATGCGGTGGCGCAGCACGTCGGCGGCGAGTTCCTGCACCAGCGAGGGGGCGACGAAGTCCTGACCGCGCAGCCAGGCGAGGGCCTTGGCGGCCTGGTAGAGGGCGAGCGAGGCGCGGGGCGAGGCGCCGTAGGAGACGTGGCGGGAGCGACCGGCGAGCGGTTTGGACAGGTCGCGCGTGGCGCGGACCAGCGCCAGGATGTAGGCCTGCACGGGCGGCGCCACATGCACGGCGTCCACCGCGGCGCGCAGTTGCAAAAGCTCTTCGGCGCCGGAGACGGCCTTGAGCGCGGGGGATTTGGTCACCTGGCCCCAGCGCGACATCATGGCGGTCTCCTCCTCCAGCGAGGGGTAGTCCACCAGCAGCTTAAAGAGGAAGCGGTCGGTCTGGGCCTCGGGGAGGGGATAGGTGCCCTCCTGCTCGACCGGGTTTTGCGTCGCCATGACGAAAAACGGTCGCGGCAAGGGGTGGGTCTTTCCGCCGATGGTCACCTGCCGTTCCTGCATGGCTTCGAGCAGGGCGGACTGGACCTTGGCGGGGGCGCGGTTGATCTCGTCGGCGAGGACGAGGTTGGCGAAAATCGGGCCCAGGTGGGGGGCGAAGGCGCCCGCCTGCGGCGAAAAAATCATCGTGCCCACGACATCGCTGGGCAGCAGGTCGGGGGTGAACTGGATGCGCTCGCACTGCACGCCGAGCGCGGTGCCGAGCGAGCGGATGAGGAGGGTCTTGGCGAGGCCGGGCATGCCCTCGAGGAGGACGTGGCCGTTGGCGAGCAGGGCGAGCAGGAGGCGTTCGATGATTTCATCCTGACCGATGACGGCGCGGGCGACTTCGGAGCGGATCTTCTCTGACCAAGCGGGACCGGTGAGCATGGGCGGTAAACGAAGTGGGCGGATGAGGCGAAACGGGTAAACGAAACTAGGTGAAAAGGGCGGAGACTGGCCGGGTGCAACGGGCGATTTGGGACTCGCGAGCGCGGCGAAGGTTGCGTTCGGTGGACGAAAATTGGCGCCCCATGGATTTACCATCCCAAATCCGAGACCGTCTGGACGCGCTGGGTGTGTTGCCCGGCGACGTGACGGAGAGTTTTGTCCGCGGCTCGGGGGCGGGCGGACAGAAAATCAACAAGACCTCCTCCACGGTCGTCCTTCGGCATGAGCCCAGCGGAGTGGAGGTGCGTTGCCAGGACGAGCGCAGCCAGGCGGTGAACCGGGAGCGGGCGTGGGAGCGGTTTTGCGAAAAACTGGAGGAGCGACTGCGGGTCGCGGAGGCGGAGCGGCGCGCGGCGGCGGCGAAGAAGCGGCGGACCAACCGGCCGCGCAGCGCCCGACAGAAGGCCAAGCTTGTCGCCGGAAAGCGGATACGCGCCGAGGTGAAATCCCGCCGCCGCCCGCCGGACGCACGCGGCGAGGGATGAGCGCGGCGGGCGGCGGCGTGGGCGGCGTGGGCGTGGGGCGCGGGCGGGGCGCGGGGGCACGGCGGGAGCGGTGGCGGACCGGCGCTTCGGAGCGTCGGGCGGGACGCCCGACGCGGCACGCGAGACGCGTGCGCTTGTAGGTCCACTCCCCGGGCCGGGACGGAGCCGCCGGCGGGGGAGGAGGCGAGACGCCGGCGCTCCCGGTGGGGACCGGTGTGGGCCTTCCCCGCCACTTTGGACTTGGCAGATGGGCTAATCTTCTAAATGTTTATCAACTTACTCAACAAATGACCGCCGCCACCCAAGCCGCCGACGCCAACCTGTATCCGATTTTCGACCGAGTGTTGTCGCGGGCGGACAAGGAGGCCCGGCTGGGCCAGCGCGGCCGGGTGATCTGGCTCTACGGGCTCTCCGGCTCCGGGAAGAGCACCCTCGCCATCGCGTTGGAGCGGCGTCTGCACGCGGAGGGTTTTGCCACGCAGCTGCTCGACGGGGACAACATCCGCACCGGGCTCAACCGCGGGCTGGGGTTTTCCGACGCGGATCGGGCGGAGAACATACGGCGCATCGCGGAGGTGGCCAAGCTCCACGCGCAGGCCGGGCTCGTGACCCTGTGCTCCTTCATCACGCCGCTGCGCGCGCTGCGCGACTCCGCCCGCGCGATCATCGGGCGGGACGATCTTTTGGAGGTTTACGTGAAGGCGAGCTTCGCGACCTGCGCCGCGCGCGACCCGAAGGGACTCTACGCCAAGGCGGCGGCCGGCGGGGTGGGGCAGTTCACCGGCAAAGACTCGGCCTTCGAGGAGCCCGTGCCGGATGCCGATGCCGCCGAGGCGGCGACCCTGGTGATCGACACCGAGACCGCTTCGCCCACGGACTGCCTGGCGACCTTGCTCGCCGCGGTGCTGCCCCGCGTGCGGCCCGGGGCGGCGACGGACGCGGCGGGAGCCTGAAGGGCTTTGCCGCGTCGCATCCGATTTTTCGCCCTTGGCCCTTCCGCCCATCGACCTTTCCTCCCCCCTTTCCACATGTCCTCCTACAACCTCACCCACCTGGCCCAACTCGAGCACGAGGCCATCTTCGTGCTCCGTGAAGTCGCCGCGCAGTTCGAGCGCCCGGCGTTGTTGTTCTCCGGTGGCAAGGACTCGATCGTGATGGCGCGCCTCGCCCAGAAGGCCTTCGCCCCGGCGAAGATCCCGTTCCCGCTGGTCCATATCGACACCGGGCATAACTTCGCGGAGGCCATCGAATACCGCGACTGGTTCGCCGCCGACATCGGCGCCCGCCTCGTCGTCCGCTACGTCGAGGACTCGATCAAGGCCGGCCGCTGCCAGGAGGAAAAAGGTCCCAATCCGTCCCGCAACGGCCTCCAGACCGTGACGCTGCTCGACACCATCGAGGAGTTCAAATTCGACGCCTGCCTCGGCGGCGCCCGCCGCGACGAGGAAAAGGCCCGCGCGAAGGAGCGCTTTTTCTCGCACCGCGACGAGTTCGGCCAGTGGGACCCGAAGAACCAGCGCCCCGAGCTCTGGAATCTCTTCAACGGTCGCAAAAACCTCGGCGAACACTTCCGCGTTTTCCCGCTCTCCAACTGGACCGAGATGGATGTCTGGCAATACATCGCCCGCGAGAACCTGCGCATCCCCTCGATCTACTTCAGCCACTCGCGCCGCGTGGTGAACCGCAACGGCGTGCTCCTCGCCGAGTCGCCCTACATCACCCTGCTCGACGGCGAAAAATACGAGGAGCGCGTCATCCGCTACCGCACGGTCGGCGACAGCACCTGCACCGGCGCGGTCGAGTCGCCCGCCGCCAACCTCACCGAGATCATCCAGGAAGTCGCCAGCGCCCGCGTGACCGAGCGTGGCACCCGAGCCGACGACAAACGCTCCGAGTCCGCCATGGAGGATCGCAAGAAGGCCGGTTATTTTTAACCGGCCTCCTTGCGATCGGTCGAAGGTCTTGATGTCGAAAGTCGAAGGTCGAGAAGCATGGCACGAGCCGAACGATTCGAGGACCTGCGTGTGTGGCAGGAGGCCCGCGCGCTGGTGCGCGCGATCCGCTCCGCGACCCGCGAGGTCCGGGACTTCGGCTTTCGCGATCAGATCCGCTCGGCCGCCCTTTCCGTCATGAACAACGTCGCGGAAGGCTTCGAGCGGCGCACCGACTCCGACTTCGCCCACTTTCTCGATATGGCCAAGGGTTCCGCAGGCGAAGTTCGCAGCATGACCTACGTCGCCGAGGACGAGGCGATTTTCATGCCCGACCTCGCCCAAACGCTCCGCGCCGACTGCCTTCGCCTCTCCGGTGGCCTCGCCACCCTCGCCGCCTACCTTCGTAAAACCAAATAATCGACCCCACCCGCGCGGCCCCCGGCCGCGCCGCATTCGACCTTAGACCTTCGACCTTTAGACCTTCGACCGCTGGTCAAACCTGCGACCTTCGACTTTCCAAAATGACTGCTCCCTCCTCCGCTCCCGTCCAACACAGCGACGAACGCTATCTCTCCATGGACCTCCTGCGTTTCACCACCGCGGGCTCCGTGGACGACGGCAAATCCACCCTCATCGGTCGCCTCCTCTACGACTCCAAGGCCATCTTCGAGGACACCCTCGAAAACCTCGAACGCGTCACCGCCCAGCGCGGCGAGGAAAACCTCAACCTCGCCCTCCTCACCGACGGCCTCCGCGCCGAACGCGAACAGGGCATCACCATCGACGTCGCCTACCGCTACTTCGCCACGCCCAAGCGCAAGTTCATCATCGCCGACACCCCCGGCCACATCCAATACACGCGCAACATGGTGACGGGCGCCTCCACGGCCAACCTCGCCATCATCCTCATCGACGCGCGCAAGGGCGTGATCGAGCAGACCTGCCGCCACTCCTTCATCGCCTCGCTGCTGGGCATCCCCCACGTCGTCGTCGCGGTCAACAAGATGGACCTCGTGGACTTCTCCGAGGCCCGCTTCAACGAGATCGTCGCGCAGTATTCCGCCTTCGCCTCCCGCCTGAACATCGCCGACGTGAAGTTCATCCCGATCAGCGCGCTGCACGGCGACAACGTGGTGGAAAAATCCACCCGCACCCCCTGGTATCAGGGCGGCTCGCTGCTCTACACCCTCGAGACCGTTTACATCGGCAGCGACACCAACCACGTCGATCCGCGTTTCCCGCTCCAGACCGTCATCCGGCCCAACAACGACGCGCACCACGACTTCCGCGGCTTCGCCGGTCGCATCGCCGGCGGCGTCTTCAAGCCCGGCGACGAGATCGTCACGCTGCCCTCCGGCCTGCCCGCCAGGATCAAGTCGATCCACGGCCCGCAGGGTGAACTCCAGGAAGCCTTCGCTCCCATGTCGGTCGCCATCACGCTCGACCGCGAGGTGGACAGCTCCCGTGGCGACCTCTTCGCCAAACCGCACAACCAGCCCGTCGTCACCCAGGACATCGAGGCCATGGTCTGCTGGTTTACCCCGAAACCGCTCAACCCCTCCGGCAAATACATGCTCCGCCACACCACCCGCGAGACCAAGGCGGTGGTGAAGGCCCTGCGCTACAAGGTGGACATCAACACGCTTCACAAGATCGAGACCGACGTGACGCTCGGCATGAACGACATCGGCCGCATCCACGTGCGCACCGCCGTTCCGCTCATGATCGATCCCTACAAACGCAACCGCACCACGGGCAGCTTCATCCTCATCGACGAGTTCACCAACGCGACCGTCGGCGCCGGCATGATCCTCTGGCCGGACGGCAGCGAGCGCCCGCAGGTCGAGCAGTTCGCCGACATGGGCGGACTGTAAGTAAACGGCGCGGCTTTGCTCCTCCGGCTGCGGAGGTCGGAGACGGGAGCTGGAAGCTCCCGCCACCGTAGCGGGAGCTTCCAGCTCCCGTCGTCGGCGCGCCCGTCGTCAGCGCGCGATCACGACCTGGGCAATTGCGGGGAGGCCCCCGTGTAGCCCCCCGAAGCGTGTAGGCCCGGCCGGCGGCCGGGCCTACATGCCGGACGACGAACCGCAAGACGCCGTCAGAGCTCGAGCGTCTCGCCCGGCTTGAGCGCCTTCACCGCATGCCCGCGCGCGGCGGCGTCGCGCGCAAAGGCCTCCGCATCCTGCGCGATGGGCGGCCAGGTGTTGTAGTGGATGGGCGTGGCGAGGCGCGGCTTGAGCAGATCGAGGGCGTCGAGCGCGTCCTCGGGGCCCATGGTGAAGTTGTCGCCGATGGGCAGCAGGGCGAGGTCGAGGCCGCCCTTGCCGATGAGCTGCATGTCGAGAAAGAGCGCGGTGTCGCCGGCGTGGTAGATACGTTTGCCGTCGGCCTCGACGAGGATGCCGCAGGGCACGCCCATGTAGATCGGGTTGAGCCCCGCGTTGAGCGACGAGGTGTGGTGCGCGAGCGTCAGCTTCACCCGGCCAAAGGGGAAACGGAAGGCGCCGCCCGGGTTCATCCCATGCGTTTTGAGGCCGCGGGCGCCGTAGTATTCCGCGATCTCGTAGTTGGCGATGATGGTGGCGCCGTTGGCCTCGGCGATGGCGAAGGCGTCGCCGGTGTGGTCCTCGTGTCCGTGGCTGAGCAGGATGTAGTCGCAGCGGATGTCGCCGGGGCCGACGGTGGCGAGCGAGTTGCCGGTGAGGAAGGGATCGATGATCAGCCGCGCGGAGGCGGTTTCGACCAGGACGCAGGAATGACCGTGATAGGTGATTTTCATGGAGGGGGGGAAACGCGGGTGCGGTGCGACCGTGCATCGAACGCGCGTCCCTTGTTTTCGCCAGCCGAGGCCGAAAAACGCGTGAAAGAGGACGTCGTCGCCGGGGCGCCGCTTCCGCAAGTCGTTGAAAATCGTGTCGCTCCCTAGGGAGAAGATTCAAGCGCGGGTCAAACTTCTCCGCGCGCTACGGTAACGCGCCGGATGATGCGATAATGGAGGGGCCGGTGCGAGGAGGCGGCGGAGCGGAGGGTATCCGCCCCCGGAGCCTTCTCGTGCAGCGGCACCCCTTCCCCCCCCCCTCCGTTTGATCCCGATGACATTCCGCCTCCGACTCCGTCTCGCGCTCGCGTCCCTCCTGGCCGCCGGCTCCTTCTCGCTCTCCGGTCTGCACGCCGCGCTGCGGCTCGAAACCGGCGTGCCGGGAAACATCTTTCTGCTCAACGAAAGCGTGCGCATACCCGCCACCGCCACCGGCAATCGCCTCGAGTGGACCGTCACCGACTACTTCGGCCAGGTGGTGCGGCAGGGCTACACCCAGGTCTCGGGCGGCAAGGCGCTCATCCAGCCCTCGCCGAATCGCCGGGGGTATTTCGAGCTCGAGGTGGTGGAGAAGAACAACACCGCCGTGCTCGGCCGCGCCGCCACGCGTTTCGCGATCCTTCAGCCGATCGAGCCGGCGCAGATGACCAACTCCCCCTTCGGCGTTCAGACCCATGGCGCGCAGGGCGGGCCGACGGCGGCGTATGCCCTGCTGGCGCGGGCGGGGGTGGCGCATTTTCGCGACGAACATTACTGGGGATCGGTCGAGCTAGCGCCCGGCCGCTACAGTTATCCGGCGCAGTTTTCCTCCTTCATGGCCGCGGGGGCGGCCGCCGGCATGAGCCCGCTGCTCACCCTCGACTGGGCCAATCCCTTCTACGACTACTCGTCGGGCATGTTCACCGCGCCCCACACCGACCGCGGGCGCGCCGGCTACGGCGCCTACGGCGCGGAAGTGGTGAAACGGTATCCGAAACTCGGTTACGTCGAGCTGTGGAACGAATACAACGCCGGCACCTTCGTGGACGGCCCCGCGCTCTCCGACAAACCGGGCCACTACGCCGCGATGCTGCGGCAGGCGCGCGCCCGCATCCGCGCGGCGCGGCCCGACGTGAAGATCGTCGCCGGCGGCACGGTGCCGGTGGCGCACGGCTTTTTCCGCGACCTCTTCGCGGCCGGGGCCATGCCCGACATCGACGTGGTCTCGGTGCATCCCTACCGCTCGACGCCCGCCGGCGTGGAGCTGGAGATCGCCGAGCTGCGCGAGTTGATCAAACGCAACAACGGCGGCGCCGAGAAACCCATCTGGGCCTCCGAGTTCAGCCGCGTGGTCGAGTCCGCCGGGGATCAACGCGAGGCCGCGCGCTACCTCGCGCAGATCGTCACGCTCCTGCTCAGCCAGCGGGTGGAGCGCATGTATTACTACCACGCGGTGGACGACCACGGGTTTCCCCATCGCGGGCTGCTGGGCAGGGCCGACGATCCGGCGGGCGCCTTCACGCCGCATCCGGCCTATGTGGCCTACGCCACCGCCATCCGGCAGTTGCACGGACATGTGTTTAAAAACCGTTTCGGCGGCACGGCCTCCTCGACCTACGCCTTCCGGTTTCTCCGGGGCGCGACCGCGCGAAACGTCCTGTGGGCGGAGGCGCCCGTGACCGTGGCGCTGCGCACCAAGTCCCGGCTCAGCGTGACCGATCTCATGGGCCAGATCAGCTCCCACAATCCGGTGGGCGGCGTGGTGCGGCTGACGCTGACGCGCGATCCGGTTTTTGTGCAGGGGCCGGTCGAGGCGGTGCTGGAGGAGAACAACGCCGTGCTCGCCGACTCGGTCAGCGGCTTCGGCGCGAAGCAGGGCGACTGGGGCTGGACCTACGGTTCCGCGCCCCTGGCCTCCAACGCGCTCTACGATCCGGGAGTGTTTCAGCCGATGCGCTGGGACTACAGCGGCTCGAACGCCGTGTGCTGGTTGCTCGGGCAGTGGCATTTCGTGGCGGTCGAGCACATGCATCCGGGCTCGGCCTGGGCGGTGCGGCGCTGGACGAGTCCGGTGGCGGCGACGGTCAAAATCTCCGGCAAGGTGGCGCGCGGCGCCCGCGGCGACGGCGTCAACGTGGCCGTTTACGTGGACGGCCGCCGGGTCTGGGGGCGCAAGCTGGCGCCCGGCGACGCGGCGGACTACGAGGTGAAGGACGTGGTCCTGCGCGTCGGATCGCGGGTGGACTTCACCGTCAACCAAGCCGGCGAGAGCAGCTACGACTCCACGGTTTTCACCGGTCGCGTGACCCGGCGCTGATACTGGTGCGCATCGGAAGGCGTAATACACCGTTCCAGTGGGTCGGTGCCGTGTTGAGGAATAGCCGGCGGTATTCCGATGTGGCGGAAGCGCGGAGCGATTTCGCTCGAACAACTTGACCGCGACGAAACGGCGCTGCCGTTCCGCTACGTCGCAAGACACCGGGATGGTCTTGGGGTTGTGCGACGGCGCTTGACTGCTGGTCGTGGCGGAAGCGCGGAAGCGCTTTCGTCCGGCGGGCTCCACCGAAACGAAATGTATCGGTAGTCCGCCACGTTCACCCACTGAAAACAGCAAGGAACCGCGCGAATCGGGATCAGAGCGTTTTGATCAGCACCTTCGGGTTGCGCCCGCTTTCGGCGTAGGTTTTGAGGCGAGCCTCGGGCAGTTCTGACGCGGTCGTTTCCTCGAAATTCATCACGGAGGTGAAAAACGAGTAGCTCTGCGTCGAGAGCGCCAGCACGCGGGCGGCGCCTTTTTCCTTCGCCCGCAGGCAGGCGTATTCCACGAGTTTTCGCCCGATGCCGCGGTTCTGGTAAAAGGGCAGCACGTAGAGCGAACCGATCTCCGCGAGCTGGGGTTTGTCCGCGTAGAAGGAGAGGGTGACGCAGGCGATGATGTTTTCGTCGATCTCGAACACGTAGAACTGGTCCACGTGTTTCTCGATCATGCCCTGGGTGCGGTGCAGCAGTTCCTCGCGGCGCACGGCGGCGCGGGTGAGGTTGTAGATCATGCGCACGTCGGCGCGCCGGGCTTTGCGGATCTGCTGGTATTCGTTGGCGTAGATCAGCGTGCCGACACCCTCGTTGGAGAAGATCTCGTTGATGAGGCCGTCGAAGATGCGGCCGTCCACCAGATGCACGCGGGCCACGCCCGTCTCGAGGGCGCGCACCGCGTTTTGCGCCTTGCTGAGGGCGGCGGGGGCGATGGAGGCCGGGGCCTCCTTGAGGATGGCCCGCAGTTTCTCGACCGGCAGATCTCGTTTGATCTCGCCGGCGACCTCGAGGCCGGGGAGCGCGCCGAGGTAGAGGATCTTGGAGGCGCCGAGCGCCTCGGCGACCTCGGCGGCGAGCAGGTCGGAATTGATGCGATACGAATGCCCCTCGGGGCCGTAGCCGATCGGCTGGATGATCGGGAGGATGTCGCGCTCGATGAGGTGGGTGAGAAAGTCCTTGTCGATGCGATCCACGCGGCCGGTGTGGTGGTGCTCGACGCCCTTGAGGATGCCCACCGGCAACGCGCGCACGGCGTTGGTGATGGCGCATTTGAGGGAGTTTTGGGTGAGGCCCTCCAGGATCAGGTGCGAGACCCGGGCGGAGGCGCGGATGGCGAGATCGAGCGTGGCGGCGTCGGTGACGCCGGCGCCGTCGAGGTTGGAGATGCCGATGCCGCGCTGCGCGGAGAGTTCGGCCAGCTGATGGCCGATGCCGTGGACGAGCACGACCTTGATGCCCAGCGAGCGGAGCACCGCGATGTCCACGAGCAGGTTGCCGAAGTTCTCGTCGGCCACGATGACGCCGTCCACCGCGAGGACAAAAATCTGGCCCTGGAAACGCGGCACGTAGCGCAGGATGCCGCGCAGATCGGTGGGCTTGATGATCGGCGTGGCCGAGGCCGCCGGGATCGACGGCAGGGGCGACGGCGAGGGCGCGGAGAGACCGGAGACGGAGGCGCTCATGAACGGGAGAGGGCGCAGCTTGTCGGGCAAGCGGGCGGGCGCGTCAACGCACGAGGACGGTCCAGCTCAGCGAATCGCGGGCGCCGACCAGCGTGACCTCATACCGTCCGGCGGGCAGCGCGCCGGGCGGTATCTCCAGGAGCACCGTGCTTTCGGTCGAGCGCGCCTGCAAATCCCCCGGCGCCGGCTCGAAGAGCGGCACGATGACCACCGAGCCGTCGCGTCGATAGAGCTCCGCGCCGCCGAGCTGCTCGCGGTTGCCCTCGAGTTGGGCGGTGAACTGCAGCCGGCCGGGCGTGGAGGCGGCGAGCTCGGCCGGCGCGATCAGATGTTGGTAGCCCCGGGGCAGACGCGGCGCGTCGATCAAGGTCTTCGCGAGCTCTTCCGGCAACCCGGCGGGCGCGGGTGCGGGCACGGCGGCCGAGCCGAGGGTGATGTCGGCGGCCGGCAGATCCGGAAACGGACGCTCCGCCCGCAGGATCACGCGTTTGTAGCCGGCGGCCAGCAGGCGGTTGACGTTGGCCTGGTCCTTCATGTCGGCGTAGGGCTCGAAGGCCTTCTGCGGCTTGCGGTATTTGATCGTCACATACGTGTAGGGGACGATGCAGGCGATGATCGCGATGACGACCCAACGCATGGGCCAGGGCTTGCGGGCGGGAGCGGACATGAGGAGGCGGAAAGGGCGGGAATGTCCAATGACCAAGGACCAATGTCCAATGTCCAATGGCCGATCCCGGCGTAACGTGGGGTAACGCGTTCGCCGAGGCGCCGGCGTGAGGGTTTGCGGGCCGGGGTGGACTCGGCTCCGTTATGGATGGGCGGTGAAACGTTCGCCGACGAGGATATCCTCGCGTTCGGAGTCGGTGAGTTCGGGGGAGTGGCGGGCGTAGTGTTCGGCGGCGGCGGGGGCGACCTCGCGCCAGGAGCGGACGACGTGACCGAGGGTGCGGGAGCGCAGCGCGGGATCACGCAGTGCCTCGGCCCAAGCGAGGGCGAGTTCGGGCTGGATGGAAAGGAGCGAGGGGTGTCGCGCGACGAGGGCGACGGCGATGTCGCTCTCGGGGGAGGAGGGCAGCGTCTCGACCCACGCGAGCGCGGCGGGGGCGTCGAGGTCGAGCCAGCGGCGCACGGAGTGCTCAAGCGCGACGTGGCGGGCGGGGCCGGAGGGAAGTTCGCGGGCGAAGGCGGCGAGGCTGGCGGGATCGGCCCCGGCCCAGGCGGCGGCGACGGCGCGCCAGGCGGTGTCGCGGTGGGAGTCGGTGCCGATGGCGAGGGCGGCGGAGGTGGCGGCGGCGAGGTCTTGCGCGGCCCAGGCGGAGCAGATCGAGACGAGGGCGGGCAGTTGTTCACCCTCGGGAAGATTTGGAGTCAGGCGTGCGGCGGCGGCGTGATCGCCGGAGTCGGCGAGGGATAGGAGGGAGGCGAGGGTGGGTGCGGGGATGGCGGGGGCGGGCGATGCAGGCGGGGTGGGTTCCGGGGCGGGGACGGTGGGAGCGGAGGAGACGAAGTCGGCGAGGGCCGGGGCGGAACGGGACGGGGTGGGCGGTGGAGCGGCTTGGAAAAAAATGAAGAGCGTTCCTGCCCCAAAAACGAGGGCGGGCAGGGCGACCAGGCGGGCGCGGAGCGCGCGGCGAAGCGCGAAGCGGGGAGCGGACATCGTGACGTGACTCAATGACGGCGGCGTGGTGGTCCGGGGAGCGCCCGCGTCTCGCGGGCTGGCTTCGGCGTCTCGCCGAAGCCTCCGGAAGCGCCGGGCGGGACGCCCGGCGCGGCACCCGGGACGGGTGCGCTCCCCGGACCTCGGGCGGGGCGGCGGCGCTTCCAGTGAAGGAGGCGACGCGGCGGGACGGAGCGGCGGGCCCGGCGGTCCCGCCCTACCCGGGACTCGGGTCAGGGCAGGGTGAGGTAGTCGATGTTGGCGAGGTCCTGGCCGTTGGATTGCAGGCGCACGGTGTTGGTCGCGGCGGCGTTGAGGTTCACCGTGACGTTGAGCGTGGCCCAGTTGGTCCAGCCGCCGGTCGAGGGGAAGCTGATGGTCTGGGTGGCGCCGTTGACCACCAGCTGGCCGGCGCGGGCGGTGGAGCCGCCGTTGGCGTAGCGGAAGGTGAGGGTGCGGGAGCCGCCGCCGGCGCCGTTTACCCGGGTCCACTCGACGTGGCCGCCGGAGGTGGGGAGATTGGCGAAACCGCTGCCGGTGTAGCCGTTGTTGTTGCTGTCGATGCTGGTGCCGCCGCCGTAGGTGCCGCGCTCGGCCTGGAGCACGAGCGGGATGTAGCTGATGGAGGGATTGGCCGGGGTGCTCATGCCGTTGCCGAGGAAGTAGTCGGGCTGGTGCGACTGCATGTAGCCCTTGGTCGTCATGGCGACGCGGTAGGCGGGGTTGTGCGCGAGGGTGTAGAGGCGGGTGCCGGTGGGCGTGCGGGTGGAGCAGACGATGAGCTGGGAGCGGTCGCTGTTGAAGGAGATGATCTCCTCGCGCCAGTCGCCGAGGATGTCGCCGTAGAAATGGGGCGCGCCGCGGTCGCTGGTGCTGCCGCCGACGCCGCCGCTGGTGGTGCTGCCGACGGTGAAGAGGCGGGTGGTGGTGGCGCCGGCGGCGTTGAATTTTTCCACCTTTCCGTCGTTGAGCGTCTCGCTGAGCACGTCGCCGTCCCACCAGATGCGGAAGTTGGGGTAGGGGCTGGTGGTGTTGACGACGGCGCCGGTGTCGAAGCGGTGGTAACCGTGGAAGGACCAGTATTCGTAGCCGGGGGCGGCGGGGTCGATGTCGCCGACGGTGCCGCGGGCGGTGTCCTCGACGGTGCCGAGGTTGTAGGCGTGGATGGTCGCGCCGGAGGAGGCGTCGAAGGTGAGGTAGAGGAGGCCGTTGCCGTTGTCCTGCTGGATGGCGAAGCCCTCGTGGCCGGAGCGCGAGGGGTTGAAATCGCCGAGGTGGAAACGGTCGCCGTGGACGACGCCGGCGGAGGAGCCGCCGACCTTGTAGCGGAAGGTGCCGTTGGCGTTGAGGCAGTAGCCGCCCTCGTGAATTTCGTCGGTGCCGTTGCGATCCACGTCGTAGAGGCGGATCTGGTGAAAATCGGGCGCGTCGGTGGAGCCGCGGTTCCATTTCCACTTTTGGGTGAGGGTGTTGTTGGCCGCGAAATCCCAGGCGAGCACCATCTGGTTAAAGCCGCCGGAGCCGACGCGGTTTTTCATCGAGGCGACGACGCTCGGCGTGGTGCCGTCGAGGTAGGCGATGCCGAGGTGGGCGGCGACGGGGCCGTCGGCGAGGTAGTCGGTGGGGATGTTGGCGCGGGCACGCTCGGCGCCGGTGAGGCCGTCGATGACGGAGAGCGCCTGGCGGTTGGTGCCGAGGCCGGTGAGGGTGGAGCCGTTGCCGAAGACGACGCCGTCGGCGCTGCGGAGGACAACCTCGGCGCGGCCGTCGCGGTCGAGGTCATAGACGGTGACGCCGTCCCAGTGGCCGACGTCGATGGTGGCGGCGCCGGGCTCGATGTTGTAGGTGTTGGTGCTGGTGGGGCCGAGGTCGATGACCCAGAGGAGGGTGCCGGTGCGGGTGTAGGCCTCGAGTTTCTGGGTGACGCCGGCGGTGGTGGGCAGGCGGTCGAGCACATAGTCGTATTCGCCGTCACCATCGAGGTCGCCGACCCAGACGAAGTGGACGTCGTGGCCGGGCAGGCTGCGGATGGGGATGCGGATGCCGGATTCCCAGGCGCCGCCGGCGGCGATGGTGAAGGGCACGCTGGGCGCCTGCTCGACGCCGCCGACCACGGGACGCACGTGGTAGGTGTGGGTCGAGGAGGAGGACGCGGCGGTGTCGGTGTGGTTGCTCACCGTGAGCGGCGAGGCGTTTACCTTCACGGCGGCGCCGCCGTTGGTGGAGCGGTAGAGGTTGTAGGTGGTGGACGCGGAATCGAGGCCGAGCACGCGCCAGCTCACGAAGGTGGCGCTGGAGCTGTTGCGCATGGCGATGACGCCGCGGTCGAGTTTTTCCATCTGGCGTTGGGCGTGGACCGGGACGGTCGTGAAAGCGGCGAGGGCCGCGAGACTGACGAGCAGTTTGTTGGGGTTCATTTTTGGGGTGGGGGAGAAAGCAATCGGGCAAAGCAGTCGCTGACCGGCGAGGGGGCTCCGGGAGCGATGACGAGCGCGTGGGGCGGCGGTCGTCGGAGGGGGGGAAAGGGGGAACTGAAACGCGCGGCGGGCGGGGATATCCGCGCCGCGCGGGTGGGGGCGAGATCAGAGGCCGGTCGCGGCGGGGGCGGGCTCGTAGAACTCGATCTCGACGATGCTCAGCGAGCCCTTGGCGACGGCGGGGCCGTCGGAGGCGTTGGCGGCGTTGGCGAGTTCGGTGATGCCGCTGAACTCGGCGCTGGCCTCGGAACGGCCGATCAGCTGGACGCGCACCACGCCGCCCTCGACGGGCCGGAGGGGCAGCGTGACGTAACCGAGGCTGGTGCGGGTGTTGCCGCGGAAGACCTCCCGCCCGTCCACGGTGACGAGGATCGGGTAGGTGCGGGAGCGCCAGTTGGGCACGCAGAGGGTGAGCTCGGAGAGCGTGGCCCGGCGGGCGAGGGTGAACTCGATCCAGCCGGCGTTGGCGGAGTCGCCGCTGATCCAGGCGGTGCGTTCGTTGTCATCGTAGGCGAGGGCGGTCTCGGCGGCGTTGCCGCCGGCGGTGGACGAGGCGATGGCGACGGGCGTGCGGGTGGCGCGGAAGCTCGGCGTGGCGGGCGGAGCCTCGCGGATGAAGGCGGGTTTGATGCCGGTGTCGGGGAGGCGTGGATACACGCCGGCGGAGACGGCGGCGGGCACGGCGACGGTCTTGAGCGTGAGCTCGGCGGGCTTCAGGCCGGGGGCCTCGGCGCGCACGGTGATGGTGCCCGGCGTGGTGGTGGAGCGGAGCAGGGCGCGGTTGACGCCGCCCTCGACGGGCAGGTCGAGCGAGAGGATGTGGTTGTCCGGTCCCTGGGCGATGCCGCCGCGCCACTCGGCCGGGCCCTCGACGGTGAACTTCACCGGATCGAGCGCGGTGGGCACGCGGCGTCCCTCGGCGTCCACGACCTCGAATTCGAGCAGGGCGAGGTCGGCGCCGTCGGCCTTGAAGCCGAGCGGATCGGGCGAGACGCGCGAGCTCAGGCGCAGGGCGACGCCGGGGCCGGTGGTCTCGCGGCGGTCGGAGCAGATTTTATTTCCCGACCGGTCGTAGCCGACGGCCTCAATCACGCCGGGCTGCCAGACGATGTCGGGGAAGGTGAAGAGGAAACGATACTCGGGCCGATCCACCCGCCCGAGGGATTTGCCGTTGAGGAAGAGCTCGACGGCCTCGGCGGAGGAAACGACGTGGACGGGTTTCTTGACGCCGTCGGCGTAGTTCCAGTGGCCGATCAAATGGGCGCGGGGATTCTCCACGTCCACCCAGCCGTCCCACATGACCCGGTGGGCGAAGAAGCCGTCCTTCGGGATGCGCATGGCGTCCACCTCGCCGGAGCGGCGGTAGTTTTCGGCGCCGCGGTAGTGGGTGTTGGTGTCGGAGAAGATGATGTTCACGCCGCCGGAGCTGACGCGGGCGCCGGTGCCCGGACGCTCCAGCCAGTAGTCATACCAGCGGCGGACGTTCTCGATGGCGTGGGAATCCTGGTTGTGGTTGTAGGCCGGGGCGGGGGCGTCGCGATAGAGCGGGCCGTCTCCATTTTTATGATACGGCGGGGAAAACTCGTCCCAGTATTTGCGCAGGCCCTCGTCGCGGGAGTATTCCATGGCCCACATGGGTTTGCCGGCGCTTTTGTTGATGTAGAGCATGTGGCCGCCGTATTCGGCGACCTTGCTGTCGTGCATGTCGCGCGAGCCGGCGGCGCGGCCGCCGTGCGGGTCGTAACGGTCGCGGAGGGCCTTCATCTCGGCCATGTGCTCCTCGGAGACGTTGTTGTTGCCCGTCTCCCAGAAGAGGATGGAGGGGTTGTTGCGGTAGGCGACGATGGTGGCGCGCATGACCTCGACGCGTTGTTCCCAGCGGCGGCCATCGACATCCTTCTCGGAGTCGCCGGCGGGGGCGGCCTGGATGAGGCCCACGCGGTCGCAGGACTCGACGTCCTGGCGCCAGGGAGCGACGTGCATCCAGCGCACGAGGTTGCCGCCGCTCTCGACCAGGAGGCCGTTGGAAAAATCGCTCAGCCACGGGGCGGCGGGCAGGCCGACGGCGGGCCACTCGTTGGAGGTGCGCTGGGCGTAGCCGTGCATCTGGATGATGCGGCCGTTGAGCTCGATCATGCCGTTGGCGAACCGGGTCTGGCGGAAACCGGTGCGGGTGGTGACGGAGTCCACCGGCTTGCCGTTCACGAGGAGGCGGGTGGTGACGTCGTAGAGTTCGCCGCGACCCCAGGTCCACCATTTGAGGCCGGAGACGCGGCCGGCGGCGGAGACGGTGGCGGTGGCGCCGGGGGCGAGGGTGACGGGGGCGTCGGCGCGGAAGGTGGCGAGGACCTTGCCCTCGAGATCGGCGACCGAGACCTCGTAGCCGAAGGAGCGTGTATCCGCGTGGTCGTTACGCACCTCGGATTCGGCGTGGATGGTGGCGGCGCCGCCGGCGAGGTCGAAGTCGGTCGGGTAAACATAGACGCCCACGGTGCCGAGTCCGGGCCAGAGCGGGAGCGTCTGGTGGAGGCGGTCCGCGACGTGGAGCCGGACGTGTTTGGGGATGCCGCCGTAGTTGGCGTTGAAGTTTTTGTCGTTCCACTGGTAGCGCTGCTTGGTGGCGCGCTCGCGGTAGTCCCAGGCGTTGTCGGTGCGGACGGCGATGACGTTCACCGCCGGGGCGGGTTTGGCGAGGGCGGTGAGGTCGAAACCCACCGCCGTGACGCCGTCCTCGTGGAGGCCGATGGACTGGCCGTTGAGGAAAAACTCGGCGCCGTGGCGCACGCCCTCGAACTCGACGTAGATTTTTTTGTCCGCAGAATCGGGCGGCAGGACGAAGTGTTTGCGATACCAGGCGACGCCGGTGCGGTGTTCGTGGATGGGGCGGAGGAAGGCGTCGTCCTCGTTCCAGGCGCGCGGCAGCGTGACGGCTTTCCAGGCGGCGTCGTCGAAGGCCGGGGCGGCGGCGCCCTGCGGGTCGCCGACGTGGAGGCGCCAGTCGGGATTGAAGTCGTAGGTGGCGCGTTGGGCGAGGAGGCGGGCGGCGGCCAGTTGGAAAAATGCGAGCGCGGCGAAGGCGAACAGCGCGGCGCGAGGGGACCAGCGGGGTGACATGGAGGCACCAATGTCGGAACGGCCGGCGTCGCCAAGCCGGGGTTTGCGTTATGATAACCTTGCCGGTTCCCCGCGCCAGGTGCCCACGATGGAGACGGTGGCGGGCACGAGGGGCGTGCCGTGTTCGGCGCGGACGACCAGGCCGGCGAGCGTGTCGATGGCGGCGGCGCCGATGAGGTCGTGGCGCTCGTCGAGGCCGGGGTGGGTCGGATGATCGGAAAGGATGCCGGCCAGGCACCAGGCGACGCGGAGTCTGGCGCGGGCGAGCTCGGCCTGGAAGCCGGGAAGGTCGCCGGGACGGCCGACCACGATCACCTCGGGGCGCTCCTTGCGGACCCAGGCGGCGATTTTCGGGGTTTCCGTCGGCGGGTGGACGAGGGGGACGCAACGAAGGCCGAGCCGGGTGTGGTGCCAGGCGAGGGCGGAGGGAAAGGCGTCCCGGGTGCGCTCGGAATGGGTGGTGGTGCCGACGAAGCCCAGCCGACGGTGCCCGCGCTCGACGAGGCGGGAGACGACGAGGGCGGCGTTGGCCAGGTGGTCGGGCGTGACGCGGTGGAAGCTCGGGGCGACGATGCTCGAGGTCGCGGCGACGATGGAGAAGTGGCTCCACTCCTGGGCGTGCAGGGAGATGGGGGAGCTCATGGGCAGGAGCAGCACGCCGTCCACGCCGCGGGCGTGCAGGGTGCGGCGCAGGGCGGGCCAGCCGCCGGTGTCGGGGCGGGCGCGCAGGACGGAGAAGGCGAAGCCGAGCTCGCGCGCCCGGGCGGCGGCGTGGCGGCGCAGGCGCTCGCAGTAGGCGGGCTCGTCGGCCTCGGCGATGTCGGTGACGGCCACGATGACGGCGCGCACGGTGCTGCGGCGCCGGGAGCGGATGTGGCTCATGAGCCGGTCGATGGTGGGATCGGGCCGGTAGCCGAGCTGCTCGGCCTTGCGGCGGAGCTCGTCGCGCAGTTCGGGGGACACGCCGGGGCGCCCGCGCAGAGCGCGCGACACGGTCATGGTGCTGACGCCGAGTTCGCGCGCGATGTCGCGCAAGGAGGGGCGGGGGGCGGGCATGGTGGCGGGGTTCTTTTCGCGCCTCCGCCGCTGCGGGCGAGGACAAAACAAGCGGTGCGAAGCCGGAGGCTCGGAGGGGAGCCGGTGCGGTGCTCGAGGGTATTTGCCGATTGACTCACGGCGAAACGAGCCCGAGCACGATGCAAGGTATTTTCCTTATGCGCTCCTCATTCCTGCTTCTCGCTTGCGCGGTGCTTCCGGCGCCGCTTTCGGCCTTTGTTCTGGTGGACACGGTCTCGGACTACTCGACGGACAGCCAAGGTGTGAACGGATTGACCTATGGTTACTACACCGCGGTTTCGACCTCCGGTTCTTTCTCGACGGTGAACGTCGCGCCCTCGGGCGGTGAATGGGTGGGCGCCGAATCGTTTGGCACGGTGCGCTTCGGCGTCGATTCGCAACATCCGGGGGCCGACAGTTTGTTGCCGGCGGTGCGTCGCTACACCGTGGGATCGGACGGCGAGCCGGCCTACTCGGGGCAGGTCTTGATCAGCGGCACGGTCGGAGGCCCCTCGGTGGGGGGCGGTGCGGTCGAGGGCTTCGTGACGGTGGACGGGGCGGTGCTGTTTAGCGCCTCGGTCGATGGTGGCACGCCGGCGAACTTTTCCTTTGCGGCCACGGTGGCCCCGGGATCGGTCATCGATTTCGGAGTGGGCGCGGCCGGCGATCCCGCTTTCGACACCACCTTTTTCTCGGCCACGGTGACGGCGATCCCCGAGCCTGCGAGCGGCGGTGTGCTGGCCGGTTTGGTGGCGGCGGGCGGACTGGTCCTGCGACGCCGTCGGCGGGTCTGAGCGGTTCGCCAGACGCGCTCCGCCCGCCGCGCTTCGCCGTCGAGCGGGCGGGGGGGCGAAGCGAGGACGGCGGACACGAATCGGCGGAAACGGAACGGACTCGCGCGGTGAGCGCGAGTCCGGTGGCGGGGGGCGGGCGATATCGCCCGGAGACGGGAGCTGGAAGCTCCCGCTACTCTTGGGGGGAGGCGGATACGGGAGCTGGAAGCTCCCGCTACTTTATTGGCGCGCGGGCGGGCCGGCGACGCGGCGGGGGGCGGCGGAGGCGCTCGGGCGCGGCGTCGGCAACGCGGGGACGCCGACGTGGGTCGGTTGCACGCGGATGATTTTGCCGAAGGCGTCGAATTCCATGCGGTCGATGCAGACCTCGCGGTTGTAGCCGGCCGCTCCACCCATGGTGATGCCCTTCGGGTAGTTGAAACGGTGATACACGATATACCACTCGTCCTTGCCGGGGATCTGGAGGATGGAGTTGTGGCCGGTGCCGTAGATGCCGAGCGAGGGATCCTTGGCGATGACGAGGTTGTCCTTCGGGATGGTCAACGGGCCGGTCGGGGTGGGCGCGGTGGCGTAGCGCACGCGGTAGTTTTCGCTGCGGGTGTCGTCTTCCGACCAGAGTATGTAGTAGAGGCCGTTGCGGTAGAAGACCGTGGCGCCTTCGCGGAAGGTGCGGTCGGGGGTGATGACCTTGGTCGTGCCTGGCTTGAGCGAGACCATGTCGGGGTTGAGCTCGGCGACGGCCATGTAGCCGTTGCCCCAGTAGAGGTAGCTCTTGCCGGTTTGGGGATCGGTGAAGACCTCCGGGTCGATCTGCTGGCCGCCGCGCACGCCCTCGGGGCGTTCGGCGACGAGGGCCTTGCCGCTGTCGGTGAAGGGGCCGGCGGGGTCGTCGGCGACGGCGACGCCGATCTTCTGCGCGGCGGTGAAGTAGTAGAAGTAGCGGTAGGCGCCGTCGATCTTGTGCTCGATGATGCAGGGGGCCCAGGCGTTGCGGTCGGCCCAGGAGACGTCCTTTTTCAGGTCAACGATCACGCCTTCGTCGCGCCAGTTGACGAGGTCGGGGGACGAGAAGGTTTTGAAGTAGGTGCCGGACCAGCCGTCGAAGCCGTCGCTGGTGGGGTAGAGGTAGTAGCGGCCGGTTTTGTGCGAATAGAGCACGTCGGGGTCGGCGAAGTAGCCCTCGAGCACGGGGTTGTTACGCGCCTCGGCGGTGACCTGAAACACGCGCTCGCCGCGGTCGGCGTCGCTGAAGGTGTAGGCGACGGGGCCGCGTGAAAAATCCCGCGGGCCGGCGGGCGAGATGGTGACGCCGGCCGGGGCCTCGAAGCCCGGGTCGAGTTTCTTCAGGTCGGTGCCGGGATGGACCGGAACGACGATGGAGCGGGCCTTGGTGTCCACGGTGAGGTTGATCTCCTTCACGGCCGGGCCGGTGACGCGGAGCGAGGCGACGGGGTCGGGGCCCCACTCGCTTTGCAGGCGTTTCAGCTCGGTCCGGGTGATGGGCATGACGGTGCCGTGGCGTGGCTTGAAATCCATCTTCACCTCGTGGTCGATGACCTCGAATTTCAGCAGGTCCTTGCTGCGGGTGAACTGGTAGCGGCCCTTGGTATAGACGTCATACATGAGCACGTAGTCGTCGGTGCCGTTGAGCTTGAAGGTGCCGGAGCCCTCGACGGGGTCGCGGGAGAGGTCGATGCGGTCGGTGCTGACGAGCTCGTAGCCGCCGGTGAGGTGGTCGGAGATGGCGAGCTTGATGCCGGGGGAGCCGTCCTCGGCTTTGTGGAAGAGGTAGAATTTGCCGTCCTTCTCGATGATGTCGCCGTCGATGCAGGCGCGGTTGTTGGAGTGGGCGGGCGGGAAGTAGAGCTGCTTGGGCGCGGCTTCGAGGGCGGTGAAGTCGGCGTTGGCGTAGGCGTAGTAGATTTTGTCGGGGTCGTTGCCCTCCTTCATGGAGAAATAGACCATGTATTTGCCGGTGGCGCGGTCGTGGATGGTCTGGGGCGCCCACACGCGGTGGACCTTGCCGAACTCGGCGGGGAAGGTCCGCGGGATGTTGATGACGGAGGAGGTCCAGTTGACGAGGTCGGTGGACTTCATGAGCACCATGGCGTGGTTGCTCCAGCCCATCTTGGGCACGTAGAGGTCGGTCACGACCATGTAGAAGGTCTTGCCGTCCTCGCCGCGCAGGATGTGGGGATCGCGCACGCCGCCGGAGGTGCTGATGGCCTTGGAATCGATGACGGGGCGGTTGCCGTTGAGGGCCTTGTAGTCGAAACCGTCCTCGCTGACGGCGAAGCGGATCTGCTCCTCGCCCGGGCCGTTGCCGGTGAAATAGGCGAAGAGGTAGGCGGAGTAGTCGCCGGAGGCGGCGGCCGCCGCGTAGGTGGAAAACGGATACGCGAGCAGGGCGGCGGCGAGCAGGGCGAGGCGACGGGGGCGGGCGGAGGCGCGGGAGGGGGTGGGCATGGGTGTGGCGGAGATGTCGGGCGGAGAGTGGTGCTTTGGGTGAGAAAAGAGGCGCGGCGGCGATCGCCGCCGCGCCAAGGTGGAGCGCATTGTACCCCATGCGCTTCTTCGGGGAGCGCGTGGGCGAGAGCGGGCGCGGGCGGGAGGGGCTGATTCGGAGAAGCGTGTCGGGGACAACACGCTCGCCCTGTCGGAAGCGCGTTGGGGACAACGCGCTCCACCGCCGGATCAGGGCGCGAGGGTCAGGCCGAAGGGCTGGTCGGACACGAGCACGCGGTAGTTTTTGACGCGGCCGGGCTGGTTGTTGCCGCCGGAGCGGGAGAGGTAGCGGATGCCGGCGACGGTCGTGCTCTCGCCGAGGTCGATGACCACGCGGTGCGGGTAGGGCGTGGTGCCGGAGCCGTAGCCGGTGTGCCAGTGGGTGTTGGGCTGGCCGTCGAGCATGTTCTCGGCGTAGCCGGCCTCGGAGGAGACCTCCTCGCTGTCGGCCCAGAGGATTTTCCACATGGACTTGGACATCACGGTGCCGTCGGTGCCGAGGGCGTCGAGTTCGCTGATGGTGGCGTGGTCCTTGCCGTCGTGGGCGTCGAGGGCCTCGAAGGCGAGGTAGCGGCCGGTGACGGGCTGCTCGAAGCGGGCGGACTGCCACTCGGGTTCGGGGCGGAGCTGGCCGGCGTGGGCGGCGGTGAGGCCGGTGGCGTCGAAGGTGCCCTTGGCGCGGGTGGGGCGGGCGAAGTCGAGCTCGGGGCGCAGCACGTCGAGGATGGGTTTCCCGAGGCCGGCGAGCTCGGGTTTGGCGGGGCCGATCATGTCGAGGACGATGATCTCGTTGCGCCCGGCGCGGAGCCAGGGGCCGGGCACATACATGGTTTGCTGCGGACCGATGTTCCAGAAGCGGCCGAGGCAGTGGCCGTTGACCCAGACCATGCCTTTGCCGAGCTGGCGCACGTCGAGGAACGTGTCCCGGGCCTCGGCGACCTCGAAGGTGCCGCGCCAGAAGGTCGGGCCGGCCTTGGCGTCCACCGCGCCGGGCTGGAAGCGGAGAGAGGCGAGGTTTTCGGCATCGAGCTCGAAGGGGTGGATCTTCCAGTCGCGGACCTCGCGCGGATCGGCGCCGCCGGGGGCGAAGCGCACGGGGCCGTGGATGCCCTTCCGGTCGAAGACCTCGCGGCCGAAGTTCACGCGGCCCATGGCCTCGACGACGATATCGAGGCGGGCCTCGGCGGCGCGGGCGGGGATGGGCAGCTCGTAGCGGCGGGAGCGGCGGTCGAAGACGCCGGCGGGTTTGCCGTCGAGGAAGACCCAGCCGAAGTCGTGGACGGCGCGGGCGGAGAGCACGCCGGCGGGGCCGGCGGGCAGGGTGGTGGAGTAAACGGTGACGCCGCGGCTCTGGTCGTAGGCCTCGATGTGACGCGCGGAGGTGTCGGTCACGGGCTGGGTGAGGTTGGCCAGCACCGGCGCGGTCTCGGTGAGCGCGAAGGCGGGGATGGCGACGACGGGATTGGCCGGGGGCGGGGTCGTGAGGGTTTCGCCCTCGTTGAGGTATTGGGCGAAGACCCCGCGGATGGCCTCGAACTTGGGCGTGACCCAGCCGGCCTCGCTGATGGGGGCGTCGTAGTCGTAGCTGGAGGTGTCGGGCAGGAAGGGGCGGTCGGAGCCGGGCCAGAAGCCGAAGGTGGTGCCGCCGTGGGCCATGTAGATGCTGAAGGAGTGGCGGTTTTTCAGCATGTAGTCCAAGTCGGATACGATCGGACCGGGCTCGCCGGTGGCGTGTTTGCGGCCCCAGACGTCGAACCAGGCGGGGTAGTATTCGCCGTTCATGAGCGGGCCGGTTTTCTGGAACTTGCGCAGGGTCTCGAAGGACTTTTGCGCGGCGCCCTTGCCGAAGTTGACCACCTGGAAGATGTCCTCGCGGTAGCCGTTGGGGATGGCGCCGGCGGGGTTGCAGGCGAAGAGGGGCACCTCGAAGCCGGCCTCGACGAGGGCGTCGCGGAGCTTGCCCATATAGACGGGGTCGTCGCCGTAGGAGCCGTATTCGTTTTCCACCTGCACCATGAGCAGCGGGCCGCCGCGGGTGACCTGGAAGGGGGCGAGCACGCGGCCGACCTCCTTCAGGTAGCGCACGGCGGGTTCCATGAAACGCGGGTCGGTGGTGCGCAGGCCGATGCCGTCGTGTTTGACCAACCACCAGGGCAGGCCGCCCATCTCCCACTCGGCGCAGGCGTAGGGGCCGGGGCGCAGGATGACCCAGAGGCCCTCGGCCTGGGCCATGCGGCAAAACTCGGCGACGTCGGCCTGGCCGGACCAGTCGAACTTGCCCTCCTCCCACTCGTGGAAGTTCCAGAAGAGGTAAACGCACACGGTGTTCAGGCCCATGGCGCGGCACATCTGGAGGCGCTGTTTCCAGTATTCGCGGGGCACGCGCGGGTAGTGGATTTCGCCGCAGCGGATGACGAAGGGGCGGCCGTTGAGGAGGAAGTCCTCGTCGCCGATGGTGAAGGTGTGGGTGGGCATGGAATTTTCGGCGCGGACGGACGCGACGCCGGAAAAAAGCGCGAGCAGGGACAGGGTGAGGACGGGGAGACGTAGCATGAGGAAAAACAGGGGCTGAGGTCGGGCCGGGTTCGGGCCTCGGTCGAGGGAAGGAGGGTGGGGGGCGGGCGAAGGCAAGCCGTGCGGGCGGCCGTGGAACTTTAGCGTAAAGATGACGGTTCGAGCGCGGCGCGCCCACGGTGTGCGGGCGAAGCGCGGAGACGAAGGTCGGCCGCTGCGACGCCGCGGCGCGCCCGCGGCTGCCCCGTCAGTAGCCGGCGAGGCCCCAGTAGTGTGCGAGGCGGTCGGCCTCGGCCTTGGTGAGATGGATGACGGCGCCGTGTTTGGGCGAGGTGAAGTTGGTGGTCTTCATGGCGCCCTCGTTGAAGCGGCCGAGGTTGGTAAAGGTCTTGAAGTCGCTCGTCTCGCTGAAGCCGAAGTTGTGCGGGTTGATGCCGTAGCAGTCATACATGAGCACCCATTTGTCCTGGCCGATGCGCTTCCAGACGTTGGGCGCCTCGCAGGCGCGGGGCTCGGGGTCATACCAGGCGGGGTCGTAAACGTAGCCGGCGTTGATCGCCTCCGATACGGCCTGCTTCACGCCCGGGGGGCCGTCGTGGACGACGTAGAACATGTGGAAACGGTCGCCGACGCGGGTGATGTCGGCGTCGAGCGTGGTGTGGCGCGTGGGGTAGGTGAAGAGCGGCTCGGGTTTGCTCACGAAACGGGTGAAGTCGTCGTCGGTGTAGGCGTAGTAGAGCTGGTTGAGCCCGGTGCCGAAACGGACCGTGAAATAGACCATCATCTTGCCGGCCTTTTCGTCATAAATGGTCTCGGGCGCCCAGGCGCAGCCGATCTCCTCGAAGCCGGGGATCTCGTTCACGCGGACATTGGCTCGGGTCCAGTTGATGAGATCGCGCGACTTCATGAGCACGAGACCGCGGTTGTTGCCCCAGCCGTATTTGCGGCCGTCGCGTTCCCACTCGGTGTCACGCAGGCCCTCGCGTTGGGCGAAGATGTGCAGGTCGGTCATCGCGAGGTAGAAGGCGCCGTCGGGGCCGCGCGTGATGTGCGGGTCGCGGATGCCCTTCTGATCCGCGATGTCGCGGCCCTTGAGGAGCGGCCAGTTGTCGTTGAGCGCGGTGAAACCGTAGCCGTCGGCGCTGAGGGCCATGTGCAGGCCGTGGGTGTCGTCCGAGAAATAGACCATCAGGTAGGCGGCCATGTCCTTCTCGGTGGGCGTCGTGGTGACGGCGGCCGGGGCCGCGCCTTCGGCCTGGTCGGCGGAGGCGGTGGACCGGAGTCCGAGCAGGGCCAGACAGGAACACGCGAGGGCTAGCGATCGGGAACGTAAGTGCATGAGGAAGGGGTGCGGGGAAGGCGAGGGGCGGAGGCGGAGCGGGCGAGGTAGGATGAGCGCGGACGGAGGATCCGTAACGAGTGAAGCGAGGTTTTCCGGAGAAATCCGCCACGCGCCGACGACCAGCGGTGTTATCGAGGTCGGTTCAAATTCGTCCCTTGGGCGCTCCGTGATCGCGCCGGCGAGCCCGGACGCGGCATCCCCATCGGCGCAAAAGGAGACGCGAGTTCTGATATAGATAACAAGAGAAGTCTGCCCAAGTCCCTGCTTCGGAATGGCTCCGCTCATGGCAAGGGCTAGGCCTGTGGCTGCCTCGGCGCTTCGGCGGCGAAGGTATCTCGCCCCATGTCGGCATCCTCCTCCCCTTCCTCGCCAACCGCGGTCTCGGCCGCATCGATCCCCGCCGGGCGTGCCCCGCGCCCCAAGGCCGCGTTTATCCTCGATCCGGAGACGCATCCTCTGGTTTACGGACCGGCGGAGATGGACGGGCTCGGCGAACTGGTGGATCTCGCCTCCGTCATCATCCCCCGGCACGGCTGGCGCGAACACCCGGAAATTTTGGCCGACATGGAGGTGCTTCTGTCGGGGTGGAACGCGCCCACCCTGGATCCGGAGTTTTTGCGACACGCACCCCGTCTGCGCGCGGTGTTTTATGCGGCGGGATCGGTCCGCTACTTCGTCACCGAGGCGATGTGGGAGCGTGGCATCGTCGTCAGCTCCGCCGCCGCGGCCAACGCGGTGCCGGTCATGGAATACACGGTGGGCACGGTTTTGCTCAGCCTGAGGCATTTCTGGCGCAAAGCCGCCGAATGCCGCGCCGGGGCGGGCTGGGGGGATCACACGCGCGCGATACCGGGCTCCTTTCGCGCCACGGTGGGTCTGCTCTCCTTCGGCGCCATCGCCCGCGAGGTCGCGCGAAAGCTGCAAAATTTCGATCTGCGCATCGTCGTGGCCTGCCCCTTTCTCACGCCGGCGGAAGCGGCCGCCGCGCGGGTGGAGCGGGTTTCGGTCGGCGAACTTTTCGCCGCCTCGGACGTGGTGTCCGTGCACACACCGTTGCTGCCCGAGACGGAGGGGATGGTGGATGGACGGCTCGTTTCGCTCATGAAGCCGGGGGCCACGCTCATCAACACCTCGCGCGGACGCATCATCCGCGAGGCGGAGCTGGTCGAGGTGCTGCGGCGGCGCCCGGATCTTCACGCGGTGCTCGACGTGACCGATCCCGAGCCGCCCCGGCCGGAGGGTGGCCTGCTCGCGCTGCCCAATGTCACCGTGACCTCCCACATCGCCGGGTCGCACGGGCGCGATTGTCAGCGGCTCGGCAGCCACATGGTGGACGAGCTGCGACGCTTCCTCGCGCGTCGCCCGCTGCTGCACGAGGTCACCCGCGCGGACCTGGCGCGCAGGGCCTGAAGGGCGATCGCTCCGGCCCCGCCGGGGACAAAGGGTCGGTCCGACGCCTCCGGAGCGGTCGCCGTCGCGCTCCGGCGCCTACGGCCCGGTGATTGCAAGCCCGTGACCGACTTCGCCGAAAAATGAACCACGGAGTTCACGGTGGCACGGAGGAGGTTTTCCCTCGCTCCGTGTTCTCCGTGCGCTCCGTGGTTCGATCCTCGGCGAGCGGGCGCGATGCCTGCGGCCTTACACGTCCAGAATCGCGATGTCGTGGGCTTTGACCGACACCTCGATGGCCTTGCCCTTGGCGTCCCAGACCGTGGTCTGCTGGGGCTCGCCGCTGTTGTTGATGACCACGAGTTTCTTCTGCTTGGCGAAGAAGGCGCTCTCGGTGCGGATGTTCGAGGTGTTCCAAGTCTGGAAACCGGCCTCGGCGGCCGCGGCCCAGAAAAAGGCGCGGTGGATGAGGCGCGTGTTTTGGTAGTCGAACTTGAAGCCGGAGAGATAGACCGCGCGGCCCTTGCCGAACTCGTGGGTGGTGAGGCGAGGCGAATTGTTTTTGGCGAGCAGGACCTTGGTCTCGGGGCCGAAGACGTAGATGCCGTCCACTTCCTTGTTGAAGTCGGGCTCCTTCTCGAGGTCGGCGGTGATGAAGTGTTTCTCGGCGGAGACGGCGAACTTGAACTTGCCGTTGGCGATGCGTTCGCCGCGGTCGCGGTCGAGGCCGAGCACGTGGTTGAGGGCGAAGAACTGGCCGGGCTTCGAGGGCGTGGCCGAGGGCTCGGCGATGCCGACGAGGCCGCCGCCTTTTTGCACCCAGCGGGTGAGGAGGGCGTTGATCTCGGCGTCGTCCCAGTCGGGGCCGCCGCTCCAGGCGGAGCCGGCGCGGCCGACGTTGACCAGCACCTTCACGTCTTTCGGCACGCCCTTGGCGCGGAGGTCGTCGAAGCTGAGGAACACGATGTCAAGCGGGAGGCCGGCGAGGGACTCGACGAGCTCGTTGTAGTCGTGGCCGGCGTGGAGGTGGCCGGAGGCGATCCAGGCGCGCAGGTCGCCCCAGGCGCTGAGGATGGCGATCTTGAAGGGCGCGACGTAGGGCGCGTCGCCGGCGTGGAACTGCTTCAGCAGGCGAAACTCGTTGGCGAGGCCTGCGATGTAGTCCTGGAAGTCGGGGAAGGGCTGGACGAGCGAGAGGTAGCCGCCGAGGCCGATGCGGTCGATGGGGGCGCGCAGGATGCCGCGGCGCGCGTCGATCCAGAAGTTCTTCGCGTCGAGCGTGGGGTTGCCGCCCTCCTTGAAGGTGGGCTCGCCCTTGAGGCCGGTGGGGAAGAGGTAGGGGTGGAGACGGAGCTCGTGGGTGGCGACGCCCTTGGAGTGGGCGCAGAGGCGGACCTCGAAGGCGTTGAAGACGCACTTGATGAGGCCGTCGAAGCCGAACTCCCGGAAGCGCGGGCTGGAGGGCTCCACGCCGACCCAGTGGTCGTCGTAGAAGACGTAGGCTTTTTTCGAATACTTGTGCGTGAGGTCGATGCACTTGCGGCCGAACTCGATCACGAAGTCGTGGATGAACTCCATGTAGTCGCGGTAGCGGCGCGACGGGGCGTTGTGCGTGGAGTTGTAGAGGCCGCCGTTGACGAAGTCCTCGGAGGTGAGCTTGTAGCCGTATTTTTTGGCGAAGAGGGTGAGCGCGCGCGGGCTGACCGTCATCTCGTAGTCGGCCCAGTCGGAATAGACGTCGCGCAGGGTCTTCTGGTCGGAGCCCCAGAACCAGGAGAAGTTGTAGAACATGGACGTGAAGCGCACGACCGAGGTGTCGGGGTGGTCCTTCAGCCAGCCGTCGAGGAACTTGAGGATCACCTTCTGGGTTTCCGGGTGCATCGGGTCCACGGCGGCGAGGTGCTCGCGGTCGCCCCAGTTGTTGGTGATGTGGTTATACATCGAGATCTCCTCCCAGATGCGGAAGGCGAGGAAGTTCACGGTGTATTTGTGGCCGGGCTCGGCGCCGCTGATTTTCACCGTGCCCTTCTTGGCGTTAAACTCCCACTGCTTCTTGGCGACCTCGCGGCCGGTGGTGCGGTCGAAGACCTGCCACCATTTTTTGGGGTCGTCCTCGGCGTTCACCACGAACTGCTCGGTGAAGTAGCCCTTGAGCAGCTCGATGGTGACGGAGCTTTTGTCCGCCACCACGGGGAAGCTCATCAGGAAGTTTTGCTGGAGCTTGTTGAGGTTTTCGCGCGCCCAGGGCTGGACGGAGCGCACGAGGCACACCGTGGAATAGATGTCGTAGCCCGACTGGACGATCTCGGGGGAAAGCTGGGTGCCGTCGCTGTCGCGAATGGTGTCGGCGCCCCACTTTTTGGCGAGGTCGAGCGTGAGTTTCTCGTAACCGGCTTCACCGGGAAGGGTGAAGCTGCCGGCTTGGAGGGAGGATGCTTTGGACATGGGAGGGAAAGGGGGAGGGGGAGAGGGAGCGGAAAGAGACCGGAGGACAGAGGCCAGAGGTCAGGTGTCGGCGGTCAGATGTCGGCGGGCGGGAGTCGGCGGGCGAGCGCGGGGGCGAGCGACGCGGCGGGGACGGTCAACAAGCTCCCGTGCCGGGCGCCGGCGGGCAGGGCGCAGCCGGCGGCGGGCGCCCGCCAGGAGGCGAAATCCCGCGTCTCGAGCACGCCGTAGTGGCCGTCCCGATACACGTCGTGGATCATCAGCACGCGGTCGCCGAGATCGAGCGCGGCCGGGCCCTCCGCCCAGGCCGGGCCGATGGCGTCGGAGGGACGCGTCCAAGGGCCGTCGAGATCGGGGGCGGAGACGTGGTGGAGCGTCTTGCGCGGGCTGGGACGCAGGGTCTCGTCCTTGAAAAACAGGTGCCAACGCTCGCCGCGTCGCAGCAGCGAGCCGTCGATCACGGGAAAGCCGGGATCGTAGAAAACGCGGGTGGGCGAGAAGGTGACGAAATCGCGGGTGCGGGTGCCGTGGAGGCGATGGTTGTAGCCGTCCTCGCAGCGGTTGGCGGTTTCATCAAAACGTCCCGGCACGGTCGAGGACCAGAGGAGCAGCCAGTCACCGGTGACGTCGTCGAAGGCGGCCTCGGGCGCCCAGGCGTTGCGCGCGCCGGGGAAACGGTCGGCGGGCATGACGGGCAGGGCGCGTTGCGCGGACCAGTTGACCAGATCCGGGGAGCTGGCGTGGCCGATGAAGGCATCGTTCCAGCCGGTGGTCCAAAGCAGGTGGAAAACGCCGTCGGGCCCGCGCGAGAGGTGCGGGTCGCGCATCAGGCGGTGCGGGCCGAGGGAGGGGACGAGCAGGGGGCGGCCGTCGTCGATGACCCGCCAGCGCGCGGCGTCGGTGCTGGCGGCGAGGCGAAGGCCGTGTTCGCCGCCGTCGGTGAAATAGGCGAAGAGGTGGATCGAGGCCGAAGCGGACATGGGCGGGGTGCGCGCGAATCAACGTAGTTTCAACGGCGAGGGCTTGGGTGCTCCGGGGAGCACACGCGTCTCGCGTGTTGGTGACGGCGTCCCGCCGTCATCTCCGGAGAGGTGGGCGGGACGCCCAACCCGGCACCCGGGACGGGTGAGCTCCCTGGACCAAATGGGCAAGCGGCCATGATGATATATTATTCGTTGCCGGGAAAAAGCTTAGCGCTCGGGCGGGTGGAAACGCGTGGCGAGGTCGAAGCTCGGGTGCGGCGGCTGGTTGTAGGCCACGTTTTGCCAGGCGAGGGCGTAGCGGTATTGGCGGTCGTGCAGCAGGGTCACCAGGCGGTAGGGCGTGGGGATCGTGCTCACGTAGATGCGCAGGGCGGAGCTGTCCTCGGTGCGCCAGACCACCTCCTCGCGCCAGTCGCCCAGGAGGTCGCCGGAGAGGACGGGGTTGGCCTTGGTGCCGTTGTTCCAGGCGCAGCCCTCGGCGGTGAGCAGGCGGGTCTCGGAGTTGTCCTGCCAGTTCCATTTGCTCACGTAGGTGCGGTCCAGGATCTCGCGTTGCGGATCGCCGTCCCACCAGACGGCGAAGTTGGCCGCGCGCGGGTGGGATTTGGCGATCTCCTCGCCCTTGGCGTTGAAGAGGCTGCCGCTGTTGGAGGCCCAGCATTCGGCGCCGGGGTGCCGCGGATCGATGTCGGCGGCGATGCCGCGGCCGACGTCTCGTTCGGCGGGCGTTGTCCAGAGGATCTCGCCGGTGCGGGCGTCGCGGAAGGAGGCGCCGATGCCGCCGTTGGCCTTGGGCGCTTCGTGCGGGGAAAAACTTTCGAGGCCGGGCCGGGCGGGGTCGAGGTCGGAGACGTGGAGGGCGTCGCCGTGGTGGAGCTTGGTGGTGTAGAGCCCCTGGCCGTTGTCGTCGATGGTCATGGCGCCGTAGATGATCTCGTCGCGCCCGTCGGCATCCACGTCGGCGATGGAGAGCTGGTGGTTGCCCTGGCCGGCGTAGTCGCGGTTGGCGGACGGGCCGTCGGCGCTGTCGAAGAGCCAGCGTTTGACCAGCTTGCCGTTCTTGAGGTCCCAGGCGGCGATCACGGTGCGCGTGTAGTAGCCGCGGCACATGATCAGGCTGGTGGACGAGCCGTCGAGCGAGGCGACGCCGGCGACGAAGCGGTCCACGCGGTTGCCGTAGCCGTCGCCCCAGACGGCGTGGAGCTGGGGGCCGCTCGGATTCTCGGTGTCGGGGTGGCGGGGCGGCAGGTAGCGGGTGGTGTCGATGGCGGCGCCGGTGCGTCCGTCGAAGACGGTGAGAAACTCGGGGCCGCGCAGCACGTAGCCCGCCTCGTTGCGGTGGTCGGCGGAGGCGTCGCCGACGACCTTGCCGGTGCCGTCCACGGTCCCGTCGGCGGTCTTGCAGGCGAGCTCGGCGCGACCGTCGCCGTCGAAGTCGTAAACCATGAACTGCGTGTAGTGGGCGCCCGCGCGGATGTTTTTGCCGAGGTCGATGCGCCAGAGGCGCGTGCCGTCGAGTTTGTAGGCGTCGATATACACGTTGCCGGTCATGCCGGCGTGGGAGTTGTCGTGGGAGTTGGAGGGATCCCACTTCACGATAAACTCGTGGACGCCGTCACCGTCGAGGTCGCCGATCGAGCCGTCGTTGGCCGAGTAGGTGTAGGGCTGGCCGTCCTTGAATTCGCCCCAGCGTGGGGTGGTGCCGCCCGGCGGAACCTGGAGCGGGATTTCCAGCCAGTTTCGCACCGGTGCGTTCGCCGCGAGGGTGAAGGCGGGTTGCGGGTCGTATTCCTTGCCGCGCCAAACGGGCCGCACGAAGTAGGTCAGCTCACCCTTGCCCGGGTTCTCGTCGGTGTAGTGGGTGGGGCCGGCGAGCGGGGCGAAATTGAGTTTCTCGGGAGCGCCGCCGTCGCGCGAGCGGTAGAGGTTGAAGGCCGTGTCGCTCGGGTCGGTGCTCAGCAGGCGCCAGGTGACGAAGACGCCGCCGGGCGAGGGCTTGATGGCCACGAGCCCGCGCTGGAGCGTTTCGAGCGGCGGGTGGACGGGGGCCTGGGCGAAAGAGGACGTCGCGGCGGCAAGCACGGCAAGGCCGGCGGCAAGACACCGGCGGGAGGGCGGAAATCGCATGGGGATGGATGGGTAATCTGACCGTAAACCATCCTTTCGCTTCGCACCGGCCGCAACGGGTGGACTGCTTTACAGTATGAAAACCCCTTGGATGACGATGGTCCTCGCGACGCTGCTACCCGGCTGCCTCCCCCTCATGGCCGATTCGACGGACGGCTCCGGCGCGGGCGGCGGTTCGGGAGGCGCGGCCGGACCGGCGGGCGGAGCATCGCAGGCGCCGCGGATCCTCGCCACCGACGATTTCCGCTCCGGTTTGGGCAAGTGGGTGGTGGAACAACAGCCCGGCGGCACGGTGCGCGCGGAGGACGGCGTGCTGGTGATCGAGGACAAGGCCGGCTGCTCGGTCTGGCTGCGCGAGCCCTTGAAGGCGCCCCTGCGCATCCGCTACACCGCCAAGGTGACGGGCGGCGAACGCGTGTCGGATTTGAACTGTTTCTGGATGGCGAGCGACCCGCGTTCGCCCGGTGATTTTTTCGACGCGGCCAAGACCGGTCGCGACGGCAAGTTCGCCACCTACGACGGACTGCGCACCTACTATGTCGGCTGCGGGGGCAACACCAACACGACCACCCGGTTCCGCCGCTACGACGGCGCCGGGGCGCGTCCGCTCCTGCCCGAGCACGACCACCAGGGCGCGGAGGCCCTGCTGGAGGACGGGCGCGAATACCGTATCGAGATTCTGGTGACGGCCGACGGCCGCACCACCTGGGCTCGCGACGGCAAGGTGTGGTTCACCTACGAGGACCCCGAGCCGCTGCGCGAGGGCTGGTTCGGCTTTCGCACCGTATGGTCGCGGATCGAGATCCGCGACTTCGTGGCCGAGGGGATCGAGTGAGGGCAGGCGGGGCGGCTTTTTCTTTCAGAGGCTCGCGTCCAAGAAAAACGCAGCCAACCGCTTGTCGGTAGTCTTTTGGAGTTTACCAAGCTCTGCGCTGAGTTGCGCTTCGGCGTCTTCCTTTTTGAAGCGATGGAGCGAGGCCTCCCTTCGCCAGTCGTCCGGGACGTTCCAAGTCTCACATTTATAGTGCGCAAGCATATAGATGCCACAGTCGGCGGTGCGGAGGTAACGATCTAGCAGCCTGTCGGGCTTAGGAAAACGAAGGACCGTGAAATTTCGGGGAGTGC
>CBINNW010000034.1:0-42156 GCA_966252115.1 uncultured Akkermansia sp.
CTCCGAAGACCGGCGTAGAGGGAGCTTCCAGCTCCCTTCGGAACGTCGTGGTCTGCGCCTCGCCCGCGGTTCTGATTTCGAGTGGCGTGGGCGGCCGCCCGCCGGTTTCGCGGTTGCGGAGCGCATGGCGAGGGGGAGGCTGGCCGCATGATTCACCAGGAGACGATCACGCTGCCCGCGCGCGGCGCGGGCACACACGAGTTTACCGGCGCGGTGGCGGCGGTGGTGAAGCGGAGCGGCGTGCGGGTGGGGGTGGCGCAGGTGTTTTGCCAGCATACCAGCGCGTCGCTCGTCATCATGGAAAACGCGGACCCGAGCGCGCGGCGTGATCTGGAGGCTTGGCTGGATCGGCTGGTGCCGGCGGACGATCCCCATTTCGAGCACACGCTGGAGGGGCCGGACGACATGCCGAGCCACATCAAGATGGCGCTGACGCGCACGAGCGAATCGATCCCGGTGGGAGACGGCGGTCGGCTCCTGCTCGGCACCTGGCAGGGGATTTTTCTCTGGGAGCACCGCGAGGCCCCGCATGCGCGGCGGGTGGTGGTGACGGTGATCGGCGAGTGAGGGCGGGCGGCATTTCGATGTGGCGGAAGCGCGGAGCGATTTCGTCGAGCGACTCGGCGGCGACGAAACGGCGCTGCCGTTTCGTTACGTCGCAAGATGCCGGGCTGGTCTCGGGGCCGTGCGACGGCGTTTGACTGCTGGTCGTGGCGGAAGCGCGGAAGCGATTTCGTCCGGAGGGCTCCACCGAAACGAAACGGCTCCGCCATTCCGCTACGTCCGCCGGGGCTGGAGCCGGATCTGGGTTTACTTTTTTGCGGGCAGGCAGGCGCCGCAGCCCTGGGCGAAGAAGTCGTTGCCCTTGTCGTCCACCAGAATGAAGGCGGGGAAGTCCACGACCTCGATTTTCCAGACCGCCTCCATGCCGAGCTCGGGATACTCGAGCAGCTCGACCTTGCGGATGTTTTCCTTGGCCAAAATGGCGGCGGGTCCGCCGATGGAGCCGAGATAAAAGCCGCCGTGCTTGGCGCAGGCGTCGGTCACGGCCTTGGAGCGGTTGCCCTTGGCGAGCATGACCATGCTGCCGCCCAGCGACTGGAAGAGGTCCACGTAGCTGTCCATGCGTCCGGCCGTGGTGGGGCCGAAGCTTCCGGAGGCGTAGCCGGCGGGCGTCTTGGCCGGGCCGGCGTAATAGACGGGGTGGTTTTTGAAATAGTCCGGCAGTCCCTGGCCCGCATCGACCCGCTCCTTGAGTTTGGCGTGGGCGATGTCGCGCGCGACCACGAGCGGACCGTTGAGGAGAACACGCGTCGTGGTGGGATGCTTGGAGAGCTCGGCCCGGATGGCGTCCATCGGCTGGTTGAGGTCGATGCGCACCGATTTGTCGTCCTTGATCTGGCGAAGTTCGGGCGGGAGGAAACGGCCGGGATCGAACTCCAGTTTTTCGAGGAAGATGCCGTCCTTCGTGATCTTGGCCTTGATGTTGCGGTCGGCGGAGCACGAGACGCCCATGCCGATGGGGAGCGAGGCCCCGTGGCGGGGCAGGCGGATGACGCGAACGTCGAGCGCGAAGTATTTGCCGCCAAACTGGGCGCCGATGCCGGTGCGGCGCGCGATGTCGAGGATCTTGGCCTCCCACTCGAGGTCGCGGAAGGCGCGGCCGTGCTCGTCGCCGGTGGTGGGGAGCGCGTCGTAGTATTTCGCCGAGGCGAGCTTGAGCGTCTTCATCGTGGCCTCGGCGGAGGTGCCGCCGATGACGAAGGCGAGGTGGTAGGGCGGGCAGGCCGAGGTGCCCAGGTAGCCGAGCTTGTCGGCGACGAACTTTTCCAGGCCGGCCGGCGTCAACACGGCGCGGGTTTCCTGGAAAAGGAACATCTTGTTGGCCGATCCGCCGCCCTTGGAGACGAAGAGAAATTTGTATTCATCGCCCTGATACGCCATCAGGTCGATCTGCGCGGGCAGGTTGGTGCCGGTGTTGACCTCCCGCCACATGTCGAGCGGGGTGTTCTGGGAGTAGCGGAGGTTCTCCTTGGTGTAGGCCTCATAGACGCCGCGGGAGAGGGCCTCGGCGTCGTTGGCGCCGGTCCAGACCCGCTGGCCCTTGTAGCCGAGGATGGCGGCGGTGCCGGTGTCCTGGCAAAGGGGCAGGATGCCGCCGGCGGCGACCTCGGCGTTGCGCAGGAGGGTGAGCGCGACGTAGCGGTCGTTGTCCGAGGCCTCGGGGTCCTGGAGGATCGCGGCGACCTGGGCGAGGTGCTTGGGCCGGAGGTAGAAGTTGGCGTCGTGGAAGGCCTCGCGCGCCAGGTGGGTGAGCGCCTCCGGGCTGACTTTCAGGATGTTTTGGCCCTCGAAAGAGGCCGTGCCGATCCCCTCGGTGGACAGGAGTCGGTATTCGGTCTGATCGGCGCCAAGGGGGAAGGGGTCGGAATAGTGGAAGGCGGGAGTGGGCATGGTCGGAAGTCGTGAGCGGATAAAAAACCAGCAAGAGCGGGAGCGGGACGACGAAAAACAGGCACCGGGTGAACAATGGCCAAGATGTGCGTCGGCGCAGCGGCGGAGCGTGATTCGGAGAAAATGCGGCTTGCGTCCGGATGTAATTTCTGAAACAACAGAAATTATGAACCTTCCTCCCACCGCGCAAAAGTTCATCGTCCACTGGGGCGAAATGGGTGCGCGCTGGGGGATCAACCGGTCGGTGGCCCAGATTCACGCGCTGCTCTACCTCTCGCCCCGCCCCCTGCCGGCCGACGAGATTTCGGAAACCCTCGCCATCGCCCGCTCGAACGTGAGCGTGGGTCTGAAGGAGTTGCAAAACTGGGGCCTCATTCGCTCGACCCAGACCCTCGGCGACCGGCGCGACCATTTCGAGACCTCGACCGATGTTTGGGAGCTGTTCCGGGTCATCCTGCGTGAACGCAAACGTCGGGAACTCGACCCCACCGTCGCCATGCTGCGCGAATGTGTCGATGAGGCCCGATCTAGTCCGGGAGACGCGGAAGCCATCCCGCTCCTCGGCGAACGCTTGGCCGCCATGCTGGAATTCATGGAGCTGACCGACGCCTGGGGCGAACGCGCCGCCCGCCTCTCCCCGCAAAATCTCCGCCGCCTGGCCAAACTTGGAGACTCGATCTTCAAACTCGCCGAGTAATCCCGGCTTCGGGCGCCGGGCGCCGCCCGCGCCCCGCCTCGCTCCCCCCCCCAATCTCCACGCCGGACGGCCGCCTCACCGCGCCTCGCCGCACCTCCCCGCCCGCCCGCGCAGGTCCCGCCTCACGCAGTCCGCCCGGGCGTTTCCCACCCACAGCATCGGATCATTGTTTGGTCGATGTTTTCTGAAATTACTGAAATTAAGATAAGAATAACCCACCATGAACACCACCGTCGTTTGCTACGTCCTCTATCTCGCCATCAGCGTGGCCCTCACCATCTGGGTCGCCCGCACCCTCCATCGCAACGGCCGCGTCTTTCTTCTGCAGGCCTTTCGCGGCCGCGAAGACATGGCCGACGCCG
Source organism: uncultured Akkermansia sp. (assembly GCA_966252115.1). GTDB lineage: Bacteria > Verrucomicrobiota > Verrucomicrobiia > Opitutales > Opitutaceae > IMCC26134_A. The sequence continues at coordinate 3,514 of CBINNW010000034.1, forward strand.
TCAACCACCTCCTCGTGGTCGGCTTCTATCTCATCAACATCGGTTTCATCGCCTTCGCCCTGCGCTACGGTGAAAAACCCCACACCGCCCAGGCGGCGTTCGAGTTCGTGAGCACCAAGCTGGGCCTGATCCTCCTCATCCTCGGGGTCATGCACTTCTTCAACATGTTCAACTTCGACAAAATGCGCCGCAAGGGCCTCGTCGCCGAGCGCGCCGCCGTCACGGCCACGCCGCCACCTCTGATCAACGTGCATGGCGACAAGATCTTCTGATCCCGCGCGCCCCGCCCCCCGCCCGGCCGGCCCGCGCCATCGCCCCACCGACCATGAAAATCATCCTCCCCGGCGGCACCGGACAGCTCGGCCACGTCCTCGTGCGCGCCTTCACCCGCGAGGGCCACCGCTGCGTCGTCCTCACCCGCGACGCGGCCGGAGCGAACCGACGCTTCACCGCCGAGGGGTTCGCCGGAGCCGTCCGGGCCGTGCCCTGGGACGGGGCCACCCTCGGCCCGTGGGCGGGGGAAATCGACGGCGCCGACGCCGTCATCAACCTCGCCGGCCGCGGCGTCGATTGCCGCTACACCGAGCGAAACCTCGACGTCATGCTCCGCAGCCGCGTGGAAAGCACCCGCGCGGTCGGGGCCGCCATCGCCGCCGCCAAACACCCGCCGCGCGTCTGGCTCAACGCCTCCACCGCCACGATCTACGCCCACGCCGCGCCCGACGCCGACGGCGCCGACGCGGCCGCGCGCGACGAATTCACCGGCCCCGTCGGCGGCCACGAACCCGGCGTGCCGCCGCTCTGGAAGCGCAGCGTGGACATCGGCCTCGCCTGGGAACGCGAACTTTTCGCCGCCGCCACGCCCCGCACCCGCCGCGTCGCCCTGCGCTCCGCCATGGTCATGACCCCCGACCGCGGCGGCGTGTTCGACGCCTTCGCCACGCTCTGCGCCCCCGGCCTCGGGCGCCACGGCGACGGCGGACAATTCGTGTCGTGGATCCATGAATACGACTTCGTCTCCGCCTTGCGCCTGCTGCTCGCCCGCGACGATCTCGACGGGGTGTTCAACCTCGCCGCGCCCGCGCCGCCGACCAACCGCGATTTCGTCGCCGCGATCCACGCCGCGCTCGGCCGCGACCCGGACCACGCGTTGCCCCTGCCGACTTGGGCGCTGGAGCTGGGCGCCTTCCTGCGCCGCACGGAGACCGAGCTCCTGCTCAAGAGCCGCCGAGTCGTCCCCACCCGCCTGCTCGCAGCCGGCTTCAAGTTCCGTTTCCCCGCCTGGCCCGAAGCCGCCGCCGACCTGGTCGCCCGCCGCCGCGCCGCCCACCGCTGAGCCCGTCCCGCAACAAGCCATGAGGCTCGCCCGCCGCTTCGCCCTCAACCTGCTCGCCATCGCTTCCCTGGCCGCGCTCGTGGCCTCGTTGCATGTCGGGCAGCCGCTCCCGGCCGCGTCCGAAACCCGCTCCACTCGCTCGCGGTCCCGGCGGGAAACGGCCATGCTCGCAGGCGCCAGATTCCCCCCACGCCTGAAACCGCCATGGCCAAACATCGCCTCTTCACGACCCCGTTCTCAAACGTCCACCCGCTCTACGTCGCGAAGGCCGAGCGGAAGAATCGCACGCGCGACGAGGTGGACGCCGTCATCCGCTGGCTCACCGGCTACGATGAGGCGGGGCTGGCGCGGCAGCTCGCGGCCCGGGTCGATTTCGAAACCTTTTTCGCCCAAGCCCCGGCAATGAACCCGAAGCGCGCGCTGCTGAAAGGCGTCGTCTGCGGTGTGCGGATCGAGGAAATCGACGATCCGCTGATGAAAGAAATCCGCTACCTCGACAAATTGGTGGACGATCTCGCGAAGGGCCGGCCGTTGGAAAAAATCCTGCCCGCCTGATCGCGGGGGAGAAGTTTCCCGCCGCCCGGGATCGATGGGCCCGTGTCGCGCCCACGGCGGATGATCGCGCCCCAAGGCATGCCCACGGTGGACGGATGCGCGCGGCCCGTGCTGGCCGCGACGACAGGGGGGGGGCGCGGCGCAGGCACGCCCACTCTCGGTTTCGCCCCTCCTCCTGTCGGTGGGGCGGGCGATTCGGCCCACCGACAGGGGCGGCGCGGTTATCCGCTGGCGCGGCCGCGGCGGTTGTCGCGATCGCTCTTCTCCATCGGGATCTCGTTGTTCGTGGTCATCATGAACACGGGAGCCTTCGTTTTTACCCAGACCTGCTGTTCCTTAAAGTGCTTGGCCGGGATGTTCTCGATGGCGTCGGCCACGGTCTTGGCCGGCATCATGCGGCCCTTCTTGGTGGTGTTGAATTCGTAGGCCGCCTTGTGGATGCGCTCGGGCGCGCTGGTCACGGAGGCGTCCTCGGGGATTTGCAAAACCCAGCCGGTGAACTCGCCCGCGGGCAGTTTGCCGTCGGGGTCGGCGATGAGGATGGAAAACTGCTTTTTGACGGGCGGCGGCTTTTCCTCGTCCACCTCGGGCTCCACCGCCTGGTTCATTTCCTCGACGATTTGGCGGAGGAGGGCCGGGTCGAGGTCGTTCCTCTTTAAAATTTCGGCAACTTGGTTGACTTCGATTTTCGGCATGGCGTGCGGGGAAATTAGGGCCCACGAAGGGGGCACACATGGATTTGAAAGTAAAGGCCGACGGGATGGCGCAGAGCGCCGACGAGCTGTTCGACGTGGTCGATGAGCACGACCGTGTGATCGGCCAGGCCCGGCGCGCCGACGTGCATGCGCAGCGGCTGCGGCATCGGGCGGTGCATGTGCTCTGTCTGGACGGGGCGGAGCGGGTGTTTTTGCAGCGTCGCTCGATGCTGAAGGATTCGGCGCCGGGGCGTTGGTGCGCCTCGTGTTCGGGCCACCTCGACACCGGCGAGGACTACCTGACGGCGGCGGTGCGCGAGCTGGAGGAGGAGATCGGCGTGCGGGTGAGCGGGCCGGAGGCGCTGACCCCGTGGCTGCGTTTGGGCGCGAGCCGCGAGACCGGCATGGAGTTTGTCTGGGTATATCGCGTGCGCCACGAGGGGCCGTTTACCCTGCATCCGGCGGAGATCATGGATGGGGCCTGGTTTACGCGCGCGGAGCTCGACCACGCGATCACGGCGCGACCGCGGGATTTCGCGGGCGCCTTTCGTCACCTGTGGCATCGCTTGCCGTGGTGAGGCGTGGGGCGCCGGGCGCGCGGCGGGGCGAAGCGGGTGGCTCGGGCCAATCGGCGTTCCGTTGTAATAAACCGGTGACCGCAAGTTGTAGGCACGACCGCTGGTCAGGCTGCCCGACCAGCGGTCGTGCCTACATCGGAGCGGTGTTTTTTGGCCTGTGAATGCGAATGGGTATCAAGGCCCGGTCTTAGGCGTCGGCCGGGGGCTCGGGTGCGGCGGGCGGGAGATCGCGGGCGCGTTTGAGGTGGGCGCCGCGTTTGAGGGGCTTGGGCGTGGCGCCGTCCTCGGCGGCGGCCCGGGCGCGTTTGAGTTCGTCGAACTGCTTGGGCGACATCAGGCGGCGGGGCACGCGTTTGGCGGCTTCGTCGATGAGGCGATCCCACATTTCGCCGGTGACCGGCTCGATCGGCTCCCACTGGGCGTGGTGGCCTTGTTTACGTTTCCACGTGACGGTGCCGCCGTGAAATTCGGCCCACACCTGAAATTTGCCCTCTTCGGGGTCGCGGATCCACCAGCCAAAATCCATTGCCATGTTGGCTGGGGGTAAAGCCGCCCGGCGGTGCGCGCGCCAGCGCAAAGCGGCGGAGGGGGCGCTCGGCGGCGGGAAGGGTTGTGATATTGGTTGCGGGAGGGTTGGAGACTCACGGTAGCAACAAGGGCGGGACCGCCGGGCCTGTGGCTTGGGGGGCGAACACCGTTCATCCTTCGCGGCGCGCCCGGCGGTCGCGCCCTTTTTCGGAAGGCTCCAACCCGACACGCCCGCTTCGCCTTCGGGCTTGCCCGCCGATGGGCGTGGCGGCGGCATGACCGGCATGACGACGATTTTGGAAAACGGGCTGCGGCGGGGGCTGCGTTGGCTGGCGGCGGGCGCGGTCTGTCTCTCGCTGGGCGCCTTGCGGCTCGCGGCGGACATGGCGGCCGATCTGGCGGCGGTGAGCGTGGAGGCGGCCGGCGGTTGGCCGGCGCACGCGGCGCTGCGCTCGTTTCGCGCCACCGGCGTGACCAAGGTCGGCGAAACGGAGGTGCCGTTCATCCTGCACGCGGCGCGGCCCAGCAGCGTGCGCATCGAGACCCTGGGTGAAAAAGGTTCGCTGGTGCGCGCCTACGACGGGGTGCATGCGCCGTGGAAAAAAAGTTCCCCGCTCGAGCCGCCGCGCCGGCTGTCCCGCGCGGAGGAGCGCGACTTCATCCTGGATGCGGATTTCGACCAGCCGCTCTACAACTACGAGGCGCGCAAGATCAGCCTCGACTACGCCGGCGAGGAGGCGAGCGGCGGACACGTTTACCAGAAGATTCTGGCGACGATCCGGTTCACCGATCTGGTGATGCTGTTCATCGATGCGGAGACGCATCTGGTGGCGCGGCGAGATCTGGTGAAACGCGGGCCGGCGGACAAGACCGTCGTGCGCACCTTCTACGGCGATTACCGGCCGGTGGCGGGGGTGTTGCTGCCGCACGTGATCCGCACCGAGGTGCGCGGGGAGGTGGTGCACGAGACGCGCATCGAGGCCTACGACGCCAATCCGAGTTTGCCGGAGGATTTTTTCAGCCCGCCGGTGGCGGACTGGCCGAAGCTCTGAGCCGAGGGGGGGAGCAACAAGGGCGGGACCGCCGCGCCCGCCTGCACGCTTCGTCACGCTATCGGGCGCGCCCGGCGGTCGCGCCCTGCCTTTCCGACCGGTCTCCCTCGAAACGTAATTGGCATGAGCCGGCCCGGACGCGCCGCCGGGCCGGACGGCGCTTGCCTCCCGGGGGCGCGGGCGCGTGAGTGGTCCGAGCCATGGCCCTCTTCGGTTCCCTTTCCACGGTGCGCGCGCAGCTTGCCGCGTCGCCGGCCTTCGACCTCGCGTTCGACTATGTCGCGCGCGCCCTCACGCCCGGCTCGGCCGAGGCGGAGCGCATCGCGGCGGTGGCGGCGGGCGAGACGGTGAAGATCGAGCTCGGCGCGGGCGTCTTCGCCCTCGAGCAGGCCTACCTCGCCAAGCCTCCCGCGCAGGGAAAATGGGAGGCGCACGAACGCCATATCGACGTGCAGGTGATCGTGAGCGGCCGCGAGCTCATGGGCTTGATCGACGTGTCCGCGCTGGAGCTGAACGACGATCAACGCGAGGCGCGCGACCTGATGTTTTTCGCGCCCCATGCCGGCGGCTCCACCCTGCGTGCCGGCGCCGGGGACGTGGCGGTGTTTTTCCCGGCCGACGCCCACATGCCGTCGCTGGCCGACGGCGAGGCGGTCCTGGTGCGCAAGACTGTGGTCAAGGTGCCCGTCTCGGGCGCGGCGCGGCGGGGGTGAGGCGAGCGTCTCGTGAACTACCGTCACCACTACCACGCGGGCAACTTCGCCGACGTGCTCAAGCACGCGACTTTGTTGCACCTGCTCGGGGCGCTTCAGGCCAAGGAAAAGGGCCTGCTCTACCTCGATACGCACGCGGGGCGCGGCGCGTATGATTTGCAGGCCGCCGCGAGCGGCACCTCGCTCGAGCGCACGCCGGAATGGCCCGCCGGGCTGGGGCGTGTGCTGGCGCGGTCCGACCTGCCGCCGGTCCTCGCGGAGTATGCGGCCGCCGTCCGCCACTTCGACGCGACCGTGCGGCGGCACTTGCGCGCGCCGCTGGCGGCCCCGGGCGAGTCGGCGGGCGCCGGGGACGCCGGGGACGCGGTGCGTTTTTATCCGGGCTCGCCCTGGTTGGCCGCGCAGCGGCTGCGCGAGCAGGACCGCGCGGTGCTCTGCGAGCGTCAGCCGGAGGAGGCCGCCGCGCTCGCCACCGAGTTCGCGCACAAGCGCCGCGTCGCCGTGCGCGCCATCGATGGTTACACGGCGCCGCGCGCCTTTTTGCCCCCGCCGGAGCGTCGCGCGCTGGTGTTGATCGACCCGCCTTTTGAGTCGCAGGACGAGTGGAGTCGCATCGTGGAGGCGCTGAAAGAGGGGTTGGAGCGGCTGCCCTCCGCACTTTTTGTTGTTTGGTATCCGCTGACCGCCCGGGCCCGCGTGGACCAGTTTTACCGCAACGTGCTCGCGCTCAAAAAAATCCCGCCCTGCTACGCCGTCGAGTCGCTCATCGGCGGCGAGGGCGCCGGCTTAAAGCTTTGGGGCTGCGGGCTTTTGGTGCTTAATCCACCCTGGCGCAGCGACCGCGCGCTCGATGCCGCGGCGCGTTGGCTGGCCCCGGTTTTGGCCCAATCGGAGGGTGCGGACGGGGGCGTGCATTGGCTGGTATCTGAAACATGAAAAATGGAATACACGCCCACTACGTAGGGTTGGCCTTGCTACGTAGCGCGTTCTCGCTTCGTTTTCCAGCAACCCAAACGCCCACCGACCGATGTCGAAATCCAAATCCTCCGAATCTTCGTCTCCCAACGTCCGCGTAGTGCTCGTTGAGGATGACCCGGTCTATCGCCAATTCGTCCGGCAAGTTCTGAAAAAGGTCGATGGCGTTGACCTCATCGCCGAGTGCTCCACCGGCGCCGAGGGCATGGCCATCTGCCGCGCGGAAAAGCCCGAGGCGATGTTGCTCGACCTCATCCTGCCCGACCAACAGGGCGTGGATGTGGTTCGCACGCTGCGTCCGGAATTTCCGGACATGATCGTGCTGCTCATGACCGCCCACCCGCGCGACGATCTGCCCCGCGAGCTGCTCAAGCTCGGCGTGCAGGGCTTCGCCGACAAGACCGCCACCGCGCAGGATCTGGCCAAGACCATCCGCAGCGTGCTCGCCGGCGGTCTCAGCTACACCAGCGTGGCCGGTTTGGCCAAGCCGCCCGTCGAGCCGGTGATCACGCTCCCGGGCCACTCGGAGAACATCAAACCCGACGTGCTCACCGCCCGCGAACGCGAGATCGCCACGCTCGTCGCCGCCGCGATGTCCTCGAAGGAGGTCGCCGCCAAGCTCGGCCTCAGCACCCGCACGGTCGAGAAACACCGGGCAAACATTTACGCCAAACTCGGCGTGCGCGACGTGGTCGGCCTCACCCGCTGGTGCCTCTACCACGGCATGGTTTCCTGAACTACCGCCGAGCCACCGCCGGCCGGCCGTTTTTTCACCCGCGGTTTTCCCCGCGTGCTCCCCGCTCTCACCAAAACCGGTGCCACCTCGGCACCGGTTTTTTTCCGCCCTCCTCCGTCGTGTCCGCGGCCGCCCGCGGTTCGTCGCCACGCGGGAAACGGGGGACTCCGGATCAGTGGTCGTGGCCGTGGCTGTCGTGGATGCCGTAGGCCCAGAGGGTGTCTTTCCAGAGGGTGGTGCCGTCGCGTTCGAGGCCGAGGGCGAGCTTGTAGTGCGCGTAGGCGTCCACGTTGCCAAAGCTGGTCGGACCGAAGCAGTTCATCTCGGCGTTCCACGCGAGGGTTTCCGTGCCGAGCCTCGATTTCAGCCGGAGTTGGGTTCCGGCGGCGGGGGCGGGCTTCAGCACGGGTGCGAATTGGTCCCCGAACCAGGTGAGCTCGAGCGTGTGGGGCGCGCCATCCAGAGTGAGCTCGTAAACCGCGCCCTGCCGCTCGCCGCGTTTGGCGTCGTGGGCTCGCTCCTCCATGCGCGCCTTGCCGACCGGCACGTAGATCACCGCGCCGGTGACGCCGAGGGCGACGGCGACGGCGAGCCAGCGTTTCCAGGAGCCGCGGGCGGTGGGTTTTACCAGAACGGGTTCGTCGGAAAAGGAGCTCATGGAGGGGTGGGGGATGGGAACGGAAAGGAGCGTTTGGAAAAGAAGAGCCGGGACGACGCGCCGCAATCTTTCGTGCCAGTTTTGGCGGAGCTTGTAGGCCCGGCCGCTGGCCGGGCGCCCCGACCAGCGGTCGGGGCTACAGTTGGGCGCCCGACCGGAGGTCGGGGCGCGGGGATATGGCGGGCGAGCGGGCCGCTTCAGGCCGAGCCGGCGCCGAGGAATTTCTGGATCTTCGGCAGCAGGCGTTCGAGGTCGATGGGCTTGGTGTCGTAGTCGTCGCATCCCGCCGCCAGGGCCTGCTCGCGGTCGCCGGCCATGGCGTGGGCGGTGAGCGCGATCACCGGGATGTGCCGGGTGGTCTCGCTGGCCTTGATGCGGCGGGTGGCTTCCCAGCCGTCGATCACCGGCAGGCTCATGTCCATCAACACGAGCGCGGGTTTCTCGCTGGTGGCGAGGTCCACGCCCTGTTGCCCGTCCACCGCGATGACGATCTCGTAGCCGCGCCGGGTCAGGCGGCGGGAGAGCATGTCGCGGTTCATCTCGTTGTCCTCGACCAAAAGAATCTTCGGCATGGCGGCTTTTGCTACAGGCGCGGGCTGACTTGTCGAACGACGAATGGCGAGGGAGCCGGGGCGTTTCGCGCCCGGGTGGCGGTGTTTTTTTCCTCTCCGCCCGGGTTCGCCCGGCTGCGGTGGCGTCCCGGCCCTCGATGGATGCTTCCTGGCGGGAATGACCGCTCTCATACCAGTTACGGGATGGATTGACTCTCAATGGTAGGGCGGGACCGCCGGGCCCGCCGCCGAGGACGGACGGAGATCGTCACCCAAACCGGCGCGCCCGGCGGTCGCGCCCTACCTTCCCCGAAAGTCCCAACTCAACACGTAGTTGGTATCAGCCGCCGTCGTGGCGGGGGGGATTCGCGGGCGATGGCGTGGCCGACGCCGACGGAAGCGCCGGTGGCGACGACGATCCCGGGACGCGGGGAGCTCACTTGCGGGTGGGCAAGGGGGATGTCCGGTGGGAGACGACGACGAGTTCGTTTTTCACCCGCAGGGCGCCGGCGTCGTAGGCGTTGTCCTCGGCGGCGCCGCGTTCGCGGGCGTCGTCCACCTCGCCACGGAGGGTGACCACGCCGTCGTTGACGGTGACGGCGATGTCCTCCGCGTCGGTGAAGGGGCTCCAGAAGAGCTGCTCGCGCACGTTTTCGCGCAGCTTGGCGTCGGTGAGCACGGGGCCGCCCCGCGAGGCGATCCACGGCACGTGGGAGCCGTGCCACGGGTAGTAAAATTCGGCGACCTTCGCTCCATCCGCGCCGTCCGTGGCGCCGCTACGGGCAGTGGTCGTGGTGGCGGAATCGTTGGCACGGTCGGATTCCGCGCCCGCCACGGTGATGCGGTTGTCCACCGCGACCACGCCCCAGGTGCGGGCGGCGAGGTCGGCGGCGGCCCATTTCTCGTAACGGGAATCGGCCTCGCCGGTGAGGGTGGCGCGGCCGTCGGTGACACTCACGCGGATGTGGTCGGTCTCGACCGAGGCGCTGCGTTCGAGCGCGTGGCGGAGGTTTTGCGCGATCTGCGCGTCGGGTCGGAGGCCCTCGGCCTGGACGCCCAGGCGGTTGTCCACCTCGCGGACGCCAAAGGTGGTTTCGGCGATTTGTTGCGCGGCCTGCTTGGCCTTCAGGTTGGTGACGACGCCGCTCAGGGTCACGGTGCCGTCCTCCACCTCGACGCGCGGGTTGAAGGAGAGCACGCGGGGATCGTGGAGGAACGCCGCCTCGATGTTTCCGGCGATGTGTTCGTCGGTGGGGACGCGGGTGAGGTCGGGCCGAAGCGCGCCGGGGGCGGTGGTGGCGGGGTTGACCCGCAGGTCGGTGACGTCGATGCGGCGCGCGCCGGTGGACTGGGCGTCGAGGATGGCCCAGTGCTTCTCGAGGGCGCTGCCGACCTCGCCGCTCAAGGTGACGGTGCCGTCGCGCGCGGTGACGCGGATGCCATCGCGCACGAGGGGATCGCTCGCGAAGCGGTGGATGACGGCGGCGCGCAGATCGGCATCATCGCGGGTGGTGGGCGTGACGCGGACGAGGTTCACGACGCCGGTGACGCCGCGCACGTCGGCCGCGATCCAGCGGGCGAGCAGTTTTTCGGCGAAGGAATCGGTGGTGCCGCTGAGCGTGACGGTGCTGTCGGTCACGGTGACATCGACGTCGGCCTCGGTGGTGGCGGGGTCGGCCTTCAAGGCGGCGACGACGTCGTCGCGGATGTCGGCATCGGGTCGTTCCTCGGCGCGCACGTCGAGCTCGAGGATGACGTTCTCGACGCCGCGCACGGCGCTTACGGCCTCGAGCACGCGGTCGCTGTCGGGCAGGCGGGCGACCCTGCCGGTGACGATGGCGGTGCCGTCCTGGAGGCGCACGTTCACGCGGCTGGCGTCGATGCCGTCAAAGTTGTCCAAGCGCTGGCGCACGGCGCGTTCGATGTCGGCGGAGGCGAGCGGGCGGTCCGCGTCCGACCGGGCTTGCGCGCGATTCGCATTCGCGGAGGCGGAGGTGTCGGCGGGGCGCTGCTTCGCTTGGGTGGCCGCGGCGGCGAGCGGGCCGACGGTGGGAGCGGTGATGACCACGGCGAGCGCCGCGGTGAGCAGGGAGTGGCGGTGGGCTTTCATGGTGGGTGCGGGGGTTGAGGGGCGGAGGAGGTCCGCGTTTGAGGCGAGTTCGCGGCTCGGTCGTTTTACCCTCCCCAGGCTGCCGTCCGGTTCAAACGGCGAGGCGTGGGGAGATGTTTCCAAAGCCCCGTGGAGAGTCGCCCCCAGCCGGGGTGGTCCGACCGACCGCTGACCGGTCTTGGCGCGCGGCCTCGGTCGATGCGGAGCTCGCCGGCGGCGCCGCCCCGGCGTTGGGGGAGGGGGCCGGGGCCGAGAAAATCGGCGCGGGGCCGCGCTTTCCTTTCGGTGTCGGGTGCCTTTGCTGTGGCCACCCATGAATACCCGTCCCTTCGCCTCCACCGGTTTTAACGCGTCCGAGATCGGTCTCGGTTGTTGGCAGCTCGGAGGCGCGGACTGGGGCGCGGTGGACGACGCCTCGGCGCTGGCCATCCTCGGCGCGGCGGCCGACGCGGGGGTGAACTTTTTCGACACCGCCGACGTCTATGGCGCGGGCCGCAGCGAGACGCTGGTGGGGCGTTTCCTGCGCGAGTCGAAGCGAGAGATTTTTGTCGCCACCAAGCTCGGTCGCACCGGCGAACTCTACCCGGATCGCTACACCGAGGCCGGGCTGCGCGCCGCCACCGAGGCCTCGCTGCGCCGGCTCGGCGTCGAGGCGCTCGACCTCACCCAGCTGCACTGCGTGCCCACCCAGGTGATGCGTCGCGGCGAGGTCTTCGAGTGGCTGCGCCGCCTACGGCAGGAGGGCAAGATCCGCGCTTTCGGCGCCAGCGTGGAGTCGGTCGAGGACGGGCTGCTCTGCCTCGCCCAGCCGGACCTCGCCTCGCTTCAGGTCATCTTCAACGTGTTCCGCCAAAAGCCCGCCGAGGAGCTGTTCCCGCGCGCCCGCGCCGCCGGGGTGGGCATCATCGTGCGGCTGCCGCTGGCCAGCGGCGTGTTGGCGGGCGGCATCACCCGCGAGACCCGTTTCGCCGCGTCGGACCATCGCAACTACAACCGCGACGGCGCCGCGTTCAATGTCGGCGAGACCTTCGCCGGGCTGCCCTTCGAGCGCGCGGTGGAGCTGGCGGAGGCGTTCAAGGGCTTCGTGCCCGAGGGCTGGACGGCGGCGCAGCTGGCGCAGCGCTGGATCCTGGATCACGAGGCGGTGAGCACGGTGATCACCGGCGCGAGCCGGGTGGCGCAGGTCGCGGCCAACGCCTCGGTGTCGGCGCTGCCGCCCCTGTCGAAGGAGTTGCACGCGCGGCTGGCCGAGTTTTACCGCGCCGAGGTGCGCGAACACATCCGCGGGCCGTATTGAGGTCGGGGGCGGGCGGCTTGCCCGCCTCTCGCGGGGCGTCGCGTGCCGAGGTGAGGTCTCTTCATCCTGGGTTCCTGGCTTCGCGCGTGCCTTTGGGCGGGTGGTGAGGAGGTGATCGGCGGGTGTTTCGTGACGGCCGGGTGACGTGACGCAAACTTAACCCAAACCGGGTCCTGCGTGGTGGAATTTCCCGGATGGATGCGGCGGAGTCGGCCACTTCGGAGCCTTCGCGGCCCGAACTCCCGACCGACCGTTTCCACCTTCCATGAAAGCTCCCCGCGCCCTTCCCCACGTCTCCTCGCGCCGCGTCTCGCGCGCCGCGCTCGCCCTCTGCGCCGCCATGACGGCGCTTGCCTCCGCCCCGATTTCCCGCGCCGCCGTCGTGCAGGGCCGCGTGACCGAGGCCGGCTTCGCCGGCGGCCTCGAGGGAGTGCGGGTCTCGATCGACGGCGAAACGCGTTCCGTCGCGACCGACCGAGGCGGACGTTACACGCTCACCCACGTCGAGCCGGGCCAGAAGACCCTCGTCTTCGACTACGTCGGGGCGCCGGTCGTCACCCGCGCCGTCGATGTGCCCTTGGCCGACGCCATGGTCACCGCCGACGCCGTGGTCTCCACGCCCGCCGTGGTGCTGGACGAGCTCGTGGTCAGCGCCTACGCCACCGGCACGGCCCGGGCCGCCAATCTCCAGCGCGGCTCGGCCAATCTGCGCGAGGTCGTGGCGTCGGACTCCTTCGGCCAGTTCCCCGACGGCAACGCCGCCGAGGCGCTCAACCGCGTGCCCGGCGTCTCGGTCGAGCGCGACCAGGGCGAGGGACGTTTCGTGGTGGTGCGGGGCATCGATCCCAACCTCAACGTCGTCGCGCTCGACGGCGTGCCGCTCGCCTCGCCCTCGGCCGACGAGCGTAGGACGCTTTTGGATACGATCCCGCTCGAGGTGGTGGACAATCTCTCCGTCTCCAAGACCACCACGCCCGACCAGCCGGGCGACGCCATCGGCGGCTACATCGAGATAGCGTCGCCCAGCGCCTTCGACCACGACGGGCTCACCGCCCGCGCCTCGGCCGCCCTGCTCTACGCCGATCTGACCGAGGATTTCGGTTCCGAGGCCAGCGTCAGCGTGGGCGACCGTTTCGGCGCCGACCAGAGCTGGGGCATCATCGTCTCGGCCGTGCGCTCCGAGCGCGATTTCGGCTCCGACAATGTCGAGGCCGATCCCTGGGAGGCCGAGGGCGCGGGCTTCGTGTCGGAGACCTTCGAGTATCGCGACTACGAGCTCACCCGCGAGCGCGTCGGCGTGAACGCCAACCTGGAGTTTCGTCCCGACGACGCGAACCGCTACCACCTGCGCGCCGGCTTCAACCAATACCGCGACGACGAGCAACGGCAGGCGCTGGTGGTCGAGCCCGGCGATCCCGCCGGCGTCACCGCCTCCTCCTTCACCGACACCGAGACCGCGGTGGCGCGCGAGCTCAAGCTGCGCGAGGAGTTCATGCGTCTCTTCGTCGCCTCGCTCGGCGCCGAACACCGGCCCGGCGACTGGACCATCGGCTACTCCGCCTCGCTCTCCATGGCCGAGGAGGACACGCCCGACGACTTCGAGGCCGTTTACGAACTGGATGGCGACGCCGAGACGCGTTTCACCGGCACCGACGGACGCAACCCGCGCGTGGATTTCACCGGCGGCGCCGACGCCCGCGACCCCTCGGACTACGAATTCGACGGCATCGCCGACTCCGAGCAGCTCGCCGAGGAGCGGGACATCACCCTCAAGACGGACGCGCGCCGCGAGCTCGCGTCGGACCTCCTCCGCTACGTCAAGTTCGGCGGTCTGGCCCGCTTCAAGACCAAGGAGAACGACATCGAGGTTTGGGAGAGCGACGACAACCCCGGCTTCGCCGACACCTACGCGCCCTTCGCCGACCGCGGTCAGCGGGATTTTCTAGGCACCGGCGTGCCCGGCATCGGTGCAGGCATCCGCGACTATTTTTATTCCAACCGCGGCGCCTTCGACATGGAGCGCGCGCTGGAGGACTCCACCGTCGGCGACTACGAGACGCACGAGGATGTTTACGCCGCCTACTTCATGGCCGGCTTCGAGCTCGGCAAGAGCTCCGCCATCGTCGGCGCCCGTGTCGAGCACACCGAGTTCGAGACCGACGGCTTCTCCTACGACGCCGACACCGACGCGATCGGCCGGGTGTCCGCCTCCAAGGACTACACCGACGTCCTCCCCGGTCTGCATCTGCGTCACGACGCCACCAAGGAGCTGGTCTTCCGCGCCTCCGTCACCCGCTCGCTCTCGCGTCCGGGCTTCGCGCAGTCCGCCCCCGGCGTGCTTTTCGACGGCACCGACGAGGAGCGTGGAAACCCCGATCTGGATCCCCACCAGTCCACCAATCTCGACGTATCCGTCCAATACTACAGCCGCTCCGCCGGCACCTTCTCCGCCGCCGTCTTCCACAAGGACATCCGCGACTTCATCTACGGGCAAACGTTGCCCGGCGCGGCGGCGGCCGGCGGTGATCTCTCGACCTTTCGCAACGGCGAGGACGGCTCGATCCTCGGTCTCGAGCTCGCGTGGCAACGCGCCCTCGTCGCCGGCTTCGGCCTGGCCCTCTCCGGCACTTGGAGCGACGGCGAGGCCTCCGTGTTGGGCGCCGAGGCCGGCGACCCCGCCCGCGATCTGCCCTTCGTGAAGCAGTCCGACTTCATCGGACAGGCCGCGTTCACCTTCGAGCAGGGCCGCTTCTTCGGTCGCCTCGGCTACACCTTCCGCACCGAATACCTCGACGAGATCGGCGGCGAGGCGTTGGAGGACCGCTACGTGGACGACTATTACCAGGTGGACTTCTACGGCAGCTACGCCTTCGCCCGGAATTGGAAGGTTTACATCGAGCTCAACAACCTGACCAACGAGCCGCTGGAGGCCTACTGGGGCGGTTCCGGCCGTCTCGCCCAATACGAGGAGTATGGCGTCTCCGGCGCCCTCGGCCTGAAGTGGCAATACTGAGCCAAATACCTTGGCCGAGCCGTCCGCCACCACCGAGCCCCGTCGTCCGACCTTCGCATTCATGAAGAAAACCCTTCCGCTCCTCCCGCTCGTCGCCCTGGTCGGCGCCGGCTGCGTCGGTCCCGCCCGAGTCGCGGTGCCGTCCGGCACGCCCTTGTTTTCCGTCGTCGCCAGCCGCGAGACCCCGCCCAGCCGGGTGCTCGGTGCCGACGCCGACGACGTGGCCTTTTGGCGACATCCCTCCGACCCGGCCGGGAACCTCGTTTTCGCCGCCCAGAAGGAGGGCGGGCTCTCGGTGTATGACGTGGAGGGCCGCCGCCTGCTCGACGCGCTGCCGGGGGAGGTGCGATACAACAACGTGGACCTGGTGCAGGGGCTGCCCTGGGCCGGCGGGACGGTCGATCTGGTGGTGTTTTCCGACCGCTTCGGCGACACCCTGCACGCCTACGCGGTCCAATCGGGGGCTCCTTATCTCAGGCGTATCGAAAATCTGGATGCGGACGCGCGTGTCTTCGGCGGGGCGCCCGGCGCCGACACCGCCTACGGCCTGGCGCTTTGGCGCGACACGCGCGGCGGCGAGTTGTTCGCCTTTGTCACGCAGAACGACCGGCGCCGGTTTCGTCAGCTGCGTCTGAGCGAGCGCGAGGGGCGCCTCGCCATGGAGCTGGTCCGCACTTTCGAGTTCGCCGCCGGCGCGCCCGACGCGCACGCGGAAGGCCTGCTGGTCGATCCGATCACCCGCCGCCTCTTCGTGGCCCAGGAAGACGTGGGGCTCCACGTCGTCGAGCTGGACAAACTCGCGCCGGCCACGCCGGCCTCGCCGGCGACGGTGACGCTGCCCGCCGACTCGGTTTGGCAATCGGTTGAGCTGCCCTTTCTGGCCGCCGACGTGGAGGGCATAGCGCTCCTCCCGGACACGGCATCCGGCGCGGGCGGCCATGTGGTGGTGTCGAGCCAGGGCAACAATTCCTTCGCGGCCTATGATCGAGGGACCTTGGAACTGGCGGGAGTCTTCCGTGTGGTCGCCGGCGCCGACGGCATCGACGGCAGCGAGGAGTGCGACGGCCTGGACATCACCGCGACGCCCTGGGGACCGGGCTTCCCGAGCGGGGTGGTGATCGTGCACGACGGTCGCGACACGCCTTCCGGCGCCACCAACTTCAAGTGGGTGGACGCCGACGCGGTTCGCCGCGGACTGCGCGGCGGGCGTCGCTGAGCCGGAGCGCCGATACGTCCGCGCGCCGGGTGCGAGCCTACAGTTCCGACTCGGGCTGATAGGAGCCGCCGTAGCCGGGCGCGTAGAGGGGCGCGCCGCCCAGGCTGGCGAGCGTCGCGAAATGGGCGTCGCGCCCAAACAGGCGCCAGCCGCGCGCCGCCGCCGTGGCGGAGATCAGAAGATCGTTCCACGGCAAGGTGTGCCCGGCGTCGCGGGCGCGCCAGCCGAGGGTTTTGGCGGCGTCCCACTCGGCCTCGCCGCAGGCCACGTAGGGGAGGACGTTGAAAAACATTTCCAGTGCCCGCCGCTCCTCGCGACGCGCGCCGCCGAGGACCTCGAGTTTCACCGGCGAGCACCACGCCGCCTCGTATTCGTCGAGCAGGGCGCGCAGGGCGACCTTGGTGGCGAGGTCGCCCTGACGGCGCGCGGCCTCGATCCAGACGGAGGAATCTACCAGAACCATCGTCGGGCCCCGCGTTAGGAATCCTGCCGCGCCTTTTCGTCCGCGCCGGGGGCCGGGTAGTCGAAGGCGCCCTCCATGAGCAGGCGGCCAAACTCGCGGGCCTTGCGACGTTTCAGGAACTCTTCCACCGCCTGCGCCACGGCGGGGCCCTTCTTGCGCTCATTGGTGACCGCCATGAGCTCGTTCAGGGTGGCGTCGGCGAGTTCAACGGTGATTTTCATGAGATGGAGTCTGATTTTTCCCTAGAATCGGGCAATCAAAATAAGGGAAAATCCTTTAATGTTCGACTCGGAGGCGAAGGAAACGGCGAGGCGTGGTGAACATGGGCTGGGTGTCGGTCACGGTGACGGGGCCGGCGGTGTTTGCTTCGCCGCTGCTCGTCCAGATCGGGAGCCAGTTGGCGGAGTCGAGATCGTCGGTGCCTTGCACCGTGTAGGTGAGCGCGGGGTCGGCGAGGTTTGACCACGCTATCGCCGTCGGGGGCCGTCTCGAGGGTTACGCCTTTCCGCTTAGGCGTTGCATGCGATTATGTTTACGGCCATGGCCAGCTGCTCATGAGTGGCTTCATTACCGAAGGAGTTGTGACACAGGTGACTGGGCTGGGCGTTGAGACCGGGGAGCTCCTCGTTGAGCCGACGCAGGACTGGGTTTTCAAAGCAGCGGGCGGAAAATATTTGATTTGGAAGAAGGATAATCCCGAGGCGGCTGTGCCCGAGGTTTTCCTGACGAGCACCAAGGTCTCGACGCGGAAAAACGTGTTTCCCGACAGCCTGCTTGTTTCGCTGATGGGTAGGCGGGTGAGGCTGCATGTGGCGGACAAAGGGGTGCCCAACCTCGCCCAAATCGATCTTCTTTGAGATGAGCTCGCGCCGTGATTACCGGCCGCTCTGGCCGGAGACGACGGTCTTCATCGGGGCGGGAGCGACCAGCAGGCTGGGCATGCCCGCCACGGCGACACTCGGGAAGTTTTTCCGCAAGCTGGCGAAGGCCAAGGATGCCGAGGAGCGCCGGACGGCGCTGACGAAGCTGAAGCTGGGCTTTTCGCGCGAGGTGGAGTCGGCGCTGGCGGATTTGCTCGAGCTCTTGTCCAGCGCCGACCCCGCGCTCCCCCGTTTGGCATCCATGAGCGACGAGCAGAGGCGAATTCTTTCGCGCCTTTATCCTCGGTTGCGGGCCGGAGACGCGGGGGACGAGGCGCAACGACTGGAAACCCTCCTCAGTCTGAGGCGGTATTACAGCTGGGATTCGCTCAGCCGAGTCATTCGCGTTGCGCCGGAGTGTGCGGATCACGGCGATTTCCTGCGCGATCTTTTTAACCTGCTGGACATGCATTTGCTGAGCGGCTCGGGCTTGCCCGTCGGTGAACCCGGCGGCACTTCCGCCGGAGACGAGGGCGGGGCGGGCTGTCATACGGAAGGGCGCTTCCTCCAGCGGGAAGGTCTTCAGGCCGCCCGGGATTGTTTGGTGTTGTTCACCAACTTGCTTTTCGCCTGCGCCTACCAGTCCACGCGCGAGGACCCGGACAAATATGGAGCTTACGTGAAAGCGGCCCGGGCCTGGGCCCGAATGATGCAGAAAGAGGGGCGGGGGCTGGCGCATCGCTTTAAGCTAAACGACCGTCGTTTCTACCTGCACTCGACGGCCTTCGTTTCGCTGAATTTCGATCCTCTTTTCCTCTCCCTGCTGCTTTCCGCGAATGAGGAAGCGAACAGCGCGAAATCCGAATGGGTGAGCACCGACGGTGTCGCGGAGCCACTGAAGGTGACGCTCGATCTGGGGCACCTTTGGGGCGTCCGGCCGGCCCGCTCCGCGTCCGAGGAGGGCGCGGCGGGCCCGTGGTATCCCTTCAACGAATCGGTCGCCCAGCGGCTCAATGACCCGGAGCACCGCAGCGGGCGGCGGGTGCGCATCGCGAAGTTCTATTTCCCGCACGGCAACAGCAACACCCGCATCTGTCCGAACTGTGGCAAGGCGAGTTTGCACGTCGGCTCATCCTGGCGCTTTCCCGATCCCCAGCTCTTTCCGCCCTCACTGATTCCGGGTCTCGACTGGGGCTATCAGCCTCGTAGCACGCAGGAAAAGAGGTGGATCGAAGAACGAGGGCATCGCGACGCCTTGCAGTGTTTCTATTGCGGGCAACGCACCGGCGCGCGCGACAACTTCATGGTGATGCAGACCTCGTTCAAGGGGGCCTACACGCCCGCCATCAGCGAGACGCATTGGGAGGTGCGCGCCTTGCTCGAGGGCACGCGGCATGTGGTTCTGTTGGGGTATAGCCTGCCCAAGGACGATGTGATCTGGCGTGCGTTTCTGGCGGCTCGCGGGAGAGGTAAGCACCACTGCACGGTGGTGGTCGGCTATGCGGACGGGCACACGGAGTGGTTGGTGGGCGATGCGCTGAGCCGATACGTGGAGGCGCACCGCGAGGATGCGCCGAAGGACCGCGCCCAAAGCGGCATCGACACGCTTCTTTCTGCCCGGGAGGTTTTTGGCGAAGATCGGGTGCGGGCGTTTGTCGGCGGCATCCCGAAGGTTTTTAGCATCGCGGGCACCGAGGAGGAATCTCTTCGCCAGATGCTGTATCCCGGCAACTGGGGGCCCCATTTTTCGGCGCAGTGGTGGGAGAAACGATGCGAGTCGTGACGGGGGCTTGACGCCGGCGCGGCACCGCCGCCGCCTGCGCCGCTCAGGGCGTGGTGACTTGCAGGCGGAGGAAACGGCGCGGCGTGGCGGACAGGGCTTGGCTGTCGGTCACGGTGACGGGGCCGGCGGTGTTTGCTTCGCCGCTGCTCGTCCAGATCGGGAGCCAGTTGGCGGAAGCGAGATCGTCGGTGCCTTGCACGGTGTAGGTGAGCGCGGGGTCGGCGATGCGGGTGAAGGTCAAGGCCAGGGCCGGGGAGGAAGGCGGAGGGCTGGAGGAGGAAGGCGGAGGGCTGAGGTCTGAAATCTGAAGGGAAGGGAGCGCGGTGGAGGCGGGGTCGGTGGGGACGGAGCCGAGGGCGTATTCGAGCAGGTTGACCACGCCGTCGGCGTCGGGGTCGGCGTCGGCCGCGGCGGAGTCTCCCGTGAGGCCGGCGGTCTGGGCCCAGAGTGCGAAAGCGGAGGGAGGGGAGGGCTGGCGGACGAGGAAAGCGGAATGGCCGGCACCGGCGGACACGGCGAGACCGGCGGTGGCAAAGGGAATGGAAATGGGGGTGATGCGATAGTTGAGGGTGCCGTCGCCGAGCTGGCCGTAGGAGTTGTTGCCCATGGCCCAGAGGGTGCCGTCGGATTTGTTGAAAAGGGTGTGGTATTGACCGCCGGACACCGAAACGACGCCGGTCGCGATTCGGTCGGGGGTGTTCCGATTGGTGTTGGGCGAGAGACCGAGCTGTCCGTTGGTGTTGGCCCCCACGCCCCAAAGGCTGCCATCGCTGCGGATGAACAGACTGAAGTCGGCGCCGGCCGCCGCGGCGACGACGCCCGTGAAGATTTTCACCGGTGTGTTGCGGACGATGGTGGTGCCGTCGCCGAGTTGTCCGGTGGAGTTGTAGCCCATGCCCCAGAGTGAGCCGTCGGTTTTGACGAACAAAGAGTGCGAGTGGCCCCCTGACGCGAGCGCGACGCCGGTGGCGACCTGGCGAGGTTCGGAGCCGAACGACCAAGTGCCGTCGCCGAGTTGACCGTCGGAGTTGAAGCCCATCGTCCAGAGGGATCCGTCGGTTTTGATGAAAAGCACATGGTTGCCGCCCGCCGCGACGTCGGCCACGTCGGAGGCGATTTGCACGGGCAAGAATTGTTTGGCGCCGAGGAGAGCGCCCATGCGCCAGAGGGTGCCGTCGGTTTTAATGAAGTAGCTCTGGCCGTTGACCGCCGAGATGGCCGCCACATCGGTGGTGATGAGTATGGGCGTGGGGCGATTGGTCGAGCTGCCGTCGCCGAGCTGGCCGGAGGTGTTCAGTCCCATGCCCCAAAGCGAGCGGTCCGGCTTGAGGAAGAGACCATGCGACGCGCCGATGGAGACGGAGATCACGTCGTCGCTCACGTGGACGGGAATGGATCGGTTGATGTAGGTGCCGTCGCCGAGCTGGCCCGTGGTGTTGAGCCCGGCGGAGAAGAGCGAGCCGGGGACGGCGGGCGTCGGGGTGACGATCGCGGCCTCGCTGTCGATGGAGGCGAGCGCGTTGGATATCCGGACCCAGTAGCTCGTGGTGCCCGAGATGACGGGGCTGACGAACGAGGCGCCGGTCGCGCCCGCCACGGGGCGCGAGGTGTCGCCCGACGGGCCGACGTGCCACTGGTAGGAAACAAAGTCGCCGGTGGCGCCGATCGAGAGGGCGCCGTGTCCCCGGTGGCCGACGGTGATGGATTCCGGTTGGCGGGTTATGGCCGGCAGCCGGCTGATGACTTGGAACGTCCGGGTCGCGACCGCCGGCAGATAGTTGGTCGAACCCGCCTGGGAGGCGCGCACGGTGACGATGCCGGGGGCGCCGGAGAGCGTGAGGGTGAAGCCGTCGGGCGCGAGGGTGGCGGGGCCGCTCACGACCGAGAAGGTCACCGGCAGGCCGGTGTCGGTCGAGGCGGTGAGCTCAAAAGGGCCGTCGGTGTTACGACGCGCGGGAAGCTCTGGAAACTCCAGAATCTGCGGACCTTTTCGGATGAAGGCAGAGTGCCGATGCCCGGCGGACACGGATGCGACTTCACCGGTGATACGGACGTAGCGGGCGCCGCTGGGTGGGGCGGCCCCGAGTTGTCCGTAGGTGTTGGAGCCCGCGCCCCAGAGGTTTCCGTCGAGCGTGGTGAAAAGCGAATGCTCGTGGCCGGCGGACGCGCGGAGCACCC
The DNA here is from genome assembly GCA_966252115.1 of uncultured Akkermansia sp. Taxonomy (GTDB): domain Bacteria; phylum Verrucomicrobiota; class Verrucomicrobiia; order Opitutales; family Opitutaceae; genus IMCC26134_A. Next base: position 24,811 of record CBINNW010000034.1, read on the forward strand.
CGGTCGCGACCTGCACCGGGCTCAAGCGACCGCCGAGGTGGGTTTCGGCGAGTTGGCCGGTCGAATTGCTGCCCATGGCCCAGAGGGAGCCGTTGGTTTTGAGAAAAAGGCTGTGAAAGGCGCCCGCGTCGGCGGAGGCGACGCCGGTGGCGATCTGGACGGGGGTGTCGCGACTCGTGGTGGAGCCGTCGCCGAGTTGCCCGTTGGCGTTGTATCCCATCGCCCAGAGGGAACCGTCGGTTTTGACGAAAAGGGTGTGCGAGTAGCCGTCGGATACGGAGGCGACATCGGACGCGACTTGGACGGGGGTGTCGCGGTTGGTGGTGGAGCCGTCGCCGAGCTGGCCGTGTGAGTTGTAGCCCATGGCCCAGAGCGAGCCGTCGGTTTTGATAAAATGGCTGTGGTATTCGCCGGTGGAAACGGAGACGACGTCGGAGGCGATCACGACGGGTGTCGCCCGATCCGTGTTGGAGCCATCGCCCAGTTGACCGAGAAAGTTCCAGCCCATGGCCCAAAGGGTGCCGTCGGCCTCGAGGAAGAGGCTGTGGCCGTAGCCTGCGGAAGCGACGACGACGTCCGCAGCGATTTGAACGGGATCGACGCGATCCGTCGTGGAGCCGTCTCCCAGCTGGCCGTAGGTGTTGCCGCCCACGGCCCACAGGGTGCCGTCGGGCTTGATGAAGAGCGTGTGGGAGCCTCCGGCCGAGGCGGAATGCGCGTCGGAGATCTCCACCGGGGTGGTGCGGTTGGTGGTCGTCCCGTCGCCGAGCTGGCCGGAAAAATTGAGCCCCGTGGCCCAAAGCGTGGGCGGGGCCGCGCGAAGGCCAAGAGGCGCGGCGACGAGAAACAGGAGCACGAAAATCCCGAGAGGTCCGAGTGGGATGGGGGCGGATTTCATGTAAGTCTTGAGTAGGTGGTAGGCGGGTGGCGCGAGTGGTGTCGAGGCCGGGTGTGGCAAATCTCCATCTCCGCCCGAAGGAGCCGTGTGGTCGGAATCCGCGGAGCACGCGGCTGCGGGATCGGGATGCGGAAGGTCGCGCGGAGGCGGAGCGATAGGATCGATTTCTCGCCATCGCATGTGGCGACAATGGAACGGCGCTACCAGCGTCGCCCTTTGCCCTCGGACGCGGGACGCGTCGGCAGGCCGGAAGGCCTCCGTTTTGACCGGCCGGGCTTGTGTGCTTGGGCTGTGGCGCGTCCGCCGACTTCGTGGCGGTGCGCGCCGCTCAGTAGCCGACCTGCAGGCGCAAGAAACGGCGGGGCGACGCGGACAGGGGCTGTGTGTCGGTCACGGTGACGGGGCCGGCGGTGTTTGCTTCGCCGCTGCTCGTCCAGATCGGGAGCCAGTTGGCGGAGGCGAGATCGTCGGTGCCTTGCACCGTGTAGGTGAGCGCGGGGTCGGCGACGCGGGTGAAGGTCAAGGCCAGGGCCGGGGAGGAAGGCGGAGGGCTGAGGTCTGAAAGCTGAAGGGAAGGGAGCGCGGTGGAGGCGGGGTCGGTGGGGACGGAGCCGAGCGCGTATTCGAGGAGATTGACCAAGCCGTCGCCGTCGGTGTCGGCGGTGTCGGACGCTTCACCGGCGGCCTCGGGGGTGCCGAAGTGGGTGACGCGCCAGCTTTGCAGGGAACTGAGCGCCGAGCTGGGCGTGGCGGAGGCGCCGGCGGACCAGGCGCTCTCGGCGACCAGGCGATTCGCGGTGACGACGTAGTGGTAGGTCGTGCCGCCGACGAGGCCCGAGTCGGTGTGGCTGGTGGCGGTCAACGCGTCGGCGACCGCGACGTAGGGGCCGCCGGCGGACGTGCCGCGCAACACGGTGTAGGCGTCGGCGCCGCCGACCGCGTTCCAGGTAAGGGAGATCTCCTCGGCCCCCGCGTTGGCGACCAGACCGGTGGGCGCGGCGGGCGGGGTGGCCAGCGCGGCGATCTCCGTGGCGGTGAGCGCGCGGGCGTGGAGGCGCACTTCGTCGATCGCGCCGTTGAGGTAGGGGTCGGGGAACTGGGAGCGACCGAGGTAATTCTGTGTGGTGGCGCCGAGGCTAGACGGCGTGAGCGTCATGGCGGAGTTGGTGCCGACGGCGACGCCGTCGAGGTAGAGGGTGGCGGTGGAGCCGGAGAGCGTGACCGCGACGTGGAACCAGCTGCCTACGGGTGTGGCGACGGAGCTGTTGACCACCTGCTCGCCGACCGAGGGCGTGCGGATGGCGAAGCGCATGAGGTTCGCGTTGGAGTGGCGCGTGGTGAGGAAGAGGTAGTTCGAGGTGCCGCTGCCGAAATCGAAGATGCGCGCCCAGGTGGAGATCGAGTTGAGGCGCACCCAGGCGGCGAGGGTGAAGTCCTCCAGGCCGTTCGCGACGCCGGTGGGCAGCGCGACGTGTTGCGAGGACGAGGCGGTGAGGGCGAGCGCGCGGTTGATGCGGCCGGAAGCGAGGCGGGCGGGCGAGTTGACCAAGGTGCCGTCGCGGGCGGCGCCGGAGGAGTCGAGCGCGAGCGCGCCGCCGGTTTCGTCGAAGCGCCAGAAGGCATGCGGCGTGGCCGGGCCGACACTGACCGCGGTCTCGTCGCCGTTGACGGTGGCGCCGCCGCCGTGGCGGGTGCGGATGACGTAATAATAGGTGCGGCCGTTGGTGAGGCCGAGGTCGGCGTGGGAGGTGCCCGGCAGGCCCGTGGCGACGGTGATGTAGGGACCGCCGGATACGGTGGCGCGCAACACATCGTGCGAAACGGCGCCGGCGGGCGCGGTCCAGGAGAGCGCGGCGGAGGCGTCGCCGGGGAGCGCGACGAGATCGGTCGCGGGCAGCGCGGTCTGCACCAGCGTGTAGGAGACCTGGCCGGGCACGGAGGTATCAAAGGAGGCGGAGAAGGCGGTGCCGCTCGCCCAGGCGAGGTTGGCGGCGCCGCTGACCGAGCCCGTGCAGGTGTAGAGAACGTAGGTGCCGGGCGCGGGCGTCGAGCCGGGCGCGGGGGCGACGGTGACGGAGCCGGCGATGTTGAGGTTGCCGGTGATGGAGAGCGGCCCGGCGGGATCGGCCAGGAGGGTGGAGCCGGAGTTGAAGGTGACGTTGCCGGTGACGGAGCCCGGGCCGCCGAAGCCGGCGCCGGATTGGGCGGTGACGGCCGAGCCGGAGAGCGAGCCGCCGGCGGCGATCAGTAGTTTACCGGCGGATACGGTGGTGGCGCCGGTGTGGGTGTTGGCCCCGGCGAGAGTGAGCGTGCCGGTGCCGACCTTGGTCACGATGGAGCTGCCGCGGATGGAGCCTGCGAAGGTGGTGTCGAGGTTGCGGCCGCCGACGCGCCAGTGGGCGGGCTGGTTGGCGCCGAGGCCGGAGCCGGTGCCGGCGTTGAGCACGGAGCCGGCGGCGCCGGAGAGCGCGCCGATCTGGAGCGTGGTGGTGCCGGAGCCCGCGCGGGAGTAGGCCCAGACGTTGGAGGCGAGATCCAGCCACGCGTTGGTGAGGCCGGCGGAATTGGCGATGCGGAAGTCGCCGCCGTCGCCGTCGGCCACGACGTTGAGTTTGCCGGCGAAGGCGGACCAGTTGCCGGTGACGTCGGTGCGGACGTAGGGGGTGAAAAAGGTGAAATCGCCGGCGCCGGAGAGCGCGCCGCCGAGCTGCATGCGGCCGTTGGCATTGAGGCGGCCGGTGGATCCGGCGGGCACGATGATGGGCCAGAAGGCGCGGCTATCGACGCCGTCAAAGTCGCCGACCGAGGTGTCGGACAGGATCAGCGTGCCGCCGGCGAGCGTGACCGCGCCGGAGCCGAGGCCGTATTGGATGGGGCTGGTGGGCGCGTTGTCCGTGCGCGAAGCGGTGAGGACGACGGTGCCGCCCTCGATGCGGGTGCCGCCGGTGTGGGTGTTGACCCCGCTGATGAGCAGGCGGCCGGGACCGGTTTTGGTGAGGGAGCCGGAACCGGTGACGGTGCCGGAGAGGCTGAGCAGAGAGGACGAGGCGGGCAGGTCGATGGTGCCGCCGGCGGAACCGACGGTGAGGCCGCGGAAGGTGCTGGTGGAGCCGCCGGTGAGGCGGAGGGTGCCGCCGTCGAGCACGAGATTGGAGGCCGCGCCGCTCGATGCTCCCACGGGGCTGGGCCGGCCGCCGTCGGCGAGGGCGGGCACGGCGAGCACGCCGCCCTCGACGCGGGTGGGACCGGTGTAGGTGTTGGTGGTGTTGACCGTGAGCGTGCCGGTGCCGCGTTTGGTGAGGCCGCCGGCGCCGCCGATGCCGCCGGTGCCGTTGAAGGTGTAATCGACGGAGGCGTCCACCACGGTGGAGGCGGGGAAACGCGTCTGGCCGTTGTCGAGCGTGACGGTGGTGCGGGCGGAGCCGCCGTCGTCGAAGCGCACGGTGTCGCCGCTCACGAAGGTGTTCGCGGCGCCGTCGAGGGTCCAGGCGCTGCCGGCGCCGAGTTGCCAGGCGCCGGAGTCGGCGCCGGTCCAGGTGACGGAGCCGGCGGCGCGGAGCGCGGCGACGCCGAGCGAGAGCACGCCGCCGGAGGCGGAGAGGGTGCAGCGCTGGGCGTCGGCGCCGCGGAGGACGAAGGCGCTCACGTTGCCGACGAAGGATCCGGTGTAGGTGATAAGCGGATACACCGCGCCGGGGGTGAGGGCGCCGTCGAGCAGGTTGAGGTCGAGGTAAACGGCGTTGAGACCGGAGTTGGAGAGGTTGCCGGCGAGGGCGATCAGGTCCTTGGGGCCGGCGGGCGAGGCGGAGAGGTCGAAGCGGATGGCGGACTGGTTGGCGAGTGCGAGGCCGCCGGCGAGAGTGAGCGTGCCGGCCTGGCCGTCGCCGCCGGGGGCGAGGGTGGCGCGGAGTTCGGAGAGGTTGACCGGGCCGGAGATGGTGCCCGAGCCGCCGAAGGTGCCGCGGCTGTCCACTCGCACGGCGCTGGTGGCGAGTTGGCCGTGGGCGAGCAGGGTGCCTTCGCTGACGACGGTGGCGCCGGTGAAGGCGTGGTCGCCGGCGAGGGTGAGCGCGCCTTGGCCGCCCTTGGTGAGGGTCATGGCGCCGGTGAGCGCGCCCGGGCCGGCGAAGGTGTAGGCGCGGCCGGCGGGGGCGTGCACGACGACGCGGGACGGCGCGAGGTTTTCGGCGAGGGTGACGGGCGCGGAGGCGACGCCGGAGAGATCGAAGAGCACGGACCGGCCGTCGGTGAAGGCGGACGTGGCGGCGCCGGTGGCGGAGCTTTTCCAGCGGAGGGAGGATTTGTCCCAAATGTTGGACGCGGCGGAGCCGACCCAGGTGAGATCGCCGTCGAAGAAGGGAGCACGCGGCGCGCGCGGCATGTTTTGCCCGAAATAGAAGCCCGGGTGGTGGCTCTGCATGTAGCCCTTGAGCGTGAGGTCGGCGCGGTATTGGGGATCCTGGAGCAGGGTGTAGTGGCGCGTGGTGGCGACGCGGGTGGTGGAGAAAATGACGAGCGTGTCGCCGGCGCCGTTGTCGGTGACGATCTCCTCGCGCCAGTCGCCGAGGATGTCGCCGTAGAAGGGCACGGCGTCGCGCCAGGAGTAGGTGGCGCCCTGGAAGTTGTAGCCGGTGAGCTGGCGGCCGCCGCCCCATTTGTCGATGAGCTGGCGGTTGAGCAGTTCGCGCAGCGGGTCGGCGTCCCACCAGATGCTGAAGTTGCAGGTGCCGGGCAGGGTGGAGCTGACGGGGTTGCCGAGGTGGTCCACCAGCACGCCGCCGGAGGCGGACCACATTTGTTGACCGGTGTGGGCGGCGTCGATGGAGCCGAGGTTGCCGCGGCCGTTGTCCACCATACCGGAGGCGTATTTGCGCCAGATCATGTCGCCGCTGAGGGCGTCGTAGAGGACGTAGCTGAGCTGGGTGGGGTTGTCCTGCTGGACGGCGAAGCATTCGAGGCCGGGGCGGGCGGGATCGATGTCGGCGATGTGGAAACGGTCGCCGTGGTTGAGCTCGTTGATGAAGAGCAGGCTGCCGTCGTCGTCGATGGCCATGGCGAGATCGCTGACCTCGTCGCGGCCGTCGCCATCGATGTCGCCGATGCGGAAGCCGTGGGCGTGCGGGTAGCTGCCGGAGGGGGTGTTGAAACTCCAGCGCGGGGTGATGGCGAAGCTGCCGGGGGCGACGTCGTAGGCGGCGAAATCGTGCGATTCGGTCATGACGACCACCGAGGGTCGGATGCCGTCGAGGTGGGCGACGCCGATGTTTTTGGCGTCGGTGCCGGCGCCGAGGTTGGGGGCGATCTGGAGGCGCGAGCGCTCCGCGCCGGTGGCGCCGTCCACGACGGAGAGGTAAACGGCGGAGCCGGTGCCGGGCAGGGTGGCGCCGTTGCCGAAGACGGTGCCGGCGACGCTCTTGGTGACGACCTCGCAACGTCCGTCGCCGTCGAAGTCGGCCACGGTGACGCCGTCGTTTTGGCCGGCGCTGATGATGCCGCCGGAGTTGGCGCCGTAGTCGATGCGCCAGAGGAGCGAGCGGGTGCGGGTGGAGTAGGCCTCGAGTTTGATCGTGGTGCCGGTGGAGGGCAGGCGGTTGACCACGAGGTCGGGGTAGCCGTCGCCGTCGAGGTCGCCCGACCAGGCGAGGTGGACGTAGTAGGAGCCGTCGCCGAAGACGGTCAGCGGGATGGTGAAGCAGGGCTGGGCGGGCGAGTTGGCGGGAAGCGTCCAGGCATCGCTCGCGGCGCCTTCGACGCTGCCGATCACGGGGCGGACGTGGTAGGCGTTGGGCACGCTGAGCGTGGCGGACGTGTCGATGAAGTTGGTCGAGGTTGTGACGGGCGTGGGGTTGAGCTTCACGGCGGCGCCGCCGTTGGCGGAGCGATAGACGTTGAAAGCGATGTCCTCGGGATCGGTGGCGAGCAGGCGCCAGCCGACGTAAACCTGGTTGGCGCCGGAGCCGCTCCAGTTGTTGGTGCCGTTGCCGCCGCTGTCCACGCCGCGCAGGGCGAGCACGGCGCGGCCGAGGCCCTCGGGTTGGCGCTGGGCGTGGAGGCTCGGTGTGGCGGCGAAGAGCGATAGAAGACAGAGCGACAGGGCGACGGTGCGGTGGCGGAGCAGAACGACAGAGCGACGGAGCGACAGAACGACGGAGGGCCAGAAAGCGGAGTGACGGAGGGACGGAGCGGGCATGGGGCGGGGGCGGGGACAGAGCGGACAGAAGCCAGAGGCCAGAAGCCGGAGGCCAGAAGCCAGAGGCCAGAAGACAGATGTCAGAGGTCGGAGATCGGCGGGAGGGGGATCGGGAGCGTGGTGGCGCCGTGGGGTGGGCCGAAGAGGGTGGCGGCGAGCAGGCTTTCGTTGTCGTCGTAGAAGCGAACCAGATGTTCGCCCTCCTGGCCCGGGCTGCGCAGGGCGGCGAGGCGGAGCACGAGCGGCGCGGCGCCGGAGGGGGCCGGGTAGATGAACAAAAACTCGGGCTCGTGGGAGGCGTTGAGCGTGAGCGAGACCGATTCGGGCGCGACGAGCGTGTCGCCCTCGCGCAGCTCGTAAAAGCTCCGCGCGCGGGCGAGCAGGCGGTTGCGGTGCTCGGCGAAGTTTTCCGCCGTGACCGGGCCCTCCTCCGGCGTGAGTTCGTCGCGCAGGAGGTAGTTGGCCATCACCAGCGAGAGCGTGACGGTGAACTCAAGTCGCTCGTGCTGGAAGCGTCCGACGCCGGTGACCTCGAAAGGCTGGTGGGCGTGCAGCGCCGGTGCGACGGCGAGCAGGAGCGCGGACAGGAGCATGGCCGCGAGCGGGCGAGGGGTGGGGGCCCGGCGGAGTTTCATGACAGGTAGGATGGCCGAAACATGCTTGGGCTCAACGTGGGGCGGCCTCGTGGAACTCGACCTCGATAAAGCCGAAGGCGCTCGGGGCGATGGGGGCGCGGTCGGAGGCGTTGTCGGCGTCGGCCAGCTCGGTGAGGCGGCCGAAGGTTTCGTCGATGATGTTGTCGGAGGTCATCGCGATGCGAACCACGCGGCCGGGCGAGGCGGGACGCAGCGGCAACGTGATGTAGCCCAGGCTGGTGTGCGTCTCGCCGCGGAAGATCTCCGCGCCGTCCAGCGTGACGGCGATGGGGTAGCGGCGCGAGCGCCAGCCGGGCAGGCGGGCGCTGAGCTCGGTGAGCAGGGCCGGGCGCTCGAGCGTGAACTCGATCCAGCCGCCGTCCGCCGCACCGGGCGTGGAGGCGCCGCTGCCGCGTTCGCCGATCCACGCGGTGGTCTCGTCGTCGTCGAATGCCCGCGCGGCCTGTTCCGGCGCGGCGCCGGCGCGGGCCGAGACGATGGCGACGGGCGTGCGGGTGATGCGGAAGCTCCGCGTCGCAGGGGGCTTTTCGCGCAGGAAGACGGGCCCGAGGCCGGCGTCGGGAAGTTTTGGATACACGCCGGCGGAGAGCGCGGCGGGAACGGCGACCGTTTCGAGCGTGAGCTCGGCCGGTTTCAGTCCCTCGGCGGAGGCGCGCACGGTGATCTTGCCCGGCGTGGTGGTCGAGCGGAGCAGGGCGCGGTTGACGCCGCACTCGACGGGCAGCGCGAGCGAGAGGATGTGGTTGTCCGGCCCCTGGGCTATGCCGCCGCGCCACTCGGCGGGGCCGTCCACGCTGAAGCGGACCATGTCCAGGGCGGTGGGCACGCGGCGGCCCCGCGCGTCCACCACCTCGAACTCGAGCAGGGCGAGGTCGGCGCCGTCGGCCTTGAAGCCGGTGCCGTCCGGCGCGACGCGTGAGCTCAGGCGCAGCGCGACGCCGGGGCCGGTGGTCTCGCGGCGGTCGCGGCAGCTCTCGCGGCCGGCGGCGTCGTAGCCCACGGCCTCCAGCACGCCGGGCTGCCAGGCGACGTCGGGGAAGGTGAAGAGAAAATCATACTCGGGTCGGGCGACGCGGCCGAGGGAGCGACCGTTGAGCAGCAGCTCGACGCTCGCGGCGGAGGCGACGACGTGGACGGGTTTTTTGACGCCCTCGGCGTAGTTCCAGTGGCCGATGAGATGGGCGCGGGGATTTTCGACGTCCACCCAGCCGTCCCACAGGACGCGATGGGCGAAGAAACCGTCCTTGGGGAGACGCATGGCGTCCACCTCGCCGGAGCGGCGGTAGTTTTCGGCGCCGCGGAAGTGGGTGTTGGTGTCGGAGAAGATGATGTTCACGCCGCCCGCGTTGACGCGCGTGCCGGTGCCGGGGCGCTCGCGCCAGAAGTCATACCAGCGGCGCACGTTCTCGATGGCGTGCGAGTCCTGGTTGTGGTTCCACTCGACGCCGGGTTTGCCGCGGTAGAGCGGGCCGTCTCCGTTTTTATGATACGGCGGGGAAAACTCGTCCCAGTGTTTGCGCAGGCCCTCGTCGCGCGAGTATTCCATGGCCCAGAAGGGGATGCGGGCGCTTTTGTTCACGTAGAGCATCTCGCCGCCGTATTCGGCGACGCGGCTGTCGAGCATATCGCGCGAACCGGCGGCGCGGCCGCCGTGGGGATCGAAGCGATCGCGCAGGGCCTTGAGCTCGGCCATGTGCTCCTCGGAGATGTCGTAGTTGCCGCCTTCCCAGAAGAGGACCGACGGGTTGTTGCGGTAGCTGACGATGGTGGCGCGCATGACCTCGACGCGTTGTTCCCAGCGCCGGCCCTCGACGTCTTTCTCGGAGTCGCCGGCGGGGGCGGCCTGGATGAGGCCCACGCGGTCGCAGGATTCGACGTCCTGGCGCGAGGGCGCGACGTGCATCCAGCGCACGAGGTTGGCTCCGCTCTCGACCATGAGGGCGTTGGAAAAATCGCTCAGCCAGGGCGCGGGCGGCAGTCCGAGGGCGGGCCATTCGTTCGACGTGCGCTGGGCGTAGCCTTTCATGAGGAGCACGCGGCCGTTGAGCTCGACCCTGCCGTCGGCGAAGCGGGTCTGGCGAAAGCCGGTGCGGGTGCGGGCGCGGTCCACCGGCGCGCCGTCCACGAGCAGCGTGGTGGTGACGTCGTAGAGGTGGCCGCGTCCCCAGGTCCACCATTCGAGCCCGTTCACGCGACCGGCGGCGGAGACGGTGGTCGTGGCGCCGGGCGCAAGAGTGGCGGGGCGCTCGGCGCGGAAGGTGGCGAGCACCCGACCGTCGAGCTCGGCGACCGAGACCTCGTAGTCGAACACGCGTGTATCCGCGTGGTCGTTACGCACCTCGGATTCGGCGTGGATGGTGGCGGCGCCGCCGGCGAGGTCGAAGTCGCGCGGGTAAACATAGACGCCGACGGTGCCGAGACCGTTCCAGAGCGGGAGCGTCTGGTGGAGCCGGTCGGCGAGGTGGAGGCGGACGTGTTTGGGGATGCCGCCGTAGTTGGCGTTAAAGCTCTTGTCGTTCCACTGGTAGCGTTGGCCGGTGGCGCGTTCGCGGTAGTCCCAGGCGTTGTCGGTGCGGACGGCGAGCATGTTGACGGCCGGGGCGGGTTTGGCGAGGTCGGTGAGATCGAAGCCGATCGCCGTCACGCCGTCCTCGTGCAGGCCGAGCGATCGGCCGTTCAGGAAAAACTCGGCCCCCTGGCGCACGCCCTCGAACTCGATGAAGACCTTTTTGCCGGCGGCGTCCGGTGGCAGGACGAAATTTTTCCGATACCACGCGACGCCGGTCGGCAACTGGTCGATGGCGAGGCGGAAGGCCGAATCTTCGTTCCATGCGCGAGGGAGGGTGACCGGCCGCCAGGCGGAGTCGTCGAAACCGGGCGCCTCGGCGCCGGTCGGGTCGCCGACGTGCAGGCGCCAGCCGGGGTCGAAGTTGAGGGTGGCGCGCTCGGCTCGGACCGAGGTCGGGAGAAGGAGGATGGCCGCGATGGAGAAACGGGTGACGAAAAATCGGCGGAGGAGTCCGGAGCTACGGGGAACAGGCATGGTGAACCCGCCATGGGAGCACCCGATGGCGGACCGGCCAAGGGTTCGGGGACGTTATGGTAACTCGGGCGTCGGGCCGACGGGGCGCGCCGTTCGCCGCGGCACGTTTCCTTTCGCGGGCGAGCGAGGTTCAGGCTTGTTAACAATCGGAGAAATACGCATGAGGCGCATGGGTTTCGCTACGTGCAAACGTGCGGGATCTAATACGTAAGAAAGTAACAGAGAACCCCCTCCCAACATGCCTACCTACGACGTTTACCAACAGACCTTCGCTCTCTCGCTCCTCTCGAACCGCGCCTCTTCCAAGTCCGGAACCGCCGTCGCGTTGCAGCAGCAATTGCAGTTCGAGTTGTCCTATTATCTCTCCGGCGTGCCGCCGATTTCCGATGTGACGCCCCCCGATCCCTCCCCGATGCCGGCGGCCACGGACGCGATGGGCGACTGGCAGCTCGTGTGGGGGCCGGCGGTTTACCAGAACGTGAAGGACGGCAAGCCGTCCGGGGTCGTGGACAACGCGATGTATGTGGCCTACTGCCCGAATGTGTCGTTCCCCGGCGGGCCGAGCGGCGGCATGCCGGCCTACGTGGTCGCGATCGCGGCGACCAACGCCACCTCCAAGTATGACTGGTTGGTGGAGGACTTCACGGTTTCCTCGGTGGTCGAGTGGGCCACCTATGATCCGGCGAACATCGTGGCCGCCACCGGGGTGAAGCCCGCGACCGGCACGCCGATGATCTCGATGGGCACGGCGATCGGCGTCGGCCACCTGTTGCAGGACATGTCGAGCCCGACGGGCGCGGTGCAGCCGGGCACCACCTTGCAGGCCTTTCTGGCCACGCTGAAACCGACCGAGCCCACCGCGATCATTTTCACCGGGCACAGCCTGGCCGGGGCGCTCTCGCCCACTCTGGCGCTCTATCTCAAGCAGAAGGGCGCGCTCTCCCAATTCGCGCAGGTGCTGGTCTATCCCACGGCGGGCGCCACTCCGGGGAACGTGGATCTCCTGGGGCTGCAAGGTTTCGTGGCCCAGTTCAACGACACCTTCCCGTCGCCTCCGTCCGGCTGGAGCGCGCCCGTCGCCCCCGCGCCTTATCAGCAGTGGAACGCGGATTTGTGGAACAGCTTCGACGTGATTCCCCACGCGTGGGGACTGCTCGACATTCGCCAGATCCCCACCCTCTACGGCAGCCCGGCGCTCAAGGAGGTCACGGCGCTGGCGGCGGGCGCCGCGGTGGAGGCCGGCAAATCGCTGGTCATCTACTCCCGACTGCGGAATCAGGAACTCACCGGCGTGCTCCAGACCGCGATGGTGATGAGCACCCAAAGCGGCGACAAGGTGGTGCCCATCTCGGTGCCGCCGACCTCCATGGGCGATTTTCTGAAGCAGCTCATCCTCCAGCACATCAGCCTCTACTCGGGCATCGCCGCCTATCCGCCCAACTCCTCCACGCCCCAGGTGCCGGCGGTGAAGGGGCTCATCCTGGAGCAGCCCATGCCGCAGCCGGCGACCACGCCGCCCCTGCTGCCGGGAGTGACCCGGCTGACGGAGGACCAGATCATCGCCGACGTGATCGAGTGGCTCATCAACTGGATCAAGAGCCACGGCTGATTCCGGCGGCGACGGGAAAACGGTTTCCGCCGTCGCCGCCGCCGCTCCGCCTGGCCCGTTGCGTGGGCCGCCGCGCCGTCGCCTCCGCTTTTCCGCTTCGGCCTCCCCTTCGTTCGCTTCTTCTCGGGCCGCTTCCGCTTCGTCGGGGGCGGCCTTCTTTTATCTATCCCGGCTCGCGCTCGGTCTGGCCCGGCGGCGGGTGCGGGGGGGGGGCGGGTCCGGGTGCGGGTGCTACCGGCGCTCGAAGACCTCGGCGATGCTGGCGAGGCGGTGGGCGGCCTCCTTGATCGCGAGCAGTTCGCCCGCGTCGCGGTGTCCGCCGAGCGCGCCGCGCTCCTCGTAGCGGAGCGTGCCGTCGGCGAGGCGGAAAACGCCCTTGGGCTTCGCGGCGTCGATGGCGGCGCGGACCTCGTCGATCAGGGCCACCGGCAGGAAGTCGGGCGCGTTGGTCTCGATGAACCAGCGTCGGTCAAAGTCGGCGTCGCCGACCTGGATCTCCTTCGCGCCGAAAAACGCGCGCACGGAGGTGCCGAAGTTTTGAGGCTGAAGGGAAAACGAAAGGCGGCGGGCGACCTGCGGGCTCGTGAGGGTGAGCGCCCACCAGGTGGTGCTGTTTTTGCCGGAGCCTTTGGTGAACTGAAACAGCCGGACGGCGCGGCCCTGTTCCTCGCCCGCGAGCTCGGGGGTTTGATGAAAGATCCCGAACACGGGCGGCTTGGTCACGAGCTGCAGACGCATCGCCTCGGCCAGGGCGGAGAGCCGGGCGAGCGTGTTGCGGCTGGTCGTGCGGACGATCCAGAGAACGAGCACCGTTCCCAGGATGGGCAGGGCGGGGACGAGCAGGAAAGCGGGGTCAAACTGGAGCAGCGGCATGGCTCCAGATTGAGGGCGGGCGCCGGGGGTTTTCGAGCGCTTACCGCCTTTTCGAAAAGACGGAAGGTCCGAGGGCGGGCGGATGGTGGATGGGACGGCGCTTCGTGCGAACGCGGCCCGAATACGAACGTGGCCCAGATGCGGAACCGGCCCGGATGCGAAAACGCGCGCCCGGGCGGGGCTCGGTCGGGGCTCAGGGGCGGGGGCGACGACGCGCGCCCGTCCACAGGGCGGCGCCGAGGCCGAGCCAGACCGCCGCGCTCGCGGGCTCGGGGACGGGTGCGCCGACGACGATGCCGTCGGCACCGTAGACCGCGGCGCTGGAGACCAGGCGCAGGCCGTGGCCGGTGGCGGTTTCCTCGACGCTGAATTTCACCCAGCCGAGCACGCTGCGGTTGGGCACCCAGACGGGTTCGTCGAAATCGTAGGGTCCCTGCCCCGTGGTGGCGGCCAGGAAAATTTCGAGACCGGACAGCTCCACCGACTCGCCGATTTGGAGGGGCGTGTAGTCTCCGGCGGCGATGCCGCTCCAGCCGAAGGACTGGCCCTCGGAAACCAGATACCAGTCCGAGCCCTCGTCGAGGGTCATGTTTACGAGGCGCAACCGATTCTCGTCGGCGTCGTAGTTGAAGATGATGCCGGTGTAGTCCGTTTGGGCGGCGTCCTGATAAAACAGGACGTAGAAATCGCCGGCTGACGGACTCGTGCCGGTTTCGGTCACCATGGCGGAGGGGACGACGGTCTGGGCGGTGGCGGCGGAGCCGAACGCGGCGAGACCAAAAGCGAGCGGGGCGAGGGTGCGCGGGAGCGGGGCCATGAACGGGCTGATGCGCGGAAACGCGCACTCCGACAAGGGTATTTGCGCGAGGCGGTGCGGTGCGGCGCGGGGGCGGGGCGGGCTTTTAGCCGCCGCCGAATTGGCGGAGCACGAGCGGGGTGGACGCGAGGTGGGTGCCGTCGAGCGAGAGGTCGAGGGCGTGTTCGCCGAGCGACTCGAACTTCAGGGTGCCGATGTGCACGACCAAGTTGACCACCGATTGCGCGTTCTCGTGGTTGGGCACGGGCACGTCGATTTTCATCTCGATGGGTTGAAAAACGTCGCGGCCGTCGGCGTCGCGCAGGGTGACGCGCGCGGTTTTGGGGCCGGCCTCGATGTCGTCGAAACGCATCTTGGCCGCGATGCAAAGCTGAGGGTGGACGACCGGCATGCGTGTCGCGCCCAGCGAATCGAACACCCCGACGAGGGTCAGTTTGCCGGCGTAGTCGGCGGCGAAGTCACAAGCGACGAGGAGTTCGACTTTCATGGTGGAGAAGAAGCCAACGTGAAAGCGGATCGCCGCAAACCATGAAATGAGGCGGAGGGCGGGCGGTGGGAGGACAGAGGATAGAGGCCAGAGGCCGGAGGGCAGACGTCGGAGGTGGGGGAGCGGCGGTCGGGGGGCGGTGGCGAGCGGAGGCGCGGAGCGGGCCTACACGATCAGCATCGCGTCGCCGTAGCTGAAAAAGCGGTATTCCCGGGCGATGGCTTCGGCGTAGATCTCGCGGAGCCACGCGATGCCGTCGGCGGAACCCGGCGCGAGGAAGGCGGAGACGAGGCAGAGAAGGGTGGAGCGGGGTTGGTGGAAGTTGGTGATCAGCGCATCGACTGCTCCGAAGTGGCATGGTGGATACAGGTAGATCGCCGCCTCCGACAGCCAGGTGGCGGCTCTCTCGTCGCCGGCCGAGGCCTCGCCCGCGTGGTGTTTGCGCCAGAAATCCTCGAGCGTGCGGACGCTGGTGGTGCCCACCGCCACGCGGCGCGTTCCGGGTTCCGGGGTCAGCACGGCGCGCCGGGTCTCGGCGGGGAGTTCGTAGATCTCCCGGTGGATGGGGTGCTCCTCGACGTGGGCCGTGGCGATGGGTTTGAAGGTGCCGAGGCCGACGTGCAGGGTGAGGTCTGCGGAGCGGACGCCGGCGGCGGCCAGTTGTTGCAAAAGCTCGGGCGTGAAATGGAGTCCGGCGGTCGGCGCGGCGGCGGCGACTTGGCGGGCGCGGTTGGCGTAAACGGTTTGGTAGCGCTCCAGGTCGGCGGCCCGCTCCGTCGCGGTGTGCTGGCGGTGGATGTAGGGGGGCAGCGGCACCTCGCCCACGCGATTGGCGACGGCGACGATGGTGGGGGCGGAGCGGCAGGTGAAGCGCACGCGCGCGGCGCCCTCGGCGTCCTTGGCGAGCACGGTGGCGTCGAAGGCGTCGTCGATGCCGAAGACGGCTCCGATCGGGAGCTTCTTGCCGGGGCGAAGGAGGCACCACCAGATGTTTTCGTCGCCGGAGGCGTCGGGCCTGAGCAGGAGGCATTCGACGGCGCCGCCGGTGGGGCGGTGGGCGAGGAGGCGGGCGGGGAGGACGGCGGCGTTGTTGCGGAAGAGGGTGTCACCCGCGCGGAGGTAGTCGCCGAGATCGGTGAAGCGGCGGTGCTCGATGCGGCGGGTGTCGCGGTGAACGACGAGGAGGCGCGAGGCGTCGCGCCGGTCGGCGGGCGTCTGGGCGATCAGGCGCTCGGGCAGCGGGTAGTCGAAGAGATCGGTGGAGAGCGGTGGCATGCGACGATGCGCGTGAGGGGAACGTGGAAAAAGAGCGGGGGAAAGAAGCTTGCTCTGCCGGAGGGGGCGAGTTTCTTCCCGAGGTCTTTCCTGCCACGCCGATGTAGCTCAGTGGTAGAGCAGCGGTATCGTAAACCGCTGGTCGTCGGTTCAATCCCGACCATCGGCTCCAGGTTTACGGAGGGGGATCGGGGGAAATGCGCTGTTTTCTCCGGATCGCGCACAGGTGGGCTTGGCGTCGGGCCGCGCGGTTTTTTAGCCCGCATGTTTCATCAAGGGGAAGGGAAGCGGGGGAGTTGAACATTTTCGGGACGTTCCGGAGGGGCGCCGGGTGCGGTTTGAGCGGATACGTTGGCGGCGCGGGCGGGGGGATGCAGCCAAACGCGGGCGGTTTCATGGCCCAAAGTGAGCCGTGCGCGGGCATGGCTCCGCCCGGGAGTGCTTGCTCGCGAAGTTTGTTGTCCCGACCGCGATGGCTGCGTCCAGCCGGGCAGCAGTCGTAGTCGCGCCCAAACGTGCGCGAAGAGCTCACGGGCGGGACTGGCCTCGCTCAAGCGCACCCGCGCTCGGCGCGCCCGGCGGTGCTCGTCTCCACCGGCGCCGCGAGCTTGAAGAGCTTGATACGGGTCGTGCCCGCGCTCGCCCGCGCCAGCCCCGTGCCTTTCAGGGCGAAGGCGCGCAGGCGCTCCACCAAGGCAGGGCGTAGTCGAAGGCGGACAGCCGCAGTCGGAGCCGCAGCTGGTTGGCCTTGAAGCCCGCCGAGGAGAGCCGGTCGCCAAACAGATCCTGCTGTTGCTCCTTGGTGCAGTTCTCCATCTCGCCGCGCGCGCAATCCAAACTTGTCGTAGACCGCAGACGCCTCGCCCGGCAGGCTGGTCACGATGAAGCGCGGGTTGTCCTTGTCGCCCAGCCGCTCGGCCTTCGCCACCACGCGGCGGGAGCGGCTCCAGAAGTTTTGCGTCTTGTAGTCAAAACGTGATACACGCGGGCCGCCCCGCCGCACATGCGGGCCTTTCCCCTCGCCGACGCGAGGGCGGGTTCGATCTCGGCCTGACGCCGAGCGTTGCGCGCCAGGCCGACCACGTGGTCCATGCCGTTGGCCTCGCACCGGACGAGAATCGCCTCCCGGCAAAAGCCGCTGTCGGCGCGGATGACGATGCTCGCGCGGTGGCGGTGGCGGTGGCGGCGCACTTCGGCGACGATCTTTTCCCGGGGCCGCCACCGTGCCTTCGCTTGCGTCGAGGTTGGCGGTGCGCAGCTACGCCCGGACGACTACGTCGCCGATAAAGGCATGGAGCGTCGGGTAGCAGTCTGGATGTGGCACGGCGCTCGTGGAGCCTTACGCCATAGATGGGGCTGGATAAGAGGATGCGGAAAACTTGAGGTCTGTTATAGCCTAAAACTAGGCATAAGACGTTTTTGGTATGATAATTGTAATTTAACTAAAAAAACCGCTTGATGAGGAGGGAAGGATTTTCATTGTCCGCCCTCCCTTCGA
>CBINNW010000035.1:0-41793 GCA_966252115.1 uncultured Akkermansia sp.
TCAGTAACGGTAGTGCTCGGGCTTGTAGGGGCCCTCCACCGGCACGCCGATGTAGTCGGCCTGGGACGGGGTGAGGGTGGTGAGCTTGGCGCCGATCTTTTCCAGGTGCAGGCGGGCCACTTCCTCGTCGAGGTGCTTGGGCAGGCGGTAAACGCCGGGCGCGTAGCTGTCGCGGTTTTTCCAGAGGTCGAGCTGGGCGAGCGTCTGGTTGGTGAAGCTGTTCGACATCACGAAGGACGGGTGGCCGGTGGCGCAGCCGAGGTTCACCAGACGGCCCTCGGCGAGCAGGTAGATGGTGTTGCCGGAGGGGAAGGTGAAGGCGTCGTAGCCCGGTTTGATGTTCACGCGCTTGACGCCGGGCGCGGCCTTGAGGCGGTCCACCTGGATCTCGTTGTCGAAGTGGCCGATGTTGCAGACGATGGCCTGGTCTTTCATCGCCTGCATGTGCTCGAGGGTGATGATGTCGCGGTTGCCCGTGGTGGTGACGTAGATGTCGGCCCGGCCCAGGGTGCTCTCGACGGTGTTGATCTCGAAGCCCTCCATCGCGGCCTGGAGCGCGTTGATGGGATCGATCTCGGTGGTGATGACGCGGGCGCCGAAGCCGCGCAGCGAGTGGGCGCAGCCCTTGCCGACGTCGCCGTAGCCGCAGACCACGGCGAGTTTGCCGGCGATCATGACGTCGGTGGCGCGCTTGAGGCCGTCGGCGAGCGATTCGCGGCAACCGTAGAGGTTGTCGAACTTGGACTTGGTGACGGAGTCGTTGACGTTGATGGCCGGCACGAGGAGGGCGCCCTTCTCGTGCAACTGGTAGAGGCGATGCACGCCGGTGGTGGTCTCCTCGGAGACGCCGCGCCACTCCTTCACCAGGCGGCTGAAGATCAGGGGATCCTCGGCGTGGACGCGCTTGAGGAGATTCTTGATCACCTGCTCCTCCTCGGAGGCGGAGGGCGTATTCACCCAGTCGCTACCGTTTTCGAGCTCGTGGCCCTTGTGCAGGAGGAGCGTCACGTCGCCGCCGTCGTCCACGACGAGCTGGGGGCCGAGGCCGTCGGGGCCGACGAGGGCCTTCCAGGTGAGGTCCCAGTATTGCTCGAGCGTCTCGCCCTTCCAGGCGAAGACCGGCACGCCGGTGGCGGCGATGGCGGCGGCGGCGTGGTCCTGGGTGGAGAAGATGTTGCACGAGGCCCAGCGCACGGTGGCGCCGAGGGCGACCAGCGTCTCGATGAGCACGGCGGTCTGGATCGTCATGTGGAGCGAGCCGGTGATGCGGACGCCGGCCAGCGGGCGGGAGGGGCCGAACTTGCGGCGGACGGCCATCAGGCCGGGCATCTCG
This sequence comes from uncultured Akkermansia sp., assembly GCA_966252115.1. Classification (GTDB taxonomy): domain Bacteria; phylum Verrucomicrobiota; class Verrucomicrobiia; order Opitutales; family Opitutaceae; genus IMCC26134_A. Next base: position 1,334 of record CBINNW010000035.1, read on the forward strand.
TGTTCGGCGATGGCGATCTCCTTGCGGCCCCAGTCGGCGAGGCGGATGTCGGCGACGTGGTAGTCTTGTCCGGCGAGGGTGGGAGGAGGAAGGGTGCTCATGGGTGGGAGACGGAGGGCGGTGGGTTGAAAATCGGGTGGGAAAGGTCGGGCGGCGGGGAGACGGAGACGTCGTCCGCGGGTGGAAACTGAATACAGGCCGCCCGGATGGGGAAGGAGGCGCGGGGACCGGCTTCCATCATTTCACGTTCGGACATCTCAAAAAACAGCGGAAGGTGTAGGCCCGACCGCTGGTCGGACGGCCCGGCCGGTGGCCGGGCCCGCATCGGGGCAACGCGGGGGGCTCAGACGGCGGCGAGTTTTTTCACCGCGGCGCGCAGGTCGGCGACCTTGCCGGTCTCCTCCCAGGGCAGGCCCTTCTTGCCGAAGTGGCCGTAGTTGGTGGTTTGGCGGTAGATCGGGCGCAGCAGATCGAGTTGTTTGACGATGTCGGCCGGTTTGAAGCTGAACACCTGCTGCACGGCCTCGGTGATGATTTCGTCGCCGACCGTGCCGGTGCCGAAGGTGTTGACGTAAACGCTGACCGGCTTCGGGTGGCCGATGGCGTAGGCGACCTGGAGTTCGCACTGTTTGGCGAAGCCGGCGGCGACGATGTTCTTGGCGACCCAGCGGCACATGTAGGCGGCCGAGCGATCGACCTTGGAGGGATCCTTGCCGGAGAAGGCGCCGCCGCCGTGGCGACCCCAGCCGCCGTAGGTGTCCACGATGATCTTGCGTCCGGTCAGGCCGGAATCGCCCTGCGGCCCGCCGACCACGAACTTGCCGGTGGGGTTGATGAGATACTCGGTGTTTTTGGTGAGCAGCTTGGCGGGCAGGACCTTCTTGATGACGTTCTTGATGAGGAAGGCTTCGATCTCGGAGTGCTTCACGTCGGCGGTGTGCTGGGTGGAGATGACGACGTTGACGATCTCGGTGGCGACGCCGTCCACGTAGCGCACGGACACCTGGGATTTGGCGTCGGGGCGGAGCCACTTCACCTTGCCGCTCTTGCGGATGCGGGTGAGCTCGCGGCCGAGCCGGTGCGCGAAGATCACGGGCGCGGGCATGAGCTCCTCGGTCTCGTCGGCGGCGAAACCAAACATGAGCCCCTGGTCGCCGGCGCCCTGCTCGGCGTGCTTCTTGCCCTCGGCCTTGCGGGCGTCCACGCCCTGCGCGATGTCGGCGGACTGGGCGGTGAGGTAGTTGTTGATGAAAACGGTGTCGGCGTGGAAGACGTCGTCGTCGTTGACGTAGCCGATGTCGCGAATGGCGTCGCGGATGACCTTGTCCACGTTGAAGGCCTCGTCGATGGGCTTGGTTTTGCCCGTCTTCTTGTCCTGAAGCTTCGGCAGGGTGATCTCGCCGCCCACCACCACGAGATTCGATTTCACGAAGGTCTCGCAGGCCACGCGCGCGGAGGGATCGAAGGCGAGACAGGCGTCGAGGACGCTGTCGGAAATAAGGTCGGCGACCTTGTCGGGGTGGCCTTCGCCGACGGACTCGGAGGAAAAAACAAAGGTGTTTGCCATGGAGGGAGGGAAGGGCCGCAGCGTTGCGAACATCGCCTCGCTCGCAAGTTGAATATCAACATATCCGCATCTCTTGATACATGGCATTTAGGTCCGTGGTGAGCGAGCGGTGCGGGACTACGGCAAGCCGCTGGGTAGTATTGCGAAGCGTGATGCTTGCATTTGCCGCCCGGACTCATTCTGGCACTTGTAAACCGTGATTTGCCCGCCGCTTCCCCACGACGAATCGACGCGTTTGGCGACGCTGATGCGGCTGGGCTTGCTGGATTCGGCGCCGGACCCGCGCTTCGACCGGATCGCCCGGCTGGCGCAGCGGCACTTCCGGGTGAGCATAAGTTTCATCAGCCTGCTGGATCGGGACCGCCTGTGGTTCAAGGCGAAGGCGGGGCTGCAGCAGAGCGAGACCCCGCGGGAGGCCTCCTTTTGCGCGCATGCCATCGCCGCGCGGCTGCCCCTGGTGGTGCATGACACGCTGCTCGATCCCCGCTTCGCGGAGAACCCCGCCGTCGTGGGCGAGCCCCGGGTGCGATTCTACGCCGGCATCCCCCTGCGCGCGGAAGACGGCCAGTTTATCGGCACGCTCTGCATCGCCGACGGCGCGCCGCGTCGCCTGACGGACGAGGAATTCGCGGACCTGCGGGACTACGCCGCCATGGCCGAGCAGGAGTTGCTGCGCGAGGACGCGAGCGCGGTCAGCGAAAGGCTGCGTCGCAGCGAGGAACGTTTCCACCTGCTCGTCTCGACCAGCGCGGAGGGCTTTTTCGATCACAACCGGGAGACGGGAGAGGTCTTCTACTCCGCCCGCTGGAAACAGATGCTCGGCTACGCGCCCAACGAGCTGCCCGACACCGATCTCACCTTCCTCAATCTGCTGCACCCGGACGACGTCGCCAACGCCCTCCGCATCGAACCGCCGTCCGAGAACGAGCGCGGTCCCGTCTGGCCCTTCGTGCAGGAGTTTCGCCTGCGCCACCGCGACGGCCACTGGGTGTGGATCGAGGCGCGCGGCGTCGCCCTGACCGACCCGGCGACCTCGTCGCTGCGGCGCGTGCTGGGCTTTCACGCCGACATCAGCCCCCGCCGCGAACTGGAAACGCAGATGCGCCTGCTCCAGCAGGCCGTGAACCACATCGAGGACGCCATCTCCGTCATCAGCCTGGACACCGACGTCAAAAAGGCGCGCATCCTCTACGTTAACCCCGCCTTTACCCGCATCACCGGCTACTCGGCCGAGGAGGCGGTCGGCAGCAACCCCCTCATGCTGCTGGGCAAGCTGCCCGACCAGGTGCAGATGGAGGCCGCGCGCATCGCCATCAGCCGGGGACGCCCCTTCCGCACCGAGCTGGTCAACTACCGCAAGGACGGCACCCCCTTCGACGTGGACTGGGCCATTTCCCCGGTGCGGGACCGGCTCGGCCAAATCACGCACTGGGTCTCCGTGCGCCGCGACATCACCAGCCGCAAGCTCGCGCAAGCCGCCCTGCAGTCCACCAACGCCCAGCTCGCCCTGGCGCGCGACGCGGCCGAGGCGGCCAATCAGGCCAAGTCCCAATTTCTGGCCAACATGAGCCACGAAATCCGCACGCCGCTCAACGGCATCCTCGGCATCGCCGAGCTCCTCGCCTCCAGCGAGCTCGACGCCGAGCAGCGCGAAAACCTCGGCATCATCCAGCGCAGCGGCGACGCCCTGCTCACCCTGATCAACGACATCCTCGACCTGTCCAAGATCGAGTTTGGCCGGGTGCAGCCGGAGAGCGTTCCCTTCGAACCGGCGAAGCTCGCCAAGGATCTCGTCGGACTGCTCGGCCCCCGCGCCGAGAGCCGCCGGCTCTCCCTCGCCTGCGACATCGGGCCCGGCGTGCCGGCCTTGGTGAAAGGCGACCCGACCCGCCTTCGCCAGATTCTCCTCAACCTGCTCGGCAACGCCCTCAAGTTCACCGAGGCCGGCGCCGTCCGGCTCGAGCTTCGGCCCGAAGGCGCGGACCGTATCCGCTTCACGGTGACGGACACCGGCATGGGCATCCCGGAGGACCGCATGGACCGGCTCTTCCAGCTCTTCAGCCAGGTGGACGCCTCGACCACCCGGCGCTTCGGCGGGACCGGCCTCGGCCTCGCCATCAGCCAAAAACTCGCCGGTCTGCTCGGCGGCGAAATCACCGTGCGCAGCGTGCCCGGCGCCGGCTCCGCCTTCTCCTTCTCCCTGCCGCTGCCGGTCACCGTCGCCGCCACCGCGCCCCGTCCCGCCACCGGCGGGACCGACCTCGCCTCCCCCACCCTGCCGCCCCTGCGAATCCTCCTCGCGGAGGACAATCCGGTGAACCGCAAGGTCGTCCTCGCCCAGCTCGCCCGCGCGGGACTCGGCGCGGAGGTCGCGGTCGATGGTCGCGAGGCGGTGGAAAAAATCTCCGTCCAAACCTTCGACGTGATTCTAATGGACGTCCACATGCCGCGCCTCGACGGCCTCGCCGCCACCCGGGAAATCCGCGCCCTCGCCGCCTCCATCCGCCAACCCTACATCATCACCCTCACCGCCAACGCCCTCCACGGCGACCGCGAAGCCTGCCTCGCGGCCGGCGCGGACGCCTATCTCGCCAAACCATTCAAGCCCGCCGAGCTCGTGAAGCTACTTGCGCAAGCACCGGTCGCGACCCCGTAAGATTTCCGATTGCCGGTCCCGCCGGCATCCCCAACACCCTCATCCCCAGCATCTCCAATGTCGTCCCAACCCGCCCTCGTCCTCGACCTCGAAGCCATCGAAAATCTCCGCGCCCTCGGCGACGAAGGGGATGACAGCTTCCTGCGGGAGATCCTTTCGATCTACCTGGAAGACGTGCCGCAGCGTCTCGCCGACCTGCGAACCGCGCGTTCCGCCGACGATCGGCCCCTCTACGTGCGCAGCGCGCACACCATCAAGGGCAGCTCGGCCAACGTCGGCGCCGTCGAGATGCGCACGCTCGCCGAGCGCTTGGAACACCGCGCCAAGGTCGAGCCCCTGTCCGCGCTCGACGACCAACTCGCCCAGCTGGACGGCGCCTTCGCCCGCGTCACCGAGGCGCTGCGCTCCCTGCTCGCCTGACGCCGTGACAGTTCAGTCGAAAGCGGAGCAGCGGAACGGCAGCGCCGTTTCGTCGCGGTCGAGGCGCTCGAGCGAAATCGCTCCGCGTTTCCGCTACATCGGAATACCGCCGGCTATTCCTCAACACGGCACCGACCCGCTGGAAACAGCGAGAAACCACATTTGATACCAATTACGTGTTGAGTTGGGACTTTCGGGGAAGGTAGCGCGCGACCGCCGGGCGCGCCGCGAATGAGGAACGGTGATCGCAGCCTGATCGGCGGGCCCGGCGGTCCGGCCCTACCCGAGCGCCTCAAACCGTCCCGCAAGTGGTGTTGGACCTTTCCGGCTCACCCGGCCGCCGACGCCGCGACCACGCCCATGCGCTCGCCCATGCGGGCGTAAACTTCGCGGTGCTCCGCCGCGTTGCGCACCAGATCCTCGTCGAAACGAATCCGGCCCGGCCCAAACAGCGTGATCACGCACGAACCGCCAAAGGCGAACATGCCCTTCAGGTCGCCCTTCGCCACCGGCTGGTCGGGACGATAGTCCTGCAAAATCGCGCCGACCATCGTCGCGCCCAGCTCCAACACGGCCACCCGGCCGAAGCGGGGCGACCGGACCAGCGTCACCATGCGCTTGTTCTCCGTCAGGTAGCCGGGATTGAGCCGCAGGGCCAGGGGGCTCACCGAGTAGAGCCAACCGTTGATCGAACGCGCCTCGCCGGGCGTGCCCGAAACGGGAAAATGAAACCGGTGGTAGTCCACCGGGCAGAGCCGGGAAATCAGCATCGATCCGCCGGCAAACTCCGCCGCCAGCGACTCCGAACCGAGCAACGAGGCCAGGGTGAATTTTTTCCCCTTCGCGTAAAACCCGTCCGCCGTATCCACGTTCTGATACGCCAGATGCCGTCCGTCGGCGGGAAACACCGCCACGTCCTCGCCCGGCGCGACGGGGCGGGCCCCGGCCTTCAGGCGTCGGTAGAAAAACTCATTGAAGGTGCGATACGCGGTGGCGGGCTTGGCAAATTCCTCCGCGTCCAGACCGTAGCCCACGATGAAGGGCAGCACCTTGCTCGCGCTTTTCGGACGGTTCATCCGCCACCCATACCAGGCGGAGAACCAGGCGCGCCGCACCACGGCCCAAAGACTGATCCGGCCGAGGACATTGCCTCCGTAGATGAATCGTAGCCACGACTCGCCGTAGATGCGCTCGGTCTCGATCCGACCGGTGTGCCGATTAAAAAACGTGAGAGGCTCGGAGGGCATTCGAAGAAGGAAAAGCAGGGTTCGCCGATTGGAGGAGGGAAAGAAAAAACCCGCGGCACCCGAAGGCGCCGCGGGTTTTTGGAGAGCCGATTCGGGCCCGACTCCGATATCAGGGCAACGTGATCTGATAATGGAGGGTGTTACGATTGGCGTCGCCGGACTCGGTGAAGTGGAAGGCCACGCCGTTTTCGCCGGCGACCACGGTCTGGCGACCGTCCGCGCCGTCCCGCGCCCACACGGTGGTGTCGAAGGAGACATTCAAGGGGCCGCTCTTGGTGTTGTAGGCGAAGGTGTCGGCCGAGGCGCGCATGCGGGCCGCCGGATCGAGGGCCACCGGGGACAGGCGCACCGAGTGGACCGCCGCGATCACCCCGCGCGGATCGCGCAGGTTGATGGGGTTGAACTTGGCGGAGACCTTCACGCCCTCGGGCAGGCAGCGGAGGGTCTGCTCCACCTCAAACCGGGGATGCGTGATCTTCACGTCGAAGACTGTCACTCCGTCCTGCACCGACTTCTTCACCGTGGCCTGATAACCGAGGTCATCGACGCCGCCCACGTTGAACCACTTGCGGCGGCCATCGGTGCCGACGTAGCTGCCCTGCAGGGTGATGCTGCCGGCCGACTCCACCAGGACCTCGTCGCGCGGGGTGGCGAGACCTTGGATAAAGCCCTTGTCGCTCACCTCGAACCGGTAGCGCTCGTTGCCGAACTTGCGCGGATCGGAAGCGAAAACATCCGCGCCGGGTTTCGGGGTCGCGGCGGCCACCGGAGCCGGGGCGGGAGTGGGCGCGGGAGCCGGGGTCGGCGCGGGCGCGGGGGTCGGAGCCTCGGTGGGCTCGGCCGACTTGGCCGGGACGCTCGGCGCGGGCGGGGTGGAATTGCGCGGCGTGGACGAGCGGAAATGCCACGCCAAACCAACGGCTGCGGCGACGACCACCACGGTGCCGCCGACGAACAGGCCACCCTTGCTCTTCTTCGGCTGGGCCGGGGCGGATTTATCGACCGCGACCGAGACCACCGGAGACGCGGCGGGAGCCGGCGCCGCGGTGCCGGAGGCGGGGGCCCCGGCCGCACCCTTCACCGGGAAGGGAGCCGCGGTGTTGCGCGGCTTGGCGGAAAGATTTTCGAGGGTCGTCTGCACCCAGGCGGAATCCGCGGCCCCGGCGGCGGCGACTTGGAGCAGACCGGCGTCGGTCGCCGAGATCTTCTGACCGCCGAGGTCGAGGTTGAGACGCTGCGCGAGCGGCGCGTCGGCCGGAGCCCAGACCTTGACGCCGAGGCTCTTGGCCACCTGCTCGACCAGCCAAGCCTGCGCGGGCACCAGACCGGCGATGTGAAGAAAAGCGGCGGGTTTGCCGGCGAGCACCGGCTTCAGCACCTCGGCGAGGGGCGCGGCGATCTTGGGGGCCGCCTCGACGAAATCGTAGGTCTCGTTGAAGAAGAGTTTACCGGCGGCGGCCTTGAATTTCAGACCCAGCCCGCGTTGCACGGCCTCGTAGATGTCGGCGAAGCCCAAGGGGGTGGCGGCGACGGACTGCACGCCCTCGGTGCCGACCCAGGCCAGTTGCGCGTCATCCTCGCCGGGCAGCACGACCAAGGCGGTTTGACCGGCGGACAAGGAACCGGCCACGGCGCCCAAAATCGGGGCGGCGGCGACCGTGATGTCGGCGGGCGTCAGGCCGAGGGCGGAGAGCGTCTCGCGCGCGGTGACGACCGACGCCGCATCGACGGCGGCCAACACCCACGGGGTGGCGCGGGCGGCGTCGGGCGCGGAGCCGTTGGCGGCGTCCACGGCGACGGCGGTGGGGATGCCGTCAAAACCATGCGGCAGCTTGGCGGCGTGGGCCTGAAGCGCGGCGGGTTGGCGGACGGCGCCGGACTCCGCCTCCACGGAGCGGTGGAGGAAGTTCTTCGCGCCCAGAACGGTGACCCGGGCGGCGCCGGAGAGTTGGTGCTCGGCCACAAACGCGGCCAAGTCGGCCTTGGCATCAAGCGAGAAGGAGCGGATGGCGACGACCTTGCGGCCGGAGAGAACGGCGAGGTGGACGGAGTGCGGAGCGATTTCGGCGAATACGGCGTTCGATGCGGGGGGGGTTGCCATGGTGTGAATAGAGTTTTGTTGGGGCCGGACGGAGCGAGGGTGAGTGCTACGAGTTGGTTACGGGCGAGGCAACGAAACTTACAAAGCTTCCATGAGCTTCTTTTTTCGCTCCTCGAAAGCTTTCTCGCGGCTGGCGAGCTGGGTGATCTCGACGTCGAGGGCCTCGCGTTCGGCCAGTTGCTCGACCCGCTGTTTCTCGAGGGCGGCCCGATCCTTGGCGAGTTTGGCCCGGTCGTTTTCGAGTTCCGCCAGACCGGCGTCGATCTCGGCCTGGAGCACGGCGAGCTGGTCGTTGGCCTGCTTGAGTTTCTTTTCGCGCAGAAGCATCTCCTGCGCGGCCTCATCGACGCCCTGCGCCTCGGCGGCGACACGCTCCCGCTCGGCGGCGATGGCCTTGCGGTCGTTGGCGAGTTGTTTCTCGGTCTCGCCGACGGCGGCGACGCGGGCGTCGAGCCGCTGGTCGCGCTCGTCGAGCGCCTTGGAGCGAGCCTCCAGCTGGGTGGCGAGCGCGGCCGTCTTTTGCTCGGTGGCGGTGACGGCGGACTGGGTGATGGCGAGCTTCTTCTCGCGCTCGGCGAGGCCGGCGGAGGCCTTGGTCAGCTCGGCCTGGTCGGACTCGAGCTTCTTGCGGGCGGCGGCGAGGGTCTGGGATTCCGAGGCGACGCGGAGCTTTTCCTGCTTCAGGTTGTTCTCCTCGGTGTTGATGGCGGCGACCTTGGCGGCGTGGGCCTTTTCCGCCGCGTTCTGGGCATCGACGCGAGCGGCGAACTTTTGCTCGGCCTCGGTCTGCGCCTTCTCGCGTTTGCCCTGCTCGGCCTCCCGGGCACGCAGCTTTTGCGTCTCGGTGTCGAAGGTCTTGCGGGTGTCGTTGAGGGTCTTCTCGCGTTCGGCGAGGGCGAGCTCGGCCTTGGAGAGTTCGGCGGCGCGCTTCTTGTGCGCCTCGAGCGCGGCGGCGTTTTCGGTCCTGGTCTTCTCGACGGCGGCGCGTTCGGCGGCGAGGCGATCGGTTTCGGTCTTGAGCCGGGCCTGGTCCGCCTCGAAGGCCTTGCGGGTCTCGGCCAGCTTGGCCTCGGCGGCCTTGGCGGCGTCCACCTGCGCGGTGGTTTTCTTTTCAAGCGCGTCGAGATCGGAGGCGCGTTTGGCGAGCTGCTGGTCGCGGGCGTCGAGTTTGGAACGGAGATCGGCGAGGGCGCGTTGTTCGTTGGCGAGCGAGGTCTCGCGCTCCCCGATCATCGCCTGGGCGGCGCGCATCTCGCTCGAACGCTGATCGAGCGCTTTCTGGGCGGCGGCGAGCTCGGCCTTGGCGGCCTTGAGCGCGGCCAGCTCGGAGGCGAGGCGGTCGGCCTCCTGGCGCAGACGCGCCTGCTCGGACTCGGCGGCGGCGATGCGCTTGGAAAGATCGGCTTCGGCGGCCTGCTGGGCGGCGGCGGCGGTCTGGAGCTGCTTGTCGCGAGCGGCGAGCGCCTGCTCGCGGGCGTTGGTCTCGGCGACGAGCGACTGGGCCTTTTTCTTCTCCTGCTCGACGGCGCGCTGGGCGGAGACAAGGGCGGACTCGCGGTCGGCCAGCGCGTCCTCGGCGGACTTCAGCTCGCGGGCGCGGGCGTTGGCGGCGTTGGCCGCGGCGGCCACGGCGATGCGTTCCGCCTCCAACGCGGCGCGGTCGGAGGCGACGCGTCGGGCGTCCTGCTGGATGCGGGCCTCCTCGGCCTCGAGCTCGGCCTGGCGGGCGGCGAAGGTCTCCTCCTCGGCGCGCACGCGGGAGAGCTGGGCGGCGATCTTTTTCTCCTGGGCTTGGAGCGCCTTTTCCCGGACGCCAAAACCGTCCTCGCGCTCGCTCACGGAGCGTTCCAGCGCGGCGAGGCGGGCCTGGGTCGCGGCGAGCGCGGTCTCGCGCTCGGCCAAAACGGCCTCCTCGGCGCCCAGCTCCTTGCTGCGACGCTGATGGACGCGGAGAAACTCGGCGGCCTCGGCCTTGGCCTGTTCCAAGGCCTCCGCGTCGTCGGCGATGCGACGCTGCTCGGCGGAAAGCTGGGCGCGGATCGTCTCCACCTCGGCTTGGCGGGCGGCGAGCTGGGCCTCGAGCTCGAGACGGGTTTTCTTGGCCTTCTCGACCTCGGCGCGCGCTTCCTTGGCGGCGGCGCGTTGGGTTTCCAGCTCGGAGCGCTCCTTTTTGAAGGCCTCCAGATCGGCGGCGAGCGCGGTCTCGCGTTTGGCGAGCTCGGCCTGGAGCTCGGCGCTCAGGGCGGCGCCGCCCTTGCCGTCGGTGGACTTGGCGGCGCGTTCGTAGGCGGCGCGGCGTTCCTGCTCCTCCTGAACCTGCCGGGTGAGGCGATCAATCTCGGTGCGGGCGGACTCGAGCTCGGCGATCACGCCCGGATCGACCACGGGCGCGGCGACCGGCATCGGAGCGGCGGAACCGCCGGCGGGCGCCTCGCCGGCGAGGAAGAGGGTCATCTCGTTCCGACAATGCTGGATGACCGCGCCGCCGTGCCCGTTGAGCCGGGGCTGGAGCAGCTCCGTGGCGCGGGTGAAAAACGCGTTCAGGTTGAGCGGCGGATGGAAAAGATCCCGCACACCCAGACGGATCGCGCGCACGATGACATCCATCTCCGGCTTCGAGCACAGGAGCAGAATCGGGGAATTGCGTTGGTGACCGCGGATGTTTTCCGCGAGCGCCAGCGGCTCCTTGCCGAGCTTGGAACCATCGTGGACCACCAGGTCGAACTGCTCGGATTTGAGCGTGGTCTCCAGATCGGCCGCACTGGGAACCTCACGGGCATAGATGCCGGACTCCACCGCAACATAAGCCTTGGCCTGAAAAACATCCGGACCGGTGCGAACTAAAAGTATTTTTGCGGACACGACAGGAAGGAGGGTTGAGTTGGACCAGCAAACGACGGGATCCCTGAGGGCCGCCGAGGAAACAAGGGGGTATGCACCCCAGCAACGGGAAAGGGGTGAAGTTTTGTTGTGGGAATGTCAAAACACTCTGAGCAAGCGGCCTCTGAGTGTTTTACCCCGGTTTAATATCGCAGGGAGTATGCGACAGCACATGAGGACGAGTCCTCATGTGCCAGCGCCGGGAGGCTAAAGGAGGACGGACATTCTTGTCCGTCGGTCCACATGTTCGACCAGGACGGGTAAACCAACAAAACGGACAAGAATGTCCGTTCTCCCGTTAGCGGTAGAGCGCGGTCTGGGGCGCCGGCGCGAGCACGTTGTAGGAACGGATCGCGGTGCGCCACCACGCCGCCAGACGTTCGGCCGGCTGCGACCAGAGATCGCGGTGAAGCGCGGCCATGGAGTCGGCGTCGAGCAAGAGCGCGAGTTTGTCGCGGGGGGCGAGCGCGGCCGGCCCCTCGCGCAGCAATCGCTCGCGGAGCGGCGCGAACCGCTGCTCGGCGGCGGGGTCGGGCGCCTGGTCGCGCTCGCGCAAAAGCGCGAGGTGGACGGCGTTCACGTAGGGATCGAGCACGGCCTGCATCAGCCCGTAGTCGGGGGCCAGCTCGGGCAGGGGCGGGGTGTGCCGACGGCAGGCCTCGAGGTTGCGCGCCAGGCGCGCGAGCTCGGGCGGCGGATCCGTCTCCTCCGGCGTGGCGAGGAAGCCCATGCGTTGCACGAACAAGCCCGCCGCCAGCTGGCCGGTCATGAGCGAGACCGGGATCGAGCTCATCATGCCGAGAAGGATCGGCGCCATCCAGACCGCGAAACTCGGGCTCACCCAGAGCGCGAAGGTCGCCCAGACGGCGCCGATGAGGGTGTGGCCCGCATGGGTCAGGATCGCCTCGCGCCACTCGGGGTCGCCGTCCGCGCCGCGTCGCTGCGCCACCCAGGCCACGCCGCGGCCCGCCAGGGTGAGGGCGATGAACTTGGTGTGAAACAACATCAGCACCGGCGCGAGCAGGGTGAAGCAGCTCGTCTCGCCGATCACGCTGCCGATGACCCGCCACCAGCCGCCGAAACGGGCCGCCTCGCCGGTGCGTCCGCGAAGATCGAGCAGGGCGAGAATCTTGGGCAAAAACAACAGCCCGAGCGTCGAGCCGAAGAGCAACAGCGCCTGCGCGTGAAACCCAAGCGGCAGATCAAAAGGGAAATACTGCGCAAAGCTGTCCGCCGGCAGCGGCGTGAGGCCGGTCGCGGCGTAGCGCCACGCGATCACCGAGGACACGACGAGAAAGGCCAGCCACAGGGGCGAGGCCAGATAGGCCAGGATGCCGAGCGCGAGGTGCAGCCGGTTGGCCGCGTGCAGGCCGCGCGCCGTGACCAGCCAGGCGTGCTGGAGGTTGCCCTGGAGCCAGCGCCGATCGCGTTTGGCAAAATCGATGAGGTTACCCGGGCACTCCTCGTAGCTGCCCTCCACGTCCACCGCCAACCACACCGACCAGCCGGCGCGCCGCATCAACGCGGCCTCGACGTAATCGTGGCTCAGGATGCGGCCGCCGAAGGGCTCCACGCCGGGCAGGTCGGGCAGCGAACAGTGCTCCATGAAGGGCGCGACGCGGATGATGGCGTTGTGCCCCCAGTAGTTCGCCTCGCCCTGCTGCCAGTAGTTGAGCCCGGCGGCGAAGACCGGCCCGTAGAGGCGCGAGGCGAATTGCTGCAACCGCGCGAAGATCGTCTCGCCGTTCACCAGCCGCGGCACGGTCTGGATGATGCCCGCGCCCGGGTTTTTCTCCATGAGGCGCACGAGTTTGTTGATCGCGTCGCCGGTCATAACGCTGTCCGCGTCGAGCACGACCATGTAGCGGTAACGTTTGCCCCAACGGCGGCAGAAGTCGGCGAGATTGCCGGCCTTCTTGTTCACGTTGACCCGGCGTTTGCGGTAAAAAATACGGCCGCGCGCGTCGAGCTGGCGGGTGAGCGCCACCCAGGCGGACTCCTCCTCGACCCAGCGGTTCGGGTCGGTGGTGTCGCTCAGGATAAAAAAGTCGTAGGCGCCGAGCTGCCCGCTCGCCTCCAGGGAGCGGTAGATGACGCGCAGGCCCTCGAGGATGCGCGAGGTGGCCTCGTTGAACACCGGCATCACGATCGCGGTCGGCGCCGTGACCGGGCGGGCCTCGTCCTCGGGCGCGAGGCTGTTGACGATCCGGTTCGGGTCGCCGTCGAAGCGACGGCAAAAAAAGCCGATCACCGCCTGCACCGCGCCGAAGGCGATGAGCGAAAACAACAGCGCGAAGAGCGCGATGTGCAGGACCTTCCAGTTGTCCAAACCCAGGCGCCAGTGCAGATCCGCCATCAGCATGACGGCCGGCGCCACCAGGAGCAGCGTGAGCGTGGCGACGAGGATGCGGCGCCGCGTGATGCGGGTGCCGTCGAGTCGGGCGGGATCGAAGCGCGGGGAGCCGGGGCTCATGGAAAAAGCATGTAGTTGAAAAACAGATACGCAGCGTGGCGGCGGGCCGGCATGCGCCCGGGCTCAGTGGGTGGCGAACCAGACGACCGCGAGCAGTCCGAGGAAAAGCAGCCAGCCGAAAACCGCCCGCAGCAGCGGCCAGCGTTTGAAGGTGCGCCAGGCCTCGTCGGCCACGTTGGCGATGGGGCCGAAATCGATGGGGCGCGGCACCATGCGGCTGAGCTCGAGCTCCGGACCGGCCTCGATGTAGGCCGCCCGCATCGCCTCGACCAGATCGGGCGGCGGCGGGGTCTCCGCCAGGAAATGCCGCGGCCAGCGCGCGGGCACGTCGGCCATGACGAGCGCCACCCGTCCGCGCGTGCCCAGACGCTCGTCCTCGGGATCGGCGGCGTCGCCCAGCACCCGCGCGAACCACGCGGTGGTGCGTCGCTCGGCCTCGCGCATGGCCAGACTCACGGGGTCCGGCCGCTGGCCGGCCAGGTCGCCCGCGGCGGCGACGGCATCGGGCCCCGCCGCGCCGGCGGATTCGCGGGCGGCGCGGATGATCTCCACCGTCAGGCGATTGAGCACCAGGCGGCTCTCGATCTGGTGGGCGCGCAGATAACTCTCCACCCGCAGGAAGGCCTCGTCCCAGGCGGGGTCGAGACCGTCGCTGTCCACCGCCGGCAGGGGAATGGGGGCGACCTCGGCGCTCATGGCTGCCAGGTGTAAACCCAGGTCTCCGACACCGGCTCGTAGCCGTCGAGCAACTGCACGCGCAGCTCGACCGGCGCGGGCGTTTGCCCCTCCGGGGGCCGCACGCCGTCGATCTGCACCGCCACGCGCCAGCCGTCGATGCCGGGATGCGGAATCAGGGTCGAGTGACGCAGGGTCGCGCCCTCGCCGAGGGTGATTTTGGGGGCGAGTTTCTCGGGGGAACGTTGCCCGAGGTCGGCGCCCGCGAAGTCGATCCAGAACAGCTGCCCCCAGCCTCCGCCCGGCAGGTTGCCGATGCGGGTGGACTGCACGCGGGCGAGGTTGTCGTCGCCCGGCTGGTCGAGCGCCCAGAAGAGTTTGTAGGAAAATTCGAATACCTCGCCCGGCGCCGGCTTCTTGTCCGGCACCCAGTAGGCGACGATGTTGTCCGCGTATTCGTTGCCCGTCGGCAGCTCGACGAGGCGCACGTGACCGGAGCCCCAGTCGCCCACCGGCTCCACCCAGGCGCTCGGGCGCTCATGATACCGGGCCTCGAAATCCTCGTAGGCCGCGATGGCGCGTTCGCGCTGGATGAGTCCGAAGCGCGTGGGCCGCACGGCCCGCAGCTCGGTGTTCAGGATCGTGCGCGGATTTTGCAGCGGGCGCCAGAAGTGGCCGCCGTCCTCGGTGTGCAGCAGGAGCCCGTCGGAATCGTGCACTTGCGGACGCGGGTCGCCCTGGGGCCGGTCGGAGTTTTTCCCGAACCAAAACATGCTCGTGAGCGGCGCCAGACCGGGCAGCTCCAGCGCCTCCCGCGCATGGAGCCGCGCGCGCACGTCCACCACGGTGCGCCGCCCGGGCCGCACGATGAACTCGTAGGCGCCCGCGACCCGTTTGCTGTCCAGCAGCGCGTGGATCGTGATGGTGTTCGCTCCCGGGCGGGGTTTGCCGATCCAGAAATCGGTGAAAACGGGAAACTCCTCCGGCTGTCCCGGCACGCCCGAGTCGATGGCGAGCCCGCGCGCGGAAAGCCCGTAAATCTGGTCCGCCCCGAGCGCCCGGAAATAGGACGCGCCGTGAAACACGATCAGCTCGTCGAAAACGTCCGGCCGGTTCAGCGGGTAGTGCAGACGGAACCCCGCGTAACCGAGCGAGGAACGCAGCGCGCCCAGATTGCCCAGCTCACCGTAGTCGAAGAAATCGCGGATGAAGGGAATCGTCTGCACGTGCGTGGCGCTGAACTCCCGGATGGCGACGGCCTCGCGGGCCGCCGGCGTGCGGTGAAACAGGTGCAGCTGGAAAGGCAGGTTCTCGTTTCGCCACAGGGCCTGGGCGGCCTTGAAGCGGATGTCGCGGATCTGGTCGTAGGTCAGCTCGCCGAGCTTGTTTGGCAGCTCGCGGTCCGGCTGACGATAGGGCTCGGAGGCGCGCTGGGCGGCCAGACGGGTGACGTAGTCGTAGGAGACCTCCAGTTTCTCGATGGCGGCGCGGCCGGAGGACAGGCCCGCCGTGAGCGCCAGACACGCGCCCAGCAGGGCGGCGGCGGGACGGCGTCCGGACAGGCGGAGGACGGGGCGGCGAAGCGGAAAACGAATGCGAGAGGGCATCGGGTTGGCCGGGAGTCAGCAAGACCCGGCCAAATAGGCAAATCAGGACGGGACGCCGCCGCCCCGCGCTTCCGGAGCGCCCTTCGTGACGGCGCTTTCAAACACCTTTTTCGGCAGTTTCCGCACCTTCACAAAACGGGCCCGGAAAAGCTCGTCCAGGGTCTCGCGCACCTCCCCCGGCAGGCGCGCCACCAAGTCGTCCAAGTCCGGCAAAGCCGAGGAAGAAGCGGAATTTTCCTCCTCCTCCTCGCGCGGGCTCGCCGCGGGCCGCGACGAGCGGACGGAGCCGGCGGCGCCGTCGCGTGCCGCGATCTCCCCGCCCATCTGCGCCTCCAGTTCCTCCAAGGACGGCCCGTCCCCTCCCCCGGTGAATGGATCGGAGAAGCTTTCCGCCGACACGAAGGCGGGCATCGCCTCCTCGTCCACGTCCGACGGCGCGCCTCCCGCCAGGACCGGCGGGGTGAAACCGCCCGCGCTGGCCCGCGGGGCGGGCAGCGCGAAAGGCAGGCCGCGCGGCGGCGGGGCGCTGGCGGCGGACTCGGCGACGTAGGCGACGACCGTCGCGTCAAGCCGGTCGATCAGGGCTTTTTTTTTTCGTCGCCGGCGGGGGCGGAATCGGCCGGCAGGGCGGCGCCGAGCATGGCGAGCTCCTTCAGCAGGGAGTCGATGGCGCGGGCGCGCGAGGCGTCCACGGCCTTGAGCAGGGTAACCTCGAGGTTGATCTTGTCGGAGAGGCCCAGCTTCACGCCGTCCTCGCCCTGACGCAGCACGTCGAGCATGCGCGTGAGCTGCTCGGTGCTGAGCGGCACGCCGCCGAGCCGGGAGCTCTTGCCGCCCTGCGCGATGGCGTCGAGCAGGGCCTCGCGGATGAAGCCCTGCAGGTCGGTGAGCAGGCGCGCGAGGTCGCGACCGGCGGCGTCGCACTCGTCCACCAGACGGATGAGCTCGGCGTGGTCGCCGGCGGCGAGCGCGGCGGCGAGCGCGGCGAGTTTTTCCCCGGCCACCAGCCCGTAAACGTCGAGCACGTCGGGCTCGTCGATGCGGGTGCCGCAGAAGGAGATCATCTGGTCGAAGATCGACTGCGCGTCGCGCATGCCGCCGTCGGCCATGCGGGCCACGCAGGCGAGCGCCGTATCCGTCGCCTGGATACCCTCGGCGGCGGCGATTTTTTTCAGGCGTTCGATGATGAGCGGCGCCGGGATCGGCTTCAGGTCGAAGCGCTGGCAACGCGAGACGATGGTCGGCAGCACCTTTTGCGGATCGGTGGTCGCGAAAACGAACTTCACGTGTTCGGGCGGCTCCTCGAGGGTCTTGAGCAGGGCGTTGAAGGCCGCCGCCGACAGCATGTGGACCTCGTCGATGATGTAGATTTTGTAGCGGCCCTGGGCGGGGGCGTATTGGACGGTGTCGCGCAGGTCGCGGACCTGGTCCACGCCGTTGTTCGAGGCGCCGTCGATCTCGATGACATCGAGGTGGGTGCCGGCCGCGATGGACTGGCAGGCCGGATCGGCGGGATCGAAGTCGGCCTTGGGGCCGTCGGTGCAGTTGAGGGCCTTGGCGAAGATGCGCGCGGTGGAGGTCTTGCCGGTGCCGCGCGGGCCGACGAAGAGGTAGGCGTGGGCGATGCGGCGACGGGCGATGGCGTTGCGCAGGGTGCGGACCACATGGTCCTGGCCCACGACGTCGTCGAAGGTCTGCGGGCGCCACTTGCGGGCGATGACTTGGTAGGCGGCGTTCGACACGGGAGCGCTGAGCAAAGCACGGGCGCGGCGGTGAAGCGCAAACCCGAAAACACGATGAGGCGGGACAATCTCCGGATGGGGATGCGGCGAATGCGGCGCCGCCCATCCGGAGATCGGAATGTGGAAAACTGGAAAGGTGGAAAAGACACCTACTTCGGGGCTCCGTCCGCCGCGCCTCTTTCGGCCCCGTTCGAACACCCCTCATGCGGAGCGAGCCCGGCCCGCTTCCCATCTCCCTGCATTTCTTCCTGTTTTCCAGCTTTCCACATCCAATCCTCCAATGTGGAAAGCGGGAAAGCTGGGAAACAATCGCCGTATCAACGCCGAGGCCTCATCCGCTCCCGCCCTCCTGTTTTCTTCCTGTTTTCCAGTTTTCCACATCCAAATCCGCCAATGTGGAAAGCGGGAAAGCTGGAAACAATCGCCGTATCAACGCCGAGGCCTCATCCGCTCCCGCCCTCCTGTCTTCTTCCTGTTTTCCAGTTTTCCACATCCAATCCTCCAATGTGGAAAGCGGGAAAGCTGGAAACAATGGCGCGTATCAACGCCGAGGCCTCATCCGCTCCCGCCCTCCTGTCTTCTTCCTGTTTTCCAGCTTTCCACATCCAAGCTTCCAAATGTGGAAAGCGGGAAAGCTGGAAACAAATGGGAGGTGGCCAGGCACTCCACGGCACTAGGAGAACGTCGTCACCGTTGCTGCCTTCCGGCCCTGGCGGGGTTCACGCGCCTGCCCATGCATGGCGCCTGGCCGCCGGCACCGTGGGAGGGGGCGACGGGTGATTCAATGAGAATCTTCACGCCACGAAACAGAATCGCTCCACCCGCGCCACAGGCACGCCGGGAGCGCGGAAACGAGACGTCCGCGGCGAGGATCTCCCTCACTCTGCCGGCGCCGCCGGGCCGCCTTCGGGCGGGGGCGGACCGGGGGGATGGCGCTCGGGCTCCTCGCCCTCGCGACGCGCGGCCTCGCCCTCGACGCGACGCCGGTTGCGCTCCTCCATCTTGGCCCGAATACGGGCGCGTTGCGCGTCCTGAAGCACCGCGAGCTTTTCCTTTTGGGCGGGGGTCAACTGCTCCGAAACCGCCACCTCCATCGCCTCGATGATCGTGCTGCTCTGGCGGAAGCTTTCGCGCCGGAGCGCCCGCAACTCGTCGCCGGCTTTTTCCAGAAGGGGCAGAATCGCGCGCTGCTGATCCTCGGTGAGGCCCAGCTCCGCGCTGAAACGCCGCAGTTGCTGGGGCCCGAAACCCTCCGGCTGGTTGTTCTGCTGGGGATGCTCGGGCGGCCGCGGCGGCTGCACAAACTTACGCGCCCCCAAGGCGCCGGCGACGACGCCGCAAGCGAAGATGCCCGCGCACAGCAGGGAGACCTTGAGGGTGCGCTTCATGATTGCACGACCTCGATGATCGCGCCGACGGGATCGAGGTAGGCGTCGGTGGAGGCGGCGGTCTCGGTGGGCCGGGCCTCGACGCTGGAGGGCATGCCGGCCCAGACGCTCATGGCCAGGGCTCCGGCGCAGGCCAGACCGAGGGCGCGGGCGGCGAGACGCTCGAAATCCAGGGCGCCGAACAAACCGACGGAAGGGCGGATGGCGGCATGCGCGACGACCCGGGTGGCGAAGCCGGCGGGCGCGAAGAGGTCGGCCGCGACATCCGGCGCGGCGACGGGGGCGCGGCGCGCGGCGGCGGCGAGACGCGACCAAGGCGTGGTGGGACGGTCGTTCATGAGCGCTCCTTTTTGCTGAGTTGATGGAAGAGTTTTTGCAATTTTCTCCGTGCCCGGAAGGCGCGGACCTTGATGAGAGTGGTGTTCCAGCCGGTGATCTCGCGGATCTCGATCAGGGTTTTCTGTTCAAGATCGAGCAGTTGCAGCACCAGGCGGTCCCGCGGTTCGAGCTGGTCGAGCAGCTTGTGAACCAGCTCGTGGGCGGCGAGCGCGTCGGCGGTGTCGGCCGCGTCCTCGCGGGTGAGCACGGCGTCGAGCGTGTCGGCCTCGGCCTCGGAAAGGTCGGCCCAGCGCAGTTCGGGACGACGTTGCTGGGCGCGGAGGGCGTCGATGCAGGTCGTCACCGCGATGCGCGATACCCAGTGGGCGAGCGGCACCTGCCCCTGATACTGGTCCAGACGGGTGAACATTTTTAGAAAGATCTCCTGCGCGAGGTCCTCCTCGCCGCCGCGGCGCGGGAGGCGGGCGCGCACGATGCGGATGACCTGCGGGTAAAGGTGGTCCACGAGCAACCGGGCCGCCTGCTGGTCGCCGGCGCGGATTCGCTCAAGCCAGCCCTCGACGTCGGGCGGCGATTCGTCGTCGGCGTCAGAGGTCGGGGGCATGGAGCGAGTGAGGTGAGTGCATGCACAAAACTCAAGACGCCCGCGTGCCGCGCCGGTTACGTAGCCATCGGAGGTTCCCGGCCGGGCGCGACGCGGAAGATCCGCCCGTCAGGATCCGCCCGTTCCCGCCCGTCCCCGACCTTGACTCGGCGGCGAGCCGCCGTTTCCCTGCAAGCCCTTCGATGCAAGGCTTCCCGCAGGCGCTTCGACTTAGCTAGACGCACGATCCGTGAGACCGCGCGAGCGGTTGATTGTGCGTCCGAATCCTCCCGTCGAGCCCGAGCCTCGGCCGTCCCGCGTCGCCACGCCCCATCCGCGGCGAAACGCGGCGCGAGCGGCCGAGTTTTCCCGTCTTTTCAAACCCTGCCCGTTCCCGTCAGTCTTTAACCTTTCGTCAACATGTCCTTTTCCCCCGCCGGCAAATACCTGCCCTTCCCTCCCGTTCACCTGCCCGATCGCCAATGGCCCGACCGCGTGCACGAGCGCGCCCCGATCTGGTGCTCCGTGGACCTCCGCGATGGCAATCAGGCGCTCGCCCAGCCGATGAGCGTGGAGGAGAAGCTGGAATACTTCGATTTGCTGGTCCGCACCGGGTTCAAGCAGATCGAGGTCGGCTTTCCCTCCGCCTCCCAGATCGAGTTCGATTTCTGTCGCCGCCTGATCGAGGAGAACCGCATCCCCGACGGCGTCTCGATCCAGATCCTGTGCCAATGCCGGGAAGACTTGATCGTGCGTTCGCTCGAGGCCCTGCGCGGCGCGAAGAACATCATCTTCCACCTCTACAACTCCACCTCGCCAAAACAGCGCGAATACGTGTTCAACGCCACCCGCGACGACATCAAGGGCATCGCGGTGCGCGGCATCTCCTGGCTGAAACAACACATGGGGCCGCTGGTCGAGGCGGGCTCCCGCATCCAGCTGGAGTATTCGCCGGAGAGCTTCACCAGCACCGAGTTGGATTTCGCGCTGGAGATCTGCGAGGCCGTGACCGACGTGTGGCGGCCCACCGCCGACAACAAGATCATCCTGAACCTGCCCGCCACGGTCGAATACGCCACGCCCAACGTCCACGCCGACCAGATCGAGTGGATGTGCCGGCACCTGACCCGGCGCGAGCTGAGCATCGTCTCCCTCCACACCCACAACGACCGCGGCACCGGCGTCGCCGCCACCGAGCTGGCGCTCCTGGCCGGCGCCGACCGCGTCGAGGGCACCCTCTTCGGCAACGGCGAACGCACCGGCAACCTGGACATCGTCACGGTCGCCCTGAACATGCACACCCACGGCATCGAGACCGGTTTGGATTTTTCCAACCTGGCCCACATCCGCGAGGTTTACGAACGCCTCACCCGCATGGAGGTGCCGCCCCGCCAGCCCTATGGCGGCGACTTGGTTTTCACCGCCTTCAGCGGCTCGCACCAGGACGCGATCAAGAAGTCCTGGCCGCACCAAAAAGCCGGCCGCCCCTGGGACGTGATCTACATCCCCATCGACCCGGCCGACATCGGTCGCACCTACAAGGCCATCATCCGCATCAACTCCCAATCCGGCAAAGGCGGCGTCGCCTACATCCTGGAGACCGAGTTCGGCTACCAGCTGCCGAAACTCATGCACAAGGAGATCGGCAAAATCGTGAACGACCTCGCCGACCAGCGCGGCACCGAGCTGAGCCCGGAGGAAATCCTGGCCGCCTTCCAAAACGAATACCTCGAGCAGGCCGACGCGCCCGTGAAACTGACCGAGTTTCGCACCGTCGAGCGCGGCGCGCAGGTGAGCTGCGAGGCCGAGCTGGTGGTGCGGGGCGAACCGGTCTGGCTGACGGGCAAGGGCAACGGCCCCATCGACGCCTTCATGCGCGGGCTCATCGCCACCGGCCGCGTGCCGACCTGCGACGTGCAAAGCTACAGCGAACATTCGCTGGGCAGCGGCGCCGAGGCGCGGGCCGTCAGCTACATCCAGTTGAAGCTCGCCGACGGCCGCGGCCGTTTCGGCGCCGGAGTCGATACCAACATCGAACTGGCCTCGATCCGCGCCATCGTCAGCGCCCTCAACCGAGCGCTGGCCTGACGCCGCCCCCGCCGCCTCCCGCCTCGCGCTTCGCGACCGCCGCTTCCGAGAGGCGGCGTTCGCTTGGCGGGCGGACGGCGGCGGTCGCGGTCCCGGGCGCGGGCGCGGGGCGCGTCAGTCCTCCGCGCCCGCGTCCTCCGCCGCCCCCTCGCCCCCTCCCCCGCCCCGGCGCCACTCGCTGGGCGGCATGCCGAGCTCACGGCGAAAAGCGGCGGAAAACGCATACACGCTCCCGTAGCCCACCGCCGCAGCCACCGCCTCCACCTTCGACGGCGACCCGCGCAACAACAGCCCGGCCCGACGCATTCGCAGCCGGGTGACCTCCGCCATCGGGCTGCGACCGTTTTCGCGCAAACAAAGGCGCCGCAGATGCTCGCCGCTCATCGCCGCCGCCGCCGCCAGGCCGTCCAGCGTCCACGGCGCCCCCAGCTCCGCGTCCACCCGCGCCCACAGCCGGCGCAGACGCTCGTCGCCGCCGTCGGAAACTCCGCGCGCCAGCCGCGCCGCGCACAGGTGCACCAGCCCCGACAGCTGCGCCAGCATCGCCGCGTCGCGCTCGCCCAGCGTTTCCCCGTGCAGACGCCGGATCGCCTCCGCCAGCGGCGCCGCGTCCCCCCGCCGCACCCTCACCTCCGCGCCCCCCACCGTCCGGTCCGCCTGGGTGGGTTCCGCGTAATGAACCCAGGCGATCCGCCAACGTCGCCCCGGCGCCGGATAAAAGCCCTGCGCCGCCCCCCGCGGCGCCAGATAACAGTCCCCCGCCCGCACCGTTCGCCACCCCTCGCCCCGCAACCAGACCCGGCCCTCCCCCGCCAAAACGCCCAAGATTTCGGCAAACTCCAGCCGCGGACGCTCCATCCGGTAGGGCGTCGCCGTGTCGCTGACCCCGCACAGCCGTATGCCCGCCGCCGCGAGGGCCGGACAAGCCCCGTCCGCGACCAGCAGCTCCTGGGTGCGCGCGCCGATGAAGTGGATTTCGCTTAAAATCATGTGCGTCCCGCAGATTCCCGCGCCGCCCCGATTTTGCTACTCTTATCCCGACTCGTCTCTCCCCCGCCCGCCCCCGGCCCCGCCCCTTTTCCCACCATGTCCACCCGTCTCCGCGTCTTCCCCGACATCGTTCAAAACGCCATCGATCCGCGCCTCTACGGCTCGTTCATCGAGCACCTCGGCCGCGCCGTTTACACCGGCATCTACGAGCCCGGACACCCCTCCGCCGACTCCGCCGGCTTCCGCCGCGACGTGATCGACCTCGTGCGCGAGCTCGACGTGCCGCTCGTCCGCTACCCGGGCGGCAACTTCGTCTCCGCCTACGATTGGGAAGACGGCGTCGGGCCCAAGGCCCAACGCCCCCGCCGGCTCGACTACGCCTGGGGCGTCACCGAGAGCAACCAGTTCGGCACCAACGAATTTATGGACTGGTGCAAAGCCGCCGGCACCGAGCCCATGATGGCCTTCAACCTCGGCACCCGCGGCATCGACGCCGCCCGCCGGCTCGTCGAATACTGCAACGCCCCCGTCGGCTCCAAGTTCGGCGACCTCCGCAAGTCCCACGGCTACGCCGAGCCCCACAAGGTCCGCACCTGGTGCCTCGGCAACGAGATGGACGGCCCCTGGCAGACCGGTCGCAAAACCGCCGAGGAATACGGCCGCCTCGCCAACGAAACCGCCAACGCCCTCCACCAGTTCGACCCCGCGCTCGAACTCATCGCCTGCGGCTCCTCCGGCCCCCTCATGCCCGCCTTCCCCGAGTGGGAACGGGTCGTCCTGGAACACTGCTACGGCCACGTGGACGCCCTCTCGATCCACCTCTACGTCCGCGAGGACGGCCACAAATCGCTCGCCGACTACCTCGCCTGCCCCGCCCAGATGGAAAACCAGATCCGCGACGTGCTCGCGGCCTGCGATTTCGTGAAGGCCAAGCAACGCCACAAAAAGACCATGATGCTCTCCTTCGACGAGTGGAACGTCTGGGACATGGCCCTCGGTCACGCCCGCGCCGAACGCTGGAGCGAGGCCCCGCCCCAGCTCGAGCAGACCTACACCTTCGCCGACGCCCTCGTCGTGGGCGGCATGCTCCTCGTCCTCCTACGCCAGTCCGCCCGCGTCCGCTACGCCTGCCTCGCCCAATTGGTCAACGTCATCGCCCCCATCATGACCGCCCCCGGCGGCGCCGCCTGGAAGCAGACCATTTTCCATCCCTTCGCCCAGGCCTCGCGCCACGGCCGCGGCGCCCTGCTCGCCAGCCACCTCGCCGGCGGCACCTCGACCGACACCCCCTCCTACGGACTCGCCCCCGACATCGAGGCCCTCGCCACCCGCGACGGCGACCAGCTCGCCATTTTCGTGCTCCACCGCGGCGCCGCCCCCGCGCCCTTCACCGTCACCCTCGACGGCGCCGCCCGCTGGACCGTGGTCGAGCACCAGGTGCTCGCCTCCGACGACGCCCACGCCGTCAACACCGCCGCCGCCCCGGCCACGGTCGCGCCGCGCGCCGAGACCGCCACCCGCGTCAACGCCGACGGCGAGATCGCCCTCACGCTGCCCCCGCTCTCCTGGCACCTGATCCGCCTCGCGCCCGCGACAGCCTGAAGCGTCCCCCGGGAGCGGTGTCGGTCCACCGGGAGCGCCGGCATCTTGCCGGCTTTCCGGGCAAAGAGCCGGCAGGATGCCGGGGCTCCCGGTGACGAACCCGAACTTCGACACCGCTTCCCGCCCCCCCGAAAAATCCGCCCCCGGATTTCGCGTTGCCCACCACGGGGGGCGGCCGTGTGCTGCGCGTTTCCTTTTAACCACCACCATGGCGAAAAAATCTCAGGCGACTTGGGGCGGACGCTTTTCGAGCGGACCGGCCGCGTTGATGCAGACCTTCAGCGAGTCCGTGTCCTTCGACAAACGGCTCGCGCCCTTCGACATCGCGGGCAGCAAGGCCCACTCCGCCATGCTCGCCCACGTCGGGCTGCTCACCCCGGCCGAGCGCGACTCCATCCACGCCGGCCTCGACGCCATCCTCGCCGAGATCGAGGCGGGCAAGTTCACCTGGAGCACCCAGCTCGAGGACGTTCACATGAACATCGAGCAGGCGCTCACCCGGCTCGTGCCGGCCGCCGCCAAGCTCCACACCGCCCGCTCCCGCAACGACCAGGTCGCCACCGACATGCGCCTCTGGTTCAAATGGGCCTGCGCCGAGCTCTGCCGCCGCGTCCGCGCCGCCCAGCGCGCCCTGCTCGCCATCGCCGCCCGCGACGGCCTCGTGCTCATCCCCGGCTACACCCACCTCCAGCGCGCCCAGCCGGTCTTCCTCGCCCACCACCTCTTCGCCTGGATGGAGATGCTCGACCGCGACCACTCGCGCTTCATCTCCATCATCAAACACGCCAACTGGTGCCCGCTCGGCGCCGGCGCCATCGCCGGCACCACCCTGCCCATCGACCGCGAATTCACCGCCCGGGCGCTCGGTTTCGTGGACGAAAAAGGCCGCCCGCGCGTCACCCAAAACTCCATGGACACCGTCGCCGACCGCGACCTGTTCCTCGAGTTCGCCACCGCCGGCGCGATGTTCGGCGTGCACGCCTCCCGCATCGCCGAGGACCTCATCCTCTGGTCCAGCGCCGAGTTCAAATTTGTCGAGCTGCCCGACGCCTTCTGCACCGGCTCCTCGCTCATGCCGCAGAAAAAAAACCCCGACTCCTGCGAGCTCCTCCGCGGCAAGTCCGGCCGCCTCGTCGGCAACCTCTCCGCCCTGCTCACCATGGTGAAGGGCCTGCCCCTCACCTACAACCGCGACCTCCAGGAGGACAAACCGCCGGTGTTCGACACCTTCGACACCGTCGCCATCTGCGCCGACGTGCTCGCCGGCACCATCGAGGGCATGCGGGTCAACGCCGACCGCTGCGCCGCCGCCGTATCCGATCCGGCACTACTGGCCACCGACCTCGCCGACTACCTCGTCGAGCGCGGCGTGCCCTTCCGCGAGGCCCACCACGCCGTCGGCGCGGTCGTGAAACTCGCCGAGACCCAGGGCAAGCCGCTCAACCAGCTCGCCACCGCCGACGTGAAAAAATGCCACGCCGGCTACGGCGACGACTGGGCGACCGTCTTCGACCTGCAACGCGCCATGAAAAAACGCGCCGGCACCGGCATGCCCGGCCCCGCCCAGATCAAGAAGCAGACGGCCCGCTGGACCAGGACCCTCGCCGAGTGAGGCGTTGAACTCCCGGAGTTTTTAACACGAGGGCGCCAAGAATCGAAAAGATCGCGAATTCATGACCCGGACCTTTGCGTCCTTCGGTTTGTTCTTCGCGTCTTCGCGTTAAAAAATCCACCTCCGTGCCCAAGGTCCGCCTGCTCCCCGACCGGGTCGCCAACCAGATCGCCGCGGGCGAGGTGGTGGAGCGGCCGGCCGCGGTGGTGAAGGAGCTCGTGGAAAACGCGCTCGACGCCGGCGCCACCCGCATCGAGGTCGAGTTTTCCCACGGCGGACGCGCCCTCATGCGCGTCGAGGACAACGGCTCCGGCATGGACCGCGAGGACGCCGAGCTCTCCCTGCGCCGCCACGCCACCAGCAAGATCGCCGAGGCCGCCGACCTCGACCGCCTCGCCACCCTCGGCTTTCGCGGCGAGGCCCTGCCTTCCATCGCCAGCGTATCCAGATTTCTCCTGCAAACCTCGGCCGCCGACGGCGTGGGCACCGAGATCCTCGTCAACGGCGGCCGCCTCGTCCACGTGCGCGACCACGGTCGCCCGCGCGGCACCCGCATCGAGGTGACGCAGCTTTTCAACTCCGTGCCGGCGCGACGGAAGTTCCTCAAGACCGACGCCACCGAGTCCGCCCACATCGTCGCCGCCGTCCGCCTGCACGCCCTCGCCGCGCCGCACTGCGCCTTCACCCTGATCGAGGACGGTCGCACCATCTTTCGCTCCCCCACCTGTCCGGCGCTCGCCGACCGCGTGGCGGAGATCTTCGGCCGCCAGCTCGCCGAGACCCTCCTGCCCATCGACGTCACCGAGGGCGGCCTGCGGCTGCACGGGCTCGTCGCCAAACCGGGCTCCGGCGGACGCGCCACGCGCCACGAGACGATCACCTTCGTCAATCGCCGCCCGGTGGACAGCCGCACGCTCATCTACGCGCTGACCGAGAGCTACCACGAGGTCCTGCCCAAGGGCCGCTACCCGGCCGCATTCGTGTTTCTCGACCTCGCGCCGGCGGCGGTGGACGTGAACGTGCATCCCACCAAACGCGAGGTGCGCTTCCGCTCCGAGGCGCAGGTGCGGTCCTTCGTCATTCGCAACGTGCTCGCCCTCCTGCGCGCGCAGGCGCCGGCCGTCGCCCCCATGGAGGAGGTCACGTTGCCCGCGAGCGGCCCCGCGCCCGCGCCGACGCCAAACTCGACGCCCACTCCGGCTCCGGCACAGACCGCGACGCCGAACCCGCCGCCTCCGGACTCGCGTCCGGTCTCCGCCGCGAGCGCCCCCTCCACGGTTCGACCCGCGACGCCGGGCGCGGTGACTTTCGGCGCCTGGCCCGGCCCCGCGCGCCACACCCCGGCGTCGCCGGCTCCGCCCTCGGCCCCGACGCGGGGTCCCTCCGCGCCCGCCCCCACGCCGACGGCGCCCGCGCCGGCGTTCGGGGCACCGCCCGGGCCGTCGGCCACGACGCACGCGCCGGTCCCGCCGCGCTCCGCCGGCGGCTGGCGTTTCATCGGTCTGGCCCACTCCGTCTATGCGCTTTTCGAGACGCCGGCCGGCCTGCTGCTCCTGGATCGGCGCGCGGCGCAGGAGCGGATCGTGTTTGAACAACTCGCGGCGGAGTTCGCCGCCGGCGCGGTGGCGACGCAGCGCCTGCTGCTGCCGGTCGTGCTGGAGCTGGACCCGGTGGGCTCCGCGCTGCTGCGCGACCGTATCCAGTTTCTCATGACGCACGGCTTCGAGCTGGCCGAGTTTGGCCGTCACACCTTCCGGCTGGAGGGCATACCGGCCGTGCTCGAACCGACGGACGCGGAGTCCTGCCTGCGCGATCTGCTCGACGCCTTCCGCGACGGCCGTTCGCCGGAGCGCAATCCGGAGGTGGCGCGGGAGCAGCTCGCCCGCCTCGCCGCCGCGCGCTCCGTGCGCCTGCCCGCGCAGGTGGACGCGGCCGACATGCGCGCGCTGGTGGCGCGGCTCTTCGCCTGCCGCGCCCCGCACACCAGCCCGGGCGGCCGCCCGACCCAGGTCGAGCTCAGCCAGGGCGAGCTCGGCCGTCGTTTCGGCCGCGGCTAGTTCCGCTTCGTCTGTAAAGTTTACCGAATCCGCGGCGGTCAAATTGGCAGGGGACGGCCAACGCCACAGCCGTTCGGTGTAGAGTTGGCCGTCCCCGGCCAAGCTCAGGAACGCCTCATCGCCAAATCGATCCACACCAGGCCCGATCACGCCCCCGGCCCGCCGCCACGCTCGGCTCACTCCAGATGCGCGCGCAGCATCCAGGCGGTCTTCTCGTGGCTCTCCAGCAACCCGACGAGAAAATCGTTGGTGCCCGCGTCGCCGGCCTGCCCGGCTTTTTCCACATCCTCACGGAGGCTCCGGATGATCGCCTCGTGGTCGCTCAGCAGGGCTGCGATCATTTTCTCCGCCTCCAGCTTGCCACCGGGCTGCTCGTCGATGCGCGTGAGCTTCAGAAACTCCTTCATCGATCCCGGGGCCACGCCGCCGATCATGCGGATGCGCTCCGCGATCTCGTCGATGGTCTCGGCCAGGGCGGTGTATTGGGACTCGAACAGCGCGTGCAGGGCGCCGAAGTCGAGGCCGGTGACGTTCCAGTGGAAGTTGCGGGTCTTCACATAGAGCACGTGCTCGTCGGCGAGGAGCCGGGCGAGCAGGGTGCCGACGGTGTCGCGGGATTTGGAGGAGAGTCCGAGATTCGGTTTCATAGGCGAGGCCCAGTGTGGCCATCCCCGCGCGCGAGGCCAGAACCGGCGCCGGATTTGAGAAATCGTTTGGGAAAAATAGGCTCCGTATTCCTCCGCCGAATACCCCTACGAGTTTACACATGTAAACCATTTGTGCATTCTCATTTCCGCCACTCTGCAACAATTTGAACACGCCGTGAAACCCCCGTCAGGTCCGCCTCCCTCCGACACGCCTCCGCCCCCGGGCGCGCAGCCGGGCCCGGCGTCGCCCGCGCGGGGACGCGGGCTGGTGCCGTCCGTCTCGGTCGTCGCCGCCAAGCTGTCGTCGCCCCGCGCACGCTACACGTTCGCCCTCGTCCTCACCGTGGCGGCGGTGACCGTGCGGATGCTGATCGATCCATGGACGGAGGGCCGGGCCCTGCTGATCCTTTTTCTTCTTCCCGTCTGGGTGAGCGCGTATTTCGGCGGGCTCGGACCGGCCCTGCTGAGCGCGATCCTGTCGGCGCTGGCCGCCGCCGTCTTCGAGTTCGGCGATCACGGCGCGCCGGCCAACCCGCTGATGGACTGGTTGCAGATCGGGCTGCTGCTCAGCCTCGGCGCGCTCATGGGCGTCGGGGCGGAGCACCTGCGGCAGGCGAGGCTCCGCTACGAGGAAACCATCGAGCGGTTTCGCGACGCGAAACGTCGGCTCCAGCTCGCCACCCAGGAGGCGGAGGAGCTGCGTAACGCCTTGGACGCCCACGCGATCGTCGCCGTGACCGACTCCCGGGGCACAATCACCCACGTCAACGACAAGCTCTGCGCCATCTCCGGCTACTCGCGCGAGGAGCTGCTCGGGCAGGATCACCGCATCCTCAATTCCGGCCTGCACCCGAAGGAGTTTTTCGAGGATCTGTGGAAAACCATCCGCTCCGGCCGCGCCTGGCACGGCGAGATCCGCAACCGCGCGAAGGACGGCTCCCACTACTGGGTCAACACCACCATCATGCCCTCGCTCGACGCCGAGGGCCGCCCGGCCCGCTACATCGCCATCCGGGCCGATATCACCCAGCGCAAACAGGCCGAGTTCGCGCTTCGGGCCAGCGAACGCCGCTTCCGCACCACGATCGAAAACCTGATGGAGGGCTGCCAGATCATCGGTCGCGACTGGACCTATCTCTACGTCAACGCCGCCGCCGCCGCCCACGGACGCGTGCGGGCCTTTAACCTGATCGGCCACCGCGTGCTCGAATGTTTCCCGGGCCTCGAAAAAACCGAGGCCTACGCCCGCATGCGCGCCTGCATGAACGGCGCGCCCGCCCAGGAGCTGGAGACCGAGTTCGTCTATCCCGACGGGACGAAAGCCTGGTTTCACCTCGTCATCCAACCGGTGCCCGAGGGCATCTGCGTGCTGTCGGCCGACATCTCGGCGCGCCGCGCGGCCGATGCCATCCTGCGCCGCCAGCAGGAGGAACTGCGGGTGCTCTTCGACCTCATCCCGGCGATGATCTGGTTCAAGGACACGGAAGACCGGCTTCTCCGCGTCAACCGACGCGTGGCCGATGCTCTGGGCCTGCCGGTCGCCCAAATCGAGGGCCGAAACTGCGCCGAACTCTATCCGGGGGCGGCGGACCGATTTCGCGCCGACGACCTCGAGGTCATCCGTTCGGGCCAGCCCAAACTGGGGATCACCGAACGCATCCACGACGGCTCCGGTCGCGTGCGCTGGGTGCAAACCGACAAGGTCCCCTACTGCGACGCCGACGGCCGCGTGGTCGGCATCGTCGTCGTGGCGCAGGACATCACCCAGCGCCGCGAGTCCGAGCAGGCCCTTCGCCAGAGCGAGGAGCGCTTCCGCCAGCTCGCGGAAAACATCAACGAGGTTTTCTGGATCTCCGATCCCGCCTCGCGCCGCGTCCTCTACGTCAGCCCCGCCTACGAAACCATCTGGGGCCGCCCCGGAGCGAGGCTGCTGGAGGACTTCGACGAATGGCTGGAGGGCATCCACTCCGAGGACCGCGAGCGCGTGCGCTCCGCCCTGGCCGGGCAGACCGAAACCGGCCACCTCGACGAGACCTTCCGCGTGGTGCGGCCCGACGCCAACGTGCGCTGGGTCCACGGCAAGGGCTACCCCGTCCGCGACGAACAGGGTAACATCTACCGCCTGGTCGGCACGGCCGAGGACATCACGGAGCGTCGCCAGCTGCAGACCCAGTTTTTCCAGGCCCAGAAGATGGAGGCCATCGGCACGCTCGCCGGCGGCATCGCCCATGATTTTAACAACATCCTCGGCGGCATCATCGGCTACACCGAGCTCGCGAAACTGCGGGTCAGGGACGACCTGGTCACCACGCGCCAGCTCGACGCCGTGCTTCAGGCCAGCCGCCGCGCCGCCGACCTCGTGCGCCAGATCCTGACCTTCAGCCGGCGCAAGGAACAACGCCATGGCGTGGTGCAACTCCGCCACCTCGTCGCCGAGTCGATGCAGCTGCTGCGCGCCTCGCTGCCGAGCACGATCAAGTTCGACGTCAGCCTGGCCGCCGACGTCGCGCCCATCCGCGCCGATCTTTCCCAAATCCACCAGGTCATCCTCAACCTCTGCACCAACGCCTCGCAGGCCATGCGCGACCGCCCCGGCCGCCTGGAGGTGCGCCTGGCCAACCACCCGGTGGACGAGGCCCAGGCCGCCGCGCTGCCGCCGCTCCGTCCCGGCCCGCACGTGCGCCTCTCCATCGCCGACACCGGCGACGGCATGAGCCCCGAGGTGATCGCCCGCATCTTCGAGCCCTTCTTCACCACCAAGGCCCCCGGCGAGGGCACCGGCCTCGGCTTGTCCGTCGTCCACGGCATCATGCAGGGACACGACGGCGCCATCGAGGTCTGGAGCCGCCCCGGCGAGGGCGCGCGTTTCACGCTCTATTTCCCCGCCCAAAACGAGGCGCCGCGGGCCGACGCCGACGAAAACGCGCGCCCGCCCCAGGGCAGGGGCCAGCGCATTTTCTTCATCGACGACGAGAAACCCCTGGCCGAGCTGGGGCGCTGCGTGCTGGAGGAGCTGGGCTACCGCGTCACCGTGGCCACGCGCGCCGAGGACGCGCTGGCGCGCCTGCGCGCGGCGCCGTCGGCCTTCGACCTGATCGTCACCGACTACACGATGCCGGAAATGACCGGGCTGGATCTCGCACGCTCCGTCCGACGCCTCCGGCCCGACTTGCCGGTCCTGTTGACCACCGGCCACGCCGCGCGGCTCACCCCGGAAAAAGTGCGGTCGGAGGGGATCGTGGAAATGCTCCCCAAGCCCTTCACGCTTCAAACCCTTGGCACGGCGGTGCATCGTGCGCTTGCCCCCGCCGAAACGCCGCAGCCCTGAAACCCCGTCCCGCCCCCCGCCATGGCCCGCATCCTCATCATCGACGACAACGATCTTTTCCGCGGCATGCTCCACGCCACCCTCGACACGCTCGGCCACGAAGTCACCGAAGCGGCCGACGGCACCGAGGGCCTGAAGTGGCACGCCCGGGGCGCCTTCGACCTCGTGATCACCGACCTCATCATGCCGGAGACGGAAGGCATCGAGACGATCCTCGAGCTGCTCAAACGCGCCCCCGAGACCCGCATCATCGCCATGTCCGGCGGAGGCCGCGCCTCGGCCCAGGACTACCTCGGCATCGCGAGCCGGATCGGCGCCCGAAAGGTGTTGGCCAAGCCCTTCTCGCGCGACGCCCTCGACAACGCGATCCGCGAGGTGATGGCCTGACAGGCCGAGAGCCACGAAGCCCCCGAAGGCCGCGAGCGAGGACGGGAAGCGCTGCGGTGGTGTTATCGGTGGTGGCAGCATGGGATGTCAGTCCACCGGGAGCGCCGGCATCTTGCCGGCTTTCCAGGCAAACAGCCGGCGGGACGCCGGCGCTCCCGGTGGCGATGCCCGGACTTTGCCCCCGCTTCTTGGTGCACCCAGGTCCCCGCGACGTCGCACGATCGGGTTGCGGAGGTCTTCCGCTTCCCCCACCCCGGACTCCGCGTCCGGAAAACACCGGTCAACAAATCCCGCCCACTCCGACCCGCTCCCGCTTTTTCCCATGAACCACCAGCCTCTTTGGCCCGCCGATCAGGATCGCCCGCTCCGGCAAGCGGGCGAGTTTGCCACGCTCGCCCACTACCGCCCCTCGCCCGTCCGCGATCTCGGCGCCACCGTGCTCGTGCTGCCCGGCGGCGGCTACGGTTTCCTTTCCGACTACGAGGGCCACGACTACGCGCTCTGGCTCGCGCAGCGGGGCGTCGCCGCCTCGGTCCTGAACTACCGACTCGGCACCGCCGGTCACCGTCACCCGGCCATGATCCAGGACGCCGCCCGCGCGCTGCGCCTGCTCCGGCACCGCGCCCGCGCCGAGGGGCGCGATCCCGCCCGCGTGGGACTGATGGGCTCCTCCGCCGGCGGCCACCTCGCCGCCAGCCTGGCCGCCCTGCACGCGGAGGAGTTTGCCCGGGACGGGATCGGCGACGCCGTGAGCGCCGAGTCGGCGCGGCCCGACGCCCTGGTGCTGTGCTACCCGGTCGTCACCCTGCAAGACCCGCACACCCACGCCGGATCGCGCGAAAATCTGCTCGGCCCCACGCCCGCCCCCGAGCTCGTGGACCGGCTCTCGACCGAGCTCCAAATCCGCCCCGACCACCCGCCGACCTTTCTCTGGCACACGGCGGACGACGCCGTCGTGCCGGTGGAGAACGCCCTGCTCCACGCGGCGGCGCTGCGTCGCGCGGGCGTGGCCTTCGCCCTCCACGTTTTCGCCCGGGGCCGACACGGCCTCGCCCTCGGCCACGCCACCGAGCCCGCCCCGCCCTGGGGCGTCTGTCTGGAACACTGGCTGCGCGAGCTCGGCTGGATCAGCGCCGCCGCCTGAGCGCGGGACGCTTCCAAAAGGTGGGGCATGACCGCCGGACGCGCCGGTTTGGGCGCCGATCACCGGCCCTCCTTCGCGGCGGGCCCGGCGGTCCCGCCCCACCCTAATTCTAGATTGCTTTCAGGTTCAGACTCATTGATCCGAGTCGTTCTCGTTTTATTTCTGCTCTCTGTGTCTCCGTGTCTCTGCGGTTAAATCATTTACAGATTTTCACCACAGAGACACGGAGACACAGAGAGTGACGAATTAAACTAATTTCGACAGCGAATTGAAATAAGACTCAATCCGGCCCGACACCGGGACTCAGCCGCCCGCCATGACCGGGCGGAAACCCGCCTCGGTCAGCACGCGCGCCACCGTCTCGCGTTGATCACCTTGGATCTCGATCTCGCCGTCCTTCACCGTGCCGCCGCAACCGGCGGCCGAGCGCATCTTTTTGCAGAGGGCTTCCTTCTCCGGGAGGCCGATGCCCACGAAATTCCGCGCCACCGTCACCGTCTTGCCGCCGCGCCCCGCCGTGGTGCGCAGCACATCCACCCGGCCGCGATTCTTGGCCGGCGCCCCCGCCGCGCCGGAGCCGCGAGCGGCCCCACCGGCGACGCCCCCGCCCGCCGACGCGGAAGCCGGAGTCGAAGCCGTCGGGGACGCGGGCGCGGACGGCAGATTTTTCAAAGCATCCAGACCGCCCAAGCCGCCGAAGGGATTTTGCCCCAGCCCCGAGCCGCCCTCGGTGGACACACGGTTTTTGTCGGGACGGCTCATCGGCCACCTCCGTTCGCTCCCGGGCTCGCCACCGCCGGACCCGCCGCCCGGCCGGGGCGCTCCGCCCGCCCGCCGCACACGCCGACCGGAATGTCCTCCGCGCCGCCCAAAAACATCGCCGCCTTCGCGTAGCTGCGACGTTCCAGAAAATGAAGCAGTTGCGGGTGCAGCGTCTCCCGTCCCCGCGCCGCGAAATCGTCCAGCCGGGCCATCTCCGTCGAGATGACCGGGGCATTAGAGGTTTTTATCGCATCCAAGAGGGCGATAAGCGCAGCTTTGATCTCCGTTTCCATATGGGCGTATTCGATAAATTAACGTCATCCTGTCTGCCGGTTAGCAAAACTCAAACCTCCGTCGGCGCCCCTTGTTCCCTTGAGGGTTGGCGCGGATTGCGTAAGCCTCTCGCTTTTTCCGTCTCTCCTTTTCCGCTATCGTTTTCCTTTTCCGACTCCATCCAGCCGATTCGCCGACCGATGGCGCCCCTCGATTTTTTTCGTCAAAACCCTCCATGAACTCAGTTCCTCTCGCCGCCCGCGACAATTCCGACCTCATCGAGGCCGCTTACGCCCAGTGGCTCGATAATCCCGATTCGGTCGATCCGACGTGGCGCGCGTTTTTCCAAGGTTTCACGCTCGGCAACACCGTGGCCGCCCCCGGAGGCAAGCCCACCGCCGCCGCCGCGGCCGCCGCCGGCGTGCATGTGGTGGACTCCTACAAGCAGGCGCAGATCATCCGCTACATCAACGCACACCGCTCCCACGGTCACCTCGAGGCCCACCTCGATCCCCTCGGCGCCAAACCCGCCGCCCACCCCAAGCTCAGCCTTTCCCACTTCGGCCTCGGCGAGCCCGACCTCGACGAGAGCTTCACCCTCACCAACTTCCAGGGCGGCGGCCAAAAGAAGCTCCGCGACATCGTCTCCGCCGTGAAGCGCACCTACTGCGGCACCATCGGCGTCGAGTTCATGCACGTGCAGGACCACGACGCCCGCGAGTGGCTGCAGGCCCGCATGGAGGCCTGCGAAAACACCCCTTCCTTCGCCAAGGAACAAAAGACCCGCATCCTCCGCCGCGTCCACAAGGCGGAGCTGTTCGAGAAGTTTCTCCACACCAAGTTCGTCGGCCAGAAACGTTTCTCGCTCGAGGGCGGCGAGACCATGATCGCGGCCTTCGACGCCATGATCGAACAAGCGCCCGATCTCGGCGTGGAGGAGTTCGTCATGGGCATGGCCCACCGCGGCCGCCTCTCCGTCCTCACCAACATCCTGCGCAAGCCCTTCGACGTTCTTTTCGAGCAGTTCTCGGAAAACTACATCCCGCACACCGTCGCGGGCGACGGCGACGTGAAGTATCACCTCGGCTACGAGTCCGCCCTCACCACCTCGACCGGCAAAACCGTGGAGGTCCGCCTCGCCGCCAATCCCTCCCACCTCGAGATCGTCAACCCCGTGGTCGAGGGCAAGGCCCGCGCCCGCCAGCGCATCCGCGGCGACACCGAGCGCCGTCGCGTGTGCCCCTTCCTCATCCACGGCGACGCCGCCTTCGCCGGCCAGGGCGTGGTCGCGGAGACGCTCAACTTCTCCCAGCTCCCCGGCTACCGCACCGGCGGCACCGTCCACTTCGTCATCAACAACCAGATCGGCTTCACCACCCTCCCCAGCGACTCGCGCTCCACCCGCTACTGCACCGACGTCGCCAAGATGATCGAGGCCCCGATCTTCCACGTGAACGGCGACGACCCCGAGGCCGTCTGCTACGTGGCCCGCCTCGCCCTCGAGTTCCGCGTCAAGTTCCAGCGCGACGTGGTGATCGACATGTATTGCTACCGCAAACACGGGCACAACGAGGCCGACGAGCCCGCCTTCACCCAGCCCGTTCTCTACAAAAAGATCGCCGCCCACGCGCCCATCTCCGCCATCTACACCGCCAAGCTCATCTCCGCCGGCAGCCACACCCAGGCCGACTCCGACGCCATCAAGGCCGAATACTCCGCCGCCATGGACGAGTCGCTCGAGAAGGCCAAACAGGCCGAGCTCCAGCGCCGCTCCGCCGGCGAAAAGGGCGACCCCTTCCGCGAGTCCAACGCCGTCTTCCAACCCGGCTACAACCACTCGCCCATCCCCACCGGCGTATCCAAGGAGCTGTTACAAACCGTGGTCGAGGGCATCACCCGCGTGCCGGCCAACTTCACCCCCAACCCGAAGATCAAGCGCCTCCTCGACCAGCGCGCCGCCATCCTCACCGGCGGCGCCGCCGACTGGGCCCTGGGCGAGGCCCTCGCCTTCGGCACCCTCCTCGCCGAGGGCACGCCCGTCCGCCTCTCCGGCCAGGATTGCGAACGCGGCACCTTCTCCCATCGCCACGCCGTCCTCTACGACATGGAGACGCGCGAAAAATACGTCCCGCTGCTCAACATCGCCGAGGGCCAGGCCAAGTTCTGCGTTTACAACTCCCTCCTCTCCGAGGCCGCCGTGCTCGGCTTCGACTACGGCTACTCGCTCGACTACCCCCAGATGCTCTGCCTCTGGGAGGCCCAGTTCGGCGACTTCGCCAACGGCGCCCAGGTCGTCATCGACCAGTTCATCGCCTCCAGCGAATCCAAGTGGCAACGCGTGTCCGGCATCGTGCTGCTCCTGCCCCACGGCTACGAGGGCCAGGGCCCCGAGCACTCCTCCGCCCGCCTCGAACGCTTCCTCCAGCTCTGCGCCGAGGACAACATCGTCGTCGCCAACATCACCACCCCGGCCAACTACTTCCACGTCCTGCGCCGCCAGATGAAGAGCGAGCTTCGCAAGCCGCTCGTCATCATGTCGCCCAAGAGCCTGCTGCGTAACCCGCTCGCCGTTTCCAAACTCGAGGACTTCACCGACGGCGCCTTCCAGGAGATCATCCCCGACACCCACCACACCGAGCCGAAAAAGGCCAAGCGCCTCATCCTCTGCTCCGGCAAGGTTTACTACGATCTCCACCACTACCGCGTCACCAACGACATCGACGACACCGCCATCGTGCGCGTCGAGCAGTTGTATCCGCTCCACAAGGACAAACTCGCCGAGATCGCCAAGGCCCACGGCAAGGCGAAGATCGTCTGGTGCCAGGAGGAGCCCCAAAACATGGGAGCCTGGAGCTTCATCGCCCCCGAGCTCGAGGCCGTCTTCGGCCGTCGTCCCGCCTATGTCGGCCGCGAGGCCGCCGCCTCGCCCGCCGTCGGCGCCCTCGCCCTCCACAAGATCGAGCTCAACGCCTTCCTGACGGAGGCCTTTCGCGCCTGAGGCGCGCGCCGGGAAGTCGCGAGTGGCGGGTAGTGAGTGGCGAGCATACCGATCTCGCCACCCTGTCCGCTGCTCGCACTTCCGACCTACTCGCTACCCGCTACTCACTACTCGCTACTTCCCCTACTCTCCATGTCCCTTATCGACGTCAAAATCCCGCCCCTCGGCGAATCCATCAGCTCCGGCGTGCTCGCCAAGTGGCACGTCAAGTCCGGCGACGCCGTGAAGAAGGATCAGCCGCTCTTTGAACTCGAGACCGACAAGATCACCTCCGAAGGCGTGGCCGAGGCCGCCGGCGTCATCACGCTCAAGGCCGACACCGGCGCCGAGGTGAAGATCGGCGAAGTCGTTGCCACCATAAATCCAGAGGCCGGAGGCCAGAAGCCGGAGGCCAGCCAAGCCCCCACCGCCGCTCCCGCATCCTCCGCAGCCGCCGCCGCTCCGGCCTCCGGCCTCTCTCCTCTGGCCTCTCCGACGGAGGCGTCAGCCTCCGCCCCCGCCTCCCCCGCCGTTCGCCGTCTCGCCGCCGAGACCGGCGTCGATCCCGCCACCGTCGCCGGCACCGGCAAGGCCGGCCGCGTGACCAAGGGCGACATGCTCGCCGCCGCCGCGGCCCCCTCGCCCGCCACCGTCGCCGCCGCCGTCGCCGCCGCGCCGGCCGCCGCCGTGCCGACCACCCCGCCCGTGCTCACCCCGGCCCCCGCCGGCAAACGCACCCGCACCAAGATGACCAAGCTGCGCCAGACCATCGCCAAGCGCCTGGTCTCCGCCCAGCACGAGGCCGCCATGCTCACCACCTTCAACGAGGTGGACATGTCCGCCGTCATGGAGCTGCGCAAAAAGTATCAGGACGACTTCGTGAAGAAAAACGGCGTGAAGCTCGGCTTCATGTCCTTCTTCACCAAGGCCGTCGTCCACGCCCTCAAGGAGGTCCCCGGCGTCAACGCCCAGATCGACGGCGACGAGGTCATCCAAAACCACTACTACGACATCAGCATGGCCGTCTCCACCGACAAGGGCCTCGTCGTCCCGGTGGTGCGCGACTGCGACAAGCTCGACATGGCCGGCATCGAGAAAGCCATCGGTGAGGTCGCCAAGAAGGCCCGTGACGGCAAACTCGGTCTCCCCGACTTCGAGGGCGGCTGTTTCACCATCACCAACGGCGGCATCTTCGGCTCGATGCTCTCGACCCCGATCATCAACGCCCCCCAGAGCGCCATCCTCGGCCTGCACGCGATCAACGAGCGTCCGGTCGCGCTCAACGGCCAGGTCGTCATCCGCCCGATGATGTATCTCGCCCTCAGCTACGACCACCGCCTGGTGGACGGCAAGGAAGCGGTCACCTTCCTCGTGAAGGTGAAGCAGGCCATCGAGGATCCGGCTCGGCTCCTGATCGGAGCCTGAGCGCGGAAGTAGCGAGTAGCGGGTAGTGAGTAGCGAGCATCCAAGCCTCGCCACCGCCACCCGCCACCGCTCGCTACCGATTCCGGCCCACTCGCTACCCGCTACTCACCACCCGCTACTTCTCCGACCACATCGTCCCATGTCTTCCACTCCCTCTTCGGCCACCTACGATGTGGTCGTCATCGGCGCCGGCCCCGGCGGCTACGTGTGCGCCTTTCGCGCCGCCCAGCTCGGCCTCAAGGTCGCCCTCGTCGAGAAACGCCCCACCCTCGGCGGCACCTGCCTCAACGTCGGCTGCATCCCGTCCAAGGCCCTCCTCGCCTCCTCCGAACACTTCGTCTTCGCCAAGGGCCACGCCGCCGAGCACGGCATCAAGATCGACGGCGTCTCCATCGACGTCGCCGCCATGCTCAAGAAGAAGGACGGCATCGTGCAAAAACTCACCGGCGGCGTCGCCGCCCTCGCCAAGGCCCGCAAGGTCACCGTCGTCACCGGCACGGCCAAGTTCACCTC
The DNA here is from genome assembly GCA_966252115.1 of uncultured Akkermansia sp. GTDB lineage: Bacteria > Verrucomicrobiota > Verrucomicrobiia > Opitutales > Opitutaceae > IMCC26134_A. Next base: position 40,817 of record CBINNW010000035.1, read on the forward strand.
GGCCAACACCATTCAGGTGGACCGCGTTGTCCCCAACGCGGTTTCCGAGACCCTCACCGCCAAGAACATCGTCATCGCCACCGGCTCCGCCCCGGTCGAGCTGCCCTTCATGAAGTTCGACGGCGAGACCATCCTCTCCAGCACCGAGGCGCTCAGCCTGCCCGCCGTGCCCAAGACCCTCGCCGTCGTCGGCGGCGGCGCCATCGGCCTCGAGCTCGGCTCCGTCTGGTCCCGCCTCGGCACCGAGGTCACCGTGGTCGAGTTCCTGCCCAAGATCGCCGCCACCAGCGACGACGACGTCGTCCGCCACTACACCCGCACGCTCCAAAAGCAGGGCCTCAAGATCGAGGTGAACGCCAAGGTCACCGGCTACGACGCCGCGAAAAAAGTCCTGCTCGCCGAGCGCGAGGGCAAAACCATCGAGGTCCCGGCCGAGAAGGTCCTCGTCGCGGTCGGCCGCCGTCCCTACGCCGACGGCCTCGACCTCGCCGCCGCCGGCGTCGAGCTCACCGACAAGAAACGCATCAAGGTGGACTCGCACCTGCGCACCACCGCCCCCGGCGTCTGGGCCATCGGCGACGTCATCGACGGCCCCATGCTCGCCCACAAGGCCGAGGAGGACGGCGTCGCCGTCGCCGAGTGGATCGCCGGCAAACACGGCCACGTGAACTGGGACCTCATGCCCGCCATCATCTACACCGAGCCCGAGATCGCCACCGTCGGCCTCGGCGAGGACGCCGCCAAGGCCAAGGGCATCGCCGTGACGGTCGGCAAGTTCAACTTCGCCGCCAACGCCCGCGCCCTCGCCAACGACGCCGGCGACGGCTTCGTGAAGATCATCGCCGACGCCAAGACCGACAAACTCCTCGGCGCCCAGATCCTCGGCAAAAACGCCGGCGAACTCATCGGCGAGATCGTCGCCCACATGGAATACGGCGGCAGCGCCGAGGACCTCGCCCGCACCATCCACGCCCACC
>CBINNW010000036.1:0-41255 GCA_966252115.1 uncultured Akkermansia sp.
AAACCGCTGCATGCGGGAAGATGCCGGCATGCCCGCGAATGCGCCCAAACGCCGCACGCGTGGCGAAGCAAAAACCGCCGCCTACCACTTTGGGCGAATACCTCCTTCGGGCAATAATGCCGGTCGCTTGCTTCTGCTACCATCGCCGGCCATGCACCACCCGCAACCCTTCCCTCCGCCCCGGCCGATGGCGTTCCTCACACGCCTCGTCGTCGGTTTTGTCCTCCTGCTCGGCTCGGTCGCCTTCGCCGGCTCCCAACCGTATAAGCTCACCGTCACCGCGCCCGCCGCCAACAGCACCGTCGCCACCAACAACCCGGTGACGCTCTCCGCCACCGTCTCCGGCAACGCCAACCCCGTCGCCAAAGTCGAGTTCTTCAACCTCGCCACCGGCCAGCTCCTCGGCACCGCCACCTCCGCGCCCTACACCGTCTCCTGGACGCCCACCGCCACCGGCAAGGCCTTCCTCCGCGTCACCGGCACCGACAGCGCCGGCATCAAGGCCAACTCCGGCGTCACCACCGTCCAGATCGTCGCCGGCACCGCGCCCGTCGAGCCGCCCCCCGTCACCAGCCCGCCGGTCACGAATCCGCCGCCGGCCACCCCGCCGACCCCGCCCGCGACCGCCGCGCTCGTCATCACGAGCGCCACGCTGCCCGACGCCACCGGCGGCGTCGCCTACTCGCATCCACTCTCCGCCACCGGCGGCGTCGCGCCCTACACCTGGAAAATCCTCGGCGGCTCGCTCGAGGCCAATCTCTCGCTCTCCGGCGCCGGCCTCGTCTCCGGCACGCCCGGCACCGCGAGCTGGATCTATTCGTATCCGTTTAGCGCCTACATCGGCGTCTCCGATTCCGCCGGCGCCACCGCGACCGCCGTGCTGAAGCTCACCGTCAAGGCCCCGGAGGGACAACCCCTCCCGCCCACGCCCACGCCCCCCGGCGGCGGCACGCCCCAGCAGTCCACCTACACCGTCCATGTGGTCGGCGGCACCGCCGACGGCGTCGCCTCCACCGCGTCGGTCGCGCCCTACGCCACCGTCACCCTCGTCGCCGCCCCGCCGCCCGCCGGCCAGGCCTTCAAACAGTGGAGCGGCCCCGTCGCCTTCGCCGATCCGCTCGCGAGCACCACGACGTTCCAGATGCCCAGCTCCAACGTTGCCGTCACCGCCACCTTCCACACCCCCGCGCCCATCCCCGCCACCGTCTCCGGCCACCCGCGCCTCTGGATCAACCAGGACGACCTCCCCCGCCTGCGCTCCTGGGCCCACGCCGGCAACCCGATCTGGCAACAAGCCCTCCGCGCCAACCTCGACCTCGCGCTTCACGTCCACACGCTCTGCTTCCCCGACGGCGTCCATCCCGCCGTGCCGTATCCGGATTCCGGTAACATCGACGGCTACGCCGGCCCCAACGTCACCAGCGACATGGTGAGCGAGCAGCACGCCCTCGTCCTCGCCTTCCACGCCCTCGTCGATCCCGACCCCGCCGCCCGCCTCCTCTACGCGCAAAAGGCGCGCGACCTCTTCATGTATGTCATGCACGAGGCCGCCAAACCCCACCTCAAGGGCGCGCCCTTCCGCGATCCGATTTTCTCGATTTTCAACCGCTCCAACTCCTCCGGGGAAACCTGGCCGCTCCTCGCCGACTGGCTCCAGGGCGTCACCGACGCCGCCGGCCAGCCCGTCGAGATCCTCACCGCGCAGGACCGCGCCGTCATCCGCCGGGTCTTCATGGTCTGGGCCGAGGACTGTATCCACGCCTACACGACAGGCGGCGACTCGCCCAAGCCCGTCGGCGTGACCAACAGCCACCAGCTCCTCCCCGGCGGCCACGCCTACCGCATGGCGGCGAACAACTACTACCTCAACCACGCCCGCCTCATCACCCTGATGCCGCTCGCCCTCGATCCGGCCGACGACCCCGCGCTCGACCCCGCCCTGCCCGAGGCGGCCCGGGGCAACACCCTCCGCTCCTACCTCGCCAACGCCACCGGCGCCTGGCTCTACCAGCAGTTCGCCATGTTCGGCGACCCCGCCGAGGTGCGCGCCGCGCTGAATCTGCCCGCCACCGCCAAGGTCGGCCTCGCCTCCGGCGGCAACGCCCCCGAGGGCGGCCTCTACGGCCACTCCATCGGCTACATCCACGGCCAGCTCCTCGGCATGCAGACCGCCGGCTTCACCGATCCCGGCTTCTGCGGCCCGCAGGTGAGCCTCGTCGGCTCGCCCCACTGGGACCGCTACGTCCACGGCTTCCTCTCCATGATGGTGCCGACGCAGCAGGTGGACCCCGCCCAGGCCTACCTCGGGCCGGTCTATCAATTCGCCAACTTCGGCGACCTGCTCCGCCTCTGGATCACGCCGGACAACATGACGCAGTTCGCGCTCCTCGCCCTCACCGAGCTGAAGCAGGGCCGCTCCGACCACCTCGCCGCCGCGCGCTGGATCGCCCTGCACGCGGTCGAGGGCGGCGCCGCCGGCTTCATCCACCGCCTCCGGCGCCCCTACGCCACCCACGAGCCGATCCTCGCCTTCCTGCTCTTCGACCCGACCGACCCCACCGCGATGAACCCCGCCGACCCGCGCCCCGCCTACGCCACCCACCACTGGGACCCGGGCCTCGGTCGCATGCTCGCCCGCACCGACTGGTCGCCCCAGGCATCGTTCCTCGACTTCCGCTCCGGCTGGCTCTCGATCAACCACCAGAACTGCGACGGCGGCCAGTTCCAGTTCTACCGCAAGGGCGAGTGGCTCACCAAGGAGTTGTCCAACTACGACAACTTCGGCGTCGGCCAGTCCACGATCTGGCACAACACGCTCTCCCTGAAAAACTGGTGCGTCTCCGGCGCGCCCTTCCTCCAGTGGTATGAGCAGCCGTATTGGCACAACGGCTCGCAGTGGAATCTCCGCCAAAGCGCCGCCGACCCCGTCACCACCGCCAGCTCCGGCCCCGGCTACACCTACGCGCAGACCGACATGACCGGGCTCTACAACCGCCCCGGCACGCAGCCCGAGCACGCGCTCATGGACATCCAACACGCGAGCCGCTCCCTCGTCTGGCTCCAGCCCGACGTCGTGGTCGTCTATGACCGCGCCGCCTCGCTCCACGACGGCCTGTTCAAGCGTTTCAACCTCACCCTCACCGCCACGCCCACGCTCGACGCCGCCGCCCGCCGCGCCACCGTCGTCACGCCCAAGGGCCGGTATTTCTTCGTGAGCTCCCTGCTCCCGGCGAACGGCACCATGGGCTACGTGCCCGAGGACGGCACGCTGACCAACATCTCGCAACTCGAGCCGTCCCGGGGCCGCCTCGTCGTCGAGGACCCGGCCAACCCCGCGAGCATCCGTTTCCTGCACGTCCTTCAGGGCGCGGACCACGCGGCGGACCGCCTCGCGCCCACCCTGCTCGCGAGCATCGCGGGCGACGCCTACGCCGGGGCGGTCGTCGGCGCGGACGTCGTGCTCTTCCCGGTAAACGCCGGAGCGCCCTTCGTCGGCACGGCCTACCGCGCGCCCGCCTCGACCGTGACGCACCACATCGCGGGTCTCGCGCCCGGAGCCGGCTACCGGGTGATCGCGGTGAGCGACGGCGTGACGGCCGACATCGTGCTCCAGCCCGGCGGCCCGCAACTCGCCGACGCCGCCGGCCTCCTGGTCTTCGATCTGCCCGCCGCGCTGCAATAACCGCCGCCGGCGGCGCGCAAGGAGGGCGGACATTCTTGTCCGCCTTCGGTCCGCCCTCCGCCTCACGCAAAGCCCCCCCAAGCCCCACCAAAGCCGCGGCCGGCCACCGCCCAAACGGACAAGAATGTCCGTTCTCCCCCGCCCCGCCCACCTCCCGTGACCACCCATCTCTCCCGCCGTCTCCCGCGCGGACATGCCCTGCATGCTTTCCGCGCCCGCCTCCGCCGGCTTGCCCTCGCCGCCGCGCTCGCGCTGGGCGCGGGCATGCTCGCCACCGTCCCGCTGCGCGCCGCGACCGACTCCTTCGAGGTGCTGCACAGCTTCGAGCACCTCGGCGGCGAGCCCATGGCCGCCCTCGTCGCCGACGCCGGCGGCTGGCTCTACGGCACCACCTACTTCGGCGGCGCCGGCCAGAGCGGCACCGTCTTCCGCCTGCGCCCCGACGGCGGCGGACTCTCGATCCTGCACGCGTTTTCCGAGTATCTGCCCGGCTCGACCGTGCCCGACGGGCATTTCCCGCGCGGGGCGGTGCTCGTGGGGCTCGACGGCGCCCTCTACGGCACCACCGATCAGGGCGGCCTCCACCACGCCGGCACGGTGTTCCGGATCGAGCGCGACGGCTCCGGCTACAACGTGCTCCACACCTTCGGCGGCACGACCGGCAACGGCGCGCGGCCCTTCGCCGGGCTCACCCAGGGGCCCGACGGCACGCTCTACGGCACCACCTACGGGGGCGGCGCGCAGGGGCTGGGCACGGTGTATTCGATCCAGCCCTACGGCACGGGCTTCACCCTCCTGCACACCTTCACCGGCACGGCGGCCGACGGCGCCAATCCCGTCGCCGCCCTCACCCTCGGCGCGGACGGCTGGCTCTACGGCGCGACCGGGCGCGGCGCCGGGCCGACCAGCCCGGGCACCCTCTTCAAGATACGACGGGACGGCGGCGAGTTCGCCCTCATCCACACCTTCACGGGGGCCGACGGCAGCCACTCGCGCGCCCGTTTGCTGGAGCATCCGAACGGCGGCCTCTACGGCGTGGCGTATGGCGGCGGCGCGTTTGGCTACGGCACGCTTTTCCGGCTGGACCCGGATGGCTCGGATTTCGAGGTGCTGCATCACTTCGGCGGCCCTCCCGAGCTCGGCGGCTACGCGGGCGGCGAGCTCGCGCTCGGCGGGCCCGGGGGCGAACTCTACGGCACCGTCGAGCAGGGCGGCACGACGGGACGCGGCACGGTTTTCCGCATCGAGGCCGACGGGAGCGGCTACACCGTGCTGCGCGAGTTTGTCGGCGGCGACGGCGACGGACGTCTGCCGGTGGGCGGGCTGCTGCGCCTGGCCGACGGCACCCTGTGCGGCACCACGCGCTTCGGCGGGCCGCTGCTCAACGGCGGCGGGCTCGGCACCGGCACGGTTTTTTGCGTGGGGTCCGACGGCTCCTCGCCCCGCACGCTCGCGTTCCTGAGCGAACGCGCCTCCGAGGGGGCGGGGCCGATGGATCGCCTGGTGGCCGGGCCGGACGGCGCGTTCTACGGCGTCGCGCCCGGCGGCGGCGACTTCGGCGCGGGCACGCTCTTCCGCTTCGTGCCGGCCCTGGGCGATCCGGGAGCGGGCTCCTTCGCGGTGCTGCACCATTTCGGGGCGGCGGCCGACGACGGCCGCGAGCCGAAGGACGCGCCGCTGCTCGGCGCGGACGGAATGCTCTACGGCGTCACGCGGACGGGCGGCGCGGCGGGCTACGGCGCGGTTTACCGGGTCAAGACGGACGGCGCCGACTACGAGGTGCTGCACAGTTTCGCCGGCGGGGCGGAGGGCTGGCTGCCCTTCGGATCGCTGGTTCAGGGGACCGACGGTCTGCTCCACGGCGTCACCAATGTCGGCGGCGCGGGGGGCCAGGGCGTGGTGTATCGGCTCGCGCCCGACGGCGCGGGCTTCGCGGTGTCGTATGCGTTTCCGCCGGTGGGCGGCGTCGGCGTGAACCGGCCCTCGGCCGGGCTGCTGGTCGGGGAGGACGGCTCGCTCTACGGCACGGCGACGCGGGCGGAGGGCGGGGCCGGGGCGGTGTTTCGTCTGCCGCCGGGCGGCGCGGAGGTGGAGGTGTTGCGGGAGTTCGACAATCTCCTGTCCGCCTTCTCGCCCCAGGCCGCGTTGGTGCGGGGCGACGACGGCGCGCTCTACGGCACCACCCGGGGAAACTCGGGCGCGCCCGGGACGATTTTCAAACTGCGGCCCGATGGTTCGGGCTACGCCGTGTTGCACACGTTTGCCGGCGGGCCGCACGACGGCGCCTTCCCCGTGGTCACGCTTCTGAGCGCGGGCGGCGGGTGGCTTTACGGAAGCACGAACGCGGGCGGCCCGGGGGGCGCGGGAACGCTCTTCCGCATCGCGGAGGACGGCTCGGGCTACGCCGTGCTGCGCGGCTTCGACGGGTCGGACGGTTTCGCGCCCTCGGCCCTGACGCCCTCCGGCGACGGCGGGTTCCTCGGCCTGGTCGCGGGTAGCGAGCACAACTTCGGATACGTGTATCGTTTCGAGCCGCGCAACCGTCCGCCGGAGCCGGTCGATGAGGTGGTCAACGTGGAGGGCGACACGCCAAATCCGCTCACGCTCGCCGCCACCGACGCGGACGGGGACGCGTTGGTCTTCACCGTCGTCGCGCCGCCGGCGCACGGCGTGTTGCTGGGCGTGGCGCCCGATCTCGTTTACGCGCCCGAGTCGGGCTATTCCGGGCCGGACGAGCTGCGCTTCATCGTCGCCGACGGCCAGGCCACGGCCGGTCCGGCGACGATCACGCTCAACGTGGTGACGCCGGCGACGCCGAGGCCGCCGAGCGTGACGCGTCACCCCGCCTCGGCGAGCATCGAGGTGGGCGGCGGGGCGGTCTTCATCGTCGGCGCGACCGGCAGTCCGGAGTTCCAATATCAGTGGCGGCACGACGGGGAGCCGATCCCGGGCGCGACCTTGCCGTATTTGCAGGTCCTCTCCGCGCAGGGTGACGACGCCGGCGACTACGACGTGGTGGTGAGCAACACGCAGGGCGAGGACACCAGCGAGGTCGCGCGCCTGCGGGTGACGCAGACCTTCGATCACTGGGCGGCGGCGCGCGGGCTGGGCGAATACTACGACGGCTTTTTCTATGCCGACGCCCAGGGCGATCCCGACGGCGACGGCGTGGCCAATCTGCACGAATACGCCTTTGGCACCGACCCGGCGGCGCGCGACGCGCTCCCGGTGCCGACCTTGGCGAGGGAGGAGGCGGGGCTGACGCTGTCCTTCCGGCGGCCCGCGACGGTGGTGGGTTTTGTTTACCGGGTGGATGTGTCCACCGATCTGGAGGACTGGTCGGTGTTGCCGAACGCCGAGGTGGTCGAAGCCCAGGCGGGCGGCGTGGTCACGCTCCGGGCGCGTCTGCCGGACGGCGCGCCGAGGATTTTCGGCCGCGTGGCGCCGGTCCCGGCCGGGTTCTGAGGCCGATGAGCCCGCAGGCGCGGGTTCGCGTGATCGCGATTTTCATAAAGACCCGAAGCCCAGGTCGCCACGGGGGCGCCACCCGACGCCGGACGGGACCTCCGTGTCCTCCGTGGGCCCGCGCTCCGTGCCCTCCGTGGCAAAAAAACTCCGGGACCGCCTGGCTCCCCGCGACGGATAGGCGGTGGTCGCTCCCCAAGAGCTCCCCAAAGGCAGCGCTCACGGAGTGAGCGTGCTACTTTCCGGAAGGCCCCGACGCAGATCGGGTTGGTGCTATTCCAACGTGAGGCGAAGGCGGAAAAAACGTCGGGCGGCGGTGCCGAGGGCGCCCGTCTCCCTCACCGTAATCGTTTCCAGGCCGGCGAGGGGGTCGGTGACGCGGGCGACGAGCAGCGTCGCGGCGGTGTCGGGCGTGTCGCCGTCGAGGTCGGAAAAACGCGAGGCGTCGGTCCAGGTCTCGAGGTCGGTCGAGACCTGCACGACGTAGGCGAGGTCCGACGCCGAAAGATCGCGGACGAAGGTAAACTCGAGGCCGCTGGCGCCGCCCGATCCGCCGGCGGCCGCTTCGCCGGGCGCGAGGCGCGGCAGGCGTGCGCGCGCGGTGGCGGAGTCGGCGCTCAGGGGCGCGAGGCCGCAGGCGTATTCGAGGAGGTTGGGAATGCCATCGCCGTCCGGATCGGCGAGGTCGCCGACGACGGCGGGCTGGTCGGCGGACGCGCCGAAGTTTTTCGCCCGCCAGTGCGCGTGGGCCGGCGCGTAGGTCGCGGTGAGGATCGCGCGGGCGGCGGGCAGCGTCACGGTCGTGAGGGCGGCCGCGGGGTCGGCGATGGCGAGGTTCCCGTCGCCGATCCAGCCCGCGAAGACCAGGCCGGGCGGCGCGGGCAGGGCCTCGACCGCCGCGAGGGGCGCGCCGGCGGAGGCGTTGGCAAGGTGGTTCCAGGTCTCGCGGTATTCGCCGGTGCCGCGGCCGTTGACGACCGCGAGGGCGTGGCCGGGCAGCGCGCCGGCGGAGGCGTCGGCATAGACGGCGGTGACGCGCACCGGCGTGGTCTGGCCGGGACCGGAGAGGGTGAGCGTGGTCTGCGGCGCGGCGGGGGCGGCGAAGGTGGCGGTGTGCCCGGCGGCGAGGGCGGCGACCTCCCAGCGAATGAAGGTCGCGCCGTAGCCGCCGTAGGGCGCTCGCTCGACGGCGAGCGGGATGGGCTGGCCGAGCGGGTAAACGGCGGGGACGGGCGTGCCGTCGTTGAGGTAGGCGTCGCCGCCGGAGGGCGCGTTGGCGGCGCCGGCCAGCAGGCGGAGCGGCGCGGTGGGGCCGGCGGGCGTGCCGTTGGCGAGCGTGGCGGCGGCGCTGGTGACGGTGCCGAAGAGGTTGGTGACGCTGACGGAGTAGGCGCCGGGCGCGCCGGCGGCGAAGGCGGCGCGGGTGGCGTTGGGGATGGGCGCCCCGTTGAGGCGCCATTGCCAGGTCAGCGGGCCGGATCCGCGCGCGGCGACGCCGAAGACCGCGTTTTGCCCGGCGGGGACGGTTTGGGGGAGCGGCGGGGCGATGATCTCGGGCGCGTGGCCGAGCTGCGCGGTGTGGCTGGCGACGGTGCCGTATGGGTTTCCCACCACGCAGTGGAAGGTCGCGCCGAGGTCGGCGGGCGTGGCGATGCCGGTGAGCGTGGCGCTGCGGGCGGAGGGCGCTATGACGTCGCGGCCGTCGCGTTGCCAGCGGTAGGTGAAGGGGCCGGGGCCGGAGGCGACGACGGTGAGCGAGTAGGCGGCGGAGCCCGAGGCGGGGATGACGGTGTTGGCGGGTTGCGTGGTGATGAGCGGCGCGGAACCGCCGGGGGCGGGCCGGACGTGGACGATGACGCTCGCGCCGCGGTGCGCGCCGGTGGCGAGGTCGGTCGCGCGGAGGTTGAGGACGTAGTCGCCGACGACGGAGAACCAGGCGCGGGGCGAGACGGCGCGGGCGTTTTCAAACACCACCGGGCCCGGGCCGCGCGCGCTCCATTGGCAGGCGAAGTCGTTGGTCGCCGAGACGGCGGCCTCGAGTTGCAACACGGCTCGTCCGGTGGTGGCGGAGAGGGTGACGGCGGGCGCGAAGGTGGCGGAGTCGCCGCCGGTGATCGAAACCCGCGGCGGTGGCGCGGAGGAGAGATCGGGCGTCCAGCGGTGGATCGAATGCAGCAGCGGGAAGGGAACGTAACGCATGGGCACGAGCAGGCCGGTGGCGTCGGCGGCGAGGGAGTTGGGCGACTCGCATTCGTGGTCTTCGGGCGGCTCGACGAGGGTCCAGGTCGAGCCGTCCCAGCGGAAGAGATCGTTGAAGCGGCCGGTCGGGGTGTCGGGCACGGCGCCTTCGTGGGTGGGCTGGTTGGTCCAGCGGGTGCACATGTAGGTCTCGCCCGAGGCGGGAAGAGTGAGGAAGCGGGTGCAGATGCCGGGCACGACGTCGCTCCCGGCGGGCAGGCCGGCGGAGGCCTCGACGAGCTGGCCGGTGGAGGTCCAGACGAAGAAGTGGTGGCCGAGGTTGTTTTTGCAGTTGAGCATGACCTCGCCGTCGCCGGTGGCCTCGGCGTGGTAGGTCTGGGAGAGGCGAAAGGCGTGGGGGTTGCGATAGAGCGGACGGCCCTGCGCGTCCCGGAGGACTTGGTTCACCAGGGGGTCGAACCAGTGCCAGGTGAGGCCGTTGTCGAGGGAGTGGAAGTAGGAGCCTTGTTCGCCGCCGCAGAAGAGTTCGCCCCAGGGCATGCGCGCGAAGCCGGTTTGCCAGCCGGGGCTGTAGGGCTGGAAGAGCGGCTGGTTGGTGAGCAACTGCGGGGCCGGCAACCAGGCGGGCAGGCCGCCGGCCCCGTAGGCGGGCTGGTGGGGCGGAGGCGGGGCGAAGTGGGTGTTGAGGTCGGCGCGCTGGGTCCAGACCGCGCCGTCGGCGGAGATGAGCACGCGGTGATTGCCGCAGAGGAGCAGGTCGCCGAGGTCGTCGCGCACGATGTTGATCGGCGGGCCGGCCCATTGCTGCTCCTCGCCGGCGGGCAGGGTGGCGGGCGACCAGGTGTCGGTGGCGGGCGCGTGGGTGAAGATGTAGGGCGAGTGGTCGGGCTCCAGTCGGCCGGGGCGAAGCTCCTTGGTGAAATGGAGAAGGACGGGGCGCTCGTCGCGCGTGAGGACGAGGCCCGCGAACACGTTGTCCTGCTCCGCGTTTCCGAGGCCGGCCGAGGAGTGGTGGGTGGTCGTCTGGTCGGCGATGTTCAGGCTGCGGAGGGAGGTGATGAGGTTGGGGTAACCGGTCGCGGGATTGAGGCCGCCGGCCGAGACCGACGAGGCCGTCCAGAGAGTCCGGCCGTCGGCGGAGAGTTCGAGCGCGCCGGCGTATTCGCCGTAGTTGAAAACGTGATACTCGCTCCACGCGCCGCCCGCTTCCGGCCCGGCCGCGGCTGGAGGGGAAACGAACAGGAGGGCGCAGGCCGGCCCGATGGCGCAGGCCGGCAGGAGGCCGACCAGGAGGCGCCGGGCGCGGAGCCCGACCGGAACCCGACGAAGAGAAAACGCGAAAGGAAGCATGGAAACGCGAAGGAGACGGATCGCGTCGCAAGAAACTGGCATCGGCGCGCCGGAGCAAGGCGGCCCGCCCCACCCCCCTCCAAAGAGGTAGTCGCCTTTCGTGGAGGCGGGGCGCTTCAGCCGCCCAGCAGCTTCAAAAACTCGGCCGGCGTCGGCGCCACCGCCGCGAACCGCACCGTGCGGCCGCCGTGCTCATACTCGAAACGCGTGGCGTGCGAGTGCAGGCAGAGCCGCTTGATGCCGGTGGCCTTGGCCAGCGCCCGGTTCGCGCCGAAGTCGCCGTAGGTCGCGTCGCCCACGATCGGCAGGTGCCGGTGCGCGCACTGCACCCGCAGCTGGTGGCTGCGGCCCGTGCGCGGGGTCAGCTCGATCAGGGCCAGCGGCGCCGCCGCGTCGCGCCGCTGACGCAACACCCGCACCTGCGATTCGCTGGGGATGCCGTCGCCGGCCTTGGTGCGCACCTGCCCGCCCCGCTTTTCGATGGCCAGGCGGTCCTTCCAAATCGCGCTGGGCTGCGAGGGCTTTCCGAAGACCAGCGCGTGGTAAACCTTCTCGATGTGTTTGGCCCGAAACAGGGAGCGGATGCGGCGCGCGAGCTCGGTGTCGTCGAGCACGCCCAAGATCACGCCCGAGGTGTGGGAATCGAGCCGGTTGAGCAACCACAGCGTGCGCCCGGCGCCGGCGGGATCGGTCCAGCGGAAAAACTCGCCCTCGATCGAGTAGTCGCAGGTGAGCAGGGCGCGCGGCTGCTCGCTTTTCATGTTGGGGTGCGAGAGCACGCCGGCGGGTTTGTTGAAGGCGATCAAGCCGCCCGGCGCCTCGGTGAGGATCTCCACCTCGGAACCGAGGGGAAACGCGGACGGGGCGGACGAGGATTCGGCGGCGGCGCTGGTGCTCATTGATAATGAAATGTGAAGGTAAGTTCCTGCTCCCGACCGAGGACGGCGATCATGTCCTCCGGCCATTCCCCGTAGGGGGCGCGTTCGGCGATGGCATTCACGCAGAGCCACCGCGCCATCTCGCCGCCCGACCCGTCCAGCGCCACGATCATCACCTCGCCGGCGGCGTCGAGTTTGAAGGTCACCTTCACCCGCGCGCCCGACGTAGGGTAAAACTCACTACGCAGCAGGAGCCGCTCCCATTGCACCTGCACCGCGTCGATGAGGCGCTGGAGATATTCGCCGTAGGCGCTCCACTTCGCATCGTAGGCGAGAACGCCGATGTTTTTCGTGCCGAGCTCGTTCTTGATCGTGGGCGTGGTCCGCGCCTGCACCGAGCCGGCCGCCAGGCGCGGCCGCTCGCGGGGACGCAGCGGATCGATGGCCGCGGTGCCGGCGAAGTAGCCCGAGCCGCCGCGGCCGGCGCCGGCGGAGTCGGCCGGGCTCGCCTCGCCCGGCCGCGCCTCCGCGCCGGGCGTGGGCGGCACGCGCGTGACGGTGCTGCCCGGACCGCCATCCGCCTCGCCGAGCAGGTGCTCCGTGCCCGCGGGTGCGTTCACCGCCGGCCGGGGAGCGGGCTCCGACCCGGTCTCCGCGCCCGAGTCGGCCTCCGCGCCCGCGTCGGCCGGCTCGGCCGGCTCGCCACCGGCGGGGCGCGATGCGGCGGGATCGGCGGGTGTTTCAAAAAGTTCGGCCAGCATTTCCGAGATCGCCGGCTCCGGCTCTTCCAGCAATTGGCCGCTCACGATGGCGCTGGTGTTTTCCGTGCCCTCGCCGTCCACCGCCGGCGTGTCGCTTTCGGCCTGCGGCGTCGGCTCGGGCTGGGCGACCTGCTGGTTTTGTTTTGCGAAGAGATCCGTCTCGTCCGGCACGTTTTCCGGCGCGGCGGGATTGGCCTCCACGAAGCGCCCCGGCGGCGGCGCTGGCGGGGCCGGTTGCAAAAGGTCCGGCGAAAGCTCGATTTCGAAAACGCGCGCGCCGAGCTCCGCCCCCGGCGCCACCGGCTGCAAACGCCCGCCCCAAAATTCCTCCGGCAACAACCACAGCGCCAGCCCCACCCCGAGGTGGACCAGCAGCATGCCGGCCACGCCGATCCCGATGCGGCGCGCCGCCCGGGGCTCGTCGAGCGCGTGCGCCCGCCGCGCGCGGCGCCGGCCCGCCGCCGCCGAAGCGGTATCGCGGCGCGTGGACGACGATGCGACGGACGAGGTGTTGCGGGCTGCCATGGCGACGAGGACGCGGGACGGGACGAATGGACGGAAAGACGAAGGGCCGGAGGAAAACCGAGGGCCGCCGGAGTCAGCGTGGGACGCCGTGGCGGGTCAAAAGTTCTCCGACCTCGTCCACCGGCAAGCCGATGATGTTGCTCAGCGATCCGCGCCGCGCCGCCACGATCAGCTCGCCGTGCTCCTGGATCGCGTAGCCGCCGGCCTTGTCGAAGACGTGGACCAGCGCGAGGTAACGCTCGATGTCGGCCTCCGTCAGCGCGCGAAACTCCACCTCGCTCGCCACGCCCAGATCCTCGCTCACGCCCCGGGAAACATGCCGCAGGGCGACGCCGGTGAAGACCGTGTGGGCGCGCCCGGAGAGCCGGCGCAGCATGGCCCGCGCGGCGGCGGGGTCGGTCGGTTTGTTGAGCGCGTGTCCGTCGATAAACACCGTCGTGTCCGCGCCCAACACCCAGGCGTCGGGAAACCGCCGCGCCACCGCCTCGGCTTTCAGGGCCGAGTTGCGCGCCACCATCACGCGCGGGTCCAGCGCCGGGTCCTCGTGCTCCTCCACGCCCGCCACCACGACCTCGAAACGATAACCGAGCCCGGCCAACAACTCCCGCCGGCGCGGCGAGGCCGATGCCAGGATCAGCCCTCCCGCCGCCGGCGCGACGTCTGCGGTGGCGCCGCCGGCGGTGGCGGCCGGAGCGCGCGCCGCGACGGCGGGATCGGCCGACTCGGGCGCGGAGACGGGACTGGAGACGGACGACGGGACGGACGCGGAGGACATGGGCGGCGGGCAGGCTTGCGAGTTGTCAGGCGCGGGACGAGGCCCAAGGTGGCGAATCTTCACGCCCATGCGCATCGGCCTCGCCCAACTCAATCCCACCGTCGGAGACCTCGCCGGGAACCTCCGCCGCCTGCTCGTCGCCTACGAACAACTCGTCGCCGCCGGCGCCGAACTGGTGGTCACGCCCGAGCTCGCCGTCTGCGGTTACCCGCCGCGCGACCTCCTGCTGCGCGGCCGCTTCGTGAGCGACGTCGAGACCGTCACCGCCGAGCTCGCCGAGGCCACCGGCGCGGTGCCGCTCCTGGTCGGCACCGTGCTGGCCAACCCGCACGAAACCGGCCGCCGCGCCTACAACGCCGCCGCCTTTTGCCACCACGGCCGCGTCCAGCAGATCGCGAAAAAGTGCCTGCTGCCGACCTACGATGTCTTCGACGAGGACCGCTACTTCGAGCCCGCCGACGCGCCCACCGTCATCGTCCATGCCGGCCGCCGCATCGGCGTGACCATCTGCGAGGACATCTGGACGCACCCCGCCCTCGGTCCGCGCCGCCTGCACCGCATCGACCCGGTGGCGATGCTCGCCGCGGAACGCGTTGACCTGATGATCAACCTTTCCGCCAGCCCCTGGCACCACGGCAAAAGCGCCCTGCGCGAGCAACTCGTCACCGACGCCGCCCGCCAGCTCCGCGCGCCCGTGGTCTATTGCAACGCCGTCGGCGGCAACGACGAGTTGATCTTCGACGGCCGCTCGCTCGTCGCCACGCCCGACGGCGCCGTCTCCGCCGCGCTGGCCGCCTTCGCCGAGGAGCGCCGCGTCGTGGAGCTGCCCGCATCGCTTCGGGGTTCAGACTTCAGCCCTCAGCCTTTTCCGCCGGCTCCGCCTTCCACGCCGCCGACGGCGGCCGACGGTCTCGCCGACATCCACGCCGCGCTCGTGCTCGGACTGCGCGACTACGCGCACAAGAGCGGTTTCACCCGCGCGCTGATCGCGCTCTCCGGCGGCATCGATTCGGCGCTCGTGGCCGAGCTGGCGGTCGCCGCCTTCGGCGCCGAAAACGTCATCGGCGTCTCGTTGCCCTCCGCCATTTCCAGCGAGCATTCCAAGGACGACGCCCGCGCGCTCGCGCAAAACCTCGGCATCCGTTTCGAGACCATCGCCATCGCCGACACCGTCGCCGCCGCCGAGCGCGCGCTCGGTCCGGTGTTCGCCGGCCACGCCCCCGACGTCACCGAGGAGAACCTGCAAGCCCGCACGCGCGGCGTGCTCATGATGGCGCTTTCCAACAAATTTGGCGCCCTGCTGCTGACCACCGGCAACAAGAGCGAGGTGGCGGTGGGGTATTGCACGCTCTACGGCGACATGTGCGGCGGCCTCGCCGTCATCAGCGACCTCTTCAAGACGCAGGTCTATGCGCTCTGCCGGTGGATCAACGAAAACGCCGGTCGCGAGGTCATCCCGCGCAACACGATCGAGAAGCCGCCCAGCGCCGAGCTGCGTCCCGGTCAGGTGGACCAGGACAGCTTGCCGCCCTACGATCTTCTGGACGCGCTGCTGACCGGCTATGTGGAGGAGGGCCGGTCGCGGGCGGAGCTCGTCGCGCGCGGTTTCGACCCCGCCGTGGTGCGCGACATCTGCCGCAAGGTGGACCTCAACGAATACAAACGAAAACAAGCCGCCCCCGGCCTGAAGATCACCCCCCTCGCCTTCGGCGTCGGCCGCCGCATCCCCATCGTGCAGAAATACGTGGGGTGATGTGAGGGAACCGCTAATTTGCGCTAAACTTCGCTAAAAATCCTGCCTTCGTGGCAGCCCATGAACTTCGATCCCGACCGCCCCCTTGCTCAACTCGGCTACGATCTCATCGGTGCCGCCATGGAGGTTTACAACGACCTCGGCGGCGGCCTTTCGGAGGAAATTTATCAGGAAAGCTTTGAGCAGGAATTGGAGGCGCGCGGATTCACCTTCGTCGCCCAGCCCGAACTCGCGGTTTTCTACAAAGGGCGACCGCTCAAGAAACGTCTCCGCCCGGACCTGATCGTGGCCTCGGAAATGATCGTGGAGCTGAAGGCCGTCTCCGCCCTCACCGACGAGCACAAGGCGCAGGTGCTCAACTATCTGCGGGTAACCCGGAAGCCCGTGGGATACCTCATCAATTTCGCCGCGTTCCCCAACCTCGAGTGGCAACGCCTGGTGAATACCCGCCGACGCTGATCGGATTTAGCGGCATTCAGCGTGATTTAGCGGTCCCAGATTCTTTCTCCCATGCTCTCCTCCGAACAACTTTTCGCCCGCGCCCAGCAACTCATCCCCGGCGGGGTCAACTCGCCCGTCCGCGCCTTTCGCTCCGTCGGCGGCGCGCCGTTTTTCACCCGCTCCGCCCGGGGCGCCACGCTCACCACCGCCGACGGGCGCGAGCTCATCGACTTCGTCTGCACCTGGGGCCCCGCCATCCACGGGCACAACCACCCGCGTATCCGCGAAGCCATTACGGAGGCCCTCGCGCGCGGCACCTCCTTCGGCACGCCCAATCCCTACGAGGTCGAGATGGCCGAGCTCATCGTCTCCTTCTTCCCCTCGATCCAGAAAGTCCGCATGTGCAACAGCGGCACCGAGGCCACCATGTCGGCCATCCGCCTCGCCCGCGGCTTCACCGGACGCGACAAGATCGTCAAATTCGCCGGCTGCTACCACGGCCACTCCGACTCGCTCCTCGTCTCCGCCGGCTCCGGCGCCCTCACCCACGGCCACCCCGACAGCGCGGGCGTGCCGGCCGCCTTCGCCCGCGAGACCATCGTCCTCCCCTTCAACGATCCCGCCGCCCTCGACGCCGCCTTCGCCGCCAACCCCGGCCGGATCGCGGGCGTCATCCTCGAGCCCTACATCGGCAACGTCGGCTTCATCCCCGCCGCCCCGGGCTACCTGCAACACGTTCGCGCCGTCACCGCCCGCGAGGGCGCCCTGCTCATTTTCGACGAGGTCATGACCGGCTTTCGCCTCGCCCGCGGCGGCGTGCAGGAGCTCGAGGCCATCACGCCCGACCTCACCTGCCTCGGCAAAATCATCGGCGGCGGCCTGCCCGTCGGCGCCTTCGGCGGGCGCGCCGAGATCATGGACAAACTCGCGCCGCTCGGACCCGTTTACCAGGCCGGCACCCTCTCGGGCAATCCGCTCGCCCTCGCCGCCGGCATCGCCCAGCTCCGCCTGCTCGACGAAACGCTCCCCTACGAGCGCCTCGACCAGCTCGGCCGCCGCCTCGCCGCCGCCGCGCTCGCCGCCGCCAAGGCCAAGGGCATCGCCCTCCAGGCACCGCAGCGCGGCTCGATGCTCAGCCTCTTCTTCACCGAACAAAGCGTGCGCGACCTTCCCTCCGCCATGAGCTCGGACGCGGCGCTTTTCCGGCGCTTTTTCCACGGCTGCCTCGACCAGGGCGTCTATCTGCCGCCCAGCGCCTACGAAGCCTGGTTCCTCAGCACCGCCCACGAGGGCGCCGCCATCGACCGCGCCTGCGAGGTCATCGCCTCCGCCATAGGCGCCCTCTGATACCGAGGAAAACGGACATTCCTGTCCGTTCGCTGGTAAGGTAAACAAGGACTTGTCGAGTATTCGATCCGACGGACAGAAATGTCCGTCCTCCTTTCTTCATCTACCGAGGCCATTGGCCGAGTCTTCGAAATCGGTCCGTTTCGCTTCGCGAAACTCCCGCCTCAAACGACGCTCTTTGAGTCGTCGTAGCAGCGGTTTATTCACCATCATCCACCGGACACGGCGAGGAACCCCAAACGTCCCCCAAAGCCGGTCCGCGTGCCCACCCGACCGCGCGCGCGGCGGGGCGCTTCGCGAATCCACCCCGGCGCGCGCTCGGCGCTTGCCCGATCCCCCCTCCCGCTTTGCCTTCGGCCACCGTGTCGATCGCCGCCTCCGATTTTGTCCACCTCCACGTCCACACCGACTACAGCCTGCTCGACGGCGCCTGTAAGATCGACCGCCTGATGAAGCGCACGGCCGAGCTCGGCCAACCCGCCGTGGCCCTCACCGACCATGGCAACATGTTCGGCGCCATCGAGTTTTTCAACGCCGCCAAAGCCAACAACCTCAAGCCCATCATCGGCTGCGAACTCTACGTCGCCCCCGGTTCCCGCCTCGAAAAAGCCGGCAAGTCCGAGGGCGGCAAAAGCTACTTCCACCTCGGCGTCCTGGCCAAAAACCTCGATGGCTACCAGAACCTCCTGAAACTGGTCTCCGACTCGCACCTGCAAGGCTTCTACTACAAGCCGCGCACCGACCTCCCCACCCTCGCCAAATACGCCGGCGGCCTCATCGGCTTCACCGGCTGTCTCGCCTCCGAGGTCTGCCAGCACCTCATGCACGGCCGCGAGGCCGAGGCCGACGCCGCCTGCGCCCGCTACGTGGACATCTTCGGCCGCGAAAACTACTTCGTCGAACTCCAGGACCACGGCATCCCGGAACAACGCCAGATCGTGCCCGGCCTCCTGCGCCTCGCGGAAAAATACGGCCTCAAGACGATCTGCTCCAACGACGTCCACTACATCCGCCACGACGACGCCGCCCCGCACGACACCCTGCTCTGCATCCAGACCGGCTCCAAGGTCGCCGAGGCGAACCGCATGCGCTTCGACTCCTCCGCCTTCTACCTCAAGTCGGCCGACGAGATGCTCAAGATCTTCGGCGAGATCCCCGAGTCGCTCACCAACACCCGACTCGTCGCCGAGATGTGCGAGGTCAAGATCCCCTTCCCCAAGGGCTCGGAACGCTACCCGCGCTACCCCCTGCCGCCCGAGGTCCTCGCCGCCCAGCCCGACGCCAAGGTCGCCGCAGCCGACTACCTGCTCGAACTCTGTATCAAGGGCCTGAATACGCGCTACGGCCACGACTACCGCGCCGTCGCCGCCCACCCGGTCGTCGCCGAGCGCCTGGCCAAGCTGCAGAACCTGCCGCCCGGCCAGAAACCCGCCCCGCCCGACTACGCCAACCTCGCGCCCGACGAGCTGCTCGTCCTGCGCACCGGCTACGAGCTCTCCATCATCAACGTCACCGGCTTCGTGGACTACTTCCTCGTCGTCTGGGACTTCATCAACTGGGCGCGCGAGCACGACGTCCCCGTCGGTCCCGGCCGCGGCTCCGGCGCCGGCTGCCTCGTCGCCTACCTGCTCGGCATCACCGACATCGACCCGATCCGCTTCGGCCTGCTCTTCGAGCGTTTCCTCAACCCCGAGCGCGTGTCGCCGCCCGACTTCGACATCGACTTCTGCATGCGGCGGCGCGGCGAGGTCATCGACTACGTTCGCGACAAATACGGCCGCGACTGCGTGGCCAACATCATCACCTACGGCACCCTCGGGGCCAAGATGGTGGTGCGCGACGTCTCCCGCGTGCACGACCTGCCCTTCGCCGAGGCCGACCGGCTGGCGAAGATGATCCCCGACGAGCTCAACATCTCCCTGCCCGACTCGCTCGCGAAGTCCGCGGAGTTGAAATCCGAATACGACCGCAACCCCGTCGCCAAAAAGATCATCGACCAGGGCCTCGTGCTCGAGGGCATGGTGCGCAACACCGGCAAACACGCCGCCGGCATCATCATCACCGACCAGCCGCTCGACGACTTCGTCCCCCTCACCTCGCAGGAAGGCGACGTCACCGTGCAGTTCGACATGGCCGCCGTGGGCAAGCTCGGCCTGCTCAAGATGGACTTCCTCGGCCTCAAGACGCTCACCGTCATCTCCGACGCCGTCGCCAACGTCCGCCGCACCGCCAAGCCCGATTTCGTCCTCGATTCCCGCGACCTCGACGACCCCAAAACCTACGAGCTGCTCAACGCCGGCAAGACCATCGGCGTCTTCCAGCTCGAATCCGGCGGCATGCAGGGCGCCGCGCGCCAGGTCGGCATCTCCAACATCGACGACATCAACGCCATCTCCGCGCTCTACCGCCCGGGCCCGATGGCCTTCATCCCCGACTACGCGCGCGGCAAAAAGAACCCGGCCGACGTCGTTTACCCGCACCCCCTGCTCGAACCGGTGCTGAAGGAGACCTACGGCATCATCGTCTATCAGGAGCAGGTGATGGAGTGCGCCAAGGTCATCGGCGGCTACACCCTCGGCGGCGCCGACATGCTCCGCCGCGCCATGGGCAAGAAGGACGCCGACGCCATGGCCAAGGAGCGGGTCAAGTTCGTCGAGGGCGCCAAGCGCCTGCACAACATCCCGGAGTCGAAATCGAACGAGATCTTCGACCTGCTCAACAAGTTCGCCCAATACGGCTTCAACAAATCGCACTCCGCCGCCTACGCGGTCGTGGCCTACCACACGGCGTATTTGAAAGCCAACTACCCGGTGCAGTTCATGGCCGCGGTGCTCACCGCCGAGCTGGGCAACGCGGAGAAGGTGGCGCACTTCATCGCCGAGGCCGAGGCCATGGGCATCACCGTGCTGGGCCCGGACGTGAACGAGTCCCGCGAGACGTTCACGCCGGTGTTCAAGAAAGCCGCGCCCGTTCCCGCTCGTGCGGGCACCGCCCCGATTCCGAACGGTCCGGGGAGCGCACCCGTCCCGGGTGCCGGCTCGGGCGTCCCGCCCGAGCCTTCCGTGGCCCTCCGGGCCGACGCGCGCGATGTCCGTTACGGCAAACGCCGCCTGCCCCACTTCGAACGTCCCTGGGGCAAGTATATGGTCACGTTCTCGACCCACGAACGCGCCGTCCTTGTGCCGGCCGAACGCCAGATCGTCCTCGAATCCGCCATCCACCTTCACCGCGAAGGCCGCTGCCACGTTTTTGTCGCCTGCGTGATGCCCGATCATGTGCATCTGCTGATCGAACCCTCCGTTCGCGAAACCGCGCCCGACGGCACCGCCGTTTTCCATCCGCTCACCGAGCTTCTGCACTCCTTCAAGTCATTCACCGCGCATGCCATCAACAAGGCTCGCGGCACAGGCGGCCACGTCTGGGACAAAGAATCGTTCGATCGCTTGATCCGATCCGAAGGCGACCTTCAGGAAAAGTTCACCTACATCCTGTCCAATCCCGCCAAGGAGGGTCTGGTGACCGGCGACGAAGCCTACGCCTATCTCTGGACGCCCTCCGACGACCCAGCCCCGGAAAGGCCTCGGCGAGACGCCGAGGCCGGCCCGCGGGACGCGGGCGCTCCCCGGACCGCCCAAGCCCACGCTGACGCAACCGCCCCGGTTCCGAACGGTCCGGGGAGCGCACCCGTCCCGGGTGCCGGCTCGGGCGTCTCGCCCGAGCCTTCCGCCGCCGGGGTGATTCGCTTCGGCTTGGCCGGCATCAAGGGCGTGGGCGAGCAGGCCGGCCAGAAAATCATCGCCGAACGCGACGCCGGCGGGCCGTTCCGCGACTTCCGCGACTTCCTGCTGCGGGTGGACAGCCGCGCGCTCAACAAACGCGTGCTCGAGTGCCTCGTCGCCACCGGCGCCTTCGACTACTCCGGCGCCGACCGCGAGGAGCTCTACCACTCCATCGACACCCACCTCGAGGCGCTCGCCGACCTCGTCCGGAAATACCCCGCGCTGCGCAAAAACGACGGCCCGGCCAAACCCGTCGATACCGCCCCGAAGGCCGAGACCCTGAGCTTCGACTTCGGCATCGAGCTCGACGCCCCGCAACCGCCGCCCCCGCGCGAAAAACTCGCGGAGGAGTTTGACCAACTGCTGCGCCACTCGCGCCCCTCCACGCCCCCCGCCGCCACGCCGGCCCGCGCCGCCGCCACCCCCGCCGCGCCCGCCATCGACGACATCTTCGCCGCCGCCGCCGGCCCGGGCGCCGCGCCCGCCGCCGCCTCCCCGACCGCCGCGGCCACCCCCGCCGCCGCCGCGAAAAACAAGGGCCCCACCACCACCCTCGTCTTCAACGCCACCACGCGCCTCCAGTTCGAGAAGGAACTGCTCGGCTTCTACGTCTCCGGACACCCGCTCGACGCCTACGCCGGCCTCGTCGAGGCCATCGACAGCTACCCCGTCTCCGAACTGCTGGAACAGGACGACCGCACCGAATTTCGCCTCTGCGGCATCGCGGGCGGCCTCCAGAAGAAGCTCTCCAAAAAAGACAACCGCCCCTGGATGGCCTTCTCGCTCCAGACCCGCGGCGCGACCATCGGGCTCAACATGTTCGCCGACGCCTTCGCCGCCCACGGCCACGTGCTCTCGGAAAACGCCCTCATCTGCGTGCTCGGCACCATCATCGTCGGCCAGGAGGGCCCGCGCATCAACGTGAAGGAGGCGTATCCATTGCTTGGTTACACCCTGGCCAACGTGAAGCGCATCACCTGGCTCCTGCACGCCGGCCACGCGCGCACCGCGGAGTTTCTCCGCCTGCTCCGCACCACGCTCGACAAACACAATGGCGACACCCGCATCGAGCTCGGCTTCGTGTTCGAGAACCGCATCACCGCGATCAGCGAGGCCAGCTCCGCCCTCGGTTTCCGTTTCCATCCCGAGGCCTACAAAACCCTGCGCCAGCACCCCGCCGTGGCGGGCATCCAGGTTGAGACCCGCCGGCTCGAGCTGAAAAACGACCGCAAGTGGGGTCCGAAGCGCGGCTGATTCCGATGTGCGTTCAAGCCGGGCCAAATTGGCGAGACGATCGGTCTGTTCGTGTAGCGTTGGCCGTCCTCGGCCAATTTCCGAAATGCTCTCATCTCGAGGCCGAACCGGGATGATCTGATGCACCTCGACTCCGGCGCCGCCTGGCTCCTGGCCGCACTCGCCGCCGCCATCGTCGGTCTTTCCAAGACCGGCGTGCCCGGTCTCGGCATGCTCTTCGTCGCGATCTTCGCGAACCTCATGCCGACCAAGCAGGCGAGCGGCTTCGTGCTGCCCCTGCTGATCTGCGGCGACCTCGTCGCGGTGCTGGCCTACCGGCGGCACACCGAGTGGATCCATCTGCGCCGGCTCTTTCTGTGGACCGGCCTCGGCGTCGTGCTCGGCACCCTGGCGATGGACCGCATCGACAACCGGCAGGCCGGCCTGCTGGTCGGCGGCATCATCGTGACGCTCGTCGCGCTGCACCTCTGGCGCAAACGCGGCGCGGCGCACGCCAGCGCATCCGCCACCACATCGGCCGCCACCCCCGCGCCCGCCGGCGTCCCCGAGCACGGCGCGTGGTTCGCGCCGACCATCGGCGTGCTGGCCGGCTTCACCACCCTGGTGGCCAACGCCGCCGGTCCGCTCATGGCGATCTACCTGCTCGCCATGCGTCTGCCGAAGATGGCCTTCGTGGGCACGAGCGCGGTGTTTTTTCTCCTGCTCAATCTCTTCAAGGTGCCCTTCATGGTCGGGCTCGGGCTCATCACGCCGGAAAGTTTTCGTTTCAACCTGATGCTCGCGCCGGCCGTGCTGGCGGGCGCGGTGCTCGGCCGCTGGCTCCTCCCCCGCGTGTCGCAGGATTGGTTCGAGCGGCTCGCCCTCCTCCTGAGCGCCGCCGCCGGGCTCAAGCTCTTGTTCGGCTGAGCGCCGGTCCGTTCGCTGCGTGGCTCAGCGCGTCCGCGAGGCGCGCACGACCTTGATCGGCGCGCCCAGCCAGCTCGCCCCGCAGCTCACCACCTCGGCGCCTGTGTCGGCGTTCCATTTGGCGAGTTCGCCCCGCGCGGCCGCCAGCTCCTCGTCGGCCCGATCTCCCTTCAAGGCGAGCAGCCGTCCGCCGATTTTCAGATGCGGAAAACTCCAGCCCACCAGCGTGTCGAGCGCCGCCACGGCGCGCGAGGTGACCACGTCGGCGTCGGCGGGCTTCACCAGATGCGCCTTGCCGCGCCGCACCTCCACCCGCGGCGCCAGACGGAAACGTTTTATCATCTCCTGGAGAAACACGCAGCGGCGCTCCAGGGGCTCGATCAGGATCACGCGCAGATCGGGCCGCACCAGCGCGATGACGAGCCCGGGCAGGCCCGCTCCGGTGCCGATGTCGGCCACCGTCTCCCCGGGCCGGATCAACTCCTCGAGCGCGGCGCAGTTGAGCAAATGCCGATCCCAGAGACGCGGCACCTCGCGGGGACCGATCAGCCCGCGCAGGACGCCGGCGGTGGCGAGCTGGCGGCCGTAGTCGTCGAGCCGGGCGAGCATCTCCGGCGCGAAACGCGCCACCGCCTCGGGCGGAGGCGGCGGGAGGGGCTCGGGGGCGGCGGGCGGCTGGGAGCTGGGCTTCGCGGCGGGATCGTGCGACATGCGAGCAGATTTCCCGGCGGGCGCGCGGAAGGAAGCGCTTTTTGCACCCGTCCGTTTCCCGGCTGTCGCACCCGACCCGAGGCCGCGCGGCGTTTCAGGCCGGCCCGCGGGCGGCGAAAAGGAACAGCACCAGCATGCCGACGCCGCAGACCAGTCGCCCGACGGTGGAGAGCACGAAGCCCAGGGCCGCCCCGGCGCCGGCGCGAAGCGAGTCGCCGTGGGTTTTCTTGGCGAGATAACGCTCCGCGACCACCGCCCCGAAAACCGTGCCGAGGATGAGCGCGGGCAGGGAGAAAAACATGCCGATCACCGCCCCCGCGCCCGCGCCCGCCATGCCCCATTTGCCGCCGCCGAACAGCCGCGTGCCGACGAGCACGCCCACGAAATCCACCACGATCGAGACCAGCCAGATCGCGCCGATCCAGCCAAGCGCCCCCCAGGCGATCGCGTCGGGCAGGAGGAGCTTGTGCAGCACCATGCCGAAGAGGATCAGCGTCGTGCCGGGCAGAAGCGGGACGATCACGCCGGCGAGGCCGACCAGCGTCAGCAGGAGAGTGAGCGACCAGACGGCGAATTCCATGACGAGGCGTAGAAGAGGCCGCGTCGCGCGGAGAGGTCAAACGACGACGCGAAACCGCGGCGCGCCCCGCCGGTCTCCGCGCTCCGGTCTCCGGCGGGCAAAAAGAAACCCGCGAGGCGTGGACGAGTGGACACGCTTCGCGGGTCGCTCAAACCGGCCGGCGCTTCGCGCGCGGCGGGTCGTGTAGAGTTGGGCGTCCTCGGCCAATTCCCCCCGTCGGCGCTTCGCGCGCGCGGCGGGTCGGGAGCTTGGCCGGGACGGCCAACTCCACAGATAGCCGGCCGGAAACGGGTTCAAACCTGCTCGATCTTTTGGATGCGCGGCAGGTGGCGACCGCCCTCGAACGGGGTGGCGAGCCAGGTGCGCACGATCTTGAATGCCTCGTCGAGCGTCACGGTGCGTTCGCCGAGGGAGAGCACGTTGCCGTCGTTGTGGGAGCGGTTCCAGATCGCGACCTGCTCGTTCCAGCAAAGGCCGCAGCGGATGCCCTTCACCTTGTTGGCCACGATGGCC
Organism: uncultured Akkermansia sp.; assembly: GCA_966252115.1. Classification (GTDB taxonomy): domain Bacteria; phylum Verrucomicrobiota; class Verrucomicrobiia; order Opitutales; family Opitutaceae; genus IMCC26134_A. Next base: position 24,920 of record CBINNW010000036.1, read on the forward strand.
TCGCCGTTGCCGGAGCCGCCCAGGACGATGCCAAACTGGAACTCGCCGCGCGCGACGGCCTCGGCGGTCGGGCGGATCCAGTCCGGGTAGTCGCAAGACGCGTCGGAGTAGGTGCCGAAATCCTTCACCGTGTGCCCCTCGGAGAGGAGCATGGCCTTGATGGCCTCCTTGTATTTGAAGCCGGCGTGATCGGAGCCGATGGCGATGGTGTAAACGGGGGCGGACATGGATGGAGGGAAGAGAGGCGGGATTGTTGCGCACGAAATCCGTCAAATGACACGAAAAAGAAAAACGGGGCGAAAAGTGGCGGAGCCGCCTCCCCCGCCTAGTTTTGGCGCCATGAAGCCGAGATTTTTGCTGTCAGCGGTCGCCGCGGTGTTGGTTGTCGCCTGGTCGGGCTGCGCCTCGACCCCGGAGAAGCGGATCGCCAAGGAGCGGGAGGTGTTCGCCGCGATGCCGCCCGAGGTGCAGTCGAAAATCCGCGCCGGCGTGGTGGAGATCGGTTTCACCACCACCCAGGTGCGGCTCGCGAAGGGTGAACCGGATCGCGTGGGGCGCCGCACGACCACGAGCGGCGAGGAGCTGGTCTGGACCTACGAACGCGGCAAATCGGGCGTGGGTCTGGGGCTGGGCCTCGGGATCGGCTCGGGCGGCATGGGCGGCGGCGTGGGAGTCAGCAGCGGCGGCCGCGGCCCCGAGATCGCGATGCGGGTGATTTTCTCCGAAGGCGTGGTGAGCGCGGTGGAGGACTACGGCGGCGGGAAATAGACGCGCGCCGCAGCGAGCAGCGGGGTATCGGTGCCGCCCGAATGGAAGGCAGGGCGGAGCATCGCTCGTTTGCGTTGAGCGATGAAGCAGGGGCAGGGTTCGAGCGACCGCCGGAGGCACCCGTTCCTGGTGCGCCCGCCGGGGCCGCCGCTTTGGGGGAACGACACCGTCCATCCTTAGCGGCGGGCGAGCGCCCGCCCTGCCCCAAGTCGCAATCCATCCCGTGACAGGCGTGAGCCGTGGTCTCGATTGCGGCTATTCAGGATCAAGTGGTTTCGCCGATCATCCGGCCTCCGGTCGATCACCCCCGAATCGTGCCATCAAGCGCGGTTTCCGGATTGAGTGCCCCAGAAAACACCTACCCCCTCTCCCCGCCCTCGCATTCCGCCTTTCACCAACATGAACGCCAAAGCCCTCGATCGCCCCGGCTGCCCCGCCTTCGCCTGGCTGTTTTGCCTGCTCCTCGCCCTGATCGCCCCCGCCGCCCTACGCGCTGACAGCTACTACACCGTGCCAGGCACCGACATCACGCTGATCTACAGCGTCAGCGGCACTCCCGCCACGGCCACCATCACCGACTGCAACTACGACGCCACCGGAGCCCTGGTCATCCCGGACACCCTCGGCGGCGCCAGCGTCACCTCCATCGGCGATTACGCGTTCTACTCCTGCTACAGCCTGACCAGCGTCACCCTCCCCGCCAGCGTTACCGCCCTCGGCGGTAATGCGTTCCACTTCTGCTCCAGCCTGACAAGCGTCACTCTCCCTGCCAGCCTCACCTCCGTCGGCGATTCCGCGTTTTACGACTGCACAAGCCTAACGAACGTCACCCTCCCCGCCAGCCTCACCTCCATCGGCGATAGCGCGTTCTACGGCTGCTCCAGCCTGACAAGCGTCACCTTCCCCGCCAGCCTCACCTCCATCGGCGATGGGGCGTTCTCCTACTGCATCGGTCTGACCAGCGTCACCCTCCCCGTCAGCGTCACCTCCATCGGCGATGGCACGTTCTTCTCCTGCTCCAGCCTGACCGGCATCACCCTCCCCGCCAACCTCACCTCCATCGGCTATGGCGCATTCCGATCCTGCACCAGCCTGAGCAGGATCGACGTGGATCCAGCCAATCCAAACTACGCCAGCATCAATGGTGTGCTGTTTAACAAAAACCTTAGCACCTTGCTCCAAGCCCCAAGCGACCTTCCAGGTGCCTATTCCGTCCCCGCCAGCGTCACCTCCCTCGGCGATTACGCGTTCGACTCCTGCTCCAGCCTGACCAGCATCACCCTCCCCGACAGCGTCACCTCCATCGGCTATGGCACATTCCGATCCTGCACCAGCCTGAGCAGGATCGACGTGGATCCGGCCAATCCAAACTACGCCAGTATCGATGGTGTGCTGTTTGACAAAAGCCTCAGCACTTTGCTCCAAGCCCCAAGCGACCTGTCAGGTGCCTATTCCGTCCCTGACAGCGTCACCTCCATCGGCAATTCCGCGTTCTACGACTGCACCAGCCTGACCAGTGTCACCCTCCCGGACAGCGTCACCTCCCTCGGCTATGACGCGTTCTCCCACTGCACCAGCCTGACGAGCATCACCCTCCCCGACAGCATCTCCTCCATCGGCAATTACGCGTTCGAATCCTGCTCCAGTCTGACGAGCGTCACTCTCCCAGTCAGCGTCACCTCCCTCGGCTATGGCGCGTTCTCCGGCTGCACCAGCCTGACCAGCGTAAGCATCCCCGCCAGCGTCACCTCCATCGTCAATTACGCGTTCTCCGGCTGCTCCAGCCTGACCAGCGTCATCTTCCCCGCCAGCGTCACATCCATCGGTGAAGCCGCGTTCTCCGACTGCTCCAGCCTGAGCAGCGCCATCTTCGCGGGGCACGCCCCTACCTCCCTTCGCTACTCTATCTTTTCTTGGGTCAGCCCTGATTTCACGATTTATTACCCTGTTTGGGCTACCGGTTTCTCCACCCCCATTTGGCAAGGCCACCCCGCGCAGCCCCATGCCGGAGGACTAACCCCACAGGCCATCACCTTCGCCCAACCCACCGATCACAGCTACGGGGACGCCCCCTTCTCCCTCTCGGCCAGCGCCAGCAGCGGCCTGCCCGTCACCTTCAGCGTCGTCTCCGGCCCCGCCACGCTTTCCGGCTCCCTCGTCACGCTGACCGGCTGGGGCACCGTCACCATCCGCGCCACCCAAATGGGCGACAGCACCTGGGCGCCGGCTCCTTCCGTGGAGCGCTCCTTCGTGGTCAACATCTCTTTCGCCGACATCGCCGACGCCCTCGACCAGCCGGGCGCGAGCGGCGGCAGCTCCGGCACCGCGACTTGGGAAGTGGACACCACCGTCACCCACGACGGCCTGGCCGCCGCCCGCAGCGGCACCATAGGCGACTATCAATCCAGTGAGCTTACGCTAACGGTTGCCGACGCCGCCTCCCTGAGCTTCTGGTGGAAAGTCTCTTCCAAAGCCGGCGTCGCCCACCTGAGTTTCTCGATCAATGGCGTGGAGCGAAACGCCATCTCGGGCGAAGTGGAGTGGCAACAGGAGACCTACTCCCTCACTCCGGGCATCCACACCCTGCAATGGAGCTACACCAAGGACAGCAGCGGTTCCAGCGGCGCGGACGCCGGCTGGGTGGATCAAGTGGTGCTCGTGCCCGCGGCCGGCGGCTTCGCAGCCTGGGCCACCGGCGCCGGCCTCGTCGGCCCCGATGCCGCCCTCGACGGCGACCCGGATGCCGACGGCTTGCCCAATCTGCTCGAATACGCCCTCGGCACCTCGCCCACCCAGGCCACCGACGCCGCGCAACGCCCCGCCGTCACCCTCGACCTGGTCTCCGGCGAGCCCGCGCTCGTCCTCACCCATCGCCGCCGCAAGGTCGGCGCGCCGACCTACACCTACAAGACCGCGACGGATCTGACCACCCCTCCGGCCTCCTGGTCCCCGGTGGCGCTCACCCCGCTCGTCGTGCATCCCGACGCCGATGCCGACGGGCAGGTCGAAATCGTGTCCGTGAGCGTCCCCCTGAACGGCGCCCCCCGGCTCTTCCTCACGCTCAGCGTGAGCGAGTGACACCCCTTGCGGGAGGGATTGCGACTTATGGACCGGACGGGCTCACGGGGTTCGCGCCCCGTGCGCCTTCCACACACCACCGGACCGGAGGATTTCCGCATCCGGCGCTTGGGAAGACACGCAGGCGCATTGGCGCCCTCGGGCTTTCCCCGATCAGTCACAGCAGGCTATAACAGCAGGCGTTTGTTTCGCACTTTTCGGAAACCGCGCCATTCATTCGGGCACGGTTCCGGTTTCACGCCGCCAGGTCCTGCTCCGCGAGCCCACCGCCCTTCGGAAACAATCGAATGTGCCGAAAAACGGCGAACACCTCGTCCTCCACCGCCAGGTCCAGCTCGGAGAGACGGGTGCGCGACAGCTCGGCCTCCAGCGACTCGCCGTTGTCGTGGCGGGTGAGCGTGACGCGCGCGGCGTTGCCGGCGGCGAAGATGCCGATGACCCGCACGCGAATGCCGTGCTCGCCGAGGTAGGTGTGCACCAGATCCACGTCGTGCGGCCGCACATAGATCGTGTCGCCGCTCACGCCCGGCAAGGGATGCGTGCGCGTGGCGAAGCGGTTCACGTTGCCCAAAAACTCGATCACGAAGGGCGAGGCCGGGCGGTCGTAAACTTCCTGCGGCGCGCCCACCTGCTCGATTTTCGCGTTGTTCATCACCACGACTTCGTCGGCCAGCTCCAGCGCCTCCTCCTGGTCGTGGGTCACGAAGACGGTGGTGACGCCGATCTCGCGCTGGAAGTGGCGCAGCCAGCGCCGCAGATCCTTGCGCACCTGGGCGTCGAGCGCGCCGAAGGGCTCGTCGAGCAGGAGCACCTTGGGGTTGACCGCGAGCGCACGGGCCAGGGCCACGCGCTGGCGTTGCCCGCCGGAAAGCTGGGTCGGATAACGTCCACCGAGTTCGTCGAGCTGGATGAGTTTCAACAGCTCCTTCACCCGGGCGGCGATTTGCTCCCGGGACGGACGCTCCCGGCGCGGGAGCACGGTCAGGCCGAAGGCGATGTTTTCCGCGACGCTCATGTGCCGAAACAGCGCGTAGTGCTGAAACACGAAGCCGACCCCGCGTTTGCCTGCGGGCGTGTCGGTGACGTCGCGGCCGTGGAACTCGATGCGTCCGCTGCCCGGATCGGCAAACTCGAGGCCGGCGATGATGCGCAGCAGGGTGGTCTTGCCCGAGCCGGACGGGCCGAGCAGCGCGACCAGTTTGCCGGTCGGCACCTCCAGGGAGACGTCGGCGAGCGCGGTGTAGGCGCCGAAGGTTTTGGTGATGTGGCGGGCGGTGATGCTCATGGGGGGAGTGTGTCAAAGGTGGGAAAGTCGAAGGTCGAAGGTCGTCAGCGGGCCGCGTGGGCGCGGCCTTGGAGAGTCGAGGCGGCGCGGCGGGGCCGCGCGGTGGTGACTTGGGACATGGGACCTTGGCCTTTAGACGGTTTGGCTCCGGCGCCGGGCGTGGGCCCACTCGACGGCGGACTTGAGCACGAGGGTGACGAGGGCGAGCAGGGCGAGGACGGACGCGGCGGCGAAGGCGCCGACGAACTGGTATTCGTTGTAGAGGATCTCGACGTGCAGCGGCAGGGTGTTGGTCTCGCCGCGGATGTGGCCCGAGACCACCGACACGGCGCCGAATTCGCCCATCGCGCGGGCGTTGCAGAGGATCACGCCGTAGAAGAGCCCCCACTTGATGTTCGGCAGGGTGACGCGCCGGAAGGTCTGCCAGCCGGACGCGCCGAGGGTGAGCGCGGCGTATTCCTCGTCGTTACCCTGCTGCTGCATGAGCGGGATGAGCTCGCGGGCGACGAAGGGGAAGGTGACGAAAATCGTGGCGAGCACGATGCCGGGCACCGCGAAGATGATCCTGAAATCCCGCTCCACCAGCCAGGCGTGGAAGGCGGGGAACCACGGCTCCTCCGCGTTGAGGTAGAGTCCATACCAGCCCTGAGCGCCGAAGAGCAGCACGTAGATGAGGCCGGAGATGACGGGCGAGACCGCGAAGGGCAGGTCGATCAGGGTGACGAGCAGGCTCTTGCCGGGGAAATGGAACTTGGCGATCGCCCAGGCGGCCGCGACACCGAAGACGAGGTTTGCCGGCACGGCGAGCGCGGCGGTGAGCAGCGTCAGCCCGAGCGCGTGCAGGCCGTCGGGATCCTTCAGCGCCGCGAGGTAGGCGCCGACGCCGCGGCGTAGGGCCTCGGTGAATACGGCCGCGAGCGGCAGCAGGAGAAAGAGCGCGAGGAAGCCGAGCGCGACGGCGGTGAGGAGCCAACGCGCCCAGGCGGCGTCGCGCGTGGCGGGCGGACGATGGGCGACGGCGGCGGCGCGTTGCAGGGAGGAGACGACGGCGGACATGGCGGTCTGAGGGCTGAGGGCGGAGGCGGGCGGAAGGCTGAAGGATGAGGCCTGAAGGAGGGAAAACCGGGGGGCTCAGACGCTCGCGTGGCGCCGGCTCCATTTTTGCAGCAGGTTGATGCCGAGCAGGAGGGCGAAGGAGGCGAGCAACATGACGACGGCGATGGCGGTGGCGCCGGCGTAGTCGTATTGCTCCAGCTTGGTGATGATGAGCAGCGGGGTGATCTCGGTGCGCATGGGCATGTTGCCCGAGATGAAGACGACCGAGCCGTATTCCCCCAGCGCCCGGGCGAAGGCCATGGCGAAACCGGTGAGCAGGGCCGGAAGCACCTGCGGGAAAATCACGCGGCGGAGGGTTTGCCAACGATCGGCGCCGAGCGAGGCCGCCGCCTCCTCCAGCTCGGGCTCCAGCTCCTCGATGATCGGCTGGAGGGTGCGAACCACGAAGGGCAGACCGATGAAGGTGAGCGCGATGAAAACGCCGATTTCGCCAAAGGCGATTTTCACCGCCTCGCCGCCGTTGAACAGGCGGGCGAGAAAAGTCCCCTCGGCGAAGTGCGAGCCGATCCAGCCGTTGGGCGCGTAGATCGCGGTCAGCGCGATTCCGGCCACGGCGGTGGGCAGGGCGAAGGGCAAGTCCACCAACGCGTCCACCACCCGCTTGCCGGGGAAGGCGTAACGCACCAGCACCCAGGCCACGACGCCGCCGAAGAGGGAGTTCACCAGCGCCGCCGCCAGCGAGGCGAGGAAGCTGATGCGGTAGGACGCCAGCACGCGGGGCGAGAAGACCGCGTCGGTGAACTCCGACCAAGACAGACCGGCGGTTTTGATGAAGGCCGCCGACAGCGGCAGCAGGACGATCAGGCTCAGATACGTGATCGTGAGACCGAGCGACAACCCGAAGCCGGGCAGGACGGAGCGATGGGGGCGTGGCATGGGACGGGAAGGGCCGGGACGTGGGCGGGACAAGTGGCACGGACATTCCTGTCCGTGGGATCGGCGCGCGCGGCGGGACGGTAGCGCGTGACAGGAACCACTGGCGGGGATGCCCGTGCCACGGCGGCGGACGCGTTATTTTTTCAGGTAGATCTGGTCGAAGGTGCCGCCGTCGGCGAAGTGGTCCTTCTGGGCCTTGGCCCAGCCGCCGAAGGCCTCGTCGATCGTGAAGAGTTCGAGCTTGGCGAACTGGCCCGCGTATTTGGCCGCGGCCTTCTCCGAGAGCGGGCGGTAGAAGTGTTTCCCGACGATGTCCTGCCCCTCCTCGCTGTAGAGATAGTCGAGGTAGGCTTTGGCGACCTCGGCGGTGCCCTTCTTCCTCACCACCTTGTCCACCACGGCGACGGGCGGCTCGGCGCGGATGCTCAGCGAGGGCGTGACGAGCTGGAACTGGTCGGCGCCGAATTCCTTGATCGCGAGGTAGGCCTCGTTTTCCCAGGAGATGAACACGTCGCCGATGCCGCGCTGAACGAAGGTCGTGGTCGAGCCGCGCGCGCCGCTGTCGAGCACCGGCACGTTTTTGAAGAGCTTTTCCACAAAAGCCTTTCCGGCCTCGTCGGAGCCGCCGGCCCGGCGTCGGGCGTATTCCCAGGCGGCGAGGTAGTTCCAGCGCGCGCCGCCGGAGGTCTTGGGATTGGGAGTGATGACGGAGACGCCGGGCCGGGCGAGGTCGTCCCAGTCATTGATGTCCTTCGGATTTCCGGCCCGGACGAGGAAGACGATGGTCGAGGTGTAGGGCGCGGAGTTGTGCGGGAGACGGGTTTGCCAGTCGGCGGGGAGCGCGCCCCGGGCGTTTTGCGCGATGGCGTCGATGTCGCCGGCGAGGGCGAGGGTGACGACGTCGGCCGGGAGGCCGTCGATCACGGAGCGGGCCTGTTTGCCCGAGCCGCCGTGCGACTGCTTGATCGTGACGGACTGGCCGGTCGTCGCCTTCCAGTGTGCGGCGAAGGCGGCGTTGAACTCGACGTAAAGTTCGCGCGTCGGGTCGTAGCTGACGTTGAGCAGCTCGACGGGTTTGGGCGCGGCGATGGCGGCGGTGGCGAGCGCGGCCGCCGCGAGGAGGGTGAGGAGGAGACGGAGTTTCATGGCGATTCGGGCGCGGACGGCGCCTCTGCGGTGTTTGATTTTTGGATACGAACGGCGTTCCGGCTCAGAACGAGACCTGGACTCGGCCGATGAGGGTCTGCTCGTCGTCGGCGACGACGGCGGAGGCGGCGGGCGAGGCGCCCGCAGCGAGGTCGAACTCGTTGTGGAAAAAGTTCAGCCCCACGCGCACGGCCTTGGCCGGATACCAGTTCAGACCGATGCCGTAGGTCGTGATCTCGGTGGCGCTGGTGTCGGGATTGGCCAGACGGGTGGCGGCGGTGCCGGTGAAGACGTCGTCGTCGATGTCCAGCCGGGCGACGCGGGCCACGAGTTCGAAGGCGCCCCAGGTGCCGGCGGAGGGGTTGAAAACGCTCTTGGGCGTGACGCCGCGGTAGGAGGCGTCCTCGCCGGTGAGGACGTAGCCGGCGGAGAGGTTCCAGCCCGTGTTCTCGATCTCGCGAACGGGCAACGCGGCGGAGCGGCGCACCTCGATGGACGACGAGACATATTCGACCAGCAGACCGAAGGGGCCGGCGTAGTAGTGGGCCTGGGGCGAGAAAGTGAAGCCGGCGCCGTCGGCGAGCACACTGCTCTCGTAGGCGAAGAAGGTTTGCTGCCCGTCGCTGCGGTAGCCGGAAGCGCGGCCGGAGCTCGTGTCGTAGTTGCCCCGGCTCGCCGCGACACCGAAGCCGAGGCCGCGCAGGGCCGAGTCCTCGCGCTTGGCGAAGGGAGTGGCGAAGAGGCGGGCGGCGACCGATTTGTCGCTGTCGAAGTCCTGGCTGTTTTGCGCGGAGTTGCCGGAGTCGGGCACGCCGTTGAGCACGGCCAGTTGGTAGCTCAGGGTGTCGGCGAGGAAGGCGCCCTCGAGCTGCACGCCGACGTCGCGGTTGGGCGTGAGGTTGGTGACGACGGAGCGCTCGTTGAAAAACGCCACCGGGTCGGACTGGAGCTGCTCGAGGCCGACGGGCGTTTTGAAGCGGCCGACGCGGATATTGAAGGCGGGCGTGAGCGCGGTGAGAACGTTGGCGTCGAGGATGGTGACGGCGCCGCCGGCAAACTCCGACTGGATGACGTAGCCGAAGCGCTCGCTGAACCTGCCTTCGAAGGCGAGGCGGGCGCGGCGCAGCAGGAAGGTGTCGTGACGCGCGTTGACGTCGTCGAGGTTGAAGCGCCCGTCGGCCTGCACGAGACCTCGCAGGCGAAGGGAGTTTTTGCCGTCGGCGGAGGCGATCTCCACGCGACCGTCGCCGACGGTGAGTTTGGGTTGGTTTTTGGCGGCCGTGGCGGCGGCTTCGTCCTTGAGCTCGAGGTTGCGCTCGAGGGCGCGGAGTTTCTGGTCGAGCAGGCGGATCTGCTCGCGCAGGGCGGCGACGTCGTCAGGCGACGCGGCGGCGGATTGGGCGTGCGCCGTGAAGGGCGCCAACGCGAGGGCGGTGAACGCGGCGGAGTAGGCGGCCGCGGCGCGGGTGACATTCGGGTTCCACATGGGAGACGGGTGTTGGGTCTGTGTGCATGGGAACTTCCCGTGGTCGGGTCAGTCGGGTTGCTGTGCTAGGTTTTTGGATACAGGTTCCTCCGCGGGTGGCGGTGGGAAAAAGAGGGGCGGAGGCGAAACGGCTCCGCCGTTCCGCTACGAGGCGGAGTCGGAAAGGCGGGTTTTCTCGGTGCGTTCGATCTGCGTGACCTTGCCGTCGTGGACGACGATTTGGACGACGCCGAAGCGCAGGCCCTCGACCTTGGCGCGCACGATGGCGAGCCACTCGGGAAGCGCGGGCGGATGGGAGGCGGACGAGGAAGTGGAGACGGTGGTGCTCATGGCCGGGAGGAGCCGCCGGGGTGGCTCAGATGGTGTAGTCGGGGATGAGTTCGGAGAGCAGGCCCTCGACCGGGGCGAGCCGGCGGGCGGAGGAGGCGCGACGACGCGGGGTCGTCGGGCGGGGACGGGCGGGACTTTTTTTCCCGCCCGCGCCGGGAGCGGGACGCGTGGCCCCGAAGGGCAGCGGAAGCGAGTCGCGGCGGAGCTTGCGCAGCGTCACCTCGACGACATCGGCGATGGAGTAGCGGTCGAGGATGCCGGCGATGGCGTTGCGCACGTCGAGCATGAGCATGCGCAGACCGCAGTGCTCCTCGTCGGGGCAACTACATCGTTCGTAGGCGGTGTGGCTCACGCAGCCGATCGGCGCCAGCGGCCCGTCGATGAAACGCACCACCGCGCCGATGGGAATGTCCGACGCGCGGCGGGCCAGCCGATAGCCGCCGAATTTACCGCGTTGGCTCTCGACGAAGCCCGCCGCCTTCAGCTCCTGCATGATCTGCTCGAGAAACTTCACCGGGATCAACTCGTGGTCCGAAAGCTCGGTGACCCGCACAAGCTCCCGACCCGCCTCGGCGGCGAGGCCGAGGTCGATCAGGGCGCGTAGCGCGTATTCACCTTTTTTCGAGAGACGCATGGAAGCAGGGGCGGATTTAAACCGGATCAAATCACTAGGATTTAAGGGCGCAAGCTCTTTTTCCCATCGAACCAGTGGGGATTAAAGCCGCTACAGGCCGAGCCGCTGTCCGTCCCAGGCGAAGCGCACGCCCGGAGGTAGCAGGCGATCCTCGTCGGCGTGGTGGACGTCGTGGTTGAGATGGGTGAGGCAGGCGGAGCGAGGCGCGAGGGCGGCGATCAATTCCAAGGCCTCCGGAATGCAGAGGTGGGTCGGGTGCGGCGTCGGGCGGAGTCCGTCGAGCAGGAGCAGATCCACCGATCGGGCGAGCTCGAGCGCGGCGGGCGGAAGTGTCTTGCAATCGGTGTAGTAGGCGAAGCGCGCGCCGGAGCCGCGTTCGGTGAAGACGAGCCCGAGCGTCTCGACGCGACCGTGGGGCAGCGGCGTGCTCTCGATCACGCCCTCGGGCAGCTCGAGGCGGGCGGGCATGCGCAGGAGCTCGAAGCGCGCGTAGCCGTCGGGTTTTTCCCCGCGCGGCTTGAGCGCGTAGGGGAAGATGGCGCGGACGCGTTCCTCGCCCTCCTCGGAACAATAGACCGGCACCACGCCGTCCTCGCGCGCGTCGCAGTAGCGGCGGAGGTCGTCCATGCCGAGCACGTGGTCGGCGTGGCCGTGGGTGAGGATGAAGGTGTCGATCGCCGGGATGCGTTCGCGGATCACCTGGAGGCGAAACTCCGGCGTAGCGTCGATCTGGATACGGCGGCCGTTCATGACGACGTGGATCGAGGCGCGGGTGCGACGGTCGCGCGGATCGGGGGAAACGCAGACCGGGCATTCGCAGGCGATCATGGGCACCCCGTGCGAGGTGCCGGAACCGAGGACGATGACTTCCATGGAGGGCGCCAAGAGGGGCAAAAAGCCGCGCGCTCGGCTACGACAAAACCCCGAGCACCCAAAGACCGCGCGCGGCTCGCGCTCGCGTGGGATTCGCGCACGGTTGGGGCGAATGCGCACCCCTCGCGTCGCCGCCCCCTCCCCCGCCCTCGCCCGCGCCCGCGGATTGGCCCGATTCGCCCGACTCGCGTTGGCCGCGGCCGTCCCCCTGTTGCTTCCGGGAGGCGCGGGGGCCGCCGAGATCGTGCTGACCGATCCGAACTACGGGGCGATCAACGCCAGCGCGCTCGACCAACCGCGACTCTACGCCCTGATCTCCGACCCGGCGAACGGGAACGCGTTCATCACCTGGTTCAACCCGAACAGCGGCGAAACCGAGCCGGTGCTGTTGACGGTTTTCGTGGACACGGGCGCCTCGGGTTTCGCGATCAGCCACCTGCACGCCACCGGCGAGTATGACGTGGCCGACCTCGGCCTGGAGGCCGGGGATTTCGTGGGCTCCTTCACCGAGATAGGCATCGGCGGCGAGGAGCTGGGCGACGTCACGCGGCCGTTTGGCGTGTGGGTGCGGAACGGCGCGATCGGCACGGCCGAGGAGATTTTCCCCTCGGAGTTCGACGCCTACGGCGACTACGGCCTGTGGGTGCGTCGCGAGACGGGCACGGCGGAGGTGCAGGAAGTGCTGGGTTTCCCCATCGTGAGCCCGCTGAACCTGGTGGGCATGCCCGTCATCCGGCAGCGCCGTATGCTGATGGACCCCACGCCGATGGCGGAGCTGGAGGCCCTGGTGACCGAGCTTCTGCCACCCGGCGCGCCCGAACCCGCGACGCAGGCGACGGTGCCGCTGGTGTTGCGCGATTTCATCGACGAGGTGCCGCCGCCGGGAGAAGTTTTGCCCTCGCATGAGGCAAATCCGTTGGTGCCCGACGTGCGTTTGGAACACGGCGGTGCGACGGCCACGGGAGAGTGGCTGCTGGACACCGGCGCCGGCTCCAGTTTCGCCAGTTTCGCGATGGCGCGGGCGGCCGGTCTGATCCCCGCCCACTACGCCACGCTGGAGGACTTCATGGCGGACTACGACGGACCGACGGCCGATATCGGCGGCATCGGCGCCACGCAGACCGTGCCCCGCCTGACGGTGGAACGTATCTCGGTGCCTGCCCGCGAGGGCGCGCGGCTCGTCTGGGAAAACGTCGAACTGCTGGTGGTCAACGTGGCCTCGCTCGAAGGCATCTTCGGCATGAACCTGCTCGTGCCGGCCGTGACCGTGGACCCGGACGACCCTTTCGGTTCGCTCTTCGACATCTCGCCCGGCGCCTTCACGAGCATCGTCATCGACACCACCGACGCCACCGACCCCGTCATGCGCCTCGCCACCCCCTTCGCGAACGGAACCGTGTTCGCCTGGCTCGGGGAAAACTTTTCCGGCCCCGAACGCTCGCAGGCGGCCGTCGGCTCGCTCACCGGCGATCCCGACGCGGACGGCGCGCCAAACCTGCTCGAATACGCGCTCGGTCTCGACCCGCGCGCCCCCAACCCGGGCGCGCGACTGCCGGCCGGGGTGGCGGTGAACGTGAGCGGCCAGACGCACCTCGCGCTGAGCTTTGAGCGTCCCGTCGGCGGGCGCGGCGATGTGCGCTACGTCGTCGAGATTTCCAACGATCTCGTGGGCTGGCGCCGCGACACCGGCGAGGTGCTGTTGCACTCGACCACGCCGAGCGGCGACGGCGCGCGCGAGACGCTTGTGTTTCGCACCGCGGCCGCGCTGGGCGGCGGCGATGAAGGCGGTGGCGGAGCGGGGACAAGCGCCCGGGTGTTCTTGCGTCTCGCCGTCGAGCTGCTGCCCTGAGCTGAGGACAAGGTGCCTGTGTAGCGTTGGCCGTCCTCGGCCAATGGCTTGAAAAGCCCCCGCACCGGCCTGCGGCCGGGGTTGGCCGGGGACGGCCAACCCTATCATCTCCCTTCCGGCCGCTGTAGCGTTGGCGTTGGGCGACTCCGGCCAATCTTCAGCACGGCCGGCCACACGTTCACGCGTCGCGGTTGCGCGGGTGGAATTTTCCGTGCTGCTCGACGAGGCGCTTCTCCTCCACCGCCGTGTAGATCTGGGTGGTGGCGAGATTGGCGTGGCCGAGCATCTCCTGGATCGCGCGCAGGTCGGCGCCGCCGCCCAACAGGTGCGAGGCGAAACTGTGCCGGAGCTGGTGCGGCTTCACGCCGCGGGTGATGCCGGCGCGCGCCGCGTATTTTTGCACGATCACCCAAAGCGTTTTCCGGGACAGCGCCCCGCCGCGTTCGCTGAGAAACAGCGCGCTGCCGGTGCGACTTTTCACCAAGCCCGGACGGCCGGCCGACAAATACACGCGCAGCGCCTCGATCGCCTTGCCGCCGACCGGCACCACGCGCTCCTTCGCGCCCTTGCCGAAAACCCGGAGATAACCCTGCTCCAGATCGAGCTGCTGAAGATTGATCCCGGCCAGCTCGCTCACCCGCAGCCCGCTGGAGTAAAACAGCTCCAGAATCGCGCGGTCGCGCAGCGCGAAAACATCGCCGCCCTGCGGCGCCGAGAGGAGCCTCGCCACCTCCGCTTCGCTGAGCATGCCCGGCACGCGGCGCACGCGTTTCGGCCCTTGCAGGAGCGCGCTGAAATCGTCGGGCCGCAGCTCCTCGCGCACCAGGTGGCGCGCCAGACCGCGCAGCGCGGAGAGTTTTCGCGCCATGCTGGCCACGGCAAACTCGTCCTGGCTGAGTGAATACAGCCAATCCGTCGCCTGGGCTCCGGTGACCTCGCGCCAGTCACGCACGCCCTTGTGGGTCGCCAGCCAGAGCGCGCACTGGCGCAGGTCGCTTTCGTAGCCGGCCAGCGTGTGGGCCGAGCGGCCGCGCTCCAGCGTGAGCACGTTGCCGAAATCCTGGATCAGCTCCTCCATCGCGTCGGGCAACACCGGCGCGTCGGGCGGAGTCTCGGACGGCTCGGGCCGGCCTGCATCCGCGGCGCCGGTCGCATCAACCGCGGCAGTCTCCTCGGACGCGCGGGTTTCCTTCGTCGCGTCCGCCGCGTCCGCGCCCGACGCGACGCCGCCGGGGGGAGCGCCCTCGACCGCGTGCCCGCCGTCGGCGGATTCGGGGAGCGGCGGAGTTTTTTTCCGTTTTGGTGCGCGGGCCATGATCGGACCCCCTCGTCACCTTCCCGTCGCCCATCCGGACCGAGGGCCGGGCGGGGGACGAGTTTCCGCGACGAAAATCAGCGGCGGCGTTGGCCGCCGGGCCGGTGATACGGCGACGACTGCTCGCGCACCCGGTAGGTGATGCGCGCCTTCTCCAGATCGTAGGGGCTCATCTCCATCTTCACCCGATCACCGGTGGAGATGCGGATAAAGTTTTTGCGCAGCTTGCCCGAGATGTGGGCGAGCACCACATGCCCGTTGGCCAGCTGAACCTTGAACATCGTTCCCGGAAGGACCGTGACGATTATGCCTTCGACTTCGATCGATTTTCCGTCAGACATACAAGGTGGCGCGGAGGCCGGGGATAAGGGCTAGAATCATGCGTGGTGGATTTGTAAAGTTCACTTGTAAGCCGCATGGAGCCCCGCCTAGTCAAGGCTTTCCTCCCTTCGCCCCGGCGCCCGCTCCCGCCACGCCCGCGATTCCCTCTCCGCATGGTCCAGACTTCTCCCACGCCTCCCCCCTGCCCTTTCCCGAAGCGCTTCCCGTCGCAACTGCTGCGAGACGACACGTTTTTCATGTCGATGGCCTACAACCAGGCGATCGACGCATGGCGGCGTGACGAGGTGCCGATCGGCTGCGTGATCGAGCGCGACGGCGAGATCATCGCCATGGCCCACAACACGGTCGAGGCCGCCGGCGATCCCACCGCCCACGCCGAGATGCTGGCCATCACCCAGGCCGCCGCCGCCATCGGCGACTGGAGACTGGAAAACTGCACGCTCTACGTGACCAAGGAGCCCTGCCCCATGTGCAGCGGCGCCACCCTGATGTCGCGGCTGAAACGCGTCTGCTACGCGGTGCCCGATCCCAAGATGGGCTGCCTCGGCGGCGCGACCGACCTCAACGCCCTCGCCCGCGTCAACCACCACGTCGAGCTCACCGCCGGCGGCGTGCTGGAGGAGGAGTGCCGCGTCCTGCTCCAGGCGTTTTTTAAACTCAAACGCGCCGCGGCCGACGATACGTCCGCCTCCGGCGACGCCGCGCCCGCGCCGCCCCCCGACGCCGCGCAGGAGCTCCCTCCCGCGCCCGTCGAATCCGACGGACAAACTCGGGCGCAAAATCCCGCGCGCGATTGACGCCGCTCGCATCCGTCTCACGTTTCCGCTCCCGTTTCCCGTTTTCACCCAAACACCCATACGCAATCATGGCCTACGAACTCCCTAAACTCGCCTACGCCTACGACGCTCTCGAGCCCCACATCGATGCCCGCACGATGGAGATCCATCACACGAAGCATCACCAGGCCTACATCACCAACGTGAACAAGGCCCTCGCGGACGCCGGCGTCGCCGCCCCCGACTGCGTTTGCGACCTCATCTCCGACCTCTCCAAGGTGCCCGAGTCGATCCGCGGCGCGGTCCGCAACAACGGCGGCGGCCACGCCAACCACGCCTTTTTCTGGCGCACCATCGGCCCCGGCAAGGGCGGCACCCCGACCGGCAAGCTCGCCGCCGCCATCGAGGCCGAGCTCGGCGGCTTCGCCAAGTTCAAGGAAGACTTCGCCAAGGCCGGCGCCA
>CBINNW010000037.1:0-41122 GCA_966252115.1 uncultured Akkermansia sp.
AGGCGGGAGCGCCACCAGAGCTGCACCTGGCCGGACTGGTAGGCGAAGACGGCCTTGGCGTGTGGGCTGTAGTAGAAAGTCTCATACACGCCCTCGTCGAGGGCGGGCACGATGACGCCGCCGGTGTTGGCGACGGAGGCGCCGGTGGAGTCCTTGAGCGGCTGGCCGCTGGGGTTGGTGACGATCTCGCCGGCGCGGACGGGCTCGGCGCGCCAGAAGTCGGCGGCGACGGTGACGGTGGCGCCGGAGCTGTTCACGTAGGTGAGCGGCGGCGTCATGCGGTCGCCGAGGAAGTAGCGGGGCACGCCGGAGGCGAAGGCGTTGCCCAGGCTGGCCTTTTGCAGGACGGCGACGGCGGAGGAGGGGTAGCGGGAGGTGAGCGTGGTCGAGGCGGAGACGGGGCCGGCGGTGGCGGAGGTTTCGACGACGTTGGAGAACTGGGGGGTGATGGTCGGGTCGCCGGTGGGGGTGCCGGTGGGGCCGACGGGGATGCCGCCGGAGCGGTAGCTGAGCTCGTTGGCGACGCCGCCCTCCACCTCGTATTGGGCGCGTATCGACGGGGCGAATACGAGGGCGAGCGCGGCCGCGAGGGGCAGGGCGCGGAGGAAGCGGGAGAAGCGCATGGCGGGGAGGCGGGGGGCTGGCGGGACGGGCTGCGGGCGGGGGCGGACGAGCGGGGCGGGGGCGGCGCCGGGCGAGGCGCGCGGGGATGGGCGCCGGGCGACGGGCGGGCGGAGAGCGGTGCTCGCGGGAGGCGGAGCGGGGCGGTGGCGGCGTGGGGGAGGCGCCCGCTCAGTATTTGATGATGTAGTTGACGTTCGCGTTTTCGGGGCGCGTCTCGTTGCCGCCGGTGTTGTTGGTGTAGCGGCCGATCTGCCAGGGCTCGTTGTCGTAGTCGGTGTCGCCGGAGCCCCGGCTGTTGTTGTAGATGGAGCTGTCGCCGCCGCTTTCGGAGTAGTAGATGTCGTTGTAGTAGTGGTTGTGGCTGCGGAGCTGGTCGTCCTGGACGGAACCGACGGCGTCGCCGGTGGCGCCGCCGCTGTTCATGGCGGAGCGGGAGTTGCGATCATCGTCGCGCCCGACGCCGCCATCGCGGCCGCGGAGGAAGCGGCCGCGCAGGTCGGGAACGCGGAAGTTGGAGCTGTCGCCGTAGCCGAAGCGGGTGCCGACGACCGCGAAGAGAGCCGAGTAGGTGTTACGGTTGAGGGCGGTGCCGTCGCACAGGATCCAACCTGCGGGGGCGCTGTCGCCGCCGTAGGCGAGGATGGTGCCGGGGGGGCAGAGGGCCTGCTGGAGGGCGGCGGCGAGGCGGTTGTAGTCGATGGCGCCGCCGGCGATCTTGGCGGTGGTGACGGCGGAGTCGGCGAGGTCGGCGGTGGTGACGTTGCCGTCGGCGATGTCGATGGAGCGCACGTCGCCGTCGGTGATTTTGGCGCTGTTGACCACGTTGTCGGCGAGGTCGGCGTTGCCGATGGAGCCGTCGGCGATGCGGGCGCCGTCGATGGCGCCGCTGGCGATCTTCGCGGTGGTGACGCTGCCGTCGGCGAGTTTGGCGGTGGTGACGTTGCCGTCCTGGATTTTCGCGGTGGTGACGTTGGCGTCGGCGAGCTTCGAGGTGGTGATGTTGGCGTCGAGGATCTTGGTCGTGGTGACCGAGCTCGATTGGAGCATCGAGGTGGAGAGGGTGTTGTCCAAAAGGCCCTCGGCGTATTTTGCGCGGAAGGCGTAGGCGGCGGAGACGATCTGCTGGCGCGGGGTGATCTCGGGGTCGGCGGCGGAGGTGCCGTCGTCCACGGTGAGGCCGAGGTAGAGCGTGCCGGTCATGACCCCGGGCAGCGTGGTGTAGGGCGTGAGGGCGGGGGCGGAGGGGCCGTGGAAGCCGGAGACGCCGGTGCCGTTGCCGATGAGGACGGAGAACTCGCCGCCGGAGATGGTGACGGTCTGGGCCTCGGCATAGACGGGGGTGCCGCCGGTGCTGGTGGAGTAGAACTTGAAGGTGACGGTGCGGTTGGCCGGCGTGGTGTTGCCGATGGGGGTGCCGGAGGCGTCGGTGACGCGGCCCTGGTAGCTCATGAGCGCGGGCACCTGGGCGTGGAGCGGAAGCGCGGCGAAGAGGCCGAGGAGGAGGACGGAGAAGACGGATTTCATGAGAAAAGGATGAAGGCGGAGGGCTGGCGCCGAAGGCGGAAGGCGCGGAAGGCGGAGGGATGAAGGATGAGGGATGAAGGGGGGGACGGGGCGGAGGCGGCTCAGTCGAGGGTGATCTCGGCGATTTCGGAGACGCGGCGGAGGGTGAAGGTGCCGCCGACGGTGAGCGGGTTTTTGTTCAAGCCCTCGACGGTCTCGGCGTAGGTGCCGCCATAGATGGTGCTGCCCCAACCGCTGATGCTGGAACCGTTGGGCGGGGAACTGGTAAAGGTGAAGGTGAGCCGGCGGGTGAGATCGTGGCTCTCGACGCCGGCGCCGAGCGGGGCGAAACGCGCGTCGCGGTTGTCGTGGTCGGGGTGATACGCGTGGACGAAGGGGTTGGTGGGATCGTCGAAGGGGATGGTGACGGTGTGCGCGAGGGTGGCGCCGATGGCGAAGAAGCCGGTGCCGACGATGGCGCGGTCGAGCGGCATGGTGCTGGAAACGAGGCGGAGGGCCTCGGATTTTTTGTCGGCGAGAAGGGCGGATTCGCGGGTGCAGACCCCGAGGAGATTACCTTCGGCGGCGAGGGTGCCGACGAAGGCCTGGGAGAGAAGCCGCGTGGTGCCGTCGGCATCGACATGCAGCAGGACGCGCAGGGGGAAGGAGCGCGTGGTGGTGTCGCCCGGGCTGCCGGCGACGGTGCTGGTGACGGTGGAAACGTCCACCTGTCCGACCCAGAGGCCGGCGGGCGTGGCGGTCTGGGCGCTGACGGGGAGGAGCACGTCGCTGAGGCGGGCGGAGTCCTTGACGCGGAGGAAGGAGGCGTAGAGCGCGCTGGAGTCGCCCGTGAGTTGGCTGCGGTCGAGGCCGAACTCGACGTCCACGCGACCGGAGGCGGGCACGGAGACGGTGAACTCGCCGACGACGGGCGTCTCGACGTAGGTCGAGGTGGTGCTGTCGAAGGTGCGGCGGGTGAGGGGAACCGGGCCGGTGATGCCGGTCTGTCCGGTGGGAGCGGGCTCGGACGTGGCGGTGGAAAAGGTGAGGGTGACGGCGCTGGTGGAGCGGTTGTTGACGCCGAGGGTGATGAGGTTGCCGGTGCGGCCGAAGGCGAGACCGTCTGTCCCGGGGAGCTCGTAGCGGAGGGGGCCGGTGAAGTCGCCGACGACCTGGGCCTCGAACCAGTAGGCGGTGTTGCGGTCGAGGCGTTCGGCGGTGGCGGAGACCTGGAGGGGGTTGGTGGAGCCGAGGTCGCCGCCGATGTATTTGTAGATCTTGGAAGGCGAGGTGGTGGCGGCGGTGAAGGTGGAAAAGTAGGACGAGAGGATCGGCGGGCTGGAGGTGTCGGACGGGAAGCCGAGGAAATTGGCGCCGCTGACCAGCCAGGTGGCGGCGGGCGGGCGGGGGCGCTGCGGGATGGAGACGGTGGTGGTCGTAGTGGATGCGCCACTACAGCGAACGAGGTAGGCGGATTGGCCGACGAGGGCGGTGAGTTGTTGTTCGTCGGCGTCCTCGCGGTTCCAGATGGTCCACTCGCTGCTGGTGGCGTCGGGGGAGGAGGGTGAGTCGGTGTATTGGACCTGGTCGGGGTTGGGGTTCCAGCGCCAGATTTCGAGGACGGCGGGGTAGGCGGCGAAGAGCTCGGCGGGGGTGGCGTGGGAGGCGTCGCCGTGGAGCCAGATGGCGTTCCAGCCGCCCTTGAGCGTGTAGGTCTCGGTTTTCCACTGGGCGTGGAGCGAGGCGGGGACGGCCAGCGCGAGGGAGGCGGCGGCCGCGAGCGGGAGGATGTTTCTCATCGGACTTTGAGGCGGTAGAAGGTGCGGCCGGTGGCGTCGGCGGGGGCGTGGAGATCGACGAAGTCGGTGGACTCGGCGCGGACGGAGGCCTGGGGCGCGGGAGGATTGGCGACGTCGTCCGAGTCGGTGGAGTCGGGGTCGCGGATGAAAAACGGCGCGGCGGTCCAGGTCTGGAGGTCGGTGGAGATCTCGAGGGAGTAAACTTTGCCGTAGATGGCGAAGAAGCGGAGGTGGGAGTGGTTTCCCTCGGCCTCGATGATCTGGAGCGCGAGGTGGTCGGTGGGGTCGGCGGCGAAGGTGCCGGCGATGTATTCGTGCCAGTTGGAGATGCCGTCGCCGTCGAAATCGCCGTCGCGGGTGAGCTGGGCGAGGTCCCAGCCGTCGGGGCCGGGGAGGACGCCGCCGGCGTAGAGCTGGCTTTGTTCCCAGGCGTCGGGGATGCCGTCGCCGTCGCTGTCCTCGCCGAGGGTGAGATCGAGCCGGACGCGCTGGCCGGGCTGGCCGACGCTGCGCGGGGTGGACATCTCGATGGGATAATAGACCACGTCGTGGAGCACGACGCCGAGCGAGAAGGCGCCGCCGCCGCCCTGGGCGAGCTCGCTGTAGCTGCGCGTGCCGGGACGGGCCATGTCCATGCGCAGGCGCAGTTGGTAGTTTTGGTCGAGCAGGCGGCTCGAACGGATGGGGGTGCGGAGCAGCTCGGCGCCGTCTTTCAGAAAGACCACCTCGGCGCCATCGACGGAGATGGCCTGGCCTTGGTCGTCGCGAACCATGCCGTAGAGGGTGAGAAAGGGGGCCGGCGGGAAGGCCCGGACGGCGGAGGTGCCTGCGGCGAGAGCGAGGAGGGACCCGATGAGGGGCGCCACCGGGGTGAAAGACGGCGGCCGTCGCCGGGGGGATTTCGACCAAGGCATGGTGTAATGCTATTAGGTGAGGAGCCGGAGGGGGTGACTACGTAGGCACCTTGCCCGCCCGCATCGACACGGTGCGATGCTTTATTTAGCAAAAAATGCGGGAAAATTTTCGGGCCTCGGGCGGTGGTGGGAGCCGGGAGGGAGGGTGGGGCGGAGGACGGATGCGCAGGGATGATTGCGGAGGGACGGGGACGGGAGCTGACGGGAGCTGGAAGCTCCCGCCACTTTCAAAAAAAAGCGGACCGGCCGTGATGGGCCGGTCCGCTTATTGGGCAGAGGGGGCGAGGTCGGGGCCTTGCGCGATTTTTCGTTATTTCCGGAACTGCGCGGCGATGAGGCCGGTGAGCGCGGCGTGAAGCTCCTGGTTTTCAAGCTTCTCCAGGACCTCCTCGAAGAAGGCGGCGACGAGGATGCGTTTGGCCTCGGCCGGCGAGATGCCGCGAGATTTCAGGTAAAACTCCTGGTCGGCGTCGATGCGCGCGCTGGTGCTGCCGTGGCTGCACTTCACGTCGTTGGCCTGAATCTCGAGACCGGGCAGGCTGTGGGCCTCGGCGGTGTCGGAGAGCATCAGGTTGCGGTTCTTCTGATAGGCGTCGGTCTTTTGCGCGTCCGGCTCGACGATGATGAGGCCCGAGAAGATGGTCTTCGCGGTGTCGAGCAGGGCGTTTTTGTAGAGCAGGTTCGACGTGGTGCGCGGCGCGACGTGGGTCTGGAGCGTGCGTTGGTCGAACTCCTGTTGGCCGTCGGCGATGGTGAGGGCCAGCATCTCGGAGTGGGAGCCGGGGCCGAGCAGGCGGCTGTGCGACTCGTGGCGGGCCTGGCGGCCGCCGAGGTGGAGATTGAGGGCGACGATGCGCGCGTCGCGTTCGGCGGCGATGCTGTTGACCTGGAAGGCGAGGGTGTCGCGGCTCCATTGCTGGGCGCCGACGTAGGTGAGCCGGGCGGACTCGGCGGCATGGAGGTCGTTGACGCCCGAGGCGAGCTGGCGGCCGGTGGCGCTGCCGCTGACAAAATACTCGACCAGCGTGGCCTTGGCGCGGGCGCCGAGCGCGACGATGGTGTGCGGGAAGGTCGCGACGTTGGCGCCGGTGAGGGTGTGCTGGGCGACGAAGGGCAGCTCGATCTCCACGTCGGCGGGCACGTAGAGAAACACGCCGGAGGCGGAGAAGGCGGTGTTGAGCGCGACGAACTTTTCCGAGCCGAGCTTGGCCGGGTGTTTTTGGAAATACCGGCGGACGAGGTCGCCGTGGTCGCGGAGGGCTTCGTCGAGCGGGCAAAAAATGACGCCCTTGGCGGCGAGCTCGGCGGGGACGGTGCTGCGGCCGACGACCTGGCGGTTGGAGAAGATGATCTCCGAGGCGTGGGGGAAATCGGGCAGGTGCGGGATGTGTTGGGCGGCGTCCTCGGGCAGGTTGAAGCCGTCGAGGTCGAGCCCCTTCAGGTTGGAGAAACGCCAGGTCTCATCGGTGCGGGAGGGAAGCGGCAGGGCGTTGAACTGTTCCCAAGCGTCGCGTTTGGCCGCCAGCCACCACTCGGGCAGGTAGGCGCGTTGGGAAAGGTGCTGGGAGAAACGCGAGTGGTCGAGGCCCGGGATGGCGGTGGGAGAGACGGGAAGTGCGGAAGCTGACATGCGAGAAAATGACGAATGACTAATGACGAATGGTCGGAAGGAGAATGGTGTGTGACGGTGCCGAAGACCAATTCGTCATTTGTCATTCGGCATTCGTCATTTCGGTCGGCCTCAGCCGACCGACCCTTCCATCTCGAGGTCGATGAGGCGCTTGAGCTCGACCGAGTATTCCATGGGGAACTGGCGGACGAGGTCGTTGACGAAGCCGTTCACGGCGAGGCTCATCGCCTGCGCTTCGGTGAGGCCGCGCTGCTGCATGTAGAAGATCATGTCTTCCGAAACCTTCGAGACGGTGGCCTCGTGCTGCACGGCGTGGCTGTCGCCGCGGACGACGATGGCCGGGTAGGTGTCGGTGCGGCTGTTGCTGTTGATCAGCAGCGCGTCGCACTCGGTGTTGTTTTTGCAACCCTTCAGGTGCTTGGGGATGTGGACGACGCCGCGGTAGGTGGAGCGGCCCTGGCCGACGCTGATGGACTTCGCCACGATGAGCGACGTGGTGTCGTCGGCGGCGTGGATCATCTTGGCGCCGGTGTCCTGGTGCTGGCCGTCGTTGGCGAGCGCGATGGACACGACCTCGCCGCGGGCGCGTTTGCCCTTCAGGACCACGCCCGGATATTTCATGGTGAGGCGGCTGCCGATGTTGCAGTCGATCCACTTGATCTCGGCGTCTTCCATCGCGAGGCCGCGCTTGGTGACGAGGTTATAGACGTTGGGCGCCCAGTTCTGGACGGTGATGTATTGGATCTTGGCGCCCTTGAGCGCGACCAGCTCGACCACCGCGCTGTGGAGCGTGGAGGTGGAGAACTTGGGCGCGGTGCAGCCCTCCATGTAGGTGACCTCGGCGCCCTCGTCGGCGATGATGAGGGTGCGCTCGAACTGGCCGAAGTTTTCCGCGTTGATGCGGAAGTAGGCTTGGAGCGGCATGGCGACCTTCACGCCCTTGGGGACGTAGATGAAGGAGCCGCCGGAAAACACCGCCGAGTTCAGCGCGGAGAACTTGTTGTCGCCGGTGGGAATGACCTTGCCGAACCACTTGCGGAAGATCTCCGGGTGCTCGCGCAGGGCCTCGGTGGAGTTGCAGAAGATGACGCCCTGCTTGGCGACGATGTCCTTGACGTTCGAGTAGGCGGCCTCGCTGTCGAACTGGGCCTCGACGCCGGCGAGGAACTTGCGCTCCTGCTCGGGGATGCCGAGGCGCTCGAAGGTCTTTTTGATGTCGTCGGGCACCTCGTCCCACGTGCGTTTGGGCTTCTGGCCCTGGGACAGGTAGTAACGGATCTTGTCGAAGTCGATGTTCTCGAGGTCCTTGGTCGCCCAGTGGGTGGGCAGGGGCTTGTCGAGGAAGGTCTGGTAGGCCTTGAGGCGGAAATCGAGGATCCAGTCGGCCTCCTTCTTCACGCCGCTGATGTAGCGGATGACGTTCTCGTTGAGGCCGTTGCCGGCGTCGAACTCGTATTTGACGTCGTAGGTGAAGTCGCCGAGGGACTGGTCAATGCCGACGGCCGGATTTTCATTGGCGAAATCGGCGGGCGTTTCCTCGACGGGCGCGAGGGTTTCGGTGGGAGGCTTCATCGGAAGGCGGAAGGCTGAGGGATGAGGGATGAATCGGAATTTGCCACGGAGTTCACGGAGCCCGGACACGGAGGTCACGGAGGTCGGAAAAAGAGCGTGAGGTGATTCCTGGTGGTGGTGATGCTTGTCTCTGTGAACTCCGTGTCGGAGCTCCGTGAGCTCGGTGACGAGTCCGAGCGCTCAGGCGGTGGCGGTGGCGAGCTCGGTTTTGACCCAGTCGTAGCCCTTGGCCTCGAGCTCGAGGGCGAGGTTTTTGTCGCCGGACTTCACGATGCGGCCGTCATACATGACGTGGACGAAGTCGGGCACGATGTGGTTGAGCAGGCGCTGGTAGTGGGTGATGAGGAGCACGCCGAGCTCGCCGGATTTGAGGGCGTTGACGCCTTCGGCGACGATCTTGAGCGCGTCGATGTCGAGGCCGGAGTCGGTCTCGTCCATGAGGGCGAAGCGGGGCTCGAGCATGGCCATCTGGAGGATTTCGCAGCGCTTTTTCTCGCCGCCGGAGAAGCCCTCGTTGACCGCGCGGGAGGTGAACTTCCGGTCGATCTTGAGCAGGTCCATCTTGCTGTAGAGGCGCTTGTAGTAGGCGGTGGCGTCGAGCTCCTCGCCCTCGGCCATGCGGGCCTGGACGGCGGCGCGGAGGAAGTTGGCGATGGAGACGCCGGGGATCTCGCTGGGGTATTGGAAAGCCAGGAAAATGCCGGCGCGGGCGCGCTCGTCGGGCTCCATCTCGAGGATCGACTTGCCGTCGAGAAGCACGTCACCGGAGGTGATGACGTAGTCGGGGTGACCGGCGATGGCCTTGGACAGGGTGGATTTGCCGGTGCCGTTGGGCCCCATGATGGCGTGAACCTCGCCCGAGCGGATGGTCAGGTCCAAGCCCTTGACAATGGGCTGGTCGGGCGTGGCGGCGAGGGCGACGTGGAGGGAACGGATTTCTAGCGAGGGCATGTAGGGAAAAGAGGGCTGAAGGATGAAACTTGAGGGCTGAAGCCGGAGGCGGAAACGGACTGGATGTGAGCGGAAATTGGAACGCTGAGGTTGAGGAGAAAAAGGGCTGAGTTTCAGGTCTCAGGTTTCAGCCTTCATCCTTCATCCTTGGTTTGGTGGCCGTGGAAGGTGATCTCGATGGTTTTGGCCTGATAGCCGGCGGGGAGGATGGCGCGGATGCGCTCCATGAGCTCGGGCGGCACGTCGATGTCGTGGGTGGCGCCGGACTCCTCGTCATGGAAGTGGGCGTGCGGGCGGAGGTTGGCGCAGTAGCGGGAGGGACCGCGCTCGAAGTTCACCTGGCGCACGAGGTCGCACTGCACGAGGGTTTCGAGGCAGTTGTAAACCGTGGCCAGGGAGATCGACGGCATCTCGGGCCGAACCCGGGTGTAAACCTCGTCGGCGGTGGGGTGGTCGCGTTTCTCCAAGAGGGCGCGATAGATCACCTCGCGCTGGGGTGTGTTGCGCAAGCCACTGTGCGCCAGACGTTCGGCGAGGTGGGCGGCTTGTTCGGAGGGGGCGGGGCGCATGAAAATTCGATGACGTTTCGGTGACGAAGGAACGGCAGAGAACCGGAATCATTCCAAGCCGCAAGTGGTAATTGGAATAATTACAAATAACGAACCATAGTTTGGTGTTCGCAGCGTTTCGTTGCGGTTTTCGGGTCCGGCGGGGCTTGGCCAGTTCCCCTGTTCGGTCCTCGGCTGGCGAACCCGCCGTGGCGACGGTTCAGCGTTTGCCGAGGGCTATCTTGCCGGGGCCGAGCAGGAGCAGGGCGAAACACACCACGCTCATCGTGACCGGATAAGCGGCGGCGTCCCAACCGCCGAAGGGGAAAAACTTCCAGATCGCGGCGACGAGCATCGTGAGCGTCAGGGCCAGAGCCGCCGGGCGGTGCAGCACACCGAGGATCAGGCACACCGCTCCCGCCGTCATGGCGAGGATGGCGAGCAGGCCGAAAACCTGGTGGCCAAAACCCACGCCCAGGTAGCTCACCGCGCGCCCGGTGCGCGACCAGGAGTCGGGATCGGTCAGCTTGGGAAAACCGTGGATCAACAAAAACACCGAGCCCACCCCGGCGCGCAGCACGAGCAGGCCGAGGTCGTGGAAACGGTCGAGAAAGTCCCAGCGAAACATGGCGGCGAACGGTGTGATTTTCCGCGTGGCGACGGCGTGTCCGCCGGCCTCAGCGCTCCGTCGGGTTCGTGAGCGGCGTGAGGTATTTGCGTTTCACCAAGCGCCACGCGGTCACGAAGAACGCCGTCAGCGGGATCGCCAGGATCATGCCGAGGATGCCGCCGAGCGCCGTGCCCCAGAAGAAGATCGCCACGATGATGACCACCGGATGCAGCCCCGTGCGGTCACCCATGATCTTGGGGGTGAGATACCAGCCCTCGATGTTTTGCACGATGATGAAGACCGCCAGCACCAGCCCCACCAGTTGCACGCCGCCGCCCGGTTGCAGGAATGCCAGCGGCAGCGCCACGCTCAGGCCGATGATGGTGCCGAGGTAGGGCACGATGTTGAGGACGCCGAGCATGAGGCCGATAAAGAGCCCGAACTTCAGGCCGATCAGGCTGAAGCCGATCGCGAGCAGCACGCCCATGATGAGGCCGATGATGAGCTGCCCGCGGAAGAAGGAGACGATGATCGAGATGAACTCGCGCACCAGAAACACGAGGTCGTTGCGCAGGTCGGGTTTAACAAAGGTGAGCTGCTCGTTGAGGTTGCGCGTCGGGTCGCCGCTGGAGAGCAGGAAAAAGAACAGGTAGATCGGTATGATCGCCAGGCTGGTGAGAAATCCGAAGAGGTTGATCGCGCCCGAGCCGGCGGCCTTGAGCGAGGGCACGGCGTGAACGGCCAGGCCTTGCGCCTCGGAGATGAGTTTTTCCACCGCTTGTTTCACCTGCGGGTTGGCGAGGTAGCCCTTCACGGTCTCCACCCAGTCGGGGTAGTTGGCCTGCCCGTATTCCAGCGCGCGCCGCCAGAGCTCCGGGATAAACGCGATGAAATCCAACAACTGCGACACCGCCGGCGGCACCACCATCACCAGCAACGCCGTCGCCGCGATGAGGAAGGCCCCGTAGATCACGATGACGGCGAGGATCCGGCTGACGCTCAACTTGCGCTCCAGCAGATGCACCAGCGGCATGAGCACCAGGGCCATGATGCCGGCGGTGATGAGGGGCCAGAGCACGCCGGAAAAATGTCCGAGCAGGAGCACCCCGACGAAACCGAGCCCGACCATGAGCGTGCCCGATGCGACGAAGGCGCAGAGCCCGAGGGCGAAGCCGGCGATGCGGCGCTGGAGCGGGGAGAGCAGGGGCGCGTCGCCGCGCGGCACATCGGTCGAGAGGTCGGGAACGTCGGCCATGGCGGGGACAAATGCCCAGCTCCGCCCGCGCGGCGAGGAAACTTTTGCCAAGCCCGACGTTGCGCGCCGCCCCGGATGCGTAGGCTGTCGGTCCATCCGCATGCAGCCCGCGCCCGCCACGCACATCCACATCAAGGGAGCCCGAGAGCATAACCTCAAAAACCTCGAGCTGCGCATCCCGCGCGGGAAACTCGTGGTCGTCACCGGCCCCTCCGGCTCGGGCAAATCGTCGCTCGCCTTCGACACCCTCTACGCCGAGGGCTACCGCAAATACATGGAGTCGCTCTCCACCCAGGCGCGCCAGGTCCTGGAGCAACTCAAGCGGCCCGACGTGGACTTCATCCACGGCCTCTCCCCCGTCCTCGCCATCGAACAACGCACGGGCAACGCGTCCCCGCGCTCCACCATCGCCACCGTCACCGAGATCGCCGACTACGCGCGCCTGCTCTGGGCCCTGCACGGCGAACAACGTTGCCCCAAGGACGGCGGCCGCGTCGTGCAGCGTTCGCTCGACGACAACGTGCAACACGTCCTCGCCGCCTGCGCCGGCGAACGAATCATGCTGCTCGCCCCCGCGCTCCGCGCCCGCCCGAGCGTGCTGCGCGACGAACTGCCCCGCCTGCGTCAGCGCGGCTTCCAGCGTGTGCGCCTCGACGGCGAGGTGAAGAACCTCGACGACCCGCACCTCGTGCCCAACGGCCAGGGCACGCGCGAGATCACGGTCGAGCTGGTGGTGGACCGCCTCGTCGCCGTCGCCGAACAACGCTCGCGCCTCGCCGACTCGCTCGAACTCGCCTTTCGCGAGGGCAAGGACCGCGCCCTCGTGCTCTCGCAAAAACCCGGCGCGCCCGCCGACCACTGGCGCGAGCTGCCGCTCTCCCAGTCGCTCGCCTGCGAGATCTGCGGCGACGTCTTCGAGAAACTCACGCCGCGCCATTTCTCCTTCAACCACCGCGAGGGCGCCTGCCCCGACTGCGACGGTCTCGGCCGCAAACTCCGCTTCGTGCCCGAACTCATCGTGCCCGATCCGTCGAAGTCCGTGCGCGGGGGCGCCATCAAGCCGTGGCGCATCGGCGGGAAAAATCTCATCATCAAACACAACGCCCTGCTCAAGCAGCTCGCCGAGCAGTTGCCCTACGATCCGGAAACGCCGTGGTCCGAGCTGCCCGAATCGACGCGTCACGCCATCCTGCACGGCGCCGGCGAGCGGCAGTTTGCCTTTAAACTCAAACGCATGCGCGAGGCCCGCGCCATGCCCTTCCCCGGCGTGATCGCCGACCTCGAGGAGAGTTTTCGCGAGACCGACAGCGACGGTTTCCGCGCCCGCCTCGCGACCTTCATGGTCAGCGGACGTTGCCCCACCTGTCGCGGCGGCCGGCTCAACGCCCGCAGCATGGCCGTCACCATCCGCGGCGCCGCCCCCGCGTCCGCGTCCCCCGTAGCGGAACGGCGGAGCCGTTTCGCCCCGCCCGCGTCCACCCCATCCGCTCCCCAGTCCCCGCCCGCTCCCACATCCGACTCCGACGCCGCCACCGCCACCCCGCCGCTCGACATCGCCGCCTTCTTCGCGCTCGACGTGGCCTCGGCCCACGCGCTCGCCGCCGGCCTGCTCGCCGAGGCCGCGGGCAACGAGGCCCTGCGCGAGATCGTGGTCGGCATCGAGCAGCGCCTGCGTTTCCTGCTCGAGACCGGGCTCGGCTACCTGACCCTCGACCGCGACTACGAGACGCTCTCCGGTGGCGAGGCCCAGCGCGTGCGCCTGGCCACCCAACTCGGCATGGGCCTCATCGGCGTCATCTACGTGCTCGACGAGCCCAGCATCGGCCTGCACCCGGCGGACAACGAAAAACTGCTCGTCACCCTGCGCGAGCTGCGCGACCGCGGGAACACCGTCCTCGTGGTCGAGCACGACGAGGACACCATGCGCATCGCCGACGAGATCATCGAGCTCGGCCCCGAGGCGGGCGTCGAGGGCGGGCGCCTGCTTTTCCAGGGCACGCCGGCCGAGCTCATCGCCGCGCCGGCCAAACAAACCCGCACCGGCCCCTACCTCGCCCGCAAACAACGCGTCACCCGCGAGGCCAAACCCGCCGCGTCCGACGGCCTTTTCCTCACCGTGCGCGAGGCGCGCGAGCACAACCTGAAAGGCGTGGACGCGCGTTTCCCGGTCGGCCTGCTCACCGTCGTCACCGGCGTCTCCGGCTCGGGCAAAAGCACCCTGGTCAACGACGTGCTCGCCGCCGCCGCCGCGCGCAAGCTCAACGGCGCCAAGGCCGTGCCCGGCAAGCATCGCCATATCGAAAATCTGGATACGTTTGAAAAACTCGTGCAGGTGGACCAGTCGCCCATCGGCCGCTCGCCGCGCTCCAACCCGGCGACCTACGTCGGCCTCATGGACCCTCTGCGCGAGCTCTTCGCCATGGTGCCGCTGGCCAAGGTGCGCGGCTACACCGCCAGCCGTTTTTCCTTCAACGTGCGCGGCGGGCGCTGCGAACGCTGCGCGGGCGACGGCGTCATCAAGCTCGACATGCAGTTCATGGCCGACGCCTACGCGCCCTGCCCGAGCTGCGGCGGGCGCCGTTTCAACCGCGAGACGCTGGAGATTCTTTTCCACGGCAAGTCCATCGCCGATGTGCTCGACATGACGGTGCGCGAAGCCATCGGGCTGTTCCGAAACATCCCCAAGATCATGGACAAACTGGAGACGCTCGCGGCGGTTGGTCTCGGTTACCTGACCCTCGGCCAGAGCGCGACCACGCTCTCCGGCGGCGAGGCGCAGCGGCTCAAGCTCTCGCTCGAGCTGAGCAAACGCCAGCAGGGCGGCACGCTCTACATTCTGGACGAGCCCACCACCGGGCTGCACTGGGTGGACATCCAGCACCTGATGGACCTGCTCTTCAAACTGCGCGACGCGGGCAACACCCTCATCGTGATCGAGCACAACCTCGACGTGATCAACCTGGCCGACTGGATCATCGACCTCGGCCCCGGCGGCGGCACGGCGGGCGGCGAGATCGTTTACGCCGGCCCGCGCGCCGGCATCGAGAAGGACAAGGCCACGAAAACCGGCCGCTGCCTCACCGGCGTCGCGCTCGCCAAGTGGTCGGCGAGCGGGTGACCGGGGAGAACGGACATTCTTGTCCGTCGAATCCCTCCGTCGCGTGTGAGTCCGGGCGGCGCAGGCGGAGACGTGCCCGTTTTGCCACCGGGAGCGCTGGCATCCTGTTCCCCCCACCGCCGCTCCCCCCGCCCCCCACCGCCCGCCTTGCGCGCTTTTCGTTGGTGCCGGCGGCGAGGTCCTGTCTTGAAGTGCGCCCTCCATGACGGTCGGCGTGCATCCATTGGCGGGCTTCGACAAACTCCTGCATTACCAGGTGCCGGAATCGTTGCGCGCGCAGATCCAGGTCGGGTCGCTGGTGCGCATCCCGATCGTCAACCGCTTCCACCTCGGCGTCGTGGCGGAGTTCTCCGAACCGAAGGACTTTCCCGTCGCGCGCTGCAAACCGCTCGCCGGTCTGGTGTATCCCTTCCCCGCGCTGCCCGACGATCTGCTGCGGCTCGCGAAGTGGATGAGCGCCTACTACGCCGCGCCGCTCGACGGCATCATCGAGACGATGTTGCCCGGCGCGGTGCGCAAGGCCGCTTCGCTGAAGCAGGAAAAACTGCTCGCCGTCGCGCGCCAGCTCCCGCCCGAGGAGGCCGCCGCCCTCGCCAAACGCGCGCCGGCGCAGGCCCGCGTTTACGAGTTTCTCCGCTCTCAACCGCGCCCGGTCCTCAAGTCGCTGGTGCTCTCGCGCCTCGAGGTCACCGCCGCCGCGATCAACGGTCTGCTCGGTCGCGGCCTCGTGCGCGAGGAGCTGCGCCGCGTCGAGCGCATCGCCTACGACGACGACCACGCCGCCGGCGAGCACGTGGCCGCCCTGCCGCACAAGCTCAACGCCGAGCAACAGGCCGCCGTGGACGCCCTCCGCGCCGCGCTCGACGCCGGCGGTTTCGGCGTGCGCCTGCTCTTCGGCGTCACCGGCTCGGGCAAGACCGAGGTTTACCTGCGCGCGATCCACGACGCGCTGGAGAGCGGCGGCGGCGTGGCCTTTCTCGTGCCCGAGGTCGCGCTCACGCCGCAGACCGTGGCGCGGCTGCGCTCGCGGCTGGAGGCCATCGCCCCCGGCCACCGCGCCGTCGTGTGGCACAGCATGCTGAGCGAGGGCGAGCGGCTCGACGGCTGGCTGGCGCTGGCCACCGGCGAGGCGCGCGTGGTGGTGGGCGCGCGCTCGGCCGTCTTCGCGCCGGTGCAAAACCTGCGGCTCATCGTCGTCGATGAGGAGCACGAGCCCGCCTACAAGCAGGACGAGACGCCGCGTTACCACGGCCGCGACACCGCCATCCTGCGCGCCAAGCTCGCCGGCGCGCTCTGCCTGCTCGGCTCGGCCACGCCCTCGCTCGAGACCTGGGCCAACGCGCAGAGCGGCAAATACGGCCTGCTCAAACTCACCCAACGCATCGACGACCGCCAGTTGCCCTTCATCGACGTGGTGGACATGCGCGTCGAGGCCATGCGCCAGCGCGGCGCCGTCACGCTCTCCCGCCGCCTGCTCGACGCCCTGCACGGGCGCCTCGCGAAACGCGAACAGGCGATCCTCTTCATCAACCGCCGCGGCTACTCCTCCGCCATGCAGTGCCGCAAGTGCGGCCACGCCGAGGAGTGCCCGCACTGCAGCGTCACCATGACCTATCACCGCAGCGACGAGACGCTGCGCTGCCACCTGTGCGGACACCAGCGCGGCGCCCCCGACCGCTGCCCCGCCTGCGCCTCGCCCGAGATCAAGTGGCGCGGCACCGGCACCCAGCGCGTGGAGGAGGCGGTGCGCCGCCTGCTGCCGCGCGCGCGTATCGAACGCATCGATACGGACACGATGGCGAAAAAGAACCGCTTCCGCGAGGTGTTGTCCGCCTTCCGGGCCGGCCGCATCGACATCCTCATCGGCACCCAGATGATCGCGAAGGGGCTGGATTTTCCCAACGTGACGCTCGTCGGCCTGGTGGACGCCGACCTCTCGATGCACGTGCCGGATTTTCGCGCCAACGAGCGGACCTTCCAGCTCCTCGTGCAGGTCGCGGGCCGGGCCGGCCGCGGCGACTGCGCGGGCGAGGTCGTGGTGCAGACCTTCACGCCCGAGGCGGGTGCGATCCAGTTTTCCCGGCACGCGGATTTCACCGGCTTCGCCGAGGCGGAGCTGAAGCTGCGCCGGGACTTCGGTTATCCGCCGGCGCGACACCTGTTGCACCACCTCTTCCGCGGGCCGAATCCGGAGAAACTTCGCTTCTTCGCCGAGCAGTGGAAAAAACGCGTCGAGGAGGCGCTGGGCGAACGGGTGACGCTCATGGGCCCCGCCGCCGCGCCCATCGAGAAGATCCAGGACGAGTATCGCTGGCAGCTCTGGTATTTTTGCAACGGCCCCGTGACCGGCATCGTGTCCGAGATCTCTCGCCTGCGCGCCGCCTTCGAGTGGCCCGAGGACATGGTGCAGGTGCTCGACGTGGATCCGGTCAACCTTTGCTGACGCCCCCCGGGCGGGGCGGGGGAGGGCGCTGGGGCGGAGGCGAGGCTGGGGAGGGGAGCGGGGGTGGGTGGGGCGCGCGACGTTCGTGGAGTTGTTTTTGAACTTGCTTAATTAAGGAAATACTTAATTAAGTGGTGCCATGCAAAGCCTGGCCGCCCTGTCCGATCCCACCCGTCGCCGCATCCTGGAGCTGCTGGCCGAGCGCGAGCGCAGCGCCGGCGAGCTGGTGGACGCCTTCGACATGAGCGCGCCCGCGATCTCCCAGCACCTGAAGGTGCTTCGCGAGGCGGGCCTGGTCCTCTCGCGGGCCGAGGGTCAGTCGCGTATCCAGTCGCTCAATCCCGCCGGTTTTCGGGAGCTCGAGGTCTGGCTCGAAAAAACCCGCTCCGTCTGGTCCGCGCGGCTCGACGCGCTCGAGCGCGAACTGCTCGCCGACGACACCGCGCGGAAAACGACGGGGACCCCCGAGACGAAGGTCTCGTCCGGTTCGAAAACACCTTCCCGGCCGAAATCGAAACTCCGGCCCAAAAACCAAACCCAACCCAAATCCTCATGAACTCCGTCCCTTCCATCGATAATCAAGCGCCCGCCGAACTTCCCGTGCCCGGCGAGGTGCGTCTGCTGCGTCTCCTGCCCGGTCCCATCGAGCGGGTCTGGGACTTCATTCTGGATCCCGAAAAGCGCGCGCGCTGGTTCTGTGGCGGCGTCTGGGAACAGAAGGCGGGCGGCAAGGCCGAGTTTGCCATGTGCCACAAGAATCTCTCGCCCGACGAGACGCCGCCCGCCGAATACGCCAAGGTGCAGGATCCGGGCGTGACCTTCGAGGGGCGCGTGCTCCGCTGCGAGGCGCCGCGGCTGCTGGAGTTTACCTTCGGCGGCGACGACTCGGTGGTGACCTTCGATCTCCGCCCCGAGGGCGACAAGGTGCGGCTGCTGGTGATCCATCGCGCGTCCGGTCCCGATCTTCAGGAAGTCGGCAGCTTCGCCTCCGGCTGGCACATTCACGTGGCGATGCTTTTGGCCCTGCTGGAAAACGCGCCGCGTCCGCCTTTCTGGAGCGAGCACGCGAGGCTCAAGCCGATGTATTGCCGCATGGCCGGCACCTCCCCCGATGGCGGCTGCATTTCGACCCGATCCTGAAGCCGCTTGGGATCCGCGTCCGGAAAGTAGCGCGCTCGCTCCGCGAGCGCGGCCTTGGGGGGGGCGAGCATCACTCGGTCTTTCGACCGCCACGCGACTCGCGTTCCGGTGTTCCGTCGAGCTCAGCGGCCGAGCTTAGCGGCCGGGCTCCGGACTGCGCCCGCCGGCGCCCGCCGCGCGCGACGACCCCGCCGCCGGCGCCCGCCGCGCGCGGGTTGAGCGAAGGTCGGGGCGGCTCCATCGTGGTGTCGGGGCCAAGTAGCTCGGGCCACGTGGATCGGACGGTCCGCTTATTTGGCCGGGAGTGCCGCGCTCTTGGTATGTCCGATGCTCGGTGTTTTGCGACCGGATGACTCGTTCACCAACGTCGGTGGAGCGCCCTGGGGCGCCGCCGTCGCCCATCCTCGCCACTTCACCACACCACCATGAACAAACGCCAGTTCCTGAAAAACGCCTCGCTGGGTTTGGCCGCCGCCGCCCTCGCCGGCTGCGCCAAAACCGAATCCGGAGACGCCGCCGCCTCTTCCGCGCCCAAGAAAAAAATCAAATGGCGCCTCCAAACCTACGCCGGCGCGGCGCTGGCCGAGCACGTCATCAAGCCCTCCATCGACGCCTTCAATCTCGCGGCCAACGGCGAGATGGAGATCGAGCTCTTTTTCGCCGACCAGCTGGTGCCGACCAGCGAGCTCTTCCGCGCCATGCAGGCGGGCACGATCGACGCCGTGCAGAGCGACGACGACTCCATCGCCTCGCCCGCCGACGTGGCGGTTTTCGGCGGCTATTTCCCCTTTGCCACCCGCTACAGTTTGGACGTGCCGGCCCTGTTTCACACCTTCGGGCTGGATAAGATCTGGGCCGAATCCTACGCCGAGATCGAGGGCGTCACCTGGCTCGGCGCGGGCGCCTGGGACCCCTGCCATTTCGCCACCAAGGCGCCCATCACCAGCCTCGCCGACCTGAAGGGCAAAAAGATCTTCACCTTCCCGACGGCGGGCAAATTTCTCACCCGCTTCGGTGTGGTGCCCGTGACCTTGCCCTGGGAGGACGTCGAGATGGCGCTGCGCACCGGCGAGCTCGACGGCATCGCCTGGTCCGGCATCACCGAGGACTACACCGTGGGCTGGGCCGACGTGACGGAGTATTTTTTGACCAACAACATCTCCGGCGCCTGGTGCGGTTCCTACTTCGCCAACACCAAATCCTGGCAGGCCGTGCCGCCGCACCTCCAGACGCTCTTCAAGCTCTGCATGGATAGCTCCCACTACTACCGCCAGCACTGGTATTGGGCGGGCGAGGCCAAGCTGCGCACCGAGGGCACCAAGCTGAAACTCACCAGCATCCCGGACGCCGAGTGGGCGACGGTCGAGGCCGAGGCGCACAAGTTTTGGGACGAGATCGCCGCCACCAGCCCGCGCGCCGCCAAGGTCGTGCAGATCTTCAAGGACTACAACGCGATGATGACCAAGGCCGGCAAACCCTACCGCTACTGAGCGCCGGCGCGCCGGCGTCTCGCCAATCCCGGCGCTCGCCGGTGCACGCCCCGCGGAGCCGCGGCTCCGTGGTGCGGCGTTCGATCTGTAGCCGAGCGAATGCTTATGTGCGGGCACGGATCCAATTTATGGTCGGTGCTGGCTAAAAGGAAGACGGACATTCTTGTCCGTCAATCTGTTCCCTATTTGTCCCAAACCGACGGACAGGAATGTCCGTCCTCCGCTCAAGCCCGGCTTATCCGCTTGGTTATTTGAGCGACACCACAGTCGCCCCGTCCCTCCGTCCCGCCGTCCCTCCGCCCGCCCATGACCCACACCCTCCTCCGCGTGGTCGCCCGCTTCGTGCGCGCGGTCAACGCGACCAACGAGGTGGTCGGCCGCATCACGATGTATCTGCTCTTCGTGATGATGGCCGTGCTCACCTACGCGGTCGTTTCCAACGTCGTGCTCAAATCGCCCGCGATCTGGGTCATGGAAATGGCCCAGTTCAGCATGGCCGCCTACTACCTGCTTGGCGGCGGCTACACGCTCAAGGAGGGCGCGCACGTGCGCATGGACGTGCTCTACGATCGGTGGGGGCCGCGCACCAAGGCGGTCGCCGACAGCATCACCGGGCTCGTGCTGCTCTTCTACCTCGTCGTGCTCTTGTGGGGCGGCATCGAGAGCACCCGCTACTCGCTCGAGTATAACCAGAAAAACTTCACCGCCTGGGCGCCGCCTCTCGCCCCGATCAAGATCATCATGAGCGCCGGCATGGGCCTGATGCTCTTGCAGGGCCTGGCAATCGTGGCGCAGGACATCGTCAAGGCCTGCGGAAAGGAGCTCCCCGCATGAGCCCCGAACTCATCATCGCCTTCATGTTCGGCTCGATGCTCGTGCTGCTCGCCACCGGGCAGCGCGTCTTCGCCATGATCGGCGCGGTCGGCGCCGCCTCCGCGCTCATGCTCTGGGGCGACGGCGGCTCGCAGATGGCCTTCAACGCCAGCATCAAACTGCTCAACTGGTATCCCCTGCTCACCCTGCCCATGTTCATCTTCATG
The DNA here is from genome assembly GCA_966252115.1 of uncultured Akkermansia sp. Lineage (GTDB taxonomy): Bacteria > Verrucomicrobiota > Verrucomicrobiia > Opitutales > Opitutaceae > IMCC26134_A. The sequence continues at coordinate 20,638 of CBINNW010000037.1, forward strand.
GGCTACATGCTCTCCGAGTCGGGCATCGCCAACGACCTCTACGAGATGATCCACGAGTGGACCGGCTGGATCCCGGGCGGCCTCGCCATCGGCACGATCCTCTTGATGGTGCTCATCTCCGCCATCAACGGCCTCAGCGTCGCCGGCATGGCCATCGGTTGCAGCATCGCGCTGCCGGAGATGCTCAAGCGCCGCTACGACAAGCGCATGATCACCGGCGTCATCCAGGCCGGCAGTTCCCTCGGCATCCTCGTGCCGCCGAGCGTCGTGCTGGTGCTCTACGGCATGATCGCGCGTCAGCCGGTGGGACAACTCTGGCTGGCGGGCGTCGTGCCGGGCCTGCTCATGGCCGCGCTCTTCATCGTCTATGTCGCCGTGCGCTGCCGGAAAAACCCCGGGCTCGGCCCGCCGCTTTCCGACGAGGATCGCTCCGGCTACACCGCCGCCCAGCGCCTCGGGCTCCTCGCCGCCGGCCTGGTGCCGCTCGGGCTCATGTTCACCGTCATCGGGCTCTTCCTGCTCGGCATCACCAGCCTGGTCGAGAGCTCCGCCATCGGCGCCGCCGCCTCGCTGCTCATCGCCGTGGCCAAGCGCCGCCTCACCCGCAAGGTGCTGCACGAGACGGTCAAACAGACGCTCAACGTCAGCGCCATGTTCATGTGGATCATCCTCGGCGCGCTCTGCTTCGGCGCGGTCTTCGACGGCCTCGGGGCCGTGCGCGCCATCGAGGGCCTCTTCATCAACGACTGGGGCATGAGCCCCTGGCAGGTGCTGCTGCTCATGCAGGTCTCCTTCGTCGTCATGGGCATGTTCCTCGACGACACCGCCATGCTCGTGATCGTGGCGCCGCTTTACGTGCCGCTCGTCTCCGCGCTCGGCTTCAGCCCGATCTGGTTCGGCATCCTCTACACCATCACCTGCCAGATCGCCTACATCACGCCGCCCTTCGGCTACAATTTGTTCCTGATGAAGGCCATGGCGCCGAAGGAAATCGGGCTGCGGGACATCTACGCGTCCATCGTGCCCTTCGCCCTCATCATGTTTGTCACCCTCGTGTTGATCATGATCTTTCCGCAAATCGCGCTCTGGCTGCCCGCCCAGTTTCAAACAAAGTAAACGCGTCCCGCCGCCGCCGTCCCCCTCCTCGTTCGCCGCCCTCTCCTCCGCCGCGATGCCCTACGCGACCACCCTCGGAAAAACCCGCCACGCCTTCGCCACGCTGGGCGAGCTCATGGCCAAGGCCACCCCGCGCCGCTCGGGCGACGAGCTCGCGGGCGTGGCCGCCGCCTCGGCCGAGGAACGCGTGGCCGCGCAGCTCCTGCTGGCCGAGGTGCCGCTGGCCGATTTTATCCGGTATCCACTTATCCCCTACGAAAGCGACGAGGTCACACGCCTCATCCTCGACACCCATGACCGCGCCGCCTTCGCGCCGGTCGCCGGGCTCTCCGTCGGGCAGTTTCGCGAGTGGCTGCTGCGCTACGAAACCGACGACGCCGCCCTCGCCGCGCTCGCGCCCGGCCTCACGCCCGAGATGGTCGCCGCCGTCTCCAAGCTCATGGGCAACCAGGACCTCATCCTCGTCGCTGCCAAGCGTCGCGTCGTCACGCGTTTTCGCGACACCCTCGGCCTGCGCGGCCGTCTCTCCGTGCGCCTCCAGCCCAACCACCCGGTGGACGATCCCCACGGCATCGCCGCCTCCACCCTCGACGGCCTGCTCTACGGTTGCGGCGACGCGGTCATCGGCATCAACCCCGCCACCGACAGCGTGCCCGCGGTCGAGACCCTCCTGCGCCTGCTCGACGAGCTCATCCACCGCTACGAGATACCCACCCAGTCCTGCGTGCTGGCGCACGTCACCACCAGCCTCGAGTGCATCCGCCGCGGCGCGCCGCTGGACCTCGTTTTCCAATCCGTCGCCGGCACCGAGGCGGCCAACAAAAGCTTCGGCTTCGACCTCGCCCTTCTGCGCGAGGCGCGCGAGGCGGCGCTCTCGCTGAAACGCGGCACCGTCGGCGACAACGTCATGTATTTCGAGACCGGCCAGGGTTCCTGCCTCTCCGCCGGCGCGCACCACGGCCTCGACCAACAGACCTGCGAGGCCCGCGCCCACGCCGTCGCCCGCGCCTTCGCGCCGCTCCTGGTCAACACCGTGGTCGGCTTCATCGGCCCCGAGTATCTCTACGACGGCAAGCAGATCATCCGCGCCGGCCTGGAGGATCACTTTTGCGGCAAGCTGCTCGGCCTGCCCATGGGCTGCGACGTCTGCTACACCAACCACGCCGAGGCCGATCAGGACGACATGGACACCCTGCTCACCCTGCTCGGCGTCGCCGGCTGCAACTTCATCATGGGCGTGCCCGGCGCGGACGACATCATGCTCGGTTACCAGAGCACGAGTTTTCACGACAGCCACTACCTGCGTCAGGCGCTCGGCCTGCGCCCTGCGCCCGAGTTTGAGGCCTGGCTGGAAAAGATGCGCATCGTCGCCGACGGCCGCCGCCTGCTCCCCGTCGCATCCGGCCACCCGCTGCTGGAGGGGGCGGGCTGAACCAAATCGGGGTGGGGGGGGGGCGGCTCTCGTCGTTCCGGGGGAGAATGTGGAAAGCTGGAAATCGGGAAACGGGCGCCGGACCCTCCCCGAATCGATGGTCGCAAGGCGTTTCGAGCTGCGGGCTTCCGTAAGGTAGGGCGCGACCGCCGGGCGCGCCGGTTGGAGTGCCTGTCGGTCTTTTCGAGCGGGGAGCCTCTGAAAAAGGGAGTGTGGCCGCGCTCACACCAATTCGTGTTCCGTCGTGATAGAACCGGTGATCGCAAGCTGTAGGCCTGACCGCTGGTCAGGCAGCCCGACCAGCGGTCGGGCCTGCATCGGAGCTGCGGTTTTTTATGCGTTTGGATGCAAATTGGTATCAGCGTGGGGCGAGAACAGGCTTGCTAATACCCATTTGGCCTGAGCTTATTTTCCCGTATATCTGTAGGGGTAGCCTTTCTGATATTTGTTAGGTGTTTTTCCCGATTGGCCCGAGCCCTCCGTCGCTCCGCCCCCTTTCCGCGCCTTTCTCCCGTTAACTCCTACCCAACCCCCAAATGGCCAACTATATTCGACGAAACGCCTGGCTCAACGGCGGCACCTTCACCGGCAACAGCGACCTCCTTTGGTATGCCAAAGGCGTTCGCGCCCTGCAGAGCCGTGCGCTCAACGATCCGAACAGCTGGTGGTTTTTTGCCGCCATCCACGGCCAATACGTGACCGAGCCCGCCTATCCCGGCTGGGGCTTCATCCCCGGCACGCCTTCGGTGCCCACCTCGCCCCTCCCTTCCCCCGCCGACCAGTCGCTGTATTGGGATCAATGCCAGCACCAGAGCTGGTTTTTCCCGCCTTGGCATCGCGGCTACCTCCTCGCGCTCGAGGCCCAGCTTCGCGCCGCGATCATCCAGCTCGGCGGCCCCTCCGACTGGGCTTTGCCTTATTGGAACTACCTTGGGCCGGACGACGAGTTCCGCATCCCGCCCGCCTTCAACGACCTCGTCCTGCCCGATTCCTCGCCCAACCCCCTTTTCGTCACCGCCCGTTACGGCCCCAACAACGACGGCGACATATTCGTCCCCATCCCCCCGGTTTCCCAAGCCTGCCTCGGCAACACGCTTTACACCGGCAGCAACGCCACCACCCCCCGCCCGGGTTTTGGCGGCCCCCAGACCGGCTTCAACCACGGCGGCGGACAGAGCGGCAACCTTGAGAGCAATCCCCACAACCTCGTGCACGTGGACGTGGGCGGCAACTCCCCCGACGGTCGCTACTGGGGGCTCATGAGCGATCCCGGCATCGCCGCCCTCGACCCCATTTTCTACCTCCACCATTCCAATATCGACCGCCTCTGGGCTGTGTGGAACGGCCGGGGCAACGCCAACCCCGGCGTCCCGTCCTGGGTCCGCGGCCCGGCCGGCTTCGGCGGCCGTCCCTTTGTGATGCCCATGCCCGGCGCGCAGCCCTGGGTTTTCACGCCCGGCATGGTGGACAGCCTCGCCAAGGTGAACTACACTTACGACGATCTTCCGGTCTCCGCCCCGGTCGTCGCCCCCGCCGCCCACGCGGAAGCCGCGTTTGCCTCCGACGCCGCCGACCAGCCCGCCCCCCGCGCCTTCGCCCCCCTTCCTCCCATGGATACCGCCGGCAACAGTGAACTCCTTGGCGCGCACGACGGCTCGCTAAAGCTGGGCAGTTCCGGCGTGCGCGCCTCCGTGCGGCTCGCCCCCGCCGCGCAAAAGAGCTTCCGCAACGTCCCCCTTGCCCGCCTCGCCGCCGAGGCGGAGGCGCCCGCCGAGCACCTCTACCTGCAATTGGAAAACGTCCGCGGCACCCGCGACGCCCAAAAGCTCTCCGTCTATGTGAACGACCAGCTCGCCGGCACCGTCGCCCTCTTCGGCCTGCGCCGCGCCAGCACCGCGGAAGGCGGCCATGGCGGCTCCGGCCTCACCCTCGAGCTTGGCATCTCCCACCTCCTGCCCGTGCTCGCGCAGGCCGGCCAGGAAGGCGCCGCCCCGCTCGATGTCAGGATCATCCCCAGCCAGGCCGTCCCCGAGGACGCCGACATCCGCATAGGTCGCGTGAGCCTCTACCGCGAGACGCATTGAGCGCCTTCCCGATCCCCGACGATCCATCGCGGGTTTCGCCGCCGCAAGCCGCCGGGAGGGGCGTTCGTTCCATCGCCGCCCCTTCCGCCGACGACCGCATCCTGCCCCGGCCGCCGGTTCTTCTTCGTCGCGACGCGTCACCCTGCGACCCGCTCCGCGCACCGGGCTCCGGCGCCGGGTTCCCCGCGGACCCGCGTGCGGGTGGCTCGACGCGGCGCCCCCTCCGCCCGGCGTTTGGCGGAGCCGTCACGGCCGAGGCGCGTCGCCGCTGGCGGATCGGGGGCGGCCTCGCGCTCCTCGGTGGTGTCGCCTGGATGCCCCTGGTTTTTGGCCTGCCCGGTCTGGAACGGATCGAGTGGTGCGGGTCCGGGGCCGGCTTTGGTGGAGGCGGCGCCGCGCCCGGTTTTGTCTGGCGCGGGTCGGGTGGCGAGCCCTTGGCCTGGGCCTGGATGGCGGCGTGGGCTCTGATGGTCGTGGCGATGATGGCGCCGACCCTGACCAGCCCCCTCCACCACGTGTTCGCCCGCAGCTTTCCCGGACGCCGTTCCCGTCTGATCGGCCTTTTTCTCGGCGGCTACGGCGCGGTCTGGATGCTCGTCGCCGCGCCTCTCCTCGCCCTTCACGACCGTTTTTTCTCGATCGGTCCCGGACCTTTGGCCGCTTGGTTCTGGGCGGCGCTCGTCGCTCTGCTTTGGCAATGTTCCCCGTGGAAGCAGCGCTGCCTGAACCGCGCCCACCGCCACCAGGAACTGAGGGCCTTCGAGCCCGGCGCCTCGCTCGACGCGCTACGCTTCGGCGCGATCCACGGCGTTTGGTGCGTGGGCTCGTGCTGGGCGCTCATGGTGGTCGGGCACGGGAACCTCGCGGCCATGGTCGTCGTCACCTGCCTGATCGCGGGCGAGCGCCTGGACAGGCCGCTGCCGCCCCGGTGGTGCTGGCGTTGTTCGTTTACGTTTCCGCGCTTTCTTTTTGGCCTGGCCCGCCACGCCCTTGGCGCGGGCTCCGCCGCAAAAGCGTCGCGGTGCGAAGCCCGGTGAAGGCCCGATGGGCGCGGAGGCCTGGCGCGCGGAGCCCGGGGCGCGGTGTCCGTTTTCCGGTTCAGTGCCAGGCTTCGACAACTTTCGGCAGGACGTGGCGGGGGATGCCTCGCACCCATGTGTGGGTGTCGTCGATCCGGGTGGCTTGGAGCAAACGCACTTTGGCGACGTAGATGACGATGGATGCCAGCAGGCCCGCGAGCCCCACGAGCAGGAGTTCTCCGCGGTCGCTTGCACCCGCGACGAAGAACATCCCGAACGAGCCGAGGAAGATGAGCCAGTTGGCCCGGTGCCAGTTTGCGTGGCGGGCCTTTTCGGTCCGGGACAGATAGAAGCGGTGGCTGGATTTCTTTCGGACAATCAGCGCCAGGATGGCGTAAACGAGGAGGTTGAGCAGGATGGCGAGGTAAACCGCCGGATGGTGCCAGGTGAGCTGCCGGCGAATCGGCACCTCGATCAAATCTTCGGTCGCGCCGCTCAGGAGGCAGATGCGGGGAAACTCCGCGTCGCGCGGCACGACCAGATCGCGTCCCTCCGCGGAGACGCTGTGCGATATCGCCGAGCGCTGCCAAGGGGGGCGCGCCCCTGCGGTGGGATTGGCTTCGCTTGTCATGAACGGTGTCGGGACCTCGCGAGGTGGCGAGACGAGCGGACTCGACATCGGCTCCTGTGATTGTGCGACGGGATGGGGGAAGCCGGGGAAGTGGGCCGACAGGGGGCGCCATTCCGGCCAGCCTTCCAGCCAGCACAGGTCGTCGGCCTGAACTTCCCCCCGCGCGATTTTATCTCGCACCTGAAATTCCGAGAAAGGGCCGCTTTGCCGACCCTGTATGCCCAAGTAATACTTGTCCGCGTTTTTGCTCATGCGACGTCGATGCTTCGCGGCGGCCCGGGTGCGGTCAAGTGGCGCCGGGGCGGATTTCCACGTGGTGGTGCCGAAGGGGCGGAGGACCCGCGGGAAACGATTGGATGGAGCACGGGTGCGCGGACAGCTTGCGCGGCGGCGGTCTCGGAGGCTGGCTCGGGGGATGGTCAAAATCACCGGCACCTACGAGGGCGAGCTGCACTGCGTCGCCCGTCACGAACCCTCGGGCGATTCGCTCAACACCGACGCCCCGCGCGACAACCAGGGACGCGGCGCGGCGTTCTCGCCGACCGACCTCGTGGCGACCGCCTTCGCCACCTGCGTCGCCACCACGATGGCCATCATGGCCCGCAAACACGGCCACGAACTCGGGGCGCTGCGTTTCGAGGTGACGAAGGAGATGACCGCCACGCCCCCGCGCGCCATCGCGCGCCTGGCGGCGACGTTTTGGTTGCCCGCCTCGGCGCGGGCCGTGCCGGCCGGCGAACTGGAACGGGCGGCGCACGGCTGCCCCGTTCACCGCAGTCTCGCCCCGGAAGTGGTGAAGGACATCGCCTTCGTCTGGGAAGACGCGGAGTGAGGTTTTTCGCCGCCACCGGCGGGTTCTCGCGGGCGGAGCCGGGCGAATGGCATCGTGGCTTGACCGCCGTCCGGCTACTAAGCGATTAGTAGGCGGCATGAAATCCGCGTCCGCCCCGTCCGATCTGGAATTGAAGATATTGCAGGCGCTGTGGCGGGGGGGCGCGGGGACGGCGCGCGAGGTGCTCGGTCGTTTGGACGACGGCAAGACGCGCGCCTACACCACGGTGTTGACGACGCTTCAGATCATGGAGCGGAAGGGGTTCGTCGTCCGGACGCGTGAGGGCGCGAGCGACCGTTGGCGCGCGGTGGCGAGGGAGCGGAGCGTGGTGGGGTCGTTTTGGAAGGCGCTGGTGGCGCGACTGGGCGGGGGGCGGGCTTCGGTGGCGGTGCAGCATTTGTTGGAGGCGGAAAAGGTGGACGCGGCCGAGCTGGCGGAGATCGAGCGGGTGATTCGGGAATACAAGGAGCGGCGCTCGTGAGTCCGTTGCTCGCGTCGCTGCTTCATTCCCTGTGGATCGGGGCCTTGGTCTGGGGGCTGGCGAGGGCGGTCTTGCGCGCGTTGCCGGCGGGTGCCGTGGAGAAGCGGCACGGCGTGGCGTTGGCGGCGGCGCTGGCGCTTTTCCTGGGCTGGGCTTGGTCGTGGAGCGTGCTGAGGGCGCGGCTGGATCCACCCGCGCGCGGCGCGGCGTGGGAGGCGGCGGAGGATCGGGAGGCGGCGGAGGAGGTGTCGCTCGCGGGCGCGGGGGCGATGGCGGGGGCGACGACGACGGAGGCGACGCCGCCGGGGGCGGGGCCGAACGACGTGGCGGCGGAGCGCGCGGAGGCGGCGGGTGGGGCTTGGCTGGGCGCGCGGGTGGAGGCGGTGCGCAGGGGGGCGACCTGGCAGGGTCTGTTGGAGTGGGTTTGGGCGGCGGGTGTGGCGGTGGGTTTGGCGCGTCTGTTCGCGGGGCTGCTCGCGGGCGGTGGCGGTGGTCGGGACGGCGGGGGCCGTTCGTCGCGGGCGCTACCGGAGGCGTGGGTGGCGGCGTGGCGGGGGCTGTTGGAGGCGGAGGCTCGGCGCCTGGGGGCGACCCTGGTGGCTTGGGAGCGGGCGGGCGCGCCGTTTGTGGCGGGCTGGGTGGCGCCGTTGATCGTGGTGCCGCTGGCGAGCTGCGCGGGGGTGTCGGTGGAGATGGCGCGGGTGGCGCTGGCGCACGAACTGGCGCATGTGGCGCGGCGGGACTGGATCACGGAGGTCGGTTTGCGGGTGTTGGAGGCGGCGCTGTTTTTTAATCCCTTCGCCTGGTTCCTGAGCGCGCAGGTGCGCCTGGAGCGCGAGGCGTGCTGCGATATGTGGGCGTGTGCGAAGCTGGGCATGCCTCGTTGGAAATTTGCCGAGAGCCTGACGGCGTGGGCACGGAGTTTGGCGGGCGGGGACGGGCGGGCCGAGGGGCGGGCGCCGGCCCCGTCGTCGCTGTCGGGTGTCGGGGCCGGTTTGGGGCTGGGCGTCGGCCGGGGGGCGCTGCGTGGTCGGGTGGATCGTTTGCTCGGGCTTCGGTCCCGGCGCAGGGTGCTGGGGTGGCGCGGCGCGGTGGGCGTGGTGGTCGTGGTGGCGGCGGTTTTGGCGGGCGGCGGGCTCGCGTTGCAAAGGGGGGCGGTGGTCCTGCGGGAGGTGGAGCGGGTGGCCTTGTTGGAGCAGACGTCGGCGCCGTATCGGATGCCGGATCCGTGGGTGTCGGACGCGCCGAGCGAGGCGAGCCCGGAGCGGGTGGTCTCGGGCCGGTTGGTGGACGAGGCCGGGAGCGCGGTGGCGGGGGCGCGTGTGCATGTTTTGCCGGCGGATGCTCGCCAGGAGTATTGGGTGGTGAGCGACGCGGAGGGCAAATTTGTCGGCTCCCGGTCCGTTCGCGGCTCGGCGACGGTTTGGGCGTGGGCGGAGGGCTTCGCACCGGCCAAGACGGCGCTTCAGGCAAACGAGCGCGAGCCGACGGGGCCCATCGTGATGGGGGTGGGCGTGATGGTTCCGGTAAGGATACTGGACGAGGCCGGCGCACCCCTGGTCGGGGCGACGGTGGATTGGGATTTACGGGAGGGTGGGCCGAGCGACACGAAGCGGACGTTCACGGACGCGACGGGGGTGGCGTGGGTGTCTCATCTCTCCCCCTCCATGCCGGTGACCTTGCATGCGCAGGCGGCGGGCCATGCGGCGGGGCGGCGTCGGGACCTGCGGGTGGACGAGTGGCTGGCGACGGGCGAGGTTCCCGAAATCCGTCTGCGTCGGGGGCGTGTCGTGCGGGTGCGGCTGGTCGCGGAGGGGGATGGTTCTCCGGTCGCGGGTGCCGGACTGCGAATCGCCACCGCGGCGGCGGAGGCCGGACCGGGGGCGGTCGTGTATCCGGATTGGAACTACAGGGGGCTTCGGACGAACGCGGACGGCGAGGCGCGTCTGGATTTTCTGAGGGCGGACGCCGACTACGGCATCGAGGTGGCGATGCCGGGGCGGAGCGCGGACCGGTTCGGGTTTGCCCTCGGGCGCGGGGGCGCGGGCGAGTCGGAGCAGGTGGTGACGGTGCCGCGTCGTTGGCGGGTGGCGGTGGAGTTTGTCAATCTGCCCGAGCCGCATCGGGGTGGCTCGCTGCATCTGGTCGAGGCACGAGAGAGCCGGCCGGACTGGAATGCGCCCGCATTTCATGGCCGTGTGCCGATGAAGGTTGATCGGGAGGGGACGGGGCGGGTGGTCGTGGAGGGGCGCGGCGAGACCAGCGTGACGCTGTCGTTTCGTGAACCGGAGCTCAGGCCGCTGAAGCTCAAGGTGACGCGGGCGATGATCGCGGCCGGAGCGGCGAGGGTGGATCATGATCGTGAGGCGGCGGTCCGGGGGGCCGGGCCGATGCGGCGGGTGGAAATCCGGTTTATGAACGACGGGCAACGCATGTATCCGGCGGGGCGCTTTCATATCCATCGCCAGGTTGCCGAGTATGTCTGGGACGCGGATGGCTTTGCGCTGGAACCCGGCAAGCCGCTCTTTGCGGAGTGGTCGGTGGGGACGCGGCTGAGATTGACCGCAGGGTGGGGGCTGGTCGGCGCCATGATCGAGCCGGAGGTGGTGGACAAGGACGCCGAGCTGGTGATCGAGGCCACGAGTGAGGAGCTCGTGGTGCCGGTGCGGCCGGCGGGCATGGTGCGGGTCCAGGTGCTGGATGCCGTGGGGCGCGTGGTGGAGGATGCGAGCGTGAATGGATCGTCGGACCACGAGGAGCCGTCGGAGCGGCGGAGAATTTTGTTCAACTCTCCGGCGCGGGGAGCGGACTGGGCGGTGTCGGAACCGGTGGCGTATTCGTTTTTCGGCACGCCGATCTGGGCGGCGAAGGGGTTGGTGTTTGTGCGCGGGTCCAAGGTGAACGTGTCGGCGCGGCGGCCGGTGGCGGATGTGACGCTGACCTTGCCGAAGACGAGAACCTACCGGCTGCGATTTACCGACGAGGCGGGCGCGGCCTTGGCGGGGGTGGAGTGTTCGCTGATGCTGCGCTTCGGAGCGCGCCACGGGGATGGCGCATCGACCGGACGCGTGGAGGGCACGAGCGACGGGAGCGGTCGGGTCCGCTTTGTGGCGGGCGAGGATCTGACGCGCTGGAAAGACGTCGAGCTGATGGTGGAGGCCACCGCGCCGGGGTTCGAGCGGACCGCGCTGGCGGTGCCGGTGGGCGAGCTGACGGAGGAGCGGGCGGTCGGGATGGAGCGTGCCGCGGAGTGAGCCGCCTCGCGTTTTGGGGACGGGCGGCGGGGGATGGCGGCGGGGGCGCGGGGATGCTCGCCGTCCGCCTGCTTACTCCTGTGCGGAGAGTTCGGCGGAGCGGGCTTTGCTGGCGAGGGCGGTGTCGCGCAGGAGTCCGCGGAAATCGCGGCGGGCCATGACCTGCAGACCTTCGTAGGTCGTGCCCTTGGGCGAGGTCACCTGGTTGCGCAGTTCCTCCGGCTCGGTGCCGGTGTGGGCCATGAGTTTGGCCGCGCCGACGACCGTCTCGCGCGCGAGGAGGTCGGCCGTCTCGCGGGAGAGGCCGCAGGCGACTCCCGCCTCGCGGAGGGCGGCGGTGAATTCGAAAACGAAGGCGGGGCCGCAGCCGCTGACGGCCATGAGCGCGTCGATCTGGTCCTCGGGCAGCTCGATCTCCCGGCCCATGGCGCGGAGGAGCGCGACGACGGTGGCGCGGTCGGCGGGGGCGAGCGGGTTTTGCGCGGCCCAGCCGGTCACGCCCGCGCCGATGGCGGCGGGGGTGTTGGGCATGGTGCGGACGAGGTTGCGCGCGTGCGGGAAGGTTTTGGCGAGGCGCTCGAGTTTTTTGGCGGCGAGCACGGAGAGCACGAGTTTGCCGCGGGTGAGCTCGGCGAGGCGGGGATCGGCGGCGGCGAGGTGCTGGGGCTTGAAGGCGACGACGAAGAGGTCGGCCCCGGCGCAAAGGTCGGGAAGATCGGTGGCGAGGCGGACGCCGGTGCGCGCGGCGAGGGTGGGGGCGCTGGCGCCGGCGCCGCCGAGGACGGCGATGTCGGGGGCTTGGGCCGCGCCGGTGGCGAGCAGTCCGTCGATGATGGCGGAGGCCATGCGGCCGGCGCCGAGGAAGGCGATTTTATGGGACACGGTGAGGCTGGTTTTTCTCTGGATCACGGGGAGGTGGGTCCGGCGGCGGCGCCGGGCGGGCGGCGGTCCTCGGGTGGGTGGGACCGGCGTCTCGTTTCAATCGCGATCAAGGTGAGACGATCTTCGGAAATTGGCCGAGGACGGCCAACACTACACAAATGGGCAAATTGGCCGGGGACGGCCAACGCTACACGAAGTTTGCCCAGCTCGAACACACATTGGAGGTCAGGGAGTGACGGCGGGGCGTTTGCGGCGCTCGATGGGGTGGGTGAGGGTGGCGCGCACGCCGCCGCCAGGGCGATCCTCGACCACGAGGTCGCCGCCCATGTTGCGCAGGGAGTGGCGCGCGACGGTGAGGCCCATGCCGACGCCGACGGTGTTTTTGCTGCTGATGAAGGGTTCGAACATGTGGTCGCGCACCAACGGATCGATGCCGCGACCGCGGTCCTCGACCCGGAGCGAGAGCATGCGGCCCTCGGGGCCGGGCTCGTCGAGCAGGGAGGCGCGCAGGGTGATGGGGCGGGCGCCCTGGTGGGCGTCGCCGTAGCTTTCGCGGGCGTTCATCAGCACCTTGCCGAGGGCGTCCTCGAACATTTCGACGTGGCTGTGGACGGCGAGGCCGCCGAGGGGGTTGTCCACCACGATCTGGTCCTCGTGGCCGGACTCCTCGCGGAAGCGGCGCAGACCGCTCTCGATGAGCTGGTCGAGCGGGATGGGGATGGTGGGCAGGCGGGATTTGACGACGAGGGAGGTGAGCTGGCGGATGATGCCGACGATGCGCTGGACGGCGGTCTCGAGGTTTTCGGCGTTGGTGCGGACGGTGTCGGGTTTGGCGGCGTGGGTCTTGATGAGATCGAGGTAGCCGAGGACGACGCCGAGGAGGTTGTTGAGATTGTGCGCGATGCCCTGGGTGATGGCGCCGATGGAGGCGGCGCGGCGGGCTTCCTCGAGGCGGCGCTGGAGGTCGAGCATCTCGCGGTTGACCTGGACGACGCGGAGCTGGGTGTGGACGCGAGCGAGGGTTTCGTCGAGGTCGATGGGTTTGGTGATGTAGTCCACCGCGCCGACGCCGAGGCCGGCGAGGCGGCCCTCCTTGGAGCTGCGGGCGGTGATGAACATCACGGGGATGTTTTTGTGCCGGGTGTCCTGCTGGAGGCGTTGGCAGACCTCGATGCCGTCCATGTCGGGCATCATGACGTCGAGGAGGATGAGGTCGGGGCGTTCGCGCTCGACGAGATCGAGGGCCTCGAGGCCGGAGTGGGCGGGGATGACGACGATCTGCTCGCGCTCGATGGCGCGCTTGAGCAGTTGCACGTTCACCGGCTGGTCATCGACGACGAGGACTTTGGGCACGGACATGGTGAGGGGGCGGAGGGGAAGCGCGAGAGAGCGACAGAGCGACGGAAGACGGAGCGACAGGGGGCGGGGCGAGGTCGTTGGGAAGGGGGGCGGCCGAGAGGCGAACGGGGAAGAGCGGGGACCGCGTGCCGGTTGCTGTCTGTTCTGCCCTCTGTCGTTCTGCCGCTCTTCCGCTCTGTTCAGGCCGCCTGGAGGCGGGCCTTGAGCGTGTTTTGCATGAGCATGCAGACGGTCATGGGGCCGACGCCGCCGGGGACGGGGGTGATCTTGGAGGCGATGGGCGACACGCCGGCGAAGTCCACGTCGCCGACCAGTTTGTATCCGGTTTTCTTGGACGGATCGGCGACGCGGTTGATGCCGACGTCGATGACGACGGCGCCGGTTTTGACCATGTCGGCCTTGACGAACTCGGCCTTGCCGATGGCGGCGATGAGCACGTCGGCGAGGCGGGTGAGGGCGGCGACGTCGGCGGTGCCGGAATGGCAGACGGTGACGGTGCCGTTGGCGCCGGCTCTTTTCTGGAGGGCGAGGAGCGCGACGGGTTTACCGACGATGAGGGAACGGCCGAGGACGACGACGTGTTTGCCCTTCAGGTCGGTGCCGGAGCGGGCGAGCAGCTCCATGACGCCGGCGGGGGTGCAGGCGACGAAGCCGGTGTCGTCCTCCTGGGCGATCTTGCCGAGGTTGAGGGTGTGGAAGCCGTCCACGTCCTTGTGCGCGGCGATGCGGCGGAAGACGGCGAGTTCGTCGAGCGGCTTGGGGAGCGGGGACTGGACGAGGATACCGTCCACCGTCGGGTCGGCGTTGAGGTCGTCGATGAGTTTTTCCAGCTCGGCCTGGGAGATGGTGACGGGCGGCAGGATGATGCGGCTTTCGATGCCGATCTCGGCGGCGGTTTTCTCCTTTTTCTTCACGTAGGAGACGGAGGCGGGGTCCTCGCCGACGCGAACGAGCGCGAGGCAGGGCTTGCGTCCGGGGATGGCGGCGACGCGGGACTTGAGTTCGGCGATGATGGAGGCGGCGATGGCGTTGCCGTCGATGAGCTGCATGAGGCGGAGGCGGAAGGGTGAAGGCTGAGGGCGGAAGGAGAAAGGATGAAGGCTGAAGGAGGAAGGATGAGGGCGGGGGGCGGATGGATGAGGGATGGGCGGAGGGCGGTGCGGAAGGGGTTCGGGTGGGCTGGGTGTGGCCCCGTTCAGCTTTCCCGTTTCAGCCTTCCGCCTTCATCCCTCAGCCTTCTTCCCTCCTTCTTCCTCACTGAAGCTTCAGGGTCTCGACGCGGATGACGATTTCGGAGCCGGAGTCGCCGACGGGTTGGGCGATGCCAAAGAGGGAAACGGGGCGGCCGACGAAGGCCTCGATGCGCTCGGTGAGCATGAGGCGGGAAATGTCGAGGTAGGCGATGCGGGCGCCGGCGGCGTCGTTGAGCTGGAAGTCGTAGGGGCGGCGGGGGCGGAGCGGGTTGCGCGTCGAGGCGACGGTGCCGAAGAAGGTGCGGGCGAGGCTGGGTTCACCGGCGTCGAGGCCGCGACCGGGGGCGGTGGGGGAGGAGGCCGGGATGTCGTTGCGCAGGGTGTCGCCCATGGCGCCGGGAGCGGCGGGCGGGGGTTGGAGCGCGGCGGAGTCCGTCGCGGGCGCCGGCGTGGTGGCGGGAGCGGGCGGCGGGGTGACGGGGGTGACGGGAACGGCGGCGACGCGGACGTAGGCGACGATGGGTTTGTTCAGGGAGAACTTGTTGAAGGTGCCCTCGATGTCGGCGAAGGCGGCGGGGTCTTTGTCGCCGGCGAGGCCGATGACGGGGGCGTCGGCGTGGGGGGCGGAGTAGTAGGCGCCGCCGGGGCGCACCTCGAAGTTTTTGAGGGTGTCTTTTTCGGTGACGTAAACGGTGTGGGGGCCGGCGAGCTCGACGGCTTGCCAGCCGACTGGGGCGGCGGTGTCGGCGAGGCGGCTGCCGGCCTTGGCGGTGCCGAGGATGGGAGCGGTGTCGGCCGGGGCGGCGTAGGCGGGCGCGGAGTTGGCCAGGGTCTGGGCGTGGGCGGCGAGGGCGGCGGCGAGGGCGGCGAAGGCGGTGAGCAGGATGCGCTTCATGGTGTGAAGTTGCGGGAGCGTGTCGGGTCGGGTGCGGAAGGAGAGGGAGGTTTGCGGGCCGGTCGCGATGCGCATCCGGGGATGCGCGGGCGGTTCACGTTTTTTTGGCGGCCGGCCTGCGTTTGGCGAGTCGTTTGGGGGCGGAGACGGGGGCGGAGCCGACGATGGGGGCCTGGGCGGAGAGACGGACGGACTTTGAGCGGGGGGCGAGGCCGGGTTGGGCGAAGAGCGACTCGATCTCGGCGGGCGAGAGTTGTTTGCCGCCGCGCAGGGGGATGCCTTTGAGCGGGAAGGCGCCGATCTGGTAGCGGCGGAGACGTTTGACCGGGTAGCCGAGGCCGAGGAAGAGCTGGCGGATCTCGCGCTTTTTCCCGTGGTGCATGTGGACGTCGAGGGAGGAGGAGAGGCCGCCGGAGTTGGGGTTGAGGAGATTGGCGTATTCGACCTTGAGGCGTTCGCCGTCGGCGATGATGCCGGCGATGAGGCGGGGGATGCGCTCGCGCGGGAAGGGACTCTCGAGGGTGACGTGGTAGCGTTTGGTGACGACGTTGCGCGGGTGGGTGAGGCGCTGGGCGAGGTCGCCGTCGGTGGTGAGGATGACGAGGCCCTCGGAGTCCTTGTCGAGGCGACCGGCGGTGAAGAAGCGGTATTTCGCGAACTGGCGCGGAAGGATCGAGAAGACGGTTTCGGGGTTGTGCGGATCGTCGTTGGAGCAGATGAGCCCGCGGGGTTTGTGGATCGCGAGGGTGATCTTCGGCTGGGGGGCGGCGCGGACCTGCTGGCCGTTGACGACGATCTTGTCGGCCTCGGGGTCGATTTTCTGCCCGAGGGACGCGGGATGGCCGTTCACCCAAACGTCGCCGGCTTCGATGAGTTGTTCGGCGGCTCGGCGGGAACAGATGCCGGCATCGGCGAGAAACTTTTGCAGACGGACGGAGGAGTCGGACATGAGCGGGGCAGTTGGCGGCAAAGCGGGGTGTTAAGCAAGCGTGGGCATCGGCGGCGATGGTCGGCGCGGCGCCCGGGCGAGGGAAGCGGTTTCTTAGGTGAATACCTGTAATATCCCTTGCGGAAAATCCGTAGATTGTGCGTCGTGGCGGGTCTGCGGGCGAGGTTCGCCCGCTTCAGCTCATCTCGCACTTATGTCCACCGAATCCGTGTCACCGTCTCCGGTTGGTCTGAATCCGACCAATCTCAACGTCTCCAAGGAGGGCACCTACTTCGCCCTCGTTTTGGTGATTTCGATCATCGCCTGGTTGGCCCTGGCCCTCTCGATAGTCGGGCTGTTTTACGCAGCTCTCTTTGGTTTCATTTTCTGGATCGGCAACGGTCTTCTCACGGCGCACCTGCGTGCCGAGGCGGTTCTGGTGAACCGGGATCAATTGCCCGAGCTTCACGGGGCGTTTGAAGAAGTGTGTTCCCGGCTCGGGGTGAAGGAGGCTCCCGCGCTCTACGTGCTCCAGTCGGGCGGTTTGCTCAACGCCTTCGCCACTCGTTTCGCCGGACGTGATTTCGTGGTCGTTTACTCGGATATTCTGGAGGCCCTGGGTGGTGCGTCCGCGGAGATGCGGTTTATCCTCGGGCACGAAATCGGGCACCTGAAAAGCCGGCATATTTTCAAACAAATCGTTTTGGCGCCCGGGCTGTTGTTTCCACTCGTGGGGCCGGCTTATCGGAGGGCCTGGGAAACTTCCTGTGATCGCTATGGCGCTTTCGCCGCGCAGGACGGCGACGCGGCCGTGCGCGCGATGTTGGTGCTGAGCGGTGGCCGCCAGCATGGTCCACTGCTCAATGCCGGCGCGTTCTCCGCCCAGCATCACGAGCACCGTGGCTTCTTCGTCTCGCTGCACGAGCTCACCTCCACCTATCCCACCTTGTCCCGGCGTGTCACCGATTTGCTGGCGCTGAAGGATGGATCCCGTCCCGCCGCGCCCCGGCGGAATCCGTTTGCCTACTTTTTCGCTCTTTTCATGCCCGGCGGCAATCTGGCCGGTGGAGGCGGAGCGGCGACCATGATGGTGATGGTGGTCTTTATGGGAATGATGGCGGCGATGGCGATTCCGGCCTTCGCGAAGGTGCGGGATACCGCTCAATCCAAAGTTTGCTTCGCCAACCAGCGCATGCTCTCGGCCGCCCTTGACCAATTTTATCTCGAAGAAGGAAAGCCGGTGGCGGCCTGGGAGGATGTGGTGGGGCCCGGAAAGATGATCGCCGAGATGCCGGCATGCCCGCTCCACGGCACCTATAGCGCCGTCTTCGACGAGTCCGATGGCTACACGGTCTCTTGCTCCGAACCTGCGCATGATTCCGAGATGGTGGAAATGATGCATTGATGCGCCGCTTGTTCGCGGTGACGGCCGGCGCCCCTCCGAGGGCGTCGGCTTTTTTATGCACCGAGACGGCCGGCCTCGGTGATACGCGAGCGGCCTCGCCGGCCGTGGCCGCCCGGTGGGGGCGAACCCGGAAATTGGGATCGAAAGTAAGGGCTTGCGCGGGGGCGACGGGTTCTTGACTTGTTCCGTTTATGTCCTCTCCCGCCGCCGCCTCCACCTATTCCAAGGATAACCCGTTTCCGGCCCGCATCACCGAGAATCGTGTGCTCAACAAGCCCGGCTCCGCCAAGGAGACCCGCCACTTCGTCGTGTCGCTCAAGGGCAGCGACCTCACCTACAAGGCCGGCGATTCGCTGGGCGTTTTCCCGACCAATCGTCCCTCCGATGTCGGCGAGATCCTCGAGCGCCTCGGCGCGACCGGCGACGAACCGGTGTCGCCGGCCATGCTGAAGCTGCCCGCGCCGATCACCCTGCACGAGGCTCTCAGCCACCGTCTGGCCCTCGCCGGCCCGACCTCGAAGATCGTCAACACCCTGGCCGCCAAGGCCACCGACGCGGGCGAGAAGGCCAAGCTGGCCGAGTTGCTCAAGCCGGAGTCTAAGGAGGCGCTGACCCAGTTCCTCGACGAGCGCGAATACATCGACCTGCTCAGCGAGTTCCCGAGCGCCAAGCTGACGCCGCAGGAGTTCGTCGATCACCTGCGCAAGCTGATGCCCCGCCTCTACTCGATCGCCTCGTCCTCGAAGGTGTATCCCGAGGAGATCCATCTCACCGTGGCGGTGGTGCGCTACACCACCAATCACCGCGAGCGTCACGGCGTGTGCTCCACCTTCATGGCGGACCGCGTGCGCGTGGGCGAGACGCCGACGCCGGTCTTCGTTTCCAACTCCCATTTCGGTCCGCCGGAAGACGGCGCCAAGGACTGCATCATGGTCGGTCCCGGCACCGGCATCGCGCCGTTCCGCGCCTTCGTGCAGGACCGCGTCGCCTCCGGCGCCACGGGTCGCAACTGGGTGTTCTTCGGCGACCAGAAGAGCAGCACCGACTACCTCTATCAGGAGGAGTGGGAAAAGTATGTGGCCGAGGGCAAGGTGACCCACCTCGACCTCGCCTGGTCGCGCGACCAGATCCTCAAGGTCTATGTGCAGGATCGGATGCGCGAAAAGGCCGCGGAGCTCTGGGCTTGGATCAAGAACGGCGGCTACTTCTTCGTCTGCGGCGACGCCAAGCGCATGGCGAAGGACGTGGACCAGGCCCTCCACGACATCATCGCCGAGCAGGGCGGCATGAGCATCGAGGATGCGCAGGCCTACGTGAAGCAGATGAAGAAGGACAAGCGCTACCAGCGCGACGTGTATTGAGCGCCGCCAGGCGGCGGTGTCGAAGTAGCGAGTAGTGGGTAGCGGGTAGCGAGCATCACGCTTCGCCGCCCGCACCTCAATTCGCCACCGCACGCCAGTCGTTCCGTTTTTCAGCTACTCGCTACTCACCACTCGCTACTCGCTACTTTTCTCATCCCCCATGACTTTCACCAATCGCACCGCCCTTGTCACCGGCGCCGGCCGCGGCATCGGCAAGGCCATCGCCGAGACGCTCGCCGCCAAGGGCGTCACCGTCATCTGCGTTTCCAAGTCCGCCTCCTCCTGCGGGGCCGTGGCCGACGCCATCAACGCCTCCGGCGGCAAGGCCGTCGCCCGCGCGGTTGACGTCGCCGACGGCGCCGCGGTCGTCGCCGCCTCCGAGGCCCTGATCAAGGAGTTCGGCAAAATCGACATCCTCGTGAACAACGCCGGCATCACCCGCGACGGTCTGCTCGCCCGCATGAGCGACGCCGACTGGAACGACGTCATCCAGACCAACCTCACGAGCTGCTTCCACTGGACCAAGGCCATCGGCTGGCCCATGTGCCGCGCGCGCTTCGGCCGCATCGTCAACATCTCCTCGGTCACCGGCATCATGGGCAACGCCGGGCAGGCCAACTACGCCGCCGCCAAGGCCGGCATGATCGGCTTCAGCAAGGCCACCGCCAAGGAGTTCGCCAAACGCGGCGTCACCGTGAACGTGGTCGCGCCCGGGTTCATCAAGACCGACATGACCGCCGAGCTGAGCGAGGAGGTCCAGAAGGGCGCCACCGCCCTCATCCCCATGCAACGCTTCGGCGAGGCGGCGGAGATCGCGCACGCCGTCGCCTTCCTCTGCGCCGACGAGGCCGCCTACGTCACCGGGCAGGTTTTTGCCGTTGACGGTGGCATGTCGATGTGAGCCTTTCACCGAACAATTTTTCCACCAACATGGCCGACCAAAAAACCATCGAACAACGCGTCAAAGAGATCATCGTGAATCAGCTCAACGTGAACGAAGAGCAGATCACGCCCACCGCGTCCTTCTTGGACGATCTCGGCGCCGATTCCCTCGACACCGTCGAGTTGATCATGGCCTTCGAGGAAGAGTTCAAGGACGAGATCAAGGGCGAAATCCCCGAGGCCGACGCCGAGAAGCTCAAGACCGTCGGGCAGGTCGTGGACTACATCAAGTCCAAGGCCGGCGTCGCATGAGCCGCCTTCGCGATCATCTCTCGCCTCCAAGGCGAACAACAAAAGCCCGTCCCGCCTCGTGCGGGGCGGGCTTTTGGCGTTTATGGCGGGGCGTTTTTGGGGCCGCGGAAGCGGGGGACGGCGCGGTGGAGGCGGGACGGAGGCGGGGTTCTCCGCCCGCGAGGAGGGCTCGTGCGGTGGAGCGTGTTGTCCCCAACACGCTCGGTTTGGGGCTCGGCCGACGGGAGGGCGGGGAAGGCGGGCGACGCGGGATGGCGGATGCGGTGGCGCGGGCGTGGGCTCGGCGCCGGGCGCTGGCCGATGGGTGAAGGGCGCGGCTGCGCCGCGTCAACGCGTTGGGGACAACGCGTTCCACCCGACGATCTATCCCGGATTCCGCGATTATAAGAGCATCGTTTCGTCCGAAGAGAAGCTTCGAC
>CBINNW010000038.1:0-40336 GCA_966252115.1 uncultured Akkermansia sp.
TCCTCTTTGCGGCGACCTTGGTCTGGCTGGCGTGGGACGAGGCGGAGCCCGACCTTTCCGACGTGCTTCCGCGCCCCCGCGTCGATCAGCAAGCGCAGGCCAACTGGGCCCAACTTCTCTCCGCCTGCCAGGCGATGGGCGACGCGTCCCAGACCTGGGAGCCGCCGGAAACCTTGGCGGAGGCCGCCGAGGCGGCGTCCCGCGCGGAATGGCAACGAACGGGGAAATTCCTCGAGCCGCTGGATGTTTTTTTCCTCCAAGATCGCCCGCGCGAGGAGCTCGGGGCACTGGTGGCAGCACTGGAGAAAACCCTGCCCCCGCTCGACGCGGCCCTGGCGGCGGCCGACTTCGAATTTCCGCTGCCGGAAAACTTCGATCAGTCGGCGGACCTGTCGCCGCGCGACGCCGTGTGGGCGCTACAAACCCTCGGTCGCTTTCACCTGAAATTTGGCGATCCGGAAGCGGCCCTGGAGATGGTGCGGCGGCAGTTTCGTCTGGCCGATTGCGTCGAGATGGCGGAGGGCGACTGGGACACCGCCCTGCTCGGCCGCGGCGTGCGCGGCATCGGCCTGAAGACGCTGGATCACTGCATGGAGGCGCTTCAGCCCTCCGGGGAGCCGTTCGCCTCGATGCTCTCCCTCTCGGAAGAAGCCCGGCCTTCCGTCGCCCCCTACGCGGAGAGCCTTCGGGTGGAGCTCTTCCGAACGCTCCTGCTTTTCGAGGAGGTCCGCCACGGCCAGGTGAAGGATCGCGGACAATTGCGAGAGGTCGATTTGTTCGGCCCCGCCTCGTTGACGCGCCTCTTCATCCGCCCCAACGAGACGCGCCGCATGCTCGGCGAACTCGTGCGCCTGAGCATCCGCCAAATCGAGCAGCCCAAGCGGCAAGGCCCCTCCGAGTGGGAGCTTCGCTTCCCGCTCCACTTCCGGGTAAATGATCGTTTCCATCTGCCCCGCCCCGACAACTTTGCCGGCCGCTATTTCGCGCACACCCTGTCGGCTCCGTTCAGCATCAGCGGGGTCCAAACGAGGGAGCAGACCGCGACCTCGGCCAAACAGGCCGCATGGGCGGCGCGCGCCTACCAGCGCGACCACCAAAAACTCCCTCCCGATTTGAACGCCCTGGTGCCGGACTACCTGCCCGGGGTGCCCCGCGACCATCTCCTTGCCGAACTCATCTCCTACGATGCGGAGCTCGGTGTCGTCTGGTCCCCCGCCACCGTCGAAGGCAAACGCCCCGCCCGGTATGGCCGCGATCTCGAAAACGGGATCATCGAGTGGCTGTTGCCCGAGCCGGAGCCGCCCGAGGACGAAGCGTCCGCCTGGTCCGCCGACGGCGGGCCGGCCTCCCGATCCTGAAACCGGCGCCGCCGTGCCCAAGTCGTGCCCGACGGCGGCAAAGCCACGCGCTCAACCGTGTCGTCGAGCGCGAAGCGGCGGGAACGCGCTCCTCTCGGGAGGAGCGCCCGGACCCGCGCGGCCGCGGAAGCAAGGCGGAGTCACGACCGGGAGCCCACGCCGGTGAGCGGTGCGTCCGTCCGGGCGACGCCGCCCGCCCACACCCGCGCCACGATCTCGTAGGAGCGGCGGCGGGCGGCGTGGTCGTGGATGGCGCCGTTGACGATCAACTCGTCGGCGTCGGTGCGGGCGAGAAGCTCCTCCAGCCCGCGCCGGATCGCCGCGGGATCGCCGACCAGCGAGGCGCCCAGCATCCGCTCGATCACCTCGCGCTCGGGCTCGGTCCAGCGGCCCTCCATCGTGTCCACCGGCGCGGGCAGCGGGCCGGGATGGCCGCGCACCAAATTGAGAAAGGCCTGTTGTTGGGAGGTAAACAGTCTGCGCGCCTCCGCTTCCGTGTCGGCGGCGATGATGTTGATGGCCACCATGACGCGCGGCGCCGCCTGGGTGGGGGAGGGGCGAAAGGCGGTCCGGTAGGCGAGCAGGGCCTCGTCCATCGCCTGGGGCGCGAACTGGCCGGCGAAGGCGAAGGGCAGGCCGAGCAGGCCGGCGAGGCGGGCGCTGAAACCGTTGGAGCTGAGCAACCATACCGGCACGTCGAGCCCGGCTCCGGGCACGGCGCGCACGAGTTGCCCGGGCACCGCCGGTTTGAAATACCCGCGCAGCTCGGCGAGCAGCTGGGGAAACTCGTCCGCCGGGTGGTCGATGTCGCGGCGCAGGGCGCGCGCGGCGGGTCGGTCGCCACCCGGGGCGCGACCCAGGCCGAGGTCGATGCGTCCGGGGAACAGCGACTCGAGCGTCCCGAACTGCTCGGCGATGACGAGCGGGGAGTGGTTGGGCAGCATGATGCCGCCGGAGCCCACCCGGATGCTCCGCGTGCCGGCGGCGATGTGGCCGACGACGACCGCCGTCGCCGCGGCGGCGACGCCGGGCAGGTTGTGATGCTCCGCCACCCAATACCGGTGGTAGCCGAGCGCCTCGGCGTGGCGGGCGAGGTCGAGGCTGTGGCGCAGGGCCTGGGCGGCGTCGCCGCCGACGGCGATGGGCGAGAGGTCGAGGACCGAGAGGGGGATCTGGTGGAGTCGCTTCATGCCCGGCGCGGCGTGGTGCGGGGAGAGACGCTCACACCGGGAAGGGGTTGCGCTCGGGAAAACCCGCCTGGTGGAAGTAGGGGTAGGGTCGCGGCACGGCGCTCGCGGCCTCGAGGCGGGCGGCCTGCTCCGGGGAGAGCCGCCAGCCGAGCGCGCCGAGATTGGCGCGTAGTTGTTCCTCATTACGCGCGCCGAGGATGACGCTCGAGACGGTGGGACGGTGCAGCACCCAGTTTATGGCGATCTGCGGCACGGTTTTGCCCGTCTCGGCGGCGATCTCGTCGAGCACGTCCACCACGCGGTAGAGATGCTCGTCGGGCACGGGCGGGCCCATGTCCAAGGCCACCTTCGATCGCAGGCGGCTCACCTCGGGGCGGGGCTGGCCGCGGCGGATCTTGCCGGTGAGGCGCGCCCAGCCGAGGGGACTCCAGACGAGGGTGCCGACGCGTTGGTCGAGGGCGAGCGGCATGAGCTCCCATTCGTAGTCGCGGCCGATGAGCGAGTAGTAGGCCTGGTGGGCGACGTAACGCTCGAGGCCGAGTTTCTCGGAGAGCGCGAGGGACTTCATCAGGTGCCAGCCGGAGAAGTTGGACACGCCGAGGTAGCGGATTTTGCCGGCGCGCACCTGGTCGTCGAGGGTGCGCAGGGTCTCCTCGATCGGCGTCTGCGCGTCGAAGCCGTGGAGTTGAAAAATGTCGATGTGGTCGGTGCCGAGCCGACGCAGCGCGGCCTCGATGCCGCGGGTGAGGTGATGGCGCGAGGAGCCGACGTCGTTGGGGCCCTCGCCGGAGCGGAAGGTCGCCTTGGTGGAGATGAGCACGCGGTCGCGCCGACCGGCGATGGCCTTGCCCAGAAGCTCCTCGGAGCGGCCATTGGCATAGACATCGGCGCTGTCGAAAAGAGTGATCCCGTTTTCCAAGGCCACATCGACCAGACGCGTGGCCTCCTGCACGTCGCTCGTGCCAAAGGCGCCGAAGAGCCCCTCGCTGCCGCCAAAGGTCGCCGTGCCGAGGCTCAGCGCCGGCACCTTGAGTCCTGATCCACCCAGAAGTCGGTATTCCATAAGAAAAATGCGCCGCACCCTCGCCGACGCGTCGGACGCGTCAAACGAGGCCGACAAACAGACTGCGGTCCGTCGGATATCACAGCTCCTTTACGCCAGCCAATCGCGGAAGCGAAAGATCGGGGAATCCCCCATGCCGATGCGCATGGAATCTCTTTACGCGGTCGGGAAGCCCCGACCTACATGGACGCATTTGTCCGTGATCGACCTCAGCCACATCTCCTTCCGCGGCGTGGAGGCTCCGCCTTTGGACGTGGGCGCGGCGAGACGGCCGACGCCTCGCGCGGGAGAGACGGAGCGGGACCCGGCGCGGGCCCGGCCGGCGCAGGCGACTCCTCCGCCCGAACCGACGATGCACCCGCTGATGGACTGGATGCTCCGTCGCGCCGGACTGGATGCCGGCGCCTATCGGGCCTCCGCCATGCAGCGCCGCCTGCCCGCATGCCTGCGCCAGCTGCGGGTGGACAATCCCACCGCCGCCCGCGAACTGCTGGAACGGCGGCCCGAGCGCCTGACCTTCGCCCTGAGCACCATCCTCATCGGGGTCAGCGGTTTTTTTCGCGACCCGCTGGTTTTCGACCATCTGGCGAGAACGGCCCTGCCGGCCCTGTTGCTGAGGCGCCCGGCCCTGCGCGTGTGCAGCGTGGGCTCCTCCGCCGGCCACGAGCTCTACTCGGTGGCGATGTTGCTCGCCGAGGCGGGGGCGCTCGGCCCGGCGGATCTGCTCGGGCTGGACTGCCGGGCCGACGCGATCACCCGCGCGCGCGCGGGGGTCTTTGACGCGGACGACCTGCTCGGGCTGGGCGCGGCGAGGCGGGAACGGTTTTTCCAAGCCGATGGCGGCGGCTCCCGCTGGGTGGCGAAAACCGAGTTGCGCACCAGGCTGCGTTGGGAACAGGCCGACATCCTCACCCTCGTGCCCGAGCCGCGCAGCCGGGACCTGATCCTGTTTCGCAACGTCTCCATCTATTTTAACGAAAGCCACGCCTCCGTCGCCTGGGATCGCCTCGCCGCGGCCCTCGCGCCCGGCGGCATCCTTGTGACGGGCAAGGCGGAAAAACCACCGGCCTCCCTGCCCTTCACGCGTCTGGCCCCCTCGATCTACCAAAAATGGCCCGCATGACCGCCAGGCTCGCTTTCCTCTATCTCCCCCGCTGCAAACCCCGGCCGCTCGTCTCGCTCGGCCTCTTCGTTTTTTTCACCGCGCTCACCGCCTGGCTGCGGCTCGATGTCTTCGGCGAGCAGACCATCACGCTCACCTACGGCCTGCCCCTGCTCGTGTGCCTGTGGTATCCCGACCTCCGGCTCCTCTGGGGCATGACGGCGACGTTCACCGCGCTGTCGGCATGGAAAACCTTCGTGCAACTGCCCCCGCTGGACGGCGACTCCAGCGAGCTCATGTGGACGATGCAGCTCATCAACACCGGCTTCATCGCGGTGGCGGTGCATCTCATCGTGAACTTCGTCGCGCAGCTCGCCGCGCAGAAGGCCCGCTTGGAGGAGACCAACCTCGAACTCATGGCCCGCGAGGAGGAGATCTCCCGCCAGAACGAGGAGCTCCAGACCCAGACCGAGGAGCTCGCCCAGCAAAACGAGGAGATCCAGCAGCAATCCGAGGAGGTGCAGCAACAGTCCGAGGAACTGCAGGCGCAGACCGACGAGCTCCAGGCGCTCAACCTCGCGCTCGGCAAACGCCAGCATCTGCTCGAGGCCCTGCTCGCCGCCCTGCCCGGCGAACGCTCCGACCCGGAGCTGCCGGAGCGCGTCTGCCAGTCGCTGCTCACGCTTTTCGGCGACGCGGTCGGCTCCGCCATTTTGGAAAAAACCGGCGACCAGCTGGTCATCCTCGCGCACGGCGGCCTGGGACCGTTGGAGCGCGACCGCTGGCCCTTCGAGCGCTCCTTCGCCGCCGTGGTCATGGAGCACGACCGCACGGCCTTCGTCGCCGACCTGCGCGCCCGCCCCGACCTGATCCTGCCCCGCCCGAAGGGCCGCGAAATCCTCTCCGTGCTCGCCGCGCCCCTGCGCCTGAACGGCCTGCCGATCGGATCCCTGGAGGTCTATTCCGCGGCGCCCCGCTCGTGGACGGCCGAGGAGTTTCGCCTCATCGAGTGGGTCGCCGCCCAGTGCTCCCTCATCGTCGAGGTGCGCCGGCTGCACTCGGAGCTGCGACGCGCCAACGTCGATCTCGACCGCATGGTGCGCGAACGCACCGCCGAGCTCCAGGAGATGGTCAACGAGCTGGAGCACTTCTCCTACACCATCACCCACGATCTCCGCGCGCCGCTCCGCGCCATGCACGGCTTTTCCGAGATGCTGGCGGAGGAGTTCGAGCCCGTGCTCGACGGGCAGGGCCGGCTCTACCTCGAGCGCATCGCCACCGCGGCCAACCGCATGGATCGCCTCATCACCGACGCGCTGAGCTTCAGCCGCGTGATGCGGCAGGAGATGTCGATGACCCCGCAGGACCCCGCCGCCCTGATCGCGGGCATGATCGAGTCCTACCCGATCTTCCAGGCGCCCAACGCGCGTATCGAGATCGTCGATACCATCCCGCCCGTCCTGGCCAACGAGGCCGGCCTGACGCAGTGTTTCTCCAACCTGCTCGGCAACGCGGTCAAATTCGTGCCGAAGGGACGCGTGCCCGAGGTGCGCATCCGGGCCGAGACCCGCGGCGCCTGCGTGCGGCTCTGGTTCGAGGACAACGGCATCGGCATCCCCGCCGACATGCGGACCCGCGTCTTCGGCATGTTCCAACGCCTCAGCAAGGACTACGAGGGCACCGGCATCGGCCTGGCGCTGGTGAAGAAGGTCGCCGAGCGCATGGGCGGCGCGGTGGGCGTGGAGTCGGAGCCCGGCGCGGGCAGTCGTTTTTGGATCGAATTCCAAGCCGCATGAACGCCCCGCCCGCCCCCGCCCCGCCCGCCCTGCTCTACGTCGAAGACGAGGAAAACGACGTGTTTTTCCTGCGCCGCGCGCTCGTGCGGGCTGAGGTGACCGTGCGCCTGACCGCGGTCTCCGACGGCGAGAAAGCCATAGCCTACCTGGCCGGGCGCCCGCCCCACGAGGGGCGCGAGCTGCCCCGGCTCGTGTTGCTCGACCTCAACCTGCCGGCGCGCTCCGGCTTCGAGGTGCTGGAATGGCTGCGCCGCGACTCCGGTCTGCCCCCGCTGCACGTGGTGGTGTTTTCCTCGTCCGGCCGCCCCGAGGACCGCGAAAAGGCCCGGCGGCTCGGCGCCAGCGACTACGTGCTGAAGCCGACCTCGAGCCGCCAGTTCGTGGAGGTCGTGCGCGAGCTGCGGGACCGCTGGCTCGCGCCGGAGGGCGAGGCGACGGCGACGAAATAGGTCCGGCCTGCGCGGGGATGTCCGACGCGTGGCGGGTGGGCCTTCATCTCTCCACCCGCAGGCGGATGAAGCGGCGCGAGGCGGCGGTGGCGGGCGTGAGATCGCGCACCGTCACACGCTCGAGCAGCTCGCCCTCGATCTCGACCGAGAGCTCCTCGACCGCGGCCGGTCCGGAGCTCCAGGCGTCCAGCGCGCCCGAAACCTCGGGCACATACGTGAGGTCGGGGGCGTCGATGCGGCGCGTGTAGGTGAGCGTCAGATGCCCGCCGACGAGGGACGTGACCGGCGCGTCGCTCGTTTGCGCGGCGAGCGGATCCGACGCGAAGGCGTATTCCAAAAGGTTCGGGCGGCCGTCGCCATCGGCGTCGGCCGCCGGTCCGGACACGGCGGCGTCGGCGAGCTGGGCCGTCGTGAAATACCGACCGCGGAAGGCCTCGAAGCTGTCGGCCGGCGGCGCGATCGGGGTGAAGGCGTGCGACAGCACCACGGTGCCGGTGCCGTAGGCGCGGCCATCGACCGCGATCTGGTAGGTGAAACCTCGATACACGTCGAAGCTCACGCGGCTGGTGGTGCCGCCGAGCGGGCTCTGGTCGTTGGCCGCCACCTGCGCGAGGTTGTTGACGCTCTCGCCGGCGTAGGCGGCGAGCAGGGTGTCGAAGTCGCTCCCGGCGGTGTCCAGCAGGAGAGTGCCGGCGGAGGGCGCGGTCCAGGTCCACCAGAGCGAGGTGCCGCCGACGACGGCGACGTGGCGCGGCTCGCCGGGCTCCGAGGTGGCGCCCAAGTTTGACCGGGTGTCCGTGCCGCTCGCGCCGGTGAGCGTGGCGCGGTTGGCGAAGTTGTCGTTGGCCGGAGCGGAGGCGCCGGCGGAGTGGGACAAGGACAGGTGGATGCGCCCCGTCGCACCCGAATACCCGTCCACCGCGATCTGATAGTTCGTCCCCCTCACCGCGTTGAAGGTCAGGAAACTCGTGACGCCTTCGCCACCATCATCGTTCGATCCGCGCGAGGTGAGGGAAGCGACGGAGGTGCCGGTGTAAACCGCCAGGAGCGTGTCGAAGTCGCTGCCCTCGGTGTGCAGGGTGACGCTGCCGGTCGCCGGAGCACGCCAGGTCCACCAGACCGAGGCGCCGCCCGAGACGCCGGCGTGGCTGGGCTCGCCCGACTCGCGGCTGGCGGCGTAGTTGGCGGCATCCACCTCGGCGGCGTAGCCGAGGAGGGTGGTCCGGGTGGCGAAGTTGTCGTTGACGGGCGGGAGCTGGGGCGCGATGCGCAGGCGGATGTTGCCCGTGGATTGGAAATCTTCGTAGCTCCAGCCGTCCACGGCGATGTGATAGGTGAAGCCCTGCGAGGCGCGGAAAACCAGGCGGTTGGTCCCGTCCTCGGCGGTGAAGCCCCAGTCGCTGGCGACCTCGGCCAAGGTCGAGATGGTGGAGCCGGTGTAGATGGCGAGGAGCGGGAAAAAGGTGCTGCCCACGGTGTCGATGGAGACGTAGCCGGAACTCGGCGCGGTCCAGGTCCACCAGACGGAGGCGCCGCCCGGCTCGTCGGCGTGCTGGGGTTCGCCGTATTCCTTGCTCGCGCCGACGTTGCTGCCGAGGGTGGCGACGCTGGCGCCGGTCAGGCGGATGCGGTTGGCGAAATTGTCGTTCGGCGGCACCGAGCCGTCGCCGGGCACGAGGGCGAGCAGGTAGTCGCCCATGCCGGCGCCGAAGCCGTCGTTCCATCCGTCGAGGGCGATCTGGTAGGCGGTGCCCGCGACGGCCTCGAACGTGACGCGGCTGGTGTCGCCGCCGAGAGGATCCTGGTCGTTGGCGCCGACCGGCGCGAGGCCGCCGAGCGTGGTGCCGGTGTAAACCGCGAGCAGGGTGTTGAAGGTGCTGCCCGCGCTATGGACGGTGAAGGTGCCGCTGGCGGGCGCGGTCCAGGTCCACCAGACGGAAGCGCCGCCGGAGTTGTCGGCGTGGTTCGGCTCGTCCGCCTCGCGCGAGGCGAAGAGCGTCGTGCCGCCGGTGGCGACGATCTCGCCCGAGAGCGTGGCGCGCGCGGCGAAGTGGTCGTTGGCGGGCGCGGGCGGGGTCGTGTGCAAGGCGAGCGAGAGCGCGATGACGCCGCTGTTCCCGTAGCGCCCGTCCACCGCGATGCGGTAGGCGCGACCGGCGACGGCGTTGAAAATGACGCGGCTGGCAACGCCGAGACCGTCGTTGTCGTCGGCGGCCACCGGCTCGAGCGCGGCGAGCGTGTCGCCGGTGTAAACGGCGAGCACGGTGTCGAAGGAGCTCCCGTCGGTGCGGAGCAAAACCGTGCCGGCGGAGGGAGCGGTCCAGGTCCACCAGACGGAGCGTCCGCCCAGCAGGCCGGCGTGGGCGGGTTCGCCGAGTTCGGTGGAGGCGCCGTTGTTGGTGCCGCTGGCGCTCGGGCTGGTGCCGGAAAGGGTGATGCGACCGGCGAAGGTGTCGTTGGCCGGCGTCGGCTGCGCGGGCCCGAGGGTGAGCGCCAGGGCGATGTTGCCCGCCGCGCCGCCGTGTCCATCGACGGCGATCTGGTAGGTCTGGCCGGCGATGGCGTTGAAGGTGACGCGGCTGCTCAGGTCCAGGGAGGCGTCGTCGTTGCTCGCGACGTGGTTGAGCGCGGGCAGGGAACTCCCGATGTAAACGGCGAGCAGGGTGTCGAAATCGCTGCCCTGGGTGTGCAGGACGACGGATCCGTTGGCGGGCGCGGTCCAGGACCACCAGACCGAGCGACCGCCCGGCGCGCCGGCGTGGATCGGCTCGTCGGCCTCCAGGCTGGCGGCGAAACTGTCGCCCGTGGCGGTGGGCGAGGCGCCGACCAGGGGCGCGCGGGCGGCGAAGCTGTCGTTGGCCGGCGGATACGCGACGGCGTAGGTGCGGCCGAGTGTCGCCGCCGTCTTGCCGGGCGCGGATGCCTGCACGGAAAGCGTGAAGTCCGAGATGCTGGTGGGAACGGTCACCGAGGCGGAGTAGATGCCGTCGCCGGCGATCCGGTCCGCGCCGACGCCGGAGTTGTTGAACACGATCGAGCCCAGTCCGGTGCCGGTGGCGGTGACGGTGGCGTTGGTCACGGGCGAGAGGTCGGTGACGGCGAGCTCGAAGCTCACCTGCTCGCCGGCGAGCAGCGGCGAGGCGCGCGAGGAGGTGAGCGTGAGCTGGAGCGCGCCGCCGGCGGCGGCGACGAGGGCGCGGTAGGCGTTGACCCGTCCTCCGGTGGTGCAGCGTCCCTGGAGGGCCGGCACGGAGACGGTGGTGGTCAGGATGCGCTGGCGGAGCTCCACCAGACTCATCGCGGGGTAACGCGCGAGGAGCAGCGCGGCCACGCCGGCGACGTGGGGCGTCGCCATGCTGGTGCCGCTGAAGGTGGAGTATTCGGTGTCGGAACCGCTGGTGCAGGAGTAGATCGCCACGCCGGGGGCGGCCAGGTGGACGGTGGTGGCGCCGTAGTTCGAGAAGGTGGCGAGGCGGTCGCTCCGATCCGTCGCCGCGACCGAGAGGATGTTGTCGACCGGGTAGTTGGCGGGATAGGAGGGATACGCGTCGTTGTTGTTGGTCTCGTTGCCGGCGGCGGCGACGAACAGCACGCCGGCGTCGCGCGCGGCGGCGATGGAGTTGCGGAGGGCTTGGGAATAGCCGCCGCCGCCCCAGCTGTTGTTCAGGATGCGGGCGCCGTTGGCCACGGCGAAGTTGATGCACTCGATGGCGTCGGAGGTGTAGCCGTAGCCGTCGAAACCGAGAAACTTGCAGGCCATGAGGCGCACGTTCCAGGCGACGCCCACCAGCGGGTTGCCGTCGTTGGCGGCGGCGCCGATGGTGCCGGCGACGTGGGTGCCGTGGTCGTTGTCGTCGGTGGGGTCGCCGTCGTTGTTGAGCGCGTCGATGCCGTGGATGTTGTCGATGTAGCCGTCGTGGTCGTCATCGACGCCGTTTCCGGCTATCTCGTCCGGGTTCACCCACATGCGCGAGGCCAGCTCGCGATGCGTGGAGCGGATGCCGCTGTCGATGACGGCGACGATCACGGAGGAGCTGCCGGTGCTCAGATCCCAGGCGCGGGCCGCGTCGATGTCGGCGCCGGGCGTGCCGCCGGACTGGCCGGAATTTACCAGGCCCCAGAGCGTGCCGTTGGCGAGCGCGGCGTCGTTAGGCAGGGCCGAAACGGCGACGAGGTAGTCCGGCTCCACGTAGGCGAAGCGCCCGCTGGCGCGGAGGCGCTCGATGCGTCTCGCGAGCAGGCCGGCGCGCTCGGCCGCGGTGGCGGCGGCCTTGGCGGGAGCGGCCTCGTCGAGGATGAGCAGCCCGGCGGGCGCCGAGGGGCCGGCCCTGCGGGCGACGAGGCCCAGATCGGCAAACAGGGCCGCGGAGTCGTCGCCGGTGGACGAGGCCGCCGCGGCCGAGGCGCCGCCGCTCGTCCGCCCGCCGACGGAGGCGGCCGCGGGGTCCGATGGATCGGGGGAGAGCTCCCGCACCAAAAGACGCGTGGGGTGCACCCGCTGGTCTTTCAGTTCAACGGGAGCCTCGGCCCGGGCGGAGGCCACGGCCAGGGCGAAGGACAACAACAGGAGGTGGAGGCCGAGAATCCACGGGCGCGGCGGACAAAAACGGGGCATGGGCAAGCGAGATGCTACGGAGGGAAGCGCTACGTGCTTACATCCCTCAAGCGCCATTAGGCGAAGTCCCAAACAAATAGCCGGAGCATCATCCCCGATAAGGCGCGCCTGTGGGTGAGCTCGTCGCGTTCGCGGTGTTTCCCAAAATTCCGCTTGCTGCCGGGCGGAGGCGCCGCCTTGATCCGTCCCCTTCGTCCGTAATCGGGGTGTAGCTTAGCCTGGTAGAGCGCTACGTTCGGGACGTAGAGGCCGAGAGTTCGAATCTCTCCACCCCGACCATTTTAAGCGCCGAGAAATCGGCGCTTTTTTCTTGGTCAATAGCGACTTGCGCGAGTTGTATCAACTCAGCCAATACAGCCCGAAAACCCCGTTTTTGTGCGGTTTCAGGCCCTTTTTGTGCGTCCCCCGCTACACCACCAAAACGGGGCAATTTGGCTATCTCGTCATGCAAAGCCAGGGAGGGAACATCGGTGTAAACGTTGGCCGTAAGGCGCGGGTCCGAATGCCCAAGCAGCTCTTGCGCAGCGCGTTGATTGATGCCCGCCCGAACGCCGAGGGTCTGGAAGGTCCGGCGAAACGCATGGAAATGCACGACCCGCCCCAGCCCGTCCCGCTTCGCGATGCCCGCCCGGTCAAAGTCGCGATGCAGCGTTTCACGCTTCGGAAAGACGCCTTCGAAGATAGGAGCATCCGCACGCGATGGGATACCCTTGGATGCGCATTCCACGCCGTAAGCCTCCATCTCCTCACGCAGTGCCGCCGCCAAGACCGGATGCAGCGGCACGGCGCGCTTTTCGCGGCTCTTGGTTGTGCCCTCGCGCGCCAGGACAAACGGACGCTCGCAGTCCAGGTGCACGTCGCCCCACACCAGACGCTTCACCTCCATTTTGCGCAAACCGGTGTAGAGGAGCGTGAGGTAAACGAGCCGACGCGAGCCGGCGACCGCGAGAAGCGCCGCAATTTCCTCATCCGTGAACGCCCGCGCCGGACGCACACCCTTCCCCTTCACGTCGAGATGATCGACCTTCGCGAGCGGGTTGGCCGGGATTTTCTCCATCCGCACGAGCCAATTCAGCCACGCGTTAAGACTGACCTGGTATTCCTTCCGCGCCCGCAGGGAGATGGTTTGGCGAGCGCGAAAAGCGACGAATGACGCCGGGGTGATATCCGCCAACCGAGACCAGCCGCAACGCGTAATGGTGCGACGGATACGCGCCACCGTGGCCTTGGCATGCTTCGGCGAAACCTTGGACGCCTGCTCGACCGCGTAGGCCTGCAGCAGATCGGACAACGACGCAGCCGCCGCGTCACGCTGCGCACGCGGAGCGACGATGCCCGCACGCTCGCGCTCCGCCTGCTTCACCACCTCGCGCAGCTTCGCCGCCGCCGCCGTCTTGTCAGTGGTGTGCAGCGACACGTTCACCGGTTTCTCGCCGGGCGTGAGCGAGTAGCGCCCGCTCCACAAGTCGGAACGCACCGCCTTCCCCTTCCTCATCCGCACCGGCCTGTAAAGGTATTCAATCATTGGATACTAGGCCGCTAGGAGTTCGCCGACTTGGCCCCGCTCGCCAAGAAATCGGGCATACCGCCCACGCAGCCACATGACGGCCTCGGGCCACGACAAATCCACAACGGTCTCCATCTGCATCCCAGCCGCCGGACCGAACCACACAGCCACCCACCCCCACCCGGAACGATCCTGGGACGCAACAGCGCAGATATAGCCATGCGACCCGAAACACGAGCCGACAAACGGCAGGCCATCCACCCCCAGCACCCGAGATGCAAGCGTAGGACCGACGCCAAAGTGCAACGCAAAATCCGGCACCGGCTCCGGCGGGATCGAATCAACCACCGCCGCCTCAGACGCCTCCATTTCCGCGACCGCAGCCTTCGCCGCCGCAAGCCGCGCCTCCGCTTCCTTCACCGCCATCTCCGCCTCCGCCACCTCACGCAGAACCCGCAGACGGCGAGCTAGCGCCGTCTCGCCCACCACGCCGCTTTCAGAAGATTGCCCGGTTGTCATGTCTGTAACTACATACATTACGCACACAACGCACAAGCAAAAAATTGCACCCCGCCGCAAAAAACGGCGTGATAACTACATGCCCAAGAAAACAGCCGCCATCAGCATGCGCATACCCGACACGCTGCGCGCGCGCCTAGACCGAATACACGCCCGACACCTCACCAACGACACAACCGTCGGAATCCGCTGCCTTGAAGCTTTTTGCGACTACGTGGAAAAGGCTGGGAAAGTAGAATTCCCCGTCCAAATGACCTCACAAACCGAAAGTAATCCCGCTCGCCGCGCTGGATAAGATTCCCAGACGGCGCCGACGTTACGCACTTACACGCACACCCGGTCAACGATCAATGAAAACCATTATCTGCATCGGGGTGCTAATAGACGCAGCCGTCCGCGCAGTCCTCTTCTGGCGCGCACTGCACGCACACACAGGCACCAGCCGCCTTCTGTGGTTCCTCGCATTAACCATCCCGATCCTGGGAACGTTCGTTTATCTGCTAAATCCACCGAGTCCCACCGCCAGCCCGCAAGCATCTCCGGAAAGCTTGGCATGGGCACATGGCGTCATCCGCCGCAGTGGCACCACACTCAAAAACAAAGATGAAAGATGATCTAGACTTAGGCGGCCCGAGGACCCCCCTCTATTTTCTCTATGTCATCGCCTTGGGTATTCTTTGCACCCAAGGCGCCTTGATTTGGCTCCTCATAAACAGACAGCCGGAAACACCGGCCACAGTCAACCAGCCGGAACCCTTTATTCTCCTGAACGACGGCTCACTCGTTTATGGCGGCCAAATCTACCGTTCAGGGCCCGCCCCATCCCCCGTTACTCAGTATCAAGCCCCGCGACCATCCGCCACCAACCTGCCCGTTACAGTAACACCCCCTCAACAACAAAGGAAGCCCGCCGCCCCCGCCCAGCAATCCCTCGTCCGGGCACCAGCTACCAACCGCCCGACACTTGCGCCCGCCGTGCCGCAAGAACAGCCTCCCGAAAGCCACTCCCGCGCGGCCGTGCGCCACCTGATAGGCTACCTTGAGGCGGGGAAATACAAAGCCGGCGCCTACCAAGTGCGCCCACACGGCGAACCATACGAAATCGAAGTTAAGAAAATCGAAGGATGGAACGAATACCGAACCACGGGACAAATCGCAGGATATTACTACAAAGACCGCATTTTAACCTCCAACCGCATCAACCTTAAGTTTGAAATCCGGTCCGAAGAAAAAGACGGCAAGATCAAAATCAACAACACGATAGTTCGAAGCGACTAAAGGGCGCGCCTGTAAGCGCGTCGCCTCCGGCGGCCCTTCCGGGGGAGCAGGAGCGAAGCCCCTGCACCCGGCATTGCGTGCCCCCGGATCGTCGGGCGACGCGCCCGCCAATCCTCCCAGAGCACACGCTTGCCCAGGGAGAAACCCCGCACCGTCAGAGGCGCGCCTGTAAGCGCGTCGCCTCCGGCGGCCCTTCCGGGGGAGCAGGAGCGAAGCCCCTGCACCCGGCATTGCGTGCCTCCGCTTGCCGGGCGACACGCCCGGACTGCGCTCCCAGAGCAACGCTTGCCCAGGGAGAAACCCCGCACCGTCAAAGGGCGCGCCTGTAAGCGCGTCGCCTCCGGCGGCCCTTCCGGGGGAGCAGGAGCAAAGCCCCTGCACCCGGCATTGCGTGCCTCCGCTTGCCGGGCGACACGCCCGGACTGCGCTCCCAGAGCACACGCCTGCCCAGGGAGAAACCCCGCACCGTTCTGCCTACCGGCCTGCGGCCGGCCCAGATAGGTGTTGGAAGCCTAGCCCTTCCAAGTCGTCCGCAACGGACGACCAAGCACCTATCAAGACACTCCGCGCATGAGCCTACCCCCTAGGCGGAGTCGGAACGGTCTCAAGGGCAGCAGCGCCGACAGCCCGAGACGGATCGGAGAGCCACGCGGGGCTAACATGCGGTTGGCTACCGGCCCCGGCCACGGCGGCCGACTCCACACCAGCAGAGCCCACGACGGGCGCCGGATCGGGCGGCCGGTAGAACTCAGAGGGAGCCGCCCGCCACAGGAGGCGCTCGCCGTCCACCTCGACCCAATTGTGCCCGATCGCTCCGAGCCTCGGGGAGTCCTGGTCAAGGATGCGACCGTCCGAGAGCTCCACGCGGGCGGAGTAGCCGTCCACGTAGTAGCGAACCACGGTGACGCCGCCCTCGGTGGCAAGGTATGAGGTCCCTTTCT
This sequence comes from uncultured Akkermansia sp., assembly GCA_966252115.1. Taxonomy (GTDB): domain Bacteria; phylum Verrucomicrobiota; class Verrucomicrobiia; order Opitutales; family Opitutaceae; genus IMCC26134_A. Next base: position 15,819 of record CBINNW010000038.1, read on the forward strand.
CCCGGCGCGGCACAACCTGCTTCACCGCCTGCTCAGCGGACGGAGCCGGCGCCGGACTCGCGGCGGCGTCAGCCCCGACGACGCGCATGGGCTCACCACTCAAAGTCCCGTTTTCAATGACACCGTTCGCCAGCCTCACCCCTGCCTCGCTGACCGCCCCGAACGCCCACCACGCGAAAGCAATCGCCACGACAAGGACCGCCCAGACGCTCCACAGCGGGACGCCCTTCGCCCTAGCCCCGACATCGGCGGCAGTCCCGCCGGGCATGCCGACGCCGGCGGCGGTATCGTAACAACAAGCAACCTCGAGATCGAGGGCGAAGGTCTCCGTGTTCATCGTCGGCTCCTTCCCAGTGGCAGCCGGCGCTTCGTATATCGTCGCGACGAACTTGTCAGCCCCACGGAACTTGCCGTGCTTTAATAACCGATGATTGCGAACATAATGAAATTCCTGCGCCAGCCGGTAGAAGTTAGGATCAACCAACTTGGTGTTCTGGGTGATAAATATGATTTCATCATTAAGCTTACCGTGCTGCGAACAATAAAAGTCAGCATGTCGCGGCGTGCCCTGCCACCCACGCGCGGGATAGAGAGTATGGATTTCATCAATCACATACAACGTCCCACGCTGGACGGGTATCCCCTCGGAGTTCTCACCATCAAAGAACCGGGGATCGGTAAACAAGACGGTGTAATCGACATCCCCCTTGCCTTTCGGTTCGTCATAATCGGCCGGCCGGGCGAGCTCCATGCCGTCACGATAAAGCCAAAAATGCCGCATCTCCTCCTTCGTGCTCAAAATGCGAATACGCGCACGCGCCCAAATCTTGAGCCCGCGCGCATCGCACCAATCTTGAACGCGGTCGAAATCGATAACCATGTTAGTCACAATGTAGCGCTTCGTGTTCTGCAGCGTCCACAATATGCGCATCATCGCCTTGAGGCTCTTCCCGTTGCGCGGCTTTCCTACGTAGCAGAATATCATGATTTAGCTGATATCAAACGGACCCGGGCCGGAGGACTTGCGAAACAGGCGAATAGCCAAGGCTATCGCGCAGATGCAAGAAGCGTAACCAAAGCCGGCCATCCACCATTGGAGTTGACCGGCAAACGTGGACGCATCCACGGACGGAAGCGGTATGCTCGAAATCATAGGGGGATAAACTTGGCGAACATCATCCAGAAGAATTGAGAGGGCAGAATCGCAAACCTCACTATGACATACCAAACGGGCGCCCCCACCACAACAGCCCACGGAAAGATGGAATCGGAAATGCCAGCAGCATCAGCGATGACGGAATGGGTTGACGACAGGGACGGAGGCCCGCCGCCTATGATCGCCGTGATTTGCGCAATGGGAAGATCTGCAGTCATCGCGGCAGCAAGCGCAAGAGGCATCGTCAAGATAAAGGGGAGCAGAATCAGGAGCGCCGCCATACGCAGCAGATACCCCCACCCGCCACCGGCACCAAGGAACTTGATACTATTCGCGCTATCCTCGATTGACTTACTAAACGGAGTGACCCAGAAAAACGACTTTGTAGCATTATTCATTTCGCCAATAGCCCAGATATAAAACGCAATGACAATACCCCAAGCGATAAGCGCTTTCACAATCCCCGCAAAGTCAGACAAGACGCCATCAAACGGCCCACTAGACGCGAAAGGATTCCCAGGAAGCTGAACTGTCTCAGTGTCGGAAATCTTGATGGAGATGACGCCAGACGGAGCAGAGCCCACACTATAATCTGGCGCCGCCGGGACAGCGCCGAATTTCTGAGTGAGCGCCGACTGCATAGAATCCCTACCGGAGCTAGCGGCAGCCTGCCCAGCAGACAGAGCACTTTGACTCGCTTGGTTTCCGTTAGAAAACAAATCCTTAACCTCATTAACCTTGCCTAAAAAACTCTCGGGAACTTCATCCCGCATTTCCTGCAATTTGTCCGCGAGCTCCCGAGTATTATCGCGCGTCGCCTCGGTGGCATCCCCCACCCGGTCAAGCTTCGTCCCAAGCCCCGAGAACGACGCAGCCGCCCCGCCAATGGCCGTTGCCGCCTCGTTCATCTTTCCGGCAGCCGTATCAATCTTCCCGGCGGCGGCGTCGAGAGCCTGCCCTGCGTGAACCATGCTCGCAGCGGAGGAACTAATGCTATTTTCAAGTTTGGAAACACCGGTAGCATAAACACCCTTCGTAAGAAGGTCATTCTCGTTAGAGGAATTGACAGAACCCCAGATGGTAGAACCCGACCCACTGTTGTTTTGACCGCCGATTCCAGGGAGAGAGGCAGAGCCAGAATAGGAAGCAGGCAAATCCTCGAGCTCGGCAATCTGGACCGTCGTCCACTGCTCTTCGCCGGACTGAACGGGAACCCATCGCTCGCTCGCAAGATCATACTTGAATTTACTCGCAAACTGCAATTCGGGATCGGGGGACGGCTCGGGCGCCGTGCCGGTCAAACTGCCGGACCACCCCGGCGGAATCTCACCAGACGCAAGGACAGAAGACCCCTGCACGACCCGCCACATGATGGAGACGTTATTGTTATTAACGGGAATATCGAATTGCCACAACCGCGAATAAGGCAGGGCGGAACCGGACCCGGTAGCGTAGCCAGATGCCGAGTGCGTGGAAGTAGCCCCCGCTCGCACGTTAAACGAATATTCCTCAGTAGTCGGAGTGATGCGAACTTTCCCGTCATAGATGATAACATTCACCCCCTCCGAAATACCGAGTTGCAACGGAGCGCCGGGAGCCGCCCCCGAGACAGACCACGTCTCATTCACGCCGATCATCGCCGGGGGTTGCCCGAAATCGCGGGTTACGCTGATGTTCTGAGCCTGAAGACCGCCGACGAGCACCTCGGACTCAGTAAACGAAGCGCCGGGCAACCCACTCCCCCAACGAGTGACGAAAATGATACCGTGCGGATAATCGGCGCCGGCAAGCGTACCAGAGAAGGCAGCACCATAATAAGTGCCATTTCGCGAAAGAGCGACAAACTTGACACGGACATCCCGAGACCCATCAGGCTTGACAGACCACAGTTGATGCTCGGAGTTGCCCGACGAATTTACCGCGTTATATCCTATACTAACTATGTATTGGCCTTCTACATAGTCAACCGTGCCGAAGGTCGAACCTATCGGATTGGTCAAGGTCACCGCGCCCGCGCCCAAAGAGCCAGCGAAAAAAAGAAACACCAGCCGAATCCAAACCCTTAGCGCGTTCACCAAAAGAGCCTCCAGATCATGACGGCGCACACGACGCCGGCCGAGAATATCAACATTTCATTTCCCATGGCAAAAGGGCGGCGGTGGATCGCTCACACCGCCGCCACACCGGAGACTTCCCCGCGTGTTATTTGGCCTTCCGGAGGAACCGGACAGCGATCGCGACGAGGGCGGACGCGATCATGATTTTCGCGACCCAGTTCCACACCGTGTCAACGGTGGCCATATTCTCGTCCAACTCGGCCGCGTAATCAATTTCGGTGGCCTGAGCCATGACGTGGGACGCGAACACGGCGCCCGTAAGGAAGGCGGCGACGACTTTGCCTTTGTAATTACGAATCATAGGATATTCCGGACTAGAAGAGCCCCGGCCGGCCGGATCGGCCGAGGATGCACAGTAAACGCCGTGCGCGTTGGCTGATGTTAGGCCCACGTCCGCGCCAGCCGTGCGCGGGTGGAAATTGACTAACCGAAGCAGAGCTCCCCTTGCGCGGTGAGATCGGCAATCTCAGCCTCACAGGCTGCGATTTTGACGCGGAACTGGGCGATACACGCCCGCTCCGTCTCGCGATAGAGCTCCACCTCGCGAAGGCCCACAGGCGGGAACATGATGCGCACCTGGTGCGCGCCGATGGATTTCTGATAGGAGGCCACGAGCCCCTTGAGGACCTCCACGCGGTTTAGCTCAGATGCGTTCATTGACACTTAGTAAACCTTTGAACAAGGACAGGCGCCCAGCGGCCGGCGGCGCGGCCTCCGGCCGCATCCGCCGGTCCGCTGGGCGCTTGCGCTCATTTCTTCGCGCCCTCCGTTGCAATCGACGGGCGATTGAGTTTGACCATGAGGGATAGGACCTCGCGCCCTTTCTCCTGGAAATCGACGCCCACGATGGATGCGGTAAATTTTTCCCCTGCGAGGACCAAAACGGGCGTTTCGTGCGGCTCCATGAACTGCTGGACCTTGACGAATTGCTCGCCAGCGACGCCCCTTCCGACGACTTTGGACCACGGGCGCCCGGACTTGGCGCCGATACCGGATTCGAGGGTGAAATTACCCGTTGCCACAGCGCTCAAGTGGAGGCCGGGAGGAATGATAGATGATTGAGACATGTTGTTTCGATTACGTGTTCGGTTATTGTTAAATCACAGCAGGGAATGCCGTTTTCCAATTTCACCCGGCTTACGGCCGAGAGAAGCTTACCCCATGAGGGGAAATTCGTTTGGTAGAGCGTATGGCGAACCGCGCCATCCTCCGTAATGGATCGGCCGACGACGCAGCGGGACCACCTTTCTAGTCTCTCCCCGATTGTCTCATCATTGATCCAACCGTTTTGTGTGTCGCGGCTGGGTCCCGTCTCCGCATGGCGGGGGGACGCCATCTCATCTTTATTTTCTTCTACGCCGCCGGCCGAAGTGTTTTGCGGAGGCAGAAACCCCCGCGAAGTCTGAAAGAGCCGGACACACGTCCGGCTGAGAATCCAATGCGGGATGGTATCGATGGACTTCGCCGCATACTTGAACATGTATTCGAAGTCCTGACTGCCCACGCGCTTGATATTGGTCCGCCCCTTGCCCCAGAGCGCCCGAATCTCGTCCTTATCGATGGGCAAATGGTAATCTAGAAGCAGATGCCAGTGAGGATACACGCGCCCCTGTTCATCAGGCTCATGAAACTCCAATTTCCAACACCAGCGCTTGATATCGTAGCGCTTGCGGAGCGTGTATATGAACTGCCGCAAGTGGCGCTTGCCGACCATCCACGCCATAAAGTCATCAGGATACTCAGCGCGATCAATGGTGAGAGTGATGAAGCGCCAGCCGGACAAATCCATGGGAAAGCCCTTGCGTTCCAACTGACGGCGCTTCGCTCGCGCGCCCTGGACCGTGAACATGGAGGGAGGAGCGTAAGGACGGATTTCCATCAGGAAGCCTCCCCGTAAGCGGCCCGGTATGCCGCAGACTCCACCCGCCCCGGCAGGACGTGCGCAGGCTCATCAACAATCGCGAGCAGGACCACACCCGCCAAACGCGAGAACTCCGCCGGTTCCCGCTCCGCAACGTCCGCCAGCGCCAGCAGGCGCCCGACGCTATGCACGGGCGCCCCGTGCTGGCGCATGGCGTCCGCTCCGGACCGCAGCACCAACGGCGTAGGATACAGGTTCCCCTTCACGCGCCGCCCTCCAGTGATTCGCGCGGAGCGGAGGCCCTGCCCGCCAAGGCGCAGCCTCTTTCATTTCCGCCGCCCCGCACGAAATCGGACCTTTCTCCCCTCGCCCCTTCCCCCTCCCCGCTGGGGAGGGGAACCCTCCCGGAGCCGCACAAGGAGCCCTCGCCGCTCGCCGGTGTGTCAGCGCTGGACACGCCGTCGCAGCTACGTCCCCGCTCCTCCCCGCCGAGTCCGCGCGCTTCATCCCCGCCTGTCAGGCGGGGGCGCGCCGCAAGCGTTAGCGCGCGCGGATCGACCTCCCGCAGCCAATAGACCGTCCCGGCTTCGTCCATTTCCACGCGCACCCGCTCCGGCTCCGCCGCCTGCAGCATGTCCAAGCGGACCATCTCCAGGAGCGCATGCATGCGGTCCTGGGAGTCATGCACGGCAGTTTTTGCCGCTATGCGCATCCCCACCCGGTCCCTGGCATCGCGCAACCGCTCAGCCTGGACAAACTGCCGACGACGCAGCTGCCGCAGAGTCACAGCGCACCCCCTCTCGCCTTCGCTTTCGCCCAATGGGCCGCAACGACCTCACTGCGCGTCCACCGCGCCGCGACAAATAGCTTACACCGAAGGACACTGTTCGCCCGACCGACGACAACCGAAACAGGCCATTTGCGAACATGCCTCACGACAGGCCCCCTTCCACCCTGGCCAACACGTCCACCGCCAGCTTGGCCGCCTCGGTTTGTGCGTCGCCCGCTACACCACCGCAAAGCCCCAACCACTTACAAAATTGCGCCGCAACATCTTCCCAACTCCGCCCCGAGAGTTCGAATCTCTCCACCCCGACCACTTTAAGCGCCGAGAAATCGGCGCTTTTTTCGTTGATGGTAATTGGGTTGCGGAGGAATCCGACACCTAGGTCGAAACCGCCCGGGAAGCGGGTTTTCACACGTTTTCGGCCCCTTTTTGTGAGGCCGCCCGTGCTCTCCACGCCCGAGTGGGATGGCGCAGGGCGCGGGCGGACTCGCGTGGGGAGCCGGGAGCGCGAAGCCGGGAGCCCGAAGTGCGGGCGGACGGGCGCGCCCTTGCGTTTCGGCGCGCGCCGTCGTTTTTACCGCCCTCCGTCATGACGCCCGCCGCCGCCAAACGCACCATCGACATGCAGATCCTGTCCGACTGGATCGAGCCGGGCGCGCGCGTGCTGGACCTGGGCTGCGGACGCGGGGTGTTGCTGGAATTTCTGGCCCAGACCCGCAAGGCCCGCGCCTTCGGCGTCGATCTCGATTTCGACAAGATCACCGCCTGCGTGCGGCGCGGGCTCTCCGCCTACCAGGGCGACATGCTCTCCTACATGCGCGCGCTACCCGACGGACACTTCGACCACGTCGTCTGCTCGCGCACGCTCGAGGAGGTGCCCGACCCGGCGGAGGTGATAGCGGAGGCTCTGCGGGTGGGGCGCGCGGTGACGGTGGGCTTCGCCAACCACGGGTATTGGAAAAACCGATACGACGCCCTCTGGCTCGGACGAAAACCGGTGAACCCGGTGTATCCGAATCCCTGGCACCGCAGTCGTCCGGCCAACCCGGCGACCATCGCTGACTTCGAAACCTTCGCCGCCGCTGAGGGCTACCGCGTCGCGCGTCGCGCGCATCTGCGCGGGGACTGGAAAACGCCCTGCGGCTTCGCGCCCAACCTGATCGCCGGCTACGCCCTGTATCAGCTGACCCGGTGAGGCTCCCGCCGGAGATGCCGGCGAGGACGCCGGCGCTCCCGGGGCGCGAGAGAGGGCACGGCGCCGGCGAGGACGCGGCGCGACCGACACGAGGCTTGCCGCGACGACGCGGGCGCGGTGGTGTCGCCGGCATGACGGACTCGACCAAAGCCTCGGTGCGGATGGAAACGACGGACGCGCGCTTCGCGGTGGCCCACCTCACGGGACGGCTCGACGCCGCCGGGGTCGTGGCGGTGGAGCCGGCCATCACCCGCGCGGTCGCCGCCCATCCCAAGCTGGCGCTCGATCTTTCCGGCGTGCCCTACCTGGCCTCCATGGGCCTGCGCCTGCTCATGGCGGCGGCCAAGAGCCTGGAAAAACGCGGCGGGCGGCTCGTCGTCGTCAACCCCACCCCGGACGTCGAGGGTGTGCTCGCGGTGGCGGGCCTCGAAAAACCCCTGCGCGTCTGCGCGGGCAAAAACCTGCCGGCGGCCTTCGGCTTGTAATTCCAGTTGGCGCTCAAGGTGAGACGGTCTCGGAGCTTGGCCGAGGACGGCCAACGCTACACCGCCCTCGCCGCAGGCGAGCCACCAAGCCGTGTGCGCCGAGATACAGCGCGGGGATAAACACCAGAGTCACCAGCGTGGACGCCACCAGACCGCCGAGCACCACCCGCGCCAGCGCGGCCTGGATCTCGGCGCCGGCGCCGATGCCGAGCGCGAGCGGGAAGAGGCCGAGCACCGTGGTGAGCGTGGTCATGAGGATGGGCCGCAGGCGGCGGTGGCCGGCGCGTTTCACCGCCTCCACCGGGTCGAGGCCCTCCTCGCGGCGCAGCAGGTTGATGTAGTCCACCAGCACGATGGCGTTGTTCACCACGATGCCGATGAGCATGATGACACCCATCAGGCTCTGCATGTTGAGCGTCGTGCCGGTGAGCAGCATCGTCGGCACCACCCCGATCACCGCCAGCGGCACCGAGCAGAGCACGATCAGCGGGTCGAGGAAGCGCTCGAACTGCGCCGCCATGACCATGTAAACGAGCAGCAGCGCGATGATGAGCGAGAGGCGGAAATCGCCCGCCGCCTTTTGTTGTTCCTCATACTCGCCACCGAAGAAGACGGAAAAGCCGGGCGGTAGGGGAATGGTGGATACGCGGGCGCGGATCGCCGCGACCGCGTCGCCCAGCGGCGTGCCCTTGGCAAGGTTGGCGGTCACGGTGGTGTAGCGTTGACCGTCGGTCCGGTTGATCTCGGGCGGGCCGAGGCCGGCGCGCGGATCGACCACGGCCGAGAGCGGGATGATTTCGCCGCCGGGCAGGCGCACCGGGATGTTGGAGAGCGCCTGGGTGGTGCGGCGGTCCTCTTCGCGCAGACGCACGACGATGGGAAACTCCTCGCCGCCGATGCGGTAGGCGCCGGCCTCGGCGCCGCCGACGTTGGTCTGGATGACGTCGGCGACGTCGCGCACGGAGAGGCCGAGCTCGGCGAGTTTGGCGCGGTCGAGGTGCAGGTTGGTCTGCGGGCGGCCCTGGCTGCGTTGCACACGCACGCCCTCGATGCCGGGGATGGTCTCTATGGCGGAGCGGATGGCGCGACCGATCTCCTGCGCCTGGTCGAGATTGTGCCCCCGGATTTGCAGCGACACGTCCTCGGAGCCGCCGCCGGAGCGGAAGATGCGCCGCAGGATCCAGAGGCCGGTCTGGGCGCTCACCCGGATGTCGGCGCCGGGGATCTGGCCGTCGAGCGCGGCGCGCAGTCTGTCGGCCAGCTCGGTGGTGCCGAGCGGGCTGTCGGCGGCCATCTTGAGCTCCACCTCGGCCCGGCCGTCGCGGATGTCGGTCGTGAAATGCTCCACCGCGTCGGGCGGCACGATGGCGCGCACCTTGGCCTCGAGCTCGTCGAGGTAGCGGTCGAGCACGGCGACGTTGGTGCCGTCGGCCATGAAGAGATCCACGTCGATCTCGTCGGCCTCGGACTGCGGGGCGAGCTCCACCGGGATGAAGGGCACGGCGGCGAAACCCGCGACGACCAGCGCGAGGGAGCCGGCGATGACGCGGCCGCGGCGGCGCACGGCGCGGTCGAGGATGGCGGTGTAGCGGGCGTCGAGCGCGTTGAAGAAACGTTGCAGGCGGCCGGAGTCCTCGCGCGGGGAACGGCGGCGTTTGAGCAGGCGTCCGGCGAGCATCGGCACGAGGGTGAGCGCGCCGACCAGCGAGCAGAGCAGCGCGAAGACGACCACGAGCGCGAGCTGTTGGAACAGCACGCCGGAGATGGTCTGCATGAAGACCACCGGCAAAAAGATGACCGTGGTGGTGAGCGTGGAGGCGATGATGGCGCCGGCGACCTCCTTGGTCCCGAGGCGCGCGGCCTTGATCGGGTCGCGGCCCTCCTCGCGCAGGCGGGTGATGTTTTCCAGCACCACCACGGCATTGTCCACCACCATGCCGACGCCGAGGGCGAGTCCGCCGAAGCTCATCTGGTTGAGCGTGAGTCCGCTGAAGTAGAGCAGGCCGAAGGTGGCGATGATCGAGATGGGGATGGAGACCGCGATGACGAAGGTGGACGAGCCGCGGCGCAGGAAGACGTAGAGCACGGCGACCGCGAGCACGGAGCCCCAGAGCGCGGACTGGCGGACGTTGTCGATGGACTGCTGGATGAAGGTGCTCTGGTCGGAGGAGACGAAGAGCCGCAGATCCTCGCGGGTGGTGTTGATGCGCTCGATCTCGGCGCGGATGGCGGCGGCGACCGCGACGGTGTTGGCGCCGGATTGTTTGTTGATGCCGAAGCGCAACATCGGGCGTCCGTCGATTTTCACCAGCCGCCCGAGGTCCTCGTAGCCGAGGGAGACGTCGGCCACCTCGCGCACGCGGATAGGTTTGCCCTCCACCTCGGAGACCACGGTCTCGCGGATCTGCTCGAGGTCGGTGAACTCGCCCAGCGTGCGCACGTAGAGCTGGCGGATGCCGGTGGTGACATTGCCGCCGGGCAGGTTGACGTTGCCGGACGAGAGGGCGGCGCGCACGTCGTCGGCGGAGAGGCCGCTGGCGTTGAGGCGGTCGCGGCGCAGGTCCACCTGCACCTGGCGCTCGACGCCGCCCCAGACGCCGATGGAGCCGACGCCGCGGATCTGCTCGAAACGTTTGGTGACGTCGCGCTGGAGGATGAGCGTGAGCTCCTGCAGGTCCCAGACCGGCGAGCTGGCGCCGACCACCACGATGGGCACGTCGTTGGGGTCGAACTTCCAGATGCGCGGCGGCTCGGCCTCGAGCGGGAGGCTGTTGCGCAGCGGCTCGACGGCGGCGCGCAGATCGTTGGCGGCCTCGTCGAGATTGGTGCCGCGCGCAAAGTCGAGCGTCACCCGACTGCCGCCGAGGTAGGAGCCCGAGTGGATGCGCTCCACGCCCGGCACGCCCGCGACCGCGTTTTCCACCCGCCGCGTGATGGTCTGCTCGATCTCCTCGGGGCCGACGTTCGGGTAGTCCACCGCGACGGTGAGCTGGGGAAACTCCAGCGGCGGCAAGAGGTCGATGGGCAGGTGACGCAGGCCGGCGATGCCGAGCGTGATGATGATGAGGAAAACCATCATCGTCGCCACGGGGCGCTTGATGGAGGTGTCGGTGAGCGGCATGGCGGGCGGGGCGGCGGGCGGCGAGCGGAGCGGCTCAGTTGGTCGTGGTGGTGGCCGTCGCGGGCGCCGGAGCGCCGGGCGCGGACGGCGTTTCACCGCCGCCGGTGGCGCGCAGGACCTCGGCGAGCAGCTCCTGGCGTTTCAGGCCCTGGAGTTCGCGGACGTGCTCCCAAGTGACGGCGCGGGCGCGGGCTTCGGAGCGACCGGTGGCGAGCAGGTTTTGGCCGAGCGTGACCACCCACTCGTCGGGGTTCACGTTGGCCACGGCCACTTCCTCGGCGCCGCGCGCGACGGCGACGATGGGGCGAAACTCGACCGGCACCGGCGGCGCGAGCGCGGCGGCGGTAGGGGCGGCCGGAGGCGGCGTCGCGGGCGTGGTCGGGGACGCGGTGGCGGTGGCCGGGGGCGAGGCGAGCACGAAGACGCCCTCGCTGCCGGTGTTGGGGTCGGTGTAGAGGGCGCTGCTGGGCACCAGCGTGGCACGGCGGCTTTCGCCGTAGAGGATGTCCACCGGCACGAACATGCCCGGGCGCAGGCGGTGGCCGGGATTGGCGAGCTCGATCTCGGCCACGGTGCTGCGGGTGACCTCGTCGAGGAAAGGCGAGATGCGGGTGAGCGTGGCGGGCAGCGTGGCGTCGTCGAGGGCGGCGCCCGAGCCCGCGCCGGCGCGACGGTCGGATGTATCGAAAGGATAAATACGCACCGGCTGGCCCTCGCGCAGGTAGCGCAGCATGGTGTCGCTGAGATTCACGCGCACGGAGACGCGGTCGAGGTTGCCGATCACGAAGAGGCGGTTGGAGGGGCCGACCTGCATGCCGACCTCGGCGTCGCGTTCGCCGACCGCACCGGCCACGGGCGCGCGCACGACGGTGCGCGCGAGGTCCTCGCGACGTTCGGCGAGGGAGGATTCGGCCTGCTCGACCTGGGCCTCGGCGAGCTCGACGTCGGCCGCGGCGGACTCGCGGCGGGCGGCGAGGGTTTCCAGATCCACCTCGCTGACGAGATTGCGTTCACCGAGGGTGCGCATGCGGCGTTCCTGCGCCTCGACCTCGGCCAGTTCGGCGCGGGCCTGGCGCAGGCGGGCCCGCTGGATGCGCAGTCCGGCCTCGGCCTGGCGCACCTGCTCGCGCACGGCGTCGTCCTGCAAACGCACCAGCGCCTGGCCGGCCTCGACCGGCTGCCCGTCGTTGACCAAGACCTCCGCCACGCGGCCGCCGATCTCGGGATAGAGGGCGACCTGGTTTTCCGCGCGCACGGTGCCGCTCAAGCGTTCGACCAGCGGGAGCGAACCGGTGCGGGCCGGCACGGCCTCGACGGGCGGCGCGGTGAGCGTGGCGGGCGCCTCCTCGGGGGCGGAGCAGCCGGCGGCGAAAGCGAGAACCAGCGCGAGGACGAGCGGAGAACCAAACGGCCGCGACGGCGGTGGCGATGGCCTCGCGCACCTCCGCCCGCCGGACGCGGCGGAGCCGGGACGCGCCAAGGCGCGCCGACGCGGGAGCGAGGCGAGGAGGGAGCTGAACTCGATCACGAGGGCGGAGACGGCGGTCACGGGCCGACGTTACGAGCGGTGGGAACCGTCAAACAACCGAGATACGAGGCCCCGGATGCGAGGCCCCCTTCCCGCCTGATGAAGATGGGATAATCCCCTAATTATTTATGGTTATTTCGCCTGATGCGTTGCCGCTGGCGCAGATTCACTGCAAAATGTCCTCCGCCTCCTATGAACATGCCAGCCCTCTCCCGCCGCCGTCGCCGTCTGCTCGCGACGTTCTCGCTCCTCGCGCCCCTGCTCTGTTTGGCTGCTCCCGACCCGGGCTTGGTTGGCTGGGGCTCTTACCCGGCTCTGCCGCCGAACTCGACCTTCGAGCGCGACTTCGATTTCACCCAGCTTTCCGGAAATTATTATCATTTCGCGGCGCTGAATTCCGACGGCACCGTCGTCGCCTGGGGCGAACCGGGCAATGGAGTAACCGCCGTCCCCGCCGGCCTCTCCGGAGTCGCTTCGGTCATCGCCGGGGAATCGTTTTCCGTGGCGCTCAAAACCGACGGCTCCGTCGTCGCCTGGGGCTACAATGGCCATGGGCAGACGGACGTGCCCGCAGGGTTGTCGGCGGTGAGCTCCGTCTCCGTCGGCTATTTCCACACGCTGGCCCTCCGCTCCGATGGCACTGTCGCCGCCTGGGGTTATAACGCCCATGGCCAGACCGATGTGCCGGCCGGTCTCGCCGACATCGTCTCGGTGGCGGTGGGTGATTATCACTCTCTGGCACTGAAGTCCGACGGCACCGTCGTTGTCTGGGGCGACAACTCCTATGGGCAGCTCGACGTGCCGGCGGAGCTCTCCGGTGTGGTCGCCATCTATGCGAAGGACTATTGGTCGATGGCGCTCAAATCGGACGGCTCCGTCGTCGCCTGGGGCTACGATTCGGGCTATGGAACAACCACGATCCCCTCAGGCCTCACCGGAGTGAGCTCCCTGACCCATTCCGACTACCATGTGCTCGCGCTCAAAACCGACGGCACCGTCGTCGCATGGGGCTACAACGGCCAAGGCCAAACCGACGTGCCCTCCGGGCTGGCCGGAGTCGCCGCCGTCCACGCCGGCATCTATCACAGCATGGCGCTCAAGTCCGACGGCACGGTGGTCGCCTGGGGCACCGGCAGCGGCTACGGCGAACAAACCGTGCCCGCCGGCCTCTCCGACGTGGTGGCGGTCACCAGCGGCTATTACCAAAGCTTGGCGCTCAAATCAGACGGCTCCGTCGTGGCGTGGGGTTACGATGGATCCGTAAACCAACACGTGCCCGTCAGCATCCATCGCCTGCAAACCGTGGCCATGGGCCACCAGCACGCCCTGGGCCTGCGTGTGGATGGCAGCGTCGTGGCCTGGGATGTCGCCGGCTCCAACTACGAGAACGATCTCCTGCCCGCCGGGCTCACCCACGCCCTCGACGTCGCCGCCGGCGACTACTACTCCCTTGCCGTCAAACCCGACGGCACCGTGGTGGCCTGGGGCTACGAACAGGGATACGGCCAGATAACCAGTCTTCCACCCGATCTCTCCGGCGTGGCCAAGGTTTCCGCCGGCTTTTTCGCGGCGGGCGCGGTAAAAACGGACGGCACGGTCGTTCTCTGGGGTAACAACAGCTACGGGCAGCTCGACGTTCCGGAGGGGCTCGCGGGTGTCACCGACCTCTCCATCGGCTATTACCACGCCCTTGCGCTCAAATCCGACGGCACCGTCGTCGCCTGGGGCACCGACTACCATGGGCAGGTCGCAATTCCGGAAGGGCTCGCCAACGTGGTGAAAATAGCCGCCGGCGATTCTTTCTCCGTCGCCCTCAAGTCGGACGGCACCGTCGTCGCCTGGGGCTACAACGGCTATGGAGAAAGCACCGTGCCCGAAGGATTGATCGATGTCGTGGACATCGCCGCCGGCCCCAACGGCACGGCCGCGCTCCGACGCGACGGCACCGTGGTCACCTGGGGCTCCACCCCGGAACTGCCGGCCACATTGAGCCACGTCACCGGACTGGCCGCGTCGCGCCACGGATTCTTCGCCCACCTCGCCGACATCGACGGCGACGGCCTCACCGACTGGTGGGAACGGCACTACATCGACCTGTCCGATTCCGACGCGCTCACGTCGATGACCCAGCTCGACGGCACGAGCGATTTCGATGGCGATGATCTGCTCGACCACCGCGAGCGCGACGCCGACACCAGCCCCTTGTTGGTCGATACCGACGACGACACCTTCTCCGACTTCCTCGAAGTGGAGCAAAACCTCTCGCCGCTCGTCGATCACACCGCCCTCTACGCCAGCGTCGTCGCCACCATCAAGGCCGACCTCGCCCGCCAAAACGCGGCGGAGCTTTTCACCGAACCCAATGCCGCCGCCCGCATCACCTCCGACAGCGGCAAACAGGCCACCTACGACCTCTTCCCCGAAGCCACCGCCGCCTCCCGCATCACCGCCAGCCCGGCGAAACAACAAAGCTACGACCTCCACCCCGAGGCGAGCGCCGCGGCCAACATCGTGGCGAGCAACACCAAGCAGACCACCTACGGCCTCTTCACCGAAAGCAACGCCGCCTCGCGCATCACCGCCGACGGCGCCAAGCAGACCACCTACAACCTGTTCCCCGAGGCCACCGCCGCCTCCCGCATCACCGCCAGCACCACCAAACAGGGCACCTACAACCTCTTCCCCGAAGCCACCGCCGCCGCCAACATCGGCGCCAACGGCGCGAAGCAGATCACCTACGGCCTCTTCACCGAGTCCAACGCCGCCATCCGCATCTACGGCGACGCGGCGAAACAGATCGCCTACGACCTGTTCCCGGAAGCCACGGTCGCGAGCCGCATCACCGGCAGCGCGGAAAAACAGGGCGTTTACGACCTCTTCCCCGAGGCGACCGCCGCCTCGCGCATCAGCGCCAGCACCACCAAACAAACGGACTACAACCTGTATCCGGAAGCCACCGCCGCGGCCAACATCCTCGCGAACAGCGCGAAACAAGCCGGCTACGGTCTCTTCACCGAGTCCCTCGCCGCCACCCGCATCGCGGCCGATCCGGCCAAGATGGAAAACTTCGGCCTCTACACCCAGGAGGCGATGGGCGAACTGCTCCTCGACACGCCGCTCGTCTGGGCGAGCGGCGGAGAGATTCACCTCTCCCTGCAACTGCGCAAGAGCACCGACCTGAACGCATGGGAAAACCTCGGCGCTCCGGTGGAGTTCACCGCGCCCCTCACCGGCCCCAAGCTCTTCTTCCGCATCTCGACGCCGTAAGGCGGCGGAGCGGCGGCGGATGGGGGTCGGTGCTCGGGCGACCAGCTCGCCGGCCCGCCTCCCCCCGCCGCCCCGCCCCACCCCTCCGCCCCTCGCCGTCTCCGGCGTATTCACGGTCCGGTTACACGGCCGGTCACGAGGCAGGTCTCCCCGCGAGACCTGCCTTTTTCGTGGACCTGTTCGTGGACCGCGATCCCTCCGCCGTCTCCGCTCGCCCCCCCGGTCTCCCGGCTCGCCTCCCCCGCCGCCCCCACGGGCCCGACCCGCGCGCCGATCATCCTAAAGGCCGCATTTGGGGACCGCTCATTGTCGCTAAGTAACGCTAAAACAAAACGTAAGGCGCGGGTCGTGGTCTCACCTGCCGGGTGCGCTGACCGAGTGAATCCAATCGAGTGATCAAAGGATTGATTTAGCGGCCCTTAGCGAGCTTTAGCGGTTAATAATCCGCCGTTTCAACGGCTCGGCTGCGGGATTTAGGATCATCGACATGCGTCCCGCGTTCGCCTGAATCGCGCGCATGCCCGCGTCCGCGATCCACCCCGCCGTTCCGCTCGTCGGCGCGCTCGTCACCGGCGTCTTTCTTTTCTTCAGCCTGCGCCTGCGCCGCCGCCACCGTCTGCTCGCCGATCTGCCCACCTCCAAGGTTCGCGGCGTCTTCATCGGCCTCGTCGAGCTCAAGGGCTCCGCCGAAAGCGAGGACCCGCTCACCAGCTACCTCGCCGAGACGCGCTGCGTGGACTATCGCTGGACCGTCCAGGAACACTGGCGCCGCACCCGCACCGAGAGCTACACCGACTCCAAGGGCAATCGCCGCACCCGCACGCGCACCGACACCGGGTGGGACACCGTCGCCAGCGGCGGCATGGCGCAGTCGTTCTACCTGCGCGACGACACCGGCGCCCTGCTCGTCCACCCCGCCGGCGCCCGCATCGACCGCGCCCCCCTCTTCGACCGCACCGTCTCGCGCGGCGACCCGCTCTACCACGGCAAGGGGCCCGACGGCTCCGTGCGCGGCTCCACCGGCCGACGCCGTTTCACCGAGGAGGGCATCCGCCTGCACGCCCCGCTCTACGTCGTCGGCCCCGCCCGCGAACGCACCGACATCGTCGCCCCCGAGATCGCCGCGGACGACAGGCGACGGGCGGAGGAGTTTATCATCTCCACCCGCCCCGAGGAGTCGGTCCGCCGCCGCCTGGCCATCTGGTCGTGGGTGCTCTGGACCTTCGGACTGCCGGCCGGCCCGCTCGCGCTGCAAATCGGCGCCGCCCAGGCCGCGCAAAACGCCGGCCCCGAAACCCGCCCCTTCCCGGTCGTCGAGTGGGGCGTGGCCGCGGTGTGCGTTTACCTCCTCCTCTGGGGCCTGTGCTGGGCGTGGATGGCGCACAACAGCCTCGTCGGCCTGCGCGAACGCGTCCGCCAGGCCTGGTCGCTCATCGAGGTGCAGCTGAAACGCCGGCACGACCTCCTGCCGGTCTTGAACAACACCCTCGCCGGCCTCGCATCGCACGAGAAGGAAACCCAGACCGCCCTCGCCCTCCTGCGCGCGCAATCGCAGGCCACCCCGCCCGGCGTGGCCGGCCCCGACCACGCGGGCATCGCCGCCGAGCTGCGCGCCGTGGTGGAGCGCTACCCGGAGCTGCGCGCGCGGGAGGGCTTCGCCGCGCTGGAGCGCGAGCTGATCGACACCGAACAACGCATCGCGCTCGCCCGGTCCTACTACAACGACATCGCCACCCACTACGCCACACGCCTCGAGATCGTGCCCGACCGCTGGGTCGCCTCGCTCCGCAAACTCGCGCCCGCCCCGCTGCTCGCCGCCGCGCATTTCGAGCGCGCGCCGGTGACGATCCGCCTCGTGGAGTGAGCCGCCGCGCCGCCCGCCCGCTCGCTCCCCCCGCCCGGAAAAGAAGAAGGCAAAAATTTGGCGAAACCTCGCGCCCCGGACGCGGTCGGATTCACTGCCGACAGACGCCCTCGCCACCGGCCACCGCCGTCCCGCCCGCCCGCGGCGAGGTCTTTGCCCGCGCGCCTCCTCTTTCTTCCGTCACATCCCCCACGCACGCTCGCCAACCGCCCCGCCCCCCTCGGCGCCGTCCTTCGCCCGGCCGCATCCGCCCCCGATGAAATACACCACGCTTCACATCGCCCTGCCGGAAAACTGGCACGAGGTGCCGGACATGCAGCCGCGGCTCTTCCGCTCGCAATCGGAAGACTCGGGCTGTCTCCAGCTTTCGCTGTTGCCCGTGCTGGAAACGCCGGAGGATCTGGTCGGCCAGCTCCGTAGCCATCTCGCGAATACGCCCGATCTCGGCGAGGAGCTGTCCGCGACCGAGGAGGAGGCCCCGCTGGGCCCCATGGCCTCCATCCTTTACCGCAACGCCGCCACCGGAGCCCTTTTCCGCGCCTGGATGATCGCGGGACCGGCGACCGTCTTCGGCACCTACACCATGGGCGCCCTCGGCCGCGCGGACTACGAGATGAAGGAGTGCGCCACCATCCTGCGTGGACTGCGCTTCGTCTCCACGCTGGAGACTTTCGACGTTTACTCCCCCGCCGCCGAGGAAACGGAAAAGCCGTGGTGGCGCGTCTGGTAGGACCCGCCACGCGGACCGGTTGACCCGGGCCGGGATCGGCGGAATCGGCGAACTCGGCGGGATCGGCGGGATCGGCGAGCTCAGCGCGGCGAAAGCCCGCTGGAGAAGCCCGCCTGAGGAACGAATCTGGCGACGCGCCCCGCCCGCGCCGTCGCCGCTGCGTAGTCCTTCCGAGGGATTCGTCCCAAAAGGAGCCGAGGTGAATCCCTCATGGCTCATAAGCTCGTAAATAAATTACTTTAGTCCACGGATTCTGAGCCGTTGTTCGGACCTACCCCCTCCGCTGGCCATGCATGTTACCCCTCCCTCGCTTTCGGCCGCTTCGCCCGCGGCTTCGCATCCCGCCCCGAGTCCGCCCGCCGCCGTCCCCGCCGGTCCCTGCCGTATCCTGCTCGTCGATGACAACCGCGCCATCCACGACGATTTCCGAAAAATCCTTCTGCCTCCCGCGCCCGCGGCCGCCACCGCCTCGCTGGCCGCCGCCGAGGCCTCCCTCTTCGGCGAGGACGACGCCACCGCCGAAACGCCGCCTCCGGAAGAGAGCGGACCGCTCTACCTGCTGGACTCCGCCTACCAAGGCGCCGAGGCGGTCGCCATGGCCACCGCCGCCCGCGCCGAGGGCCGCCCCTACGCCATGGCCTTCATCGACGTGCGCATGCCCCCCGGCATGGACGGCGTCGAGACCACCGCCGCCCTCTGGCGCGTCTGCCCCGATCTCCAGGTCGTCATCTGCACCGCCTACAGCGACTACTCGTGGGATGAGATGAAGGCCGCCCTCGGCCGCTCCGACCGCTTCGTCATTCTCAAAAAACCCTTCGACTCGGTGGAGGCGCAACAACTCGCCGCCGCCCTCACCGAGAAGTGGCGCCTCGTGCAGGAAAACCTCGCCCACGTCGCCGACCTCGAGCGCCGCGTCGCCGAACGCACCGCCGCGCTCGCCGCCGCCAACACCAACCTCCGCGCCGAGGTGGAAACCCGCCGCGCCGCCGAACGCGCCCTCGCCGAGGCCAAGGACGCCGCCGAACGCGCCGACCGCGCCAAGAGCGTCTTCCTCGCCAACATGAGCCACGAGATCCGCACGCCCATGAACGGCGTCATCGGCATGGCCAACCTCCTGCGCGAGACCGGGCTCAACCCCGAGCAGGCCGACCTCGCCGAGACGCTTTGCGCGAGCGGCGACGCCCTCCTCGCCATCATCAACGACATCCTCGACTTCTCCAAAATCGAGGCCGGCCGCATGGAGCTCGAATCGTGCGACTTCGACCTGCCGCTCCTCATCGAGCGCGTGCTCGATCTCCACGCCGCCCAGATCGCGGGCAAACCCGTCGAGCTCATCTGGGAAATCTCGCCCGACGCCCCCGCCTGGGTGCGCGGCGACCCCACCCGCCTCCGCCAGGTCCTGCTCAACCTCGTCGGCAACGCGGTCAAATTCACCGCCGCCGGCGAGGTGTCCGTTTTCGTGCGGCAGGAAACCCGCGTCGAGGGCATCTCCTGCCTGCGCTTCGAGGTGAACGACACCGGCATCGGCATGGATTCGCTGGCGCTCGCCCGCGTGTTCCAACCCTTCGTGCAGGCGGACGACTCCACCACCCGGCGCTTCGGCGGCACCGGCCTCGGCCTCGCCATCTGCAAACGCATCGTCGAGCTCATGGGCGGCCGCATCGGCGTGAAAAGCTCCCCGGGCGAAGGCTCCACCTTCTGGTTCACCGTCCCCCTGCCCCTCGCCGCCCGCTCGGAGGCCCAGACCGCCACGCCCGTCCCCGACTTCGGCCGCCTCCGCGCCCTCGTCGTGGACGACAACGCCACCAACCGCAAACTCCTGCGCCGCCTGCTCTGCGCCTGGGGCCTGCCCGCCGTCGAGGTCTGCGACGGCCCGGCCGCCCTCCGCGCCCTCGAGGAGGCCGCCCGCGGCGGCACGCCCTTCGACCTCGTCCTGCTCGACTATCAGATGCCCGGCATGGACGGCCTCGCCCTCGCCGCCGCCATACAGGCCCGCGCCGACCTCCCCACCCCCGCGCTCATCATGCTCACCTCGCACGGTGAACGTCTGCACGGACCCGCCCTCACCCGCCACGGCCTCGCCGCCTGCCAGCTCAAGCCCCTCCACCCCTCCGCCCTGCGGGAGTGCATCGCCGAGGTGCTCGGGCGCCGTTGCGCCGCGCTGCCGCCCACCGCCACCGCCGTCCCCGCCTCGCCCGCCCGGCCCGAAAGCCCCGCCGACCTCTCGCTGCGCGTGCTCGTGGTCGAGGACAACCTCGTCAACCAAAAGGTCATCCAACTCCAGCTCCGCCGCCTCGGCCTCACCGCCGACATCGCCAACAACGGCCTCCAGGGCATCGCCGCCGTCGAGCGCCAGACCTACGATCTCGTTCTCATGGACGCCTGCATGCCCGAGATGGACGGCCTCGAGGCGACCCGGCGCATCCGCCACCGCCAGGCCGAGGGCGACCCCGCGATACCCGCCCGGCTCGTCATCATCGCCATGACCGCCAACGCCCTCCCCTCCGATCGCGCGGAATGCCTCGCCGCCGGCATGGACGACTACATCTCCAAACCCGTGGACGCCGAGGTGCTCCGCGCCACCCTCGCCCGTCACTTCGCCCCCGCCGCCTCCTTCGGCGGACGCGCGGTGTGAACCGGCTCCCGTTTTCCACCATGACCACGCTTGCCACCGCCCGCTCCGAGGACCTGCTGCGCGCCTTCCTCCAGAACGTCCCCGATCTGGTGTATTTCAAGGACCGCGACTCCCGGTTCATCGCCGCCAGCGCCTCCCTCGCCGCCAAGCACAAGCTGCCCGACGACAGCCACCTCCTGGGGAAAACCGATTTCGACTTCTTCACCAACGAACACGCCGAGGCCGCCTTCGAGGACGAGCAGTCGATCGTGCGCAGCGGGGTGCCCCTCGCCAACAAACTCGAAAAAGAGACCATGCCGGACGGCTCCGTGACCTGGTGCGTCACCACCAAACTCCCGCTTCGCGACTCGGAAGGGAACATCATCGGCACCTTCGGCATCAGCCGCGACGTCACCGCCTCCCGCCGCCTCCAGGAAAAACTCGAGACCACCCACCGCGACCTCCTCGACGCCTCCCGCAAGGCCGGCATGGCCGACGTCGCGACCGGCGTGCTTCACAACGTGGGCAACGTGCTCAACAGCGTGAACGTCGCCGCCGACGTGCTCGCCGAGGGCATCCGCAAGAGCCGCGTGGACGGCGTGGCCAAACTCGCCAACCTGCTCGCCGCGCAGGCGGCCGATCTCCCGGCCTTCTTCGCCACCCCCCGCGGCAAACAGGTGCCCGGCTACGTCGCCGACCTCTCCAATCTGCTCGCCGCCGAACGCGAACGCCTGCTCACCGAACTCGCCGGACTGCGCCAGTCCATCGACCACATCAAGGACGTCGTCTCCATGCAGCAGTCCTTCGCCAGCGCCGCCGGCCTCATCGAGCCGCACGAACCCACCGCGCTCTTCGAGGACTCGCTCCGCCTCAACGCCTCCGCCCTCGTCCGCCACGACGTGCGCGTCATCCGCGATTTTTCGCCCGCCCCCCGCGTCCTCGTGGATCGCACCCGCGTCCTCCAGATTCTGGTCAACCTCGTCCGCAACGCCAAACACGCCCTCGACGACGGCGCCCCGCCCGAGAAACGCATGACCCTGCGCATCGAGACCGCCGGCCCGCACCGCGTGCGCCTCACCGTCGCGGACAACGGCGTCGGCATCCCGCCCGAAAACCTCCAGCGCATCTTCAACCACGGCTTCACCACGCGCAAAACCGGCCACGGCTTCGGCCTGCACTCCGCCGCCCTCGCCGCCCAGGAACTCGGCGGCAGCCTCACCGTGCGCAGCGACGGCCCCGGAAAAGGCGCCGAGTTCGTGCTCGAATTGCCCGTCGCCCCCCAGGACGCCACCACCGAAGCCGCGCTCAAGCCCGCCGACGACGCCGGATCCCTTTTGGTCAACTCCGCCAGCGGTATTTGACAGAGCCGCCTCGCGGACTTGTCTCGGGCGCATCATGCAGCCCTCCAGCCTCCGCCGTGCCCTCGGCGCCGCCGCGCTTCTCGCCGTCGTCGCCCTCCCGCTCCACGCCGACATCGTCGAGACCAAAAACGGAGCCCGCCTCACCGGCACCGTCACCAAGGTGGACGCCGGCACCATCACCCTCGAGACCGACTACGCCGGCACCCTGAAGATCAAACAAGGCGAGGTCGCCCGATTCGAGACCGAGAAGCCCCTCTTCATCCGCCTCGCCGGCGGCACCACCATGGAGGGCACCGTCACCGCCACCCCCGACGGCAAGATCACCGTCAACGGCGCCGACGGCACCATCCACACCACCGTGGACAAGGTCGCCACCACCTGGGCCCCCGGCGAGACCGACCCCGCCGTCGCCGCCCTCATCCGCAAATGGAAATACGAGGCCTCCTTCGACGTCTCCGGCAAGACCGGCAACAGCGAGGAGCTCGGCTACGGCGGCGGCTTCAAGGCCACCCTCGAACGCTCCCAGGACATCCTCGTTTTCTACACCAACTTCGCCTACCAGAAAACCAACGGCACCAAGTCCGAGGACAAATTTAACGTCGGCGTGGACTTCTCCAGCTACCTCACCGAACGCACCACCTGGTATGCCCGCGACGAGGGCGGCTACGACAACGTCAAAAACATCGATTTCTACAACGTCGCCGCCGCCGGCTTCGGTTACGACTTCATCAAAAACCCGCCCAAGCAGAAGCTCACCGGCCGCGCCGGTTTTTCGTATCGGTATGAAGACTACGGCGACCCGGCCACCGACGACGTGCGCAGCGCCGGTTTGGACCTCGGCCTGAACCACAGCTACCGGTTCGAGAACGCGACGATGAACAACAACATCACCTACGTCCCGTCCTTCAACGATTTCGCCAACTTCCGCCTCATCCACGACTCCAACCTCGAGTTCCCCCTCTCCGGCTCGTGGCGCTTCCGCATGGGCGTGAACAACGACTACACCAGCGAGCCGCCGGCCGGCGTCGAGAAGCTCGACACCACCTACTACGGCAAATTCGTGCTGAAGTGGGAATAAGCCCCCGCGACCGCGCGCGCCCCCCGCTTTTCGAACCCGCCCGTCGCGCCCCGCTCGCGACGGGTTTTCTTTTGCCCCGATGCCGCCGCCCGTCACCCCCCGCCCCGCCGCGCGCCCGCTGCGTATCGCGGTCTTCGCCGACACCCACGACCGCTACCCGCCGGACCTGCCCGGACTCCTCGCCGACGCCGACGAGCTGTGGCATCTGGGCGACGTCTGCGACCCCGCCACCCTCGTCGAGTTTGAACAACTCGGACCGCCCCTGACCGTCGTGCGCGGCAACAACGACTGGCTGGCATCCTGGCCGATCCAGCTCCGCATCGAACGCCACGGGCGCGAATTCCACCTCGAGCACATCGCGCCGCGCCGCGCTCCGCCGGGCGCCCACTTCGTGCTCAGCGGCCACACCCACGTGCCCTCCGACCACCTCGACCCCGCCGGCGTGCGCTGGCTCAACCCCGGCTGCATCTCGCGCCCCCGCGCCCGGGTGCGAAGTTTCGCCTGGCTGCACATCGCCCCCGACGGCGCCGTCGAGTGGCTGCCGGTTTGCCTGTAAAGTAGCGGGAGCATCCTGCTCCCGTGCTCCGAACCACCCGGGAGCTGGAAGCTCCCGCCACCTTCCTCGCGTAGCGGGAGCTTCCAGCTCCCGTTTTTGAAACCGCCCCTCCCCGACCGCCTGCCCCTCAAAAAACAACCTCGTAGCTCGCGGTAGCCCCGGTGATCCGGAGGCTCGTAAGCCTCGGGCTTGCCCGCCGCGCGCGCCTCGGCGAGCCTGCCCGCCTTTTTCTCTCCGCCGTGTTCCGCACCTTTCTCAAAGCCAAGCTCCACCGCGCCACGCTCACCGCCGCCGACCCGGACTACGAGGGCTCGATCTCGATCGACCGCGCCCTGTGCCGCGCCGCCGGTTTCCTGGAGTTCGAGCAGGTGGACGTGCTCGATATCAACAACGGCGCCCGCTTCACCACCTACGTCATCTACGGCGAGCCCGGCCAGGTGCAGGTCAACGGAGCCGCCGCCCGCCTCGTGCGTCCCGGCGACCGCGTCATCGTGCTGGCCTACTGCGCGCTACCGCCCGACCAGGTCGCGACCCACGCCGCGCGCGTGGTCCTGATGGGCGAGGACAACGTCATAAAAAGCGTCGAGGACAAACCCGTCGGCGCCCCCTGACGCTTCTTCCCCAAAGTAGCGGGAGCATCCTGCTCCCGTTCCGCCCCGCCCCGCCCCCCTCGGTTCCGACCCGACCCTAGCCGAGGACGGCCAACGCCACACCGAAACCGCCCGGCCGGCGCTTGCCCCGCCGCGCTAGTGTAGTGCCCGATAAATAATGAAACATAAGCTGAAGTGCGAGGTCGGA
>CBINNW010000039.1:0-39255 GCA_966252115.1 uncultured Akkermansia sp.
GATGGCGACGACCCAGGCGAAGATGGGGCGGTTGATGAAAAATTTGGACATGGCGGAGCCTTTGGTTGGGAAATGCGGACGCGGAGAGGTGGGGGAGACGGAGGGAGCGGCGTTGTGGCGGCGGAGGCGTGGTCGGTTTTCGACGAAAGCGCTCCGCGCTTCCGCTACGGGTTAGTTGGCGACGGTGAGCGGCGTCACGGGCATGCCGGGGCGGAGCAGTTGCAGGCGGTCGGTGATGATGCGGTCGCCGGGGGCGAGGCCGGCGTCCACCAGCCAGCGGTTGCCCACCGGGCGGGAGATGTGGAGGGGGCGCGGTTCGACGGTGTTGTCCGCGCCGACGACGAAGACGAGGCCGGCGCCCTGCGGGGTGCGGGCGACGAGGTCCTGCGGCACGGTGATGGCGGCGGGGAGGGTCGCCTCCGGCACGCGGGCGCGGACGAACATGCCGGGCAACAGCACGCGGTCGGGGTTGGGCACGAGCACGCGTTGGATGAAGGAGCCGGTGGAGGGGTTCACCGTGACCTCGGCGAACTGCAAGGTGCCGCGCTGCGGGTAGGTTTCCCCGTTTTCGAGCAGGATCTCGACGGGCACGGGCGCGGCGGCGGAGGAATCGGCGACCTCGGCGGAGACGGGCGTGTCGGAGCCGCGGGCGCGTCGTTGCCTCAGGAGGGCGGCGCTGGACTGGCTGAGATCGACATACATCCGGTCGATTTGCTGGATGGTGGTCAGGAGGGTGGCTGCGCCCTGTTGCACGTAGGCGCCCTCGGTGACGGAGGAGCGCTCGATGCGGCCGGGGATGGGGGCGGTGACGGCGGTGTAGTCGAGGTTGATGCGCGCGGTGCGCACGGCGGCGGCGGCGGCGGAGAGCTCGGCCTCGGAGGCCTTGAGGGTGGCCTCGGCGGCGTCGTAGTCCTGCTGGCTCACCGCGCGGGCGGCGAGGAGCTCGCGCAGACGTTTTTCCTGGATGCGGGCGTTTTCGGCGGCGGCCTCGGCGCGGCGCAGGTTGCCGGTGGCGTTGTCCAGCGCGGCCTCGTAGGGCGCGGGGTCGATCTGGTAGAGCAGCTCGCCCTCCCGCACCTCGGCGCCCTCGACGAAGAAGCGCTTGAGCACGATGCCGCTCACCCGGGCGCGCACCTCGGCGACGCGGAAGGAGCTCACCCGGCCGGGCAGTTCCTGGGACAGCTCGACGGCGCCCGGCCGCACCGTGAGGGTGCTGACGGGCATGGGGCCGGAGGGCGCCTCGGGTCCGGCGGGAGCGCGATGGCAGCCGGCGAGGGTGCCGAGCGCGAGGCCGAGGCCGGCGGTGGCGAGGAGGGCCCGGGCGACGCCGCGTGGGCGGCGTGGGACAAGCGGAAGGGCGGCGGAGGCCGCGGTGATCTGGGGTGTGGTGTGCATGATGGGTGAGAGACGGGGAAAAGGAGATGGATGCCGCGGCGGGGTTTCGGCCGGCGGCGGAAGGGTTTCAGAGCGGGCGGCGGGCGTGGGCGGCCAGCACGCGGCAGTCGGCCACGAGGGCGGTCTGGGTGGCGGTCGGCACGGAGGCGGCCAGCGCGGTGGCGGTGAGGAGAAAATCGGTGATGAGGCGGTCGGTCTCCCGCAGTCCGGCGGCGGTGAGACGCACCTGCACGGTTCGGCGGTCGCCGGAGTGGCGGGCGCGGGCGATCCAGCCGCGCCGTTTGAGGCCGTCGAGGATGCCGGTCATGGCCGAGCGCGTCAGGCCGGCGTGCGCGGCGAGTTCCGCCGGGGTGGAGGGCAGCGGGTCCAGCGCCTTCAGGGTGACGAGGGTGAGGAGCCGGCCCGAGGAGAAGTCGTCGTCGGCGAGACGGCGGGCGAGGCTCTGCATGAGCCCGCGGGCGGTGCCGAGCACGCTGACGACCACCGCGGTGGCGGTGGCGTCGCCGATTCCGCTCTGGCGCGCGACATCGACCAGGAAGCGCTCGGCGAGGTTTAGTTGGGAGACCGCGAGCGGGGACGGGTTGACGGCGTCGCCGCGGTATTCGTCGGGGGGCGTGGGACTTTGTTCAGCCATGCGCCCATAATATCGCCGGCCGCTTCGGACCGGAAATACCTTGCGGGGCGCCTCACCTATGCCGCCGCGGCATAGGCCGATCGGGGCGGATAGTTCGGTCCCGCATTGTTGCGGCGAGGGAACGGGGGCGCGCGGGCGGGAAGGCCCGAGGTGGGGTGCGGCGCGGGCGGGCCTCGTTTATTTATCCGTCGATCAGGTCGCGCGGGACGCCGATTTCTTCCAAGAACGATTCCACGAGCGGGCCCGCGTCGGGCCGCCAGACCGCGCACATCTCAAAGAGGGCGCAATCGGTCTCCACCGCGCGCACGCCCTCGGGCGTGGCGGCGAGGAGCATCTCGGGCATGAGCGAGATGCCGCGGCCGACCGCCACCATCGGCAGCACGCCTTGAATCGAGGTGGCGAGGGGGCCGATCCTGGGGACGAAGCCGGCGGGTTTGGCGAACTGGCGCAGCTGCATCCTGTAGCCCGGGAAGCGGCGTTCGTCCAAGCCCACCCAGACCTCGTCCTTGAACAGGCGCAGGGGGACGAGGCCGTCGCGGGCGAGCGGGTGGAGGCGCGGCAGCACGACCCGCAGCGGTGAGCTGACGACCAGGGCTTGGCGGAGGCGCTCGGAGCGTCCCACGAGCAGGGAGGGCACGAAGCCGATGTCGAGACGGCGCTCCAGCACGCCTTGGACGTGTTCGTGGCTTGGCATCTCGACGAAGTTCACCGTCACGCCGGGATGGCGTTTGCGCAGGGCCTGCGCGGCCTGCGTGAGGGGCGTGGGCAGGTTCCAGTCGCTGCCGACGTTGAACTCGGTGCGCGCGCTTACCGCGAGTTGGCGGGTGCTCAACACGGCCCGTTCCACGGCGGACAGGATCTCGTTGGTGCGGGCGAGAAAATGTTTCCCGGCCTCGGTCAGCGCGACCGAGGTGGTGGTGCGGACGAAGAGCTGGCAGCCCAGTTCGTCTTCGAGAGCCTTGATCTGCCGGCTGAGGGCGGGCTGCGCCACCCGGATGCGGCGCGCGGCCTGGCTGAAGTTGAGATCCAGCGCCACGGCCTGAAAATATTTGAGGTGTCTCAGCTCCACGCGTGCGGATGAGGGTGCCGGCGGCTTCGTTTGTCAGCGAATAAGGGGCTCGGCCAAAACTAAAACGCCAATTCCACTTGGTCTTGAAGCGCGATCCAGCGTCACCGATTTCAGTCATTTACCTCTGGTAAACTCCTTCATCGATTCCTTGGCTGGCGCTTCAATCCCGGCGCATCTTTGGCGTTTTATTTCCGTCCGAGTCCCTAAACGGGTCGCCGGAGAGCTTACCGAAGGCCCAGCCGACTTTGCCGCCGCGCAGCAGGTGGGCTTTCATCGTTCGCTGGAGGGAGGTGCGTTCGGGGAGCTCCGCGGGAGGGATGTCTTTGCGGCCATAAACCCACTGGAGAAAGCCGTCGTTCTCCGCGTCCACGCGATGCACCTCGAAGGCGCGCTGGAAGGCGAGGACGCGGGAATGCGCGGGGAGGAGCTCGGCGAGCACGGGGCAGAGCATCCAGGATTCGCAAAGCATGTCCGCGTCGGCGTAGGCCGGGAAAAACTCCGCGAAGAAACGGCGGGCGTTGAGGTAGGATTCGCGCAGGCGGGGCGTCGAGAGGTCGGAATCCGAGGCGATGTGGATCTGGATGCAGCGGGCGCCGGCCGTATCCACGGTCTCATACTCCAGGGGGCCGATGCGAAACTCGTTTAGCGAAAGCTGGCGGGGCACCCACCAGGCCCAGGTGAAGGCGAAGGTCCCGTGCACCTCGCGATGAAAATTCACGAAGCGGCTGAAGAACTTCATCGTGTCGATGAAGACCGCTTCGGGTATGCCTTTCTCGACGTAGGCGCGATGGGTGTGGAGCGCGCAGCGGAGCAGGCGGGCGAGGATTTTTACCCCGTCCGGATCCTCGCCGAGGATTGCCTGGAGTTCTTTGACGGCGGCCTCCCAGGTGGCGCGTTCGAGAAGCCGGGGCGTGACGGCGTCGGTGGCGGAGTAGTCGAAGTCCCGGTCGAAGGCCACCACGCGGTCCGCCATCTCGGCGGGGAGATCGATGAGACGGCAAAGCTCGGGGAGGTGCATGATGTGCGGGGCGGGTGGGCGGGGGGACGGGGAATGCGCGATCAGCGGAGGCTGGCTTTCGCTGGGCTCGGGAAGTCGGCGGGCACGGGCTGCGTGACCTGGCCGGTGGCGGCCCATTCGACGCCGCGCAGGAAGAGCGTCTGGAAACCCGCGCAACGCAGCGCGGTGTCGGGGCCGCCCGCCCAGAGGTGGCCGAGCATGGTGGTGTAAACGCGTCCCTTTCCGTAGGAGACGGTCCAGTCCATGGGCTCGTTTTCGCCGGTGTCCTTCGAGTGGGCGTAGTGGAGCACGGTCAGGTTTTTCGCGGGGCCGTGCTGGCCGTGGGTGAGCTGTTCGTGCGGGTGGAGCCAGCTCGTCGGCAGGCCGCAGGTGATGGGGTGCTCGGCGTTCAGCACGGTGACGACGAAGTCGTGTTCGGGGCCGTGACCGGGGTCGCGGCCCTGGCCGGCGGGGATGGTGACGACGGAGCGGTCGGGGCCGACGACGAGGGAGGGGCCGAAGCTTTTGTCGCGCCAGCCGAGGCCGATCATCTCGTTGTAGGCGGGCCAGGCGGCGAAGGCGTTGTTGGCGGCGTGGTAGGCGACGAAGCCGCCGCCGTCGCGGACGTAGGCCTCGAAGGCGGACTCGACCTCGGCGGGCCAGCGCGGGGCGTCGGCTTGGTGTCCGCTGTTGTAGTTGGAAACGACTACGGGATAACGGGCGAAATCGGGGCGCCACGCGGCCCAGGCCTCGGGCGGGGCGGCGCGGTCGGGCGTGGTGGAGACGACGACGGTGAACAGGCCGCTGTTCGCGAGCAGGTCGCGGAGGAGGGCGGTGGCGCGCGGCCAGTCGTGGTTGTTTTGCCCGTCGATGATAAGGACGGGGATCTTGTCGTGTTGCGGCGGGGCGGGGGCGGGCATGGGAGCGGGGGCGAGTTGCGCGGAGGGCGTGGCGTCGGCGGCGGCGATGCGGGCGGGGCTCCCGTCGGCGGGCGCGGACGGATGCGAGGCGTGGTCGTCGGGAACCGGCTCGGCCTGAATCGGGGTGAAGAAGAGAAACACGGCGAGCGGGGCGAACAGGCGACGGAGCGGGCGCGGCATCATGGGCATCGGGCGGGGTGGACGGTGGTGGGGGCGGTGAGGGTTGATCGAGGGGAGTTCGCTCCGTTTTCGGGAAGGAGCGAGCGGGGCGGGGGACGGCCCGCCCGAGGTCGGGCGCGAGGTGGGGCGGTGGCGATCAGGGCTGCGGCAGGGTCAGTTCGCGGACCCAGATGTTGCGATACGATACGGGTTCGCCGTGGTCCTGCAGTTTGATCGGCAGCTTGGCGGGGTGGGGCGCGTAGGCCGGAAGGCCGCGATAGACGGTCGGGCCCTTGAGCTCGACGTCGTGTTGCACGAGCAGGCCGTTGTGAAAAACGGTGACGCTGGCGGGCGACAGCAGCTTGCCCGCCGGGTCGAAGCGCGGGGCGATCCAGACGATGTCGTAGCTTTGCCATTCGCCGGGCGGGCGGGAGGCGTTCACGAGCGGCGGGTGTTGTTTGTAAACGGCGCCGGCCTGGCCGTTGACGTAGGTGGGGTTGTCGTGGGAGTCGAGCACCTGCACCTCGTAGCGGCCCATGAGGAACACGCCGCTGTTCCCCCGGTGCTGGCCCTTGCCCTCGAGGGTGGTCGGGGTGCGAAACTCGAGGTGCAGTTGCACATCGCCGAAGCTCCGCTTGGTGCGGATGTCGCCGCTGCCCGGTGCGATGGTGATGACGTCGCCGTCGATTTTCCAAGGGGCGGGCGCGCCGTCGCCCCCGACGGATTCCCAGGCGTCGAGGTTTTGCCCGTCGAAGAGAGCGATGGCGTCGGACGGCACGCCGCCGGCCGGCGCGGTGACGACGGGTGGCACGGGTGACCATTGCTCGGTGGCCTCCGGCGGCGGTGGCTGATTCTCCGCGGCGGGGGCGAACGAGGTGAAGGCGAGGACGAGAACGCAACCGAGGCGGCGGGGGGAACGCATGGCGGAGGAGTGTTCCGTCCAGTCTCCGCCCGAGGCAAGTCGCGGCGGCGGGGAGAGGGTGCCGGCCGAGGGCGGAGCAATCGGAAGCGCCCGCTGCCCGGCCTCGCGCCCGCTTCCCGCTCGGCCGAATCGATCTTCGGTTGGGCGCGCGGGCGGGCATCTCGCTGGTGGGGGTGAGCTTGGGGCTCGCGGAAAAAAAGGCGGAATCGGGTGGCAGGATTTGTCCCCGAAAATTCGCAGGTAAGGAGGACGACCCAATACCCCCGTCACCGTCTTCCGCCCCGCCCACGCCCACCCGGAGCCGTCGGTGCGGGCGGCGGTCCGCCCCCGAAACCCCAGCCACCCCACCCAACCCATGGACCAGCCCCCTCCATCGCGTCCGAAAAAACGGATTCCGCTCGTTTTGGCGGCCTGCCTGCCGGGCGTTTTGCTGGTGTGGTGGGCGTCGCAGGGACTCCGCTCCGCTTCGAGCGAGGCGGCTCCCTCCCTCTCCGGTGCCGCCGCCCCGGTGGTCCGCGCGGACGCGCCGCGCTTCGCCGCGCGGCCGATGTCGCCGGATGCCCCGACGGCGCCAATGGCCGCGCCGTCCGCGCCGGTTTTGCCGCCGGCAGACGCGGCCGACGCCGAGGCCCCGACGGACTCGCACGAGCTCGCGCTGCGCGAGCCGGGCAGCCCCGCCAACTCTCCCGACCCGGACCAGAACCGGGCATGGGCCCGCGCCTTCCCCGCCGCCGCCCTGGCCTGGCTCGAAACCGCGCGGCCGAGCGCTCAACGCGTCGCCATCACCGAGGGCCTGTGCCCGGAGCTGATCGCGGTGAGCCCGCTGGCCGCCGTGACGCTGGCGGAGAGCTGCGTCGGCGAGGGCGCCGACGAGGCCGCGAACCACCTCCTGGACAACATGGCCCATCAGTGGGCCGAGGCGGATTTCGCGGCCGCGAGCGCCTGGGCGCTGGGCCGGCCCGCGGGGGCGACACGCGACCGCGTGCTGCAACGCGTCGCCTTCGTCCAGGCCCGCACCGATCCGTGCGCGGCCGCCCGGCTGGTCTTTGAAACCATGTCGCCGGGCCCGCGCCAAAACGAGGCCGCCCTCTCCGTGCTGCACCAATGGGCGCAACAGGACGTGGGCGCGGCGCTCGCCTGGGCCGAGACCTTCGTCTCCGACGATCTTCGCGCCCGAGCCCTCGAGGAGGTGGTGGAGGTCGCCGCCGTCTCGCCTGCGAAACCACTTTCGGGAGCGGCTCCCGAGCAATGAACAACAACCCCGATCACATCAACAGACACGCAATGAACCCCCTGAAATCAATAGCCCTCGCGGCTTCCGCCTTTCTGCTCCCGGTAGGACTCGTGTCCACCGCCAGCGCGGGAGACTACAAAACCTTCGGCCCGATCTGGGCGTGGAACAACAACTTCAACGATCCCTCCGGCGGCATCCACGCCTCGTTTGGCACGGGCAGCTACCCCGAGATGTCGATCAACTACAACTTCAGCAGCCCGAATCTCTACGGCTACCCGGCGATCTGCCGCGGCTGGCACTACGGCTGGAGCCCCACCGGCGACACGCTTTTCCCGGCGCAAGTCTCCCAGCTCAGCAGCATCCCGTGCCAGTTCTCCTACAGCTCGGGCGGCTCGAACATGAAGGGCGATTTCGCCTACGACACCTTCCTGCGCTGGGACAGCGCCAAGGGCAACCCGCAGCTCGAGGTCATGATCTGGGGCGGCCACAACTCCTGGCCCATCGGCAACCAGACCGGCACCAACGTGCTCTGGCACGCCAACATCTCGTGGGACCTCTGGGAGGGGTATAACAGCACCGCCGGTTACTACGTTTACAGCTTCGTGCCCAACGGCTCGGTCCGCTGGCCCGAGGCCTCCCTGCCGACCAGCGGCAGCCTGAACGTGGACCTGAAGCCCTTCTATCAATGGCTGCAAAACAACCGCGCCCAGGACGGACGTTTCAGCCAGAACATGTATCTCCACGTCGTGGAGTGCGGCTTCGAGGTCGTGCAGGGCAACGGCTGGGCCTACATCAACGGCTGGATCGACGCCCAAAAGGGCTCGGGCGGTGGAGGCGGCGGTGGAAGCGGCGGACCCGCCAACGGCACCTACCGGCTGATGAACCGCAAGAGCGGCAAGGCGATGGACGCGTATGGCGCCCAAACCGCCAACGGCTCGAAGATCGTCCAGTGGACCTACGGCGGCGGCGCCAACCAGAAGTGGACCATCACCGGTCTCGGCGGCGGCAACTACAAGATCATCGGAGTGCATAGCGGAAAGTCGCTCGACATCAACGCCGGCGGCACCGGCAACGGCACCAAGCTCCAGCTTTGGGACTACTGGGGCGGCGCGGCGCAGACCTTCAAGTTCAGCGCGACCAGCAACGGTTACTACCGGATAGCGCCCGGCCACGCGACGAGCTCCTACCTGAGCGTCGCCAACGGCTCCACGGCCGACGGCGCCACCGTCTATCTCTGGCAGTCCAGCACCAACACCGGACAACAATGGTCGCTGCAGTCGCCCTGAGCCCGTATCGGCGTTCTTGATACGAAGCGCGGCGGCGATTTTTCGCCGCCGCGCTTTCGCCTTTTGTAGTGTTGGCCGTCCCCGGCCAACTTCCACCGGTTACCGCTACCTGGATGGTGAGATTCGGCGCCAAAGGGTTCGTGACGCCAAACCATTGGCCGAGGATGGCCAACGCTACACCCAACCCTCGGCCGTCCCCGGCCAACGTCCCGCACCACCCCGCACCAATCCCCATGTTTTCTCCACGAGTGCTTCGCGCGTTTTTTTGCGCGACCCTGCTGACAACTTTCCCGCCGGCCGCGACTCTCTCCGCCGCCGCGGGCGAGCGGCCGGCGCGCGACTTCTCCGCCCGACTGGACGCCGCCCGCGCGGAGCCGAAAATCGACGATCGTCTCGGCGCCCTGGTCGAACTGGGCTCCGCCCTCGCCCTG
The DNA here is from genome assembly GCA_966252115.1 of uncultured Akkermansia sp. Classification (GTDB taxonomy): domain Bacteria; phylum Verrucomicrobiota; class Verrucomicrobiia; order Opitutales; family Opitutaceae; genus IMCC26134_A. The sequence continues at coordinate 9,048 of CBINNW010000039.1, forward strand.
CCCGAAATCTCCTCCGCCCTCGCCGGGGCCGAGGCCCTGCCCCAGCTGCGCGAGCGGGTGGTGCTCACCGAAACGGTGTTCAAGCGCTGGGGAGAACTCGCCCCGGCCGAGGCCTTCGCGCGCATCGCCGCCCTGCCCGAAGGCGCCACCAAGGTCGGCGCGCTCCGCGCGGTCGTTCCCGTTTTCGCCAAGGCGGACCTGCCCGCGCTGGCCGCCGCCGTCCTGGCGATGACTCCCGGCCGCGCGCGCGCCGAGGCCGTGCTCCTCGTGGCCGAGGCGTGGGCGGAGCGGGACGTGCCCGCCGCCCTGCGCTGGGTGGCCGATTTGCCGGAGGGATTTCCCCGCGAGCGCGCCCTGCGCGCCGTTCACTTCATCTGGGTCCACCGCGACCCGGCGGGCATCGCGCCCGTCGTGCGCGCCCTTCCTTTCGACGACACCAAACACGCCCTCATCATCAACGTGGCGGGCAACTGGGCGGCCACGGACGCCGCCGCCGCGATCCGCTGGGCGGAGAGCCTGCCGACGCCGGAGGAGCGGCTGCTGGCGCTGGAGACCGCGGCGGAAGCGTGGGCGGACGTGGACCCGCCGGCCGCGATCAAGTTCGCCATGACGCTCGCGCCCGACGAATCCCAACAACGCGCGGTGATGGCCGCCCTCGAGCGGTGGGCCACCCAGGATCCGGGCGAGGCGATGGCGTGGGTCGCCAGGGCGCCGGACGACCTCGCGCTGCGGGAGCGGGGCATGGCGCGGATTCTGGAGGTGTTTGTCCCGGTCGCCCCCGAGGCGGCGGGCCGCCGCGTGGATCAACTCGCCCCCGGTTCGCTGCGCGAGCGCGCCATCGACGCCTACGTGGAGGCGGTGAGGTCCTGGGACCCCGGCGCCGGGGTGCGCATGGCGGCCAAGTTGGCCGATCCGGCGGCGCGCGAACGACAGGTCCGCGAGTGTTGGCGCGTCTGGCGGTCGTGGGACCCCGAGTCCGCCCGGCGCTGGTTGACGGACGCGGATTTCGCGGAGCCGGTGAAACAGCGTTGGCTGGCCGAGAAGGCGGAGCCGGAGTTTTGAGCGAGGCCGGCCCGGCGGTCCGGCTCGACCTTGGTGGCCACCGGGTCCTCGGTTTTTATTCCGTTGAAAGCAAAACAGACGATACCCTTTCGCATTCCGTCGTAACGACACCCGATGATCGCCGACCTGTAGGCCAGACCAACGGGAAGGGCCTACAGCGGAGCCGCGGTTTCTATACGTTTGGATGCAAACTGGTATGCGGACGGGGAAGGGCGGGCGGGGCGCGGCCGGGGGCGTCGGCGGAGGACGCCTCCCCGGCGGCCTACAGCAGTTCGAGCTGGGCGTCGTCGGCGGGGCGGACGGTGAGTTTTTTCTTCGGTTTGGCGGTCGGCGTGGCGGGCAACTCGACCGCGGTCTCGTCGCCCTCGAGCTTGGCGAGGATCGTCCGGGCGCGGGCGATGACCGTGGGGGGCAGACCGGCGAGGCGCGCCACCTGGATGCCGAAGCTGCGCTCGGCGGGGCCGGGCACGACGCGACGGAGAAACACGATGTCGTCGTTCCATTCCTTCACCGCGACGCTGTAGTTGCGCAGTCGCGACAGGTGTTTTTCGAGCTGGGTCAATTCCTGGTAGTGCGTGGCGAAGAGCGTGCGCGGGCCGCGCTCGGGGTCGGCGTGGAGGTGCTCCACGACCGCCCAGGCGATGGAGAGCCCGTCGTAGGTCGAGGTGCCGCGGCCGATCTCGTCGAGGATGATGAGCGAGCGGTCGGTGGCGTGGTTGAGGATGTTGGCGGTCTCGTTCATCTCGACCATGAAGGTCGAGTTGCCGCGCGCGAGGTCGTCGCTCGCGCCGACGCGCGAGAAGATGCGGTCCACCAGCCCGAGCCGGCAGCTCGTCGCGGGCACCCAGCAGCCGACGTGGGCCATGAGGGCGATGAGCGCGATCTGCCGGATGTAGGTGGACTTGCCGGCCATGTTGGGACCGGTGAGCAGGGCGAGTTGCTCGGCGGTGGCGGAGAGCCGGGTGTCGTTGGGCACGAAGGCCTGCGAGCCGGCGGGGCGCGAGGGGTCGCGGAGCATCTGCTCGACCACGGGGTGGCGGCCGGCGGCGATCTCGAGCACCGGCTCCTCGACGAACTCGGGTTGGCAATAATCCCACTCGCGGGCGAGCTCGGCCCAGCCGGCGAGCACGTCGAGCTCGGCGAGGGCCTGGGCGGTCTTGGCGAGGGCGACGGACTCGTCGAGCACGGCGGCGACGAGCTGGGCGAAGAGCTCCTGCTCGCGGGCGAGGGCGTTTTCGTCGGCGTGGAAAATCTCCTTCTCCTTTTGGCGCAGGGCCTCGGTGACGTAGCGCTCGCCGTTCACCGTGGTCTGGCGGCGGATGTAGTCGGGCGGGACGAGGTGCAGGTTGGCCTTGGTGACCTCGATGTAGTAGCCGAAATTGTTGGTGAATTTGACCTTCAGGCTGCGGATGCCGGTGCGCGCCTGCTCGCTCGCCTCGAGCTCGGAGAGCCAGGTGCGGTTGCCGGTCTTGAGTTCGTGCAGGCGGTCGAGCTCCGCGTCGTAGCCGGCGCGGATGAGACCGCCGTCGGCGAGGTCGGCGGGGAGCTCGTCGGGCAGGGCGCGAGCCAGAAGTTCGCGTAGGGTGGGGAGCTCCTGGATTTGGGATATGAAGGTGGAGAGTTGGCCGATGGTGGAGGCGGGGTCGTCCGGGTGGGTGAGATTGACGGCGTCGAAGGCGTCGAGCGCCGCGTGGAGCGCGGGCACCTGGGCGAGGGTGTCGCGCACGCCGCCGAGTTCGCGCGGATTGCGCAGGCGGTTTTGCAGGCGGCCGAGGATGCGGGGGATGTCGCGCACCTGGCCTAGCGCGTCGCGCAGGTCGGCCAGCGGGCCGGGGGCGGCGCGGAGGACGCCCACGGCGGCGGAGCGGCGGCGGATTTCGCCGAGATCGAGCGGCGGGGCGGCGAGCCAGTTTTCCAACAAACGCGAACCGGGCGCGGTGCGGGTGCGATTGATGGCGGAGAGCAGGGAGCCCTCGCGTTCGCCGCGGGTGGAGGAAAAGATCTCCAGATTCCGCAGCGTGGCCGGATCGAGCAGGAGGGTGTTGGCGCTGCGGTGGAGCTGGAGGCGGTGGAGGTTTTCCGGTTTCGCGCAGAGGTTTTCCGTGACGTAGAGGACGAGCGCGCCGGCCGGGCCGAGGGCGGCGTGTTCGTGGTCGATGCCGAAGCCCTCGAGGTTGAGCACGCCGAGGGTGGAGAGCACGGCGCGCAGGCCGGTGGCGGCCTCGAACTGGTAGGCGGGCAGCTCGGTGAGGGCGCGACTGGCGGCGAAAACGGCCAGCGCGTGGAGGGCGGTTTCCTCGTGCGGGGATGAGCGCCATTTTTCCAAAAGGCCCTCGGGCAGCACGAGCTCGCGCGGGTCGAGCGCGGTGAGCACGGGCAGGAGGTCGCCGGGGCGGGATTCGGAGGCGAGGCGGAACTCGCCGGTGGAGAGATCGAGCCAGGCGGCGTGCAGGCCGGCGCGGTCGGTGAAGAGGGCGGCGAGGTAGTGGTTGCGCGCGGAGTCGAGCTGGCGGGCGTCGAGCGTGGTGCCGGGAGAGAGGATGCGGGTGAGGGCGCGTTTGACGAGTTTGCCGGCGACGGCGGGCTCGGCCTGGTCGCAGATGGCGACCTTGCGGCCGGCGGCGAGGAGCTTGGTCACGTAACCGTCGGCCGCGTGGTAGGGGATGCCCGCCATCGGGTGGTCGCCGCGTTTGGTCTGGGTGATGCCGAGCAGGCGGGCGGCATCGATGGCGTCGTCGAAAAACAGCTCGTAGAAGTCGCCGAGGCGGAAAAACAGAAGCGTGTCCTTCGAGAGGCCGCGCCGCACCTCGAAGTATTGCTGGAGCATCGGGGTGAGCTTGGGGGCGGGAGCGGGAGCGGCGGCGGCGGAGGTGTCGGACATGGGCTCGGAAAAGCGCGGGTTTTGAACCATGCCGGGCGCGAAGGACACGGATAAATTTCGCGCGGGCGGCGCCGCCGAGCGTCGTCGCGACGCCGCGCGGAAGTTTTTCCGGCGTCAGCCGAGCAGGCTGGCGACCGCGCGGTCGTAGAGCGGAAGGCCGACCAGGATGTTGAGCGGGAAGGTGACGGCGAGGGACAGCGTCACGTAAATGCCCGGGTTCGCCTCCGGCAGGGCGATGCGCAGGGCGGCGGGCACGGCGATGTAGCTGGCGCTGGCGCAGAGCACGACGAGGAGCAGGGCGTCGCCGTGGGGCAGGCCGAGCAGGGCGGCGAAAGCGAGGCCGAGGGCGGCGTTGAGCGGCGGGGCGACGAGGGCGAAGACGAGGGCGGCGGCACCGACTCGCCGGAGTTCGCCGAGGCGACGGGCGGCGACGATGCCCATGTCGAGCAGGAAGAGGGCGAGCAGGCCGGGGAAGAGCGTGTCGATAAAGGGTTTCAGCGGGGCGGCGCGGGCGGGCCCGCACACGGCGCCGATGAGCAGGCTGCCGAGCAGCAGGAAGACGGATCCGTTCAGCAGGGCGTCGCGTCCGAGGTGCCCCCAGTCGATCTTGGCGCGCGTGCCGTCGGGGGCGGCGGGCGCGAAGCGGCGGGCGAGGAGCACGCCGAGGATGATGGCGGGCGACTCCATCAGGGCCATGGCCGCGACCATGTGGCCGGAGTAGGCGACCCCGTGCTGGGTGAGGAAACCGGTGGCGGTGATAAAGGTGACCGCGCTGACCGAGCCGTAGGTGGCGGCCAGGCCGGCGGCGTCGGCCGTGCCGAAACGGCGACGCAGGACGAAAAAGGTCCAGAGCGGCACGAGCAGGGACGCGGCCACGGCGGCGAGCAGGGTGAGGGCCACGCCGTCGCCGAGTCCGCTCTGGGCGAGGGAAACGCCGCCCTTGAAGCCGATGGCGAAGAGCAGAAACAGCGAGAGCGTCTTGGCCGCGGGCGGCGGGATCTCGAGGTCGCTGCGCAGGAGCGTGGCGCAGAGTCCGAGCACGAAGAGCAGGATGGGCGGCGAGAGGAGGTTGGTGGCGAAGTCGGAGAGCATGTGGCGCCGCGGTGCGGGGAACAAAAACCCGCTCGGGCCGGGCGAGACTAGCGGCGCGTGGGGTTTTAGTCCATTACAGGCATTGGAACGTGACGTTAGATTTAATTTAACCCAAGGTCGCGCCTCGTGGCCTTCCTGAATTACCACCATCTGCGTTATTTTCGGGTCATCGCGCGGGAGCTGAGTCTCACCCGCGCGGCGGAGAAGCTGAACCTCTCCACGCCGGCGCTGAGCATCCAGTTGAAGCAACTGGAGTCGAGTTTGGGGCATGCCCTCTTCGAGCGCGAACGCGGCGGGCTGCGTCTGACCGAGGCTGGGCGGGTGGCGCTGGACTACGCGGAGACGATCGGGCGGGCCGGCGAGGAATTGATGGACGTGATGCAGCACCGACCGCACGGCGGGCGCCAGGTGCTGCGGGTGGGGGCGGTGGCGACGCTGTCGCGGAATTTTCTTATGGAGTTTCTGCGCCCCGCGCTGCACCGAGAGGCGGTCGAGGTGGTGGTGCGTTCGGGCGGACTGCGGGAGCTCATGCTCTCGCTGCACGCGCATCAGGTGGACCTCGTGCTCTCGAACCAGGAGGCGCGGCGCGACGCGGAGACGCCGTGGCACAGCCATCTGCTGGCGGAGCTACCGGTGAGCCTGGTGGGAACCCCGCCGTGGAAAAAGAAGCGGCTCAAGTTTCCGGAGGGATTTGCCGAGGTGCCGGTGATCCTGCCCAGCCTGGAGAGCAACACGCGGGCGGGTTTTGATCGTCTGCTGGCGGCGGCCGGGGCGCGTCCGCGCATCATCGCGGAGGTGGACGACATGGCGACCCTGCGCCTGCTGGCGCGCGAGGGCGAGGGGCTGGCGCTGGTGCCGCCGGTGGTGGTGCGAGACGAGATCGAGCGCGGCGAGCTGGTGGAGACGCACCACGTGCCGGAGCTGCGCGAGACGTTTTACGCGATCACGCCGAGCCGGCGTTTTCCGAATCCGCTGGTGGGCGAGCTGGTGGAGCGGATGGCGAAGGGAAAGGCGCGGTAGCGGCGGGCGGAGCGGGCAAGGTGGCTGGCGCAGTGGCCCGACGCGGCCGCGTCACGTCGCCCAGCCGCGCAGCGCCCGGATGCCGGCGATGAGGCGGTGGACGTTTTCCGGCGCGATGCGATCGGTGATGATGGAGCAGGGGTAGTTGTGCTCGGTGTCGAGGTGCAGGCCGTCCTCGGCTCCCGGGCGCACGAAGTCCGCCACGAAGTCCATGCCGCCGCGCGGGCGCATGAAGCGCACGTAGGGATCGGGGTCCTCGCTCTCGATCACGATGTCGTGATGGAGGAAAATGTTGCAGTAGAGGGTGAGGTCCCGGAACGAGGCGAACCAGGTGGGCGGGTTGACCAATTGATCGCGGATGATGAGCGTCATTTGGGGAATGGGGTTTAGCAGTTCCGCTGCCAATATCGGCACGGGTGTCGGCTTCCTTGACCGTGGCGGGGGACATGCGTCATGGCTTTCGGGTTTCACGTTTCCACATGAGCACCGCGCGCAAACTTGTTCTCCTCATCATTCGCGACGGCTGGGGTCGCAATCCCCACGCCGACCAGGCGTCCTTCAACGCCGTCGCCCAGGCGAAAAAGCCCGCGGACGACGCGCTTCAGGCCTCCGCGCCGGTCGCCTACGTGTCCGCGAGCGGCCTCGACGTGGGCCTGCCCGAGGGGCAGATGGGCAACTCCGAGGTCGGCCATGAAAACATCGGCGCCGGCCGCATCGTGGACCAGGAGCTGGTGCGTCTGAACAAGCTCTTTTCGGAAAAACAACTCGCCAACAACGCCACTTGGCTCGGCGCGCTCGAGCGGCTGCGCGCCAACCCCGCCGCGAAGCTCCACCTGATGGGCATCGTGTCCGACGGCGGCGTGCATGGCATGCTGGAGCATCTCTATGGTCTGCTCGCGCAGGCCAAGGCCGACGGCATCGCCGCCGACCGCGTCTTCGTCCACGGCTTCACCGACGGTCGCGACACCCCGCCGACCTCCGCCCTCGGCTACATCCGTCAGGTCGAGGCCAAGATCGCCGAGCTGGGCAACTACGGCCGCATCGCGACGATCACCGGCCGCTTCTGGGCCATGGACCGCGACAACCGCTGGGAGCGGGTGCAAAAGGCCTACGATCTCCTCGCCGGTCGCTCGGCCGTCGCCACCGCGCCCTCCGCCGAGGCCGCCATCCAGCACTACTACGACAACCCCCTCTCCGCGACGCAGAAGGGCGACGAGTTCGTGCCCGCCACGGCGATCCTCGACTCGGCCACCGGCCAGCCGATCGCGCACTTCGCGGACGGCGACGCCGTCGTGTTCTACAACTACCGCGGCGACCGCCCGCGCGAGATCACCAAGGCCTTCGTTTTGGACAACTTCGCCGAGTTCGACCGCGGTCCGAAGCTCGACCTCTACTACGCCACCATGACCGAGTATGAGGCGGGCCTGCCGGTGAAGATCATCTCCCCGAAGCCGCCCAAGTTGAAAAACATCCTCGGCGAGGTTGTGGCCGCCGCCGGCATCCCGCAGTTCCGCTGCGCCGAGACGGAGAAAAACCCGCACGTCACCTTCTTCTTCAATAACTACCGCAAGGATCCCTTCCCCGGCGAAGACCGCGCCTGCCCGGCCAGCCCGAAGGTCGCGACCTACGATCTCCAGCCCGAGATGAACGCGGGCGAGGTCACGCGCATCGGCAAGGAGGCCATCCTGTCCGGCAAATACGGACTCGTCGTGGTCAACTACGCCAACCCCGACATGGTCGGGCACACGGGTTCGCTCCCGGCCACGGTCAAGGCCTGCGAGGCCACCGACGCCGGCGTGGCGGAGCTGCTCGCCGCAGTGAAGCAGATGGGCGGCGCCGCCGTCGTTTGCGCCGACCACGGCAACGCCGAGCAGATGTATGATCCCGAGCTCCAGGGCCCGCACACCGCGCACACCCTGAACCTCGTGGAGGTGTTTGTGGTGGCGGACGCGTTCCCCAAGGCCGGCACCCGCATGCGCACCGGCGGCCGTCTGGCCGACATCGCGCCGACCGTGTTGCACCTGATGGGCTTGTCCAAGCCCGCCGAGATGACGGGCGAGAGCCTCATCCTGGGCTGATTACGGGGCGGTTTCCGGGGTTGGCCCGAGCCGGGCCGTCCCGGAGACCGCCGATCCTCCCTGTAGGGTTGGCCGTCCTCGGCCAACATCGGGGAGCGCCCGCGACAGCCTTCCCGAGCCTCGCGGCGCCCGGTGGCACCCGGTGGCGCCCCGCAGCGTCAGGCGGCCACGAGGTCGCCGTCGCGCCGGGCGCTCGCGGCCAGCTGGATCGGCAGCCGCATCGCGAGCAGGGCGGCCCGCCGCTCCGGGCTGAGATGGCGCACCGCCTGGCCCACTATGAGCGGATTACCGCTTCGGAGTTCGCGGCTCAGGCAGGCCATCAGGAAGGCGGTTTCCGCGCCCTGATTGATGCTGAAGCGCCAGCGCACGGCGTTTTTGGCGCCGGGCCAGCGGGAGACGTAGGCCGGATAGGCGACCTGCCTGCCGCTGCGCAGCGCCTGGGCGCCGGGGTCGTAGTGCACCCCGATGATGCCCGAACGATTCCGCGCGGACAGGCGGGTCTGCACCCCGCTTGCCGTGGGCAATCGCGTGATGATTTCGGCCAGCCACGCTTCCGCCGCCTCGGCGGCCGCTTCCCAAGTGCCGTAGCGGTGCAAACTGAAATTCTGCTGGTGCAGGCATCCGTCGCGCTGGATGCGGGCCATCACCACGCGCTCCACCTCGTTGCCCGTCAGGTTCTTGGGCAGGGTGGGGCAGGGCGGTCCGGACTTGGTGCGTCGCTGGCGGCGGACCGCGCGGACCGGCCGCGACACGGGGGGATTCATTGGGGGCGGGCTCTCCGTGGAGGCCTGCGTGGCGGCGGCGGGGAGGACGGACGGCGTCATGGGAATAAATCGGTAAGAGAGGCCCGCGAACAACTACGTAATACTTGCACCCCAGCTCGGCGTCGGACTCAAGCCCGGAGCGCGACGATTCAAAAAATTTTCAAAAACTCCGCATCCCCGGCTCCTTCCGTTGGCTGATTTCGCGGGCGTGCGCCTGCCAAACCTCGGCTTGCACCGCGTCGCGGCGGCTCGCCAAGCTGCCCCTTTTGTTCGAGTCCCTCCGGGGATTTTTTCCTCCTTCGTCAGCCCCGTTTCGCCGCATGCATCTCAAAGCGCTCAAGCTCCACGGTTTTAAATCCTTCGCCGATCCCACCACCCTGCGCTTTGAGCCCGGCGTCACCGCCATCGTCGGCCCCAACGGCTGCGGCAAATCCAACGTCGCCGACTCCATCCGCTGGGTGCTCGGCGAGCAGTCCGCCAAGGCCCTCCGCGGCGGCAAGATGCAGGACGTGATCTTCGAGGGCGCCGACACCCGCAAGCCCGCCCAGATGTGCGAGGTTTCGCTCCTGCTCACCGACTGCGAGAAGCAGCTCGGCAGCGAGTTTCACGAGATCGAGATCATGCGCCGCGTCTATCGCGACGGCGGCGGCGAGTATTTTTTCAACGGCCAGCCCTGCCGTCTGAAGGACATTCAGAAGCTCTTCATGGACACCGGCATCGGCCGGACCAGCTACTCGATCATGGCGCAGGGCCAGATCGACCAGATCCTGTCCTCCAAGCCCGAGGAACGCCGCGCCGTGTTCGAGGAGGCCGCCGGCATCACCAAATACAAGTCCCAGCGCAAGGAGGCCCTGCAAAAGTTGGCCATGACCGACACCAACCTGACCCGCGTCGCCGACGTGGTCTCGGAGGTCGGGCGCCAGATCGGCTCGCTCAAACGCCAGGCGCAAAAGGCCCTGCGTTTCAAAAAACTCTCCTGGCGCCTGCGCCATCTCGCTCTCGCGCACCACGGGCAAAACCACGCCCGCCTCGCCGCGCAACTGGCCGCGCTGGAGGAGAGCCTCATCAAACTCCGCGCCGCCGCCGAGACCCGCCGCGCCCACCTCGTGCAGCAGCAGTCCGCGCTGGAGGAAAAAAAGGCCGCCCGCGCCCGCCTGACCCAGCGGGTGCAGGAGGCCCAGCAGGCGGTCTTCGACCTCCGCTCGGAAAAGGAGCAGGCGGAAAACTCCGCCAACCTCGCCCAGATCAAACGCAGCGGCCTCGCCGAACGCCTGGCCGCCTCGCAAAACAACCTGGGCGAGCTCGAGATGCAGCTCCGCGAGCTCGAGTCGCAGGTGGACTCCGGCGCCCAGGACAAACAGATGCAGCTCACCCTGCTCGGCAGCTCCGACGCCGTCTTCCAAGACCGCAACCGCGAGCTCGGGGTGCTCGAGGCCGAGCTCCAAAAACTCGAGCAGGAGCTGTCGCAGACCAAGTTCCAGATCCTCCAGTTCGAGAGCAACGTTGCCCGCCTGCGCACCGACACCACCGGCTACGAGGTGGACCAAAAAACCTCCGCCCAACGCCACGAGGCGCTCGCCGCCGAGGTCGAGGCCGTGCGGGTGCGGCAGTCCGAGGCCGCCGCCCAACTTTCCGATGTCTCCTTGCGCGTCGAGGAGGCCCAGGTCGCGAAGGCCCGCGCCCAGTCCGAGAGCCAGGATTGCCAGACCGCCATCACCGAGCTGACCAAGGAGTTTCGCGAAGCGCAGAAAAAGCTCCAGGAGATCGACCGCAGCCTCGCCCAGCGCACCGCCCGCCTGAAACTGCTCCAGCAGTTGGCCGAAAAATTCGAGGGCTTCGGCGAGGGCGCCAAGGCCGTCCTGCAGGGCCGCTTCGCGCACGTGTTCCAGAGCGCCGCCGCCCCCTCGTCGCCGCCCGCCGACGGCGGTCCCGCCGCCGGCGTCCTCGGCGGCGCCCCGGGCGGCTCGCCGGAGCTCGTCGGTGACGCGCTTCCGCCTCCGTCCGCTCCCGACTCCGCCTCGGAGGGAGCGCCGGCGTCCGCCCCCGCGCCCGCGCCGGTTTCGGCGCCGGTGTTCAAGCCGCGTCCGCTGACCGACGGTCTGCGGCCTCGCGCGGAGTGGGCGCGCGCGCTGGAGGCCCTGCTCGGATCGGCCGGCGAAGCCGTGGTGGTGGCGGACCTCGACGTCGCCCGGCGCATCCTCTCCGAGCTCGAGGCGCAGCAGATCGGCAGCGCCGCCATCGCCATCTCCAATTTCAAATCCCAAATCTCCACTTCATCGGAGGCTCCGCCCCCGATGCTCCGCCCCGCGCTCGAGGCCCTCGAACACGCCGACGACGAGCACCCCGCCGTGGCCCTGCTTCGCAGCTGCTACCTGGCCGACGACCTCGGCGCTTTCCTCGCCTACTGGCGCGCGCATCCCGAGTTCCGTTTCCTCGCCGTCGCCACCGCCAAGGGCGAGCTGGTGGACGCTCGCGGCGTGGTCTTCGGCGGTTTCCGGAAAAAGTCCAACAACAGTCTCGTGCAGCGCGAGATCGACCTGCGCGACACCGCCCGCGCCCTCGCCGACGACCAGGTGGCGCACGACGCCCAGCGGCAGGTCATCGAGGCCATCCAGCAACGGCTGACCGAGGCCGAGCAGGGCCTGGAGGACAAACGCGCCGAGGTGCTCGAAGCCACCCAGAACCTCGCCTCCGTGCAGCAGGAGGAGCGCAACTCCCAGCGCGCCGTCGAGGAGGTGGCCCAGCGCTTCGAACGCATGGAGCGCGAGCTCCAGAACCTCGAGGCCGCGCGCCACGAGACCCAGAGCCGCTTCGACCGCGCCCGCGAGCAGTTGGTCAACGCCGAGCAGGCGGTCGAGGCCGGCCGCGCGCGTATCCACGAGATGGAGACGCGCATCGCGGAGCTCCGCGCCGAACGCGACACCAAACGCGACACGCTCGGGCAGGCGCGCCTCGAGCTCGCCGAGCGCCGCCAAAAGGTCGAGGTGCTCGACCGCGGGCTCGCCGACATGCAGCGCCGCCGCGGCCAGATCGCCGAGATTCTGGTCCAGCGCCAGCAGGAGATCGAAACCTGGACCGACCAGACCGCCGCGCTCGAACAGGAGGCCGACGCCCAGCGCGCCCGCGCCGCGCAGATCGCCGAGACTCTCGTCGTCGCCGCGCAGCAGGTGGACCAGATCCGCACCGAGCTCTTCGAGGTCGAGAAATCCATCAACACGGTGGAGAACTCGCAGGACGGCATCCGCAGCGACGCCGAGAAGAGCGCCGGCGATCTCAGCCGTTGCGAGGTCGAGCTCGCCCAGGTGCGCGGCCGCGTGCAGTTCATCGCCGAGGACGTGCAGCGCGAGTTTCAGTTGCCCGTCGGCAGCTACGACTGGCGCGGCCTGCTCTACCGGGCCGACGAGGATCCGCCGGATCTGAAGGACCTCGACCTGGACGACGACGAGGATTCACCGGAGGCCGCCGCGATCGCATCCACCGCGATCGCATCCACCGCGAGCGCCGCCACCGGGAGCGCCGGCGTCCCGCCGGCTTCCGAATCCGATGCCGGCGAGACGTCGGCGCTCCCGGCGGACGCGGCGCAACCCGCCGCCGCGCCGACTCGCCGCCGCCGCAAAAAGGGCCCGAAGCCCGACCCGACCGAGGAGGAGCTCGCCCAGCTCGCGGCCGGCGCCGACTGGACCGCGATCAAGACCGAGATCGACGCCCTCCGCTCGCGCCTCGCCGGCATGGGCGCGGTCAACACCGGCGCGATCGAGGAATATGCCGAGCTCAAGCAGCGCTACGATTTCCTCAAGGGACAGAGCGACGACCTCGCCCAGGCCAAGGCCGATCTGGTCAAGACCATCGACGAGATCAACCAGACCTCGATGTCGCAGTTCCAGATCACCTTCGAGCAGATCAAGAAGAACTTCATCTACACCTTCCAGACCCTCTTCGGCGGCGGCGTCGCCAACCTCGAACTCATCGTCACCGACGACGTGCTCGAGAGCGGCATCGAGATCACCGCCCAGCCCCCAGGCACCAAACTCAAGTCGATCACCCTCCTCTCCGGCGGGCAAAAGACGCTCACCGCCGTGGCCCTGCTCTTCGCGCTCTATATGGTGAAACCCTCACCCTTCTGTTTGCTGGATGAGCTGGACGCGCCGCTCGACGAATCAAACATCGGGCGCTTTACCGACCTTTTAAAGAAGTTCGTGCACGAGTCGCAGTTCATCATCATCACCCACAACAAACGCACCGTCTCGGCCGCGCAGGCCATCTACGGTGTGACGATGGAGGAACGCGGCGTGTCGAAGACGGTCTCCATGCGTTTCAACCAGGTGCGGGGCGAACCCGAGACCCAGCCCGAAAACATCGCCGAGTCCGTGCGCGGCGCCCGCGCGCGGGTCACGGCCGGCTCGGCGGCGTGAGCTCCGCCGCCCATCGGCCGACCGCCTCCGTCACCCGTCTTTTGCATTCCATCGCTCGATTTAACCCCAGCCCCCGTTACCCCTCCGCATCGTGAAGATCCCGCGCATCAAGCTCCAATGGGGCACCGCCAAAGAACAGCCCGGCAAATGGTATCTCGGCCTCCTCGGTTTCTACGACCGCAAGGGCGGAGGTCGCAGCCGAGGCATGGCGGTCAGCCTGCGCGGCGCGTTGCTCTGGGGCCTGGTCCTCTGCGTGGCCGGCTATTTCGCCGCCGCCGGCTACGTTTTCCGGCGTCTGGATCGGCGACCCTTCAACTTCGTCAGCTACACCGACATCCTCCTGTATCCGATCCGCAAGGACGAGATCAACGAGCTGCGCGGCAAGGCCGCCATCGCGGAGGGCTTCGACGCCTTGAAGCGGAACGACTGGCGCGCCGGCGTGATGCAGTTGCGCATCGGCCTGGAAAAATATCCGCGCGATCTGCGGGCTCGTCTGGAGGTGGCCAAGTTTTTCCTCGCCGCCAAGTTGCGCGGCAAGGCGCAGGAGACCCTGCTGGCCGGGCTGGAAAAGGACTACCCCGGACGCGCCTATCTGGAGGCCGCCATCTCGGTGGTCTCGGCCGGCGAGGACTACGAGTTGGTGATCGAAATCTGTGATCGGGCCCTGGCCCTGCACGACCCGGCGGAAAATCCGGCGGCGGACCGCCGCTGGTTGATCGAGCAACGCATCCGCGCGCTCCTCGCCGAACAGCGCAGCGACGAGGCGCTCGAGTTTGCCGAGAAACAGTCCGGCGAGATCGACGAGACGGTGCTGAACGAGCTGCGGCTCCTCGCTCTCCTCCAGGCCAAACGGTTCGACGAAGCCGTCCGCTACACCGAGGAGTGGCGCGAGCGGGTGGGGGACTCGCCGCAGGTGTTGCGCCTGCTCGCCCGTTCCTACCGCGAGGCGGGACGCACGGAGGACATGTCGCGCGTGCTGGCCGAGCTCCGGCGCCTCGCTCCCGCCGATCCCCGCGTGCGCGTCTTCGGCGTGGTGCAGGAGTATCTGGCGGGCAACGAGGAGACGGCGCGCGCGCAGTTGGACGACTACATTTTCCGTTTCGGCGGGTCGGCGGAAAACTTCGCCCTGCTCGCCGAGCCGCTGGCCGAGATCAAGCGGGTGGACGCCATCGACGTGATCCTTGAGGCCGCCGCCGAGCGCGGTTACCGCGAGGTGCGGCTGCCCGCCGCGCGGATTCAGGCCCTGATCAGCCTCCGACGCTGGGCCGAGGCCAAGACGGAGCTGGAGGATCTGCGCGGCCGGCTCCCGGCCGACGCGATCGCCCGCGCCACCTTGCTGGAACTTTTGCAGGTCCTGATCGGCGCCGCCTCCGATCCCGCCGACGGCGCGCAGAGCACGCTCACCGATTTCATCGCGGTGCGGCAGCTCCCCATGCAGGTCTATCGCCAGTGCGTCGAGGTGCTGCGCGAGGCCGGTCGCACCCACACCGCGCGCGAGGTGGTGCGTCTCGCCGAGGGCGTTTTCCCCGGCAATCGTTATCTGGTCAAAACCCGCGCCGAACTCGACGAGCAGCTCGCCGCCGCGCGGGCCGCCGCCGAGGCGAACCGGGAGGTCAAGACGGTGGACGCCGCCTTCGCGCACCCGAAGGCCTTTTACGCCGCCCTGGAGCGGCGCCGCGCCGAGGGCGGCGCGGCGGCCGCGGCCGCCTACCTCCGCGATCTGCGGCAGGCCGCGCCGGTCTGGCTCTCGGGCGAGGCCGAGCCGCTCGGCCGTCTGGAGATGGAGCTGCTGTCCGAGGGCGACGACATCGTGATGTTCCAGAGCGCGGTGCGCCGTTACGTGAACGACGATCGTATCCGGATCGTCAATACGATCACCCTGGCCACCCGCCTGCACGAGGCCGGTCGCGACACCGAGGCGCGGCTCCTGCTCGACGAGCTGCTGCGCCGGGTGCCGGAGGAGCCCATCGCCACCAAGCTCAAGGCGCGCTGGTTCCCGCCGGCCAAGCCGGCCGGGGCCGAGGCCGCCGCGCCCGGGGCCGAGGTGCCGCCTCCCGCCGCCGACTCGGCCCCGGCGGCGTCGCCGGCTCCGGCGGCCGCTCCCTGACCCGGCGGGGCCCGGCGGAGTGGCGCCACGGCTTGCGGTCGGGAGTCCGTCCGCCTCAGTGAGGGCCACCTCGTCCGTTCCACGCCCCTGTCTCCGCCATGCCCGCGACGCCGTTCCGCATCCTCGCCCTTTCCTTCGCCACCCTCTGCGCGGGCACCCTGACGGCTACCGCCGGGGAAAACGCCGGGCCGGCGGATGTGTTGACCGAGGCGCGCAGCTTGATCGAGGCGAGCCGGCTGCCCGAGGCGCGGGAGCCCCTGGAAGCTCTGGTGAAGCGCGAGCCGAAGAACGTGGATGCGCTGCTGTTGTTGGCCCAGGTTTACAACGGCATGGGCCGGCGCGAGGACGGCATGACGCTGCTCGAGCCCTTGCTCGACGAGCATCGGAACGACGCGCGGGTGGTGGGCTTTTACGCCGGTATCTGCCTGCTGCGCGCGGGCGAGCTCGGGGCGAGTTTCCGCGCGCTGCGTCTGGCGCGAAAGGGTTGCGAGCTGATGGAGCGGGCCGTGGAGCTGGCCCCGCGCGACATCACCTACCGCGAGGGTTTGGTGGATTTTTATCGGCAGGCGCCGGGCATCGCCGGCGGCAGCCTGGACAAGGCGCGGGGGCATGCCGAGGAGATCGCGCGCATCGATCCGGTGCGGGGCGGGGCTTGGCTGGCATCGATCCTTTTGGAGGAGAAAAAGTTCACCGAGGCCCTGGCCGCCTGCGACGCGGCGCTGAAGGAGCGTCCGGACGACTACGTGGCGCTCTACACGCTGGGCCGGGTGGTGTCGGAGACCGGTCAACGTCTCGACGAGGGCGAGGCCGCCTTGCGGCGTTGTCTGGCGCGCGCTCCGGCGCCGGGCGAGCCGAGCCATGCGGGCGTCTGGTATCGGCTGGGCCTGATCGCGGAGAAGCGGGGCGAGCCGGACGCGGCCCGCGAGGCCCACCGGGAATCGTTGAAGCTGGAACCGTCGTTCAACCGTCCGGCCGAGGCGCTGAAGCGGCTCGGCGAGTAGGTCGTCACGTTCCCGCTCGGAAAGTAGCGCGCTCACTCCGTGAGCGCCGGTTTGTGTGGCCTCAGCCGCGGCCGAACAAGTCGGCGATGATGTCCTCCAGCGGGACGTCCGAGATGGTGATGTCGGCGACGGGGCCGGCGGCGAGGATGCGGCCGGTGAGCGACACGATGTCGGCCGAGGGCGCGTGCAGGATGACCTCGCCGTCGTCCGTCGCCACCGCCTTGCCGTCGGCGAGTTCGGTGAGACCGGGGAAGGGGATCTGGAGCGGGCGAAACTTGATGATCTTTTTCTTGCCGCCCGCGGACTCCAGGCGGTCGAGGGCGCCGTCGTAGATCTTGCGACCCTTGTCGATGACCACGACCCGCTCGCAGAGCTCCTGGATGTCGGCCATGTAGTGGCTGGTGAGCAGGATGGTGGTGCGGTGGCGGCGGTTGTAGTCGCGCAGGAACTGGCGCACGGCCTTTTGCGAGACGACGTCCAGGCCGATGGTCGGCTCGTCGAGGAAGAGCACCCGGGGGCGGTGCAGCAGCGCGGCGATGAGCTCCATTTTCATGCGTTCGCCGAGCGAGAGTTCGCGCACCATGGTGCCGAGCTTGTGGCCGACGCCGAGGAGCGACACGAGTTCGTCGAGGGTGGATTGGTAGTGCTCGGCGGAGAGGCCGTAGATGTGGCGGAGGAGCAGGAAACTCTCCTGCGCGGGCAGGTCCCACCAAAGCTGGTTTTTTTGCCCGAGCACCAGGGCGAAGAGGCGCCGGTAGGCGTTGTCGCGCCGGGAGGGATCGAAGCCGGCCACCCGGGCCCGGCCGGAGG
This sequence comes from uncultured Akkermansia sp., assembly GCA_966252115.1. Classification (GTDB taxonomy): domain Bacteria; phylum Verrucomicrobiota; class Verrucomicrobiia; order Opitutales; family Opitutaceae; genus IMCC26134_A. The sequence continues at coordinate 26,275 of CBINNW010000039.1, forward strand.
TCGGGTAGATCAGGCCGGAGAGCATCTTGAGGGTGGTGGTCTTGCCGGCGCCGTTGGGGCCGAGGAAGCCGACAAACTCGCCCTCGCGGATGGAGAAACTGATGTCCTTCGCGGCGGCGAGCTCCTCGAACTCCCGATGGAAAAGCCCGCGCACCCCGGCCCAGAAGCCCGGCGGCTTTTTGTAGGTTCGGAAGACGCGGGTGAGGTTTTCGACTTCGATCATGACGGTTTGGCCGGGAATCTCGGAGGACGCCCGCCGAGATCGCAAGGTAGGGCTGGTGTGCGGGGAACGGTTTCCGGCGCGACTCGCGCCACTTTTTTCTTTCGTCCCGGCGGGTGTCCGGTGGGGTGGGGCGGTGCATCGCAGCTCCTCCGCAAGCGTCGTGACCCTGTCGAGTCCGGCCAAAATCAATCTCTCCCTCGCCATCACCGGCCGCCGACCGGACGGCTTTCACGAGCTGGTCTCGGTCGTGGCTTGCCTGGCCTTTGGCGACACCCTGCGCGCCGAGCTGCTGCCCGAGTCGTCGGCGGGTTTCACGCTGGAGTGCGACGCGCCCGGCGTGCCGACCGACGGGACCAACCTCGTGCTGCGCGCGGCGGAGGCCTTCGCCGCCGAGACGGGTTGGCGCCCCGGGCTGCGCTTTGTTTTGGAGAAACGTATTCCCGCCGGCGCGGGGCTGGGCGGAGGCAGCGGCAACGCCGTCGCGGCCTTGCGCGCCTTGGAACGGTTGAGCGGCCGGGTCCTCCCTCCGGAGCGCATCCACGCGCTCGCGGCCGGTCTCGGCTCGGATTGCCCGCTGTTTTTGCACGCCCGCCCGGTGGTGATGCGTGGTCGCGGCGAGCGTATCGAGCCCCTGCCCGAGGCGGCCGCCGCCCGGCTGCGGGGGCGGCGAATCCTGGTTTTCAAACCCGATTTCGGGGTGGAGACGCCCTGGGCCTACCGCGCCCTCGCCGCCCGGCCCGATTGGTATGACGACGCCGCGTCGGCCGAGCAAAAACTCGCCGCCTGGCTGGCCGACCCCGCGGCGCCGGCGGAGTCGCTCCTCGGCAATACCCTGGAGCGCCCCGTTTTCGCGAAATGGTTGGCGCTGCCGACCCTGCTCGCCTGGTTGCGGGAACGGCACGGGCTCGCCGCGCGGATGAGCGGCAGCGGCAGCGCCTGTTTCGCGTTTCTCCCCGCCGGCATGGACGCCGCGTCGCCGGTGGCGACGATTCGCGAGGCCTGGGGGGCGGGTGTCTTTGTGCAAACGACGGAACTGGCGTGAGTTTTGCCGCGTAGATGCCTTTGAAACGTATTGACCCGAGCGCTTGCCGGAGGCCTCATCCGCGGCACCCCGTTTGCTAGTGGCGAACGCCGCCTGCATTGTCCCCGCAGTCCCATTTTTTTCGCCCATGTCCGACGAAGTTTCAGGTCCGCGCCCCGAGCTCGTGCTGCAAGGCATCTCCGCCTCGCAGGGGATCGCCTACGGACCGATTTTCGTTTACATCCAGAGCGACGTCGAGGTGCCCGAGTATCAGGTCGAGACGTCGCGTCGGGCGGCGGAGGTGGCGCGTTTCGAACAGGCGCTGCTGACCACGCGCCAGCAGGTGCAGAAGATCATGAGCGAGGTGGAGAAGAACCTCGGCGAGGAGGAGGCGCGCATCTTCGACGCCCATCTGCTCGTGCTCGAGGACCAGGCGCTGATCACCGAGACCCTGCGCGAGTTCGAGAAGACGCGGCTCAACATCGAGGCCTGTTTCAACAAGGTCGCGCACCGCTACATCGCGGCCTTCGAGGAGATCGACGACGAGTATTTGCGCGAGCGCGGCGGCGACATCCGCGACGTCGCGCAGCGCGTGCTCGCCAATCTCCTCGGTCGCACCGCCCAGCGCCTGAGCAAGCTGGTGGACAAACGCATCGTCGTCGCCACCGACATCTCGCCTTCGGACGCCGCCAGTCTCGACCGCTCGGCCGCCCTCGGCGTCGTCACCGATTCCGGCAGCAAGACCAGCCACGCCGTCATCGTGGCGCGCTCCATGCGCATCCCCGCCGTGGTCGGCCTGCGCGACCTCTCCTCCAGGGTCGAGGCGGGCGACACCCTGCTCGTGGATGGCTACGACGGACGCGTGATCCTCAACCCCACCGAGGACACGCTTTTTCGCTACGGCCAGATCCAGCGCCAGAAACGCACGCACGAGCAGAGGCTCCTCGACGCCAACCGGCTCCCCGCCGTCACGCTGGACGGGGTGCCGCTGACCCTGCGGGCGAACGTGGAAAAACCCGAGGAGGCGGTTTTGGTTAAAAACCACCACGCGGAGGGCGTGGGCCTCTACCGCACCGAGTTCCTCTACCTCGGCGCCGACGCCATGCCGACCGAGGAGCAGCAATACCGCGCCTACCGCGAGCTGGTCGAGTCGCTCGCCCCCTTGCCGGTGACCATCCGCACGCTCGATCTGGGCGGCGACAAGCCCATCGCCTCGCAGGCCCATCTTTTCCCCAAGGAGAACAACCCCTTCCTCGGCTACCGCGCCATCCGCTTCTGCCTCGACCATCCCGACGTATTCAAGGTGCAACTACGGGCGGTGCTTCGCTCCAGCGCGCACGGCCGGGTGTTCCTGATGTATCCGATGATCAGCGGGCGCGACGAGATGCGCCGGGCCAACGCCGTCCTGGAGGAGTGCAAGGCCGAGCTGCGCGCCGAGGGGCACCGCTTCGACGAGGACATCCGCGTCGGCAGCATGATCGAGATCCCCAGCGCCGCGATGACCGCCGACCTGCTGGCGAAGGAGTGCGATTTCTTCAGCGTCGGCACCAACGACCTCATCCAATACCTGCTCGCCATCGACCGCGTGAACGACCGCATCGCGCACCTCTACGAGCCCACGCACCCCTCCGTCCTGCGCACCCTGCGGCACGTCGTGGTCGAGGCGCACCGCGCCGGCATCAAGGTCAGCGTGTGCGGCGAGATGGCGGGCGATCCGATCTACACCGGCCTGCTCTTCGGCCTCGGCGTGGACGAGCTGAGCATGACGCCCCCGCTGATCCCCGCGGCCAAGTTTATCCTGCGCAACATGAAGCTGAGCGACGCCAAAAAACTCGCGCAGGTCGCCCTCGCCATGGATTCGCCCGCCGCCATCCACGCCCTCTGCGCCGACTTCGCCGCCGAGCGTCTGCGCGGCTGAGCCCGCTTCGGATTCGGAGCAACAAAACCCCGGCTTCGGCGGCCACCCCGAGGGGAGGGCCGAAACGCCGTGTCTGGTATCGGTCCCTGACCTCAGTCGCGGACGTCCGTCCCGGCCGCCGTCCCCGAACGCCTCAGGTGCGCCGATCCGGTGCTTTCATTCCAATTCGCTTTCGAGATTAGTTTAATTCGTCACTCTCCGTGCCTCCGTGTCTCCGTGGTTAAATCTGTAAATCATTTAACCACAGAGGCACGGAGACACGGAGAGCAGAAATAAAACGAGAACGACTCGGATCAATGAGTCTAAACTTGAAAGCAATTTAGAATCAGCGTTTGGGCATGACGAAACGCACTTCCGCGTCGGCCGCCTCGGGCGGCGGGGTGGCGGCGGCGTCCGCGGGCACGGGCACGGGCGAAACGGGGACGACCTCCACGGGTTTCACCGCGACGACGGGGCCGCCGGTGAAGACCGAGCCCTCCGGGATCTTGGCGAAGCCTTCCTCGATAAGGCGGGCCACGTGGGCGTCGCGGGTCTTGGCGTCGGGGCTGCCGGTGACGGCGACGATCACCCGTTTGCCACCGCGCTGCGCCGTCGCGACCAGGCAAAAACCCGCCGTCCGGGTGTAGCCGGTTTTGAGGCCGTCGCAGCCCTCCACGGAGCCCAGCAGTTTGTTGTGGTTGCGCATGGGCTGGGGTTTGGCGCGGATGCCTTCGCCGAAAAGGGCCGTGAGCTCCGAGCTGTAGCGGAGCACGTCGGTGTGGAGAACGAGTTCGCGGGCGAGGAGCGCGAGATCGCGCGGCGTGGCGAGATCGCCGTCGGCGGGATTTTTGGAGGGCAGGCCGTGCGGCGTGCGAAAGGTGGTGCGGGACATGCCGAGCGCCGCTGCGCGGGCGTTCATGCGCGCGACGAAGGCCTCGCGCGAGCCGGCGACGGGTATGCAGAGGGCGTGGGCGGCGTCGTTGGCCGATTCGATCATCATCGCGCGCAGCAGTTGCTCGACCGGGAAAACCTCGCCGGCCGCGAGGAACACCTGCGTGCCGCCCATGGACTGGTCGGCGGCCGTGGCGGTGACCGGGCTGTCGAGGCGGATCCGGCCCGCCTGGAGCGCGTCATGCACCACCAGGAAGGTCATGAGCTTCGTCACGCTGGCGGGCGGCGAGACGACATCGGCGTTTTCCTCAAACAGGACGGCGCCGCTGGCGGCGTCCACGACGATGGCGCCCTTGTAGTCGGCCCGCGCCAAGGGGGCGAGGGCGACGATGACCAGAAGGGCGCGGAGAAACAGCGGAAGGCGCGGAGCGGGCATGGCGGACGGAATGCGGAGAGGAAAAAAGAAGGGAAAGCGGGCAGCGAGCGAGGTTCCCGCGGGACGCGCGAGCCGGAAAGCCCCCCATGGCCTTCTCGCCGATGGGTGGCGATCACGGGCGCTCGGGCTCATCCGTCCGGCGGGGCTCGGCGCGCCGCCTCGGTCGGGGCGGCTTGGGCGCCCGGGCCGGATCGGGCCGGCCGCTCGCCGCCGTTTGCGCTGCGCACCGCGCGCACCCCCACCCAGAGGCTCGAGCCCACCATGAGCAAAGCGGCCGCCACCGGGTGCAGGAGCCCGGCGGCCGCCAGGGCCATGCCGAGGGCGTTGTAGCCGGCGGCGAAAAGCAGATTGGCCCGCACGCCGGCCCGCACCCGCCGCGCGATGCGCAGCGCAGCGGGGAGCCGCCGCAGATCCTCGCCGGCGCAGACCGCCATCGCCGCCGCTCGCGCCAACTCGCTGCCGCCGCGCATTGCCACGGAGCAATCCGCCGCGCCCATGGCCGAGGCGTCGTTGACCCCGTCCCCGACAAACAGCACCGCCCGCCCCCCGGCGCGCAGGGATCGCACCCGCGCGGCTTTTTCCGCGGGGCTCAATCCGGCATGCACCGCCACCACCTCCGCCCCGGCGGGGCCGCTCGGCGCCGCGCCCGCTCCCGGATCGCCGGTGAGGATCTCCGGCTCCACGCCCAGTCCGCGAAGCGCCGCGACCGTATCTGGAAAACCGATACGCCAGGTCTCGCCCAGGCGGATGCGCGCGGCGGGTTCGCCGTCCACCGACACCCACACCGTCTTCGCGCCCGCCTCGGCGCCCTCGTCCATGCCCTCGGGGTTCGCGGCCCGCCGCCCGTCCGTCGCCCGAGGGACGCAAAACTCCCGTTCGCCCACCCGCAGCAGGCCCCCCGGCCGCCCGAGCCGGCCCTCCACCCCGCCGCCGGCCACCACGCGGACATCCGTCACCGCGACCGGCGAAGGATCGGGCGGCGCCGCGTCCTCTCCGCCCGCCAGGGCCCGGGCCACGGGATGGGCCACGCCCCGCTCGACGGCGCGCACGGCGGCGCGCAGCTCCGCCTCGCGTTCCCGCCATGCGGGGGCGAATTCCCAGCCGAGCACGGTGAGGCGTTCCTCCGAAAGCGTGCCGGTCTTGTCGAAACAGGCCGTGTCCACCCGCGCGAGCGCGTCCAGAAAATCGCCGCTGCGCGCCACGATGCCCAGACGGGCGAGCCCGGCCAGTCCGCCCCAGACCGCCACCGGCGTCGCCAGCCCCATCGCGCAGGGACAGGCCACGAGCAGCACCGCCATGGCGTTGAACAAGGCCCGTTCCCACGGCGCTCCCGCCAGCATCCAGCCGGCGAAGGTCGTCGCCGCCACGCCGACCACGAGCGGCAGCCACCACGCCATCAGCCGGTCCGCCTGCGCCTGCAAACGCGAGGGCGCGAGCCGCGCCTCCGACACCGCCCGCAGCACCTCGTCCAGCCGTCGGGCGCCGCCCGCGGCCCGCACCACCAGGCGGCCGTCCACCGCGTGGCTGCCCGCCCAGACCCGCTCGCCCGGCCCGCGCGACACCGGACGCCATTCACCGGTCATCGCCGCCTCCTCGACGAAGGAGCACCCCTCCACGATCACGCCGTCCACGCAGATCGCGCCGCCCGGCGGCACCAGCACCGACTCGCCGCCGCGCAGATCGGCGACCGCCCGCGGCGCCTCGCGGCCGTCGCCCCCGAGCACCGTGCAGCGGTCGTATTTCTCCGCCACCGCGTCGGCCGCCCGCAGGGCCGCCGCCCGGCTGCGCGCGCCGATCAGCTTGCCCGTCGTGTGGACCACCACCAGCACCGCCACCACCTCGTAATAGACCGAGCCCGTGCCCACGAAGGTGCTCGTCAGCGAGCCGGCCAGGGCGCCCAGCAGCGTGACCAGAAACAACAGGTCGATGCTCACCCGCCGCGCGCGCAGGGAGGCCCAGGCCTCGCCCAGCAAATCCCGTCCCAGAAAAACCAATACGCCCGCCGCGCTGGCGATGAGCCCGCCGTGGACCAGCCAATACGCGGCGCCCTCCGCCGGAGTCAGGTTCACAGCGAGGGAAAAGACCATCGCCTGCGCCGCCACCCCGAGGCCGATGCCGATGCGCAGCCAGGCCCGCGCCACCGACGCCCCGTCCGCGCGCAGGCCGGGTTCGAGATCGGGTGGGGCGGGAGGGAGGGACATCGGAAAAACCGGACATCGCCGACCAAGTCCGCCGAAAACGCAACGCCCCGGGCGGCGTCAGGGTCCGGGGCTTGGTCACCGGGAGCGCCGGCATCCTGCCGGCTGTTTGTCGGGAAAGCCGGCAAGATGCCGGCGCTCCCGGTGGTGTTGTTCCGCCTGTGTTCCCGGTGGACAAGCGGCGCCGGTGCGCATGCACATTCACGCGCATGTCCGCCCATCCGCTCCCGCTTTGTCCGCACCTGCCGCCACCGCCCGCCGACGGGCTCGACCACCGCCACCTGTCCCGCCACGGCGAGGGGCGCGACGGCGGTTTTTATCTCGGTTGCCTCGAATACGGGCACGCCCTCTGGCAACGCGGTTTGGCCGCGCGCGCCGTGCTCTGCCTCGACCGCGCGATGGGCGCGGATCTGCGGGGCGACGAGCCGGAGCTGCGCGCGTGGCCGATGCCCTACGCCGCGATGGCGTGGTTCCTCGCGCACACGCCGCCGGAGATCTTCATCGGCAACCCCCGGGTGCATTTCCAGCACTACGCCGACCGCATGAACGAACCCCGGCGCGATCAACGCGCCGCGCGCGCCTGGGCCTGCTGGGCGCTCACCCGCCGGCTGCGCCCCGAATGGCCGGCCGACCCCAGGCACCGCGTGGTGGAGCCCGAGGAGTCGCGGATCGCGGAATGGCTCGACCGGCACGGGCTTCCGGGCGAGCGGGCCCTGTGGGAAGCGGTGCTTGGAACCTGCCATCCGAGTGCGTTTTGAGAAAAAATGAGGGGCCGCGAAAGAATTTTCCAAAACACTCTTGACCGATGCGCGGCGACTTTTACGGTCCGCACTCCTTTCCCATTCCGGGGTGGTAGCTCAGCTGGTTAGAGCGTCTGCCTGTCACGCAGAAGGTCGCGGGTTCGAGTCCCGTCCATCCCGCCAATTTTGGCAACCCCGGTCCTCCCAAGGACCGGGGTTCTTCTTTTTCCGGAGCCGGGCAAAACGAGCGGGCCGGGGCGGCTGCGGTTCAAGGTCCGGCGCACCCGAGCGTCCCATTTTTGGACCGGTGTTTGGCGTCACGTTGAGCGCCTGTCGCCGCGCGCTTTCCCGAGGGCTCCGGCCTCCCGCGCCCCGATACAGACCGGAAGTGCGGTCGCGTATCCTGCTCCTCCCATGAGCACCATCGAATCCGATATGCTCGGAGGGGACACCCCCGCCGGCTCCCGCACCTGGTCGCCGCCCTCTCCCGAGCTCCCCAAAAAACTCTCCGATCTCATCAAGGACATCCGCTTCGCCATGCTCACCACGGTGGCCGCCGACGGATCGCTGCGCAGCCGTCCGATGGCGACGCAGAACCCGGTCTTTGAAAACGGCGAGGTCTGGTTTTTCACCGCCGACGACTCGCCCAAGACCGCCGAGATCGCCGGCGAACACGAGGTCAACCTCGCCTACGCCGAGCCCAAGGACCAGCGCTACGTCTCGCTCTCCGGCACCGCCTCGCTGGTGCGCGATCCCGACCGCGCCAAAAGCATGTGGAACGCCGACGTGAAGCCGTGGTTTCCCGGCGGCCTGGACGATCCGCATCTCTGCCTGCTGCGCGTGCGGGTGCATGGCGCCGAGTTCTGGGACGCGCCCGGCGGCCGCATGGCGAGCCTCTTCGCCCGCGCCAAGGCCTCCATGACCGGCGAACGCCCGCCCCGGAATTTCGGAGAACACCAGAAGGTGTCGCTCGCACGCTGACCTCGCCCGGTCCGCCGCTCATTCGCCCGCCGTCGCCCGGCTTCTTCTCCCTCGCGCCGCGTCGCCCTCCATGCCGCTCACCCAGGCCCGCCGCGTGCCCGGCGCCACCTACCGCGCGCAGCTTCATCGCGGATTCACCTTCGACGATCTGCGCGCCCAGGTGCCGTGGTTGCGCGAACTCGGTTTCACCGACTGCTACTGTTCCCCGATTCTCTGTTCCACCCCGGGCAGCACGCACGGCTACGACGTCACCGACTACCGCCGCCTCGATCCCGAACTTGGCGGCGAGCCCGGCCTGCGCCGTCTCGTCGAGACACTGCGCGTCCACGACATGGGGCTGCTGCTCGACTTCGTGCCCAACCACATGGGCGTGGGCGGCCCCTTCAATCCCTGGTGGATGGACGTGCTCACCCACGGCCGGCATTCCGCCTACGTCGATTTTTTCGACATCCATTGGAACGACGACCGTCGCGCCGGGCGTCCGCAGATACTGCTGCCGGTGCTCGAAGACCACTTCGGAGTGGTGCTGGAGCGCGGGGCGTTTTCGCTCCGGCGCCGCGAGGGCCTGATCTGGCTGGTTTACGGAGAAACCCGCTTCCCGCTCAACGCCTTCACCTACGCGGAGATCTTCGCCGCCGTGCTCGCCGATCCGGGGTTGCCCGAGGAGGCGCGCGAGCCGCTCCACAAGCTGGCCGAGGACGCGGCGCGACTGGCCGCCGAGCCCGACCACGGTCCGCCGGCGCCGGAAATCGCCCGGCGCACGGCGGCGACGGGGGCGGACGCGGCCGTATCCAGGCCGGCCCTACGCCTGCGCGCCGTCACCGATCGCTTCGGCGAGCTTTTGCGCGACGGCGTGGACCACCTGCGGGAGCGGGTCGAGGCGGCGCTTCGCGCCTACGACGGACGCCCCGGCGAGCCCGAATCCTTCGACGCGCTCGCCGCCCTGATCGACCGTCAACACTACCGGTTGGCGCGTTGGATGGCGGGCGCGCACGAGGCCAACTACCGACGTTTCTTCGCCATCGATTCCCTCGTCGGCCTGCGGATGGAGAACGAGGAGGTGTTTCGGGAAACGCATCTGCTGCTCGGCCTGTTGATCCAAGGCGGACTCATCGACGGGCTGCGCGTCGACCACATCGACGGTCTGTGGGATCCGCAGGGTTACCTCGAGCGCCTTCAATCCCTGGCCGCGCCGCCCGAGGCCGCCGGCGGTGGGACCTCCGCCGATGCCGCCGCCTCCTCCGCTCGGTCCGCGATTCCGCCCTTCTATGTCGTCGTGGAGAAAATCCTCTCCGCCGACGAACGGTTGCCGGAGACGTGGCCGGCCCACGGCACGACCGGTTACGAGTTCATCGCGCAGCTCGGGCGTCTCCTCACCGACCCCGCCGCGGAGAGTCGCCTCGACGCGATCTATGGAGACTTCGTGGGGCGGAGGCGTCTCTTTTCCGAAGAGGCCTACACGAAGAAACGCCTCGTGCTGGAGGAACTCTTCGCCAACGCGGTGCATCACCTCGCGCGGCGGCTGGATGGTTTGATCGAGCCCGACCGGCGGCACCGTGATCTGGCCGAGCACGAGCTGATGGTCGCCGTGCGCGAGCTGATGGCCGGCCTCGACGTCTATCGCACCTACCGCCGGCCGGGCCAGCCCGTCACCGTCGAGGATCGGCGCCGGATCGAGGAGGCCTGCCGGCGGGCCGAGTTGCGCAATCCGCGACTCGATCCGGAGTCCCTGCGTTTCGTGCGCGACGTGCTCCTCGGCGTGTATCCATCGGACCGCGACAGCGTGGTCGCGGACGAGGCGCGCGCGGGTTTCGAGCGCTGGGCGCTGGCGTTCCAGCAATACACGGGCGCGGTGATGGCCAAGGCGGTCGAGGACACGGCCTTTTACACCTTCAACCGTTTGCTCGCGCTCAACGAGGTCGGTGGCGACCCCGCCCTTTTCGGCGGCGACGTGGAGGCCTTCCACGCCGCCAACGCGGCGCGACGCGAACGCACGCCGCACGGCCTGCTCACCACGGCCACGCACGACACGAAACTCGGCGCCGACGCCCGGGCACGCCTGCTCGCGCTTTCGGAGATACCGGACGAGTGGGCGGACTGGCTGGGCGTGTGGCGGGAGCTCAACCGGCGGCACAAACGTCGGGTTCACGAACGCGAGGCCCCCGATGCGGAGGAGGAATATCGTTTCTACCAAATCCTGCTCGCCGCCTGGCCGGCCGACGACGCGGAGCCCGACGACGCCTTTCGCGCCCGGATTCGCGAGCACCTGCGCAAGGCGGCGCCGGAGGCGAAGCGAAACACGACCTGGCATCACCCCGACGAGGATTGGCTGGCGGCGGGCGACGCCTTCGTGGACGCGTTGCTGACGCCGGGCGAAACGGGCGGGGAGTTTTTGGCGCATTTCCGTGCCCGCGCGGTGCGGCTCGCGCATCTGGGCATGGTGAACTCGCTCGCGCAGCTCGTGCTCAAAATCACGGCGCCCGGCGTGCCCGATTTTTATCAGACCGAGCTGGGTTGGGACCTGAGCCTGGTCGATCCCGACAACCGCCGCGAAATCGACCATGGGCGGCGTGTGGCGCTGTTGAAGCTGGCGGAGGATCGTTCGCCGCGGGCGTTGTTGCGGCACTGGCGCGACGGCGGCGTGAAGGTGCTCGTCACGCGGGCCTTGCTCGGGTTTCGCCGCGCGCATCGCGCGTTGTTTCGCGAGGGCGACTATGTGGCGTTGCAGACGCGGGGACGCTTCGCGGACAAGGTGGTCGCCTATGTGCGTCGGCACGAGGGCGAGGCGGTTTTGGTGGTGGTGCCGCGGCTGAGCGCGCACCTGGGCTGTCCGCCGCTGGGCGTGGTTTGGGACGACACCGCTGTGGTGCTGCCGGATGGAGGCGGGGACTGGCGCGACCTCTTGACCGAGCGGGAGCACTGGGTGGTGGGCGAGCTCCCGGTGGCGGAGCTGTTGGCCGATTTGCCCTTCGCGGTGCTCACCACGGCGAGGGAGCGACCGGTCGTGGCGTAGTGGGGGTCAGTCGAGCCGGAAGTCGTGTTCGGCGACGAGGTAGGATTCGAGGCGTTTGGTGAGCCGGGCGAGATCGGCGGCGGGCGGGGCCTCGGGGGCGGAGGCGGGGAGATTGAGGGCGGCGGCCACCTGCGCTCGGTCGGCGGGGGGCAGGGCGGGAATCCATTCCTGTTTCAGCGGCCAGCCCTCGTCGCGGGCGAGGCGGTAGAGGCTTTTGAAATACACCAGGTCGGGGCGGGCGTCGGGACGCGAGAACGCGGCGAAAGCCTGGGCCAGGAGGGTGTCGATGGCCGGGCGGCTGTCCTCGGGGCCCGGGTTTTGCAGGACCAGGCGCGCGAGGCGCGAGGCGCCGGCCAGCGGCTCGTAGGCGCGCCCGATGGCGGCGTGGCGGTGGAGCAGGCGGTGTTCGCGCACGAACCAAGGGCCGGCGCCGGGCGAGGCGCGGCCGTGCTCGAGGGTGAGCGCGAGACGGTCGAAGAGGTCGGGCGCGGGAGCGGTGGCGGCGGCGGCCTTGTTGTTGCGGGAGGCGCGCAGCAGCGCGTGGAAAAGGCCGTCGGTGGCGGAGAAGCAGGTGAGCTGGCAATGGTCCCCGCTGTGCGGCGCCTTCGCGAGCACGTGAGCATCGGTCTGGTGAAGCGGGCCGGGCACGGGGAGGGGGCGGGGGCGGAGGAGGCGGGGGAGGGGGCGGAGGGGGAAATGACCAATGACCAATGTCCAATGTCCAAGGACCAATGGGTGGCGGTCGGGTGCGGTGATCGGGGGCGCGGAGCGGTGGCTAGGCTGGTTTGAGCGCGAAGCGGGGCAGGAGCTCGGCGGCGCGGAGGAGTTTTAGGGCGCGTTCCTCGGCGGCGCGCATGCGGCGCTTTTTGCGCGGTTCGAGGTCGTCGTAGCCGGCCAGGTGCAGCCAGCCGTGGATGACGTAGCGCAGGAGCTCCTCGGCGAAGGGGACGTCGTGTTTTTGTGAATACGCGAGGGCGGTGTCCACCGACACGCAGACGTCGCCGGCGTGGTTCATCGTTTCATCACCCTCGAAGGTGATGACGTCGGTGGTGGTGGGGTCGTCGAGGTAGTCGGCGTGGAGCCGGGCGAGGGCGGGGTCGGTGAGGAAGGTGATCGAGAGCTCGCCCGCCGGAGCGGCTGAAGAAGTGACGAGTGGCGAGTGATGAGTGATGAGCGGAGAGTGCCTGGAGGAGGATTTGGCGGGGCGTGATTGTGCGCGGGCCCGGCGTTTGCCCGGGGGCGAGAGCGTGGGCAGGTCGGCGGGGGTGAAGCGGAAATGGGCGTCGAGATGCTCGATGGCGCGGACGAGGGCGCGGCGATCCAGGCGGAGACGCGGGTGGCGGTTGGTGATGGCGATTTCGCGCATGCGGAGTGGCGGGCGAGGAAGTGGTGTGCTCAGGAAGTAGCGGGAGCATCCTGCTCCCGTGGTTGGGGGCGAGGGGAGTCGGCCGGAGCGATGCCGGGGGCGGTGGAGGAGGACGGGGGAGGGGAGCTGGAAGCTCCCCCTACTTTGGGGGGCGAATCACGGGAGCTGGAAGCTCCCGCTACTTTGGAGTCGGACGAACGGGAGCTGGAAGCTCC
>CBINNW010000040.1:0-38781 GCA_966252115.1 uncultured Akkermansia sp.
CGTTTTATGAAGAGGCCGAAGCGGGCAAAATATGCGCCTCGCGGAGGTCTGAACCTAGATCCGGCGGTAGCCCCGGCGAAAGATCGCGCAAGATGCTGAATCAGATGTCGATTGCAGCACCCCGAAGGCGCACCTGGAAGGTGCGTCGAGCGGGGGATGCGATTGGCAGGTGATCAGCAGGTTGCGCGAGATGAGCTGCGGCTACCGCCGGTTCTAGGCTAAACCCACGGTCGGCGCGGAGCGCGCGGACGATGCCGCCCCGGCCCCGGCCGGTCCGAGCACATGCCGAAGCACGTCTGCCGCGGTGTAGCCGGTGGCGTCGGGGGCGGCGAAGCGGGCGACGTCGGCCACCTCGCGACCGGCGGTCACCAGCGGAGGCTCGACCCACAGGCCGGCTGCGGCCGTCGCGGTCGCTGTCGCCGCCGGCGCGGGGGCGGGGGCGGTTTCGACGCGGCGGAGTTGTCCCAGCCCCACCGCCGCGAGCAGGCCGTTGCACAGGCATTTGCGTCCGCAGGCGGCGGCGGGATCGCCGCCCTTGGCGCCGTAGTCGTCCTCGGGTTCGGCGGGGCACCGGTAGCCGAGACGGCCGTCGGCGGCGCGGTAGGGCTCGCGCAGGTAGCCGAGATCGCAGCGGCGCGGGTGGCTCGCGTAGATGTCGGCGTCCGAGAGGGTTTCGGGGAGTTCGAGGACCTTGAAGGGGAAACCCGTGGGCGAGGCGACCGGATCGGTGAAAACGCGCGCCCGGCCGGCCCGGCTGAGGGTGAGCGCGTCGGCCTTGATGTCGGGCGTGAGCCCGGACTCGGCGCAGAAGGCGAAGGCGGTGCCGATCTGCACGCCCGCCGCGCCCGCCGCCAGCGCCGCGGCGAGGGCCTCGGGCGAGGCGCGTTCGCCGGCCAGCCAGAAGGGCAGGCCGATGGCGCGAAATTTGTCCGGTTCCGGCTCGTCGCGCGGCCCATGCACGGCCTGTCCGTCCGGCCCCGGCGCGCGTCCGCCGCGGGGCGGGGCGTTGTGCCCGCCGGCGGCGGGGCTCTCGACCACGAAGCCGTCCACGCGACCGCTGGCCTTGCGGGCGAGGTTGAGGGCCAGCGCGGAGGAGCTGACGATGGCGAGGAAGCGTGGTCGGCGCAGGCTGGCGGGCGGGTGCGCCAGCCAGTCGGCGGGGGAAAAGCGCAGGCGGCGCGGCGTGGTGGCGGTGTCGGTGGCGCCGGCGACGTCATCGTCGGAGACATCCAGCGGCAGCTCGGCGTCGGAGCCGGCGGCGAAACGGTCCAGCACCCCGGGGATCGCGCGCGGGATGCCGGCGCCCATGAGGACCACGTCCACGCCGGCGAGCATGGCGCCGTAGAGCGAGGGCAGGGTGGCGAGCTGGATTTTTTCCAGAAGATTCAGTCCCACCGGGCCTTCGTGTCCGCGTTTGGCGAGCCAGACCTCCACGAAGTTGGCCAGCACGGTGAGCTCGGTCCAGGCCGGCGAGGGATCGGCGGAGGGCATCGGCACGGCCGCGAAGGGCTCGCGCGGGGATTTGCCGCCGGCGACGAACCAGCGGCGCAGCACGCGCGCGACGAGGGCGGGATCGGGGAAGGCGGAGGCGGCGGCGCGCAGTTCCCCGGCCGGATCGCCGAGCTGGAGGCGCCGGGCGAGCACCACGGGAAGAAGCGTGCCGGACACGACGCCGAGCTGGCCGGCGGCGGAGACCGCGCGGGCCAGGCGCCAGCCGGAGACGGCCACGCCCATGCCGCCCTGAATGATGATGGGTAATGACATTGCGAATACGAGGGCGCGGGGCGCCGGGCCCCAGCGTGGCCGGGGGGCGCGGCGCGACGAGGCCGAAGCCGGCGCGTTTCTTGCCCAATGGCGCGCGTTCGCTGGTAACGGGAAATCACCCCCGGAGCCGGTGGGGGTGCCGCCCCGACGGCGAGCGAGCGGGGATCGCCCGCGGCGGGAGAAGGAGAGCGCCCGATGCCCGCAAATCCTGCCGCGGGTTACGCTCTCCGGGCACCCGAAACCCCATGAAATCCTTCCTTCGATCCCTCGGCGTCCTTCTCCCTCTCACCGTCCTCACCTTGGCCCTGACCGGCTGCGACGATCAGGACCAACGGGTCGAGGACATGACCCCCCGCGCCGGCACGGCCGGCACGGGCACCACCGGCGGCGCCGGCACGTGATCCCCATTCGCATCCAAAGGCCTGAAAACACCCCTCCGATGCAGGCCCGACCATGTAGGCCCGACCGCTGGTCGGGCGGCCTGACCAGCGGTCAGGCCTACAGCCGGGCAGCTTGAGCGGCGGGCCGGCCCGCCCCGCCGCCGCCGCCGCCGAGCTCTCCGCCGCCCGCGAACTTTTTTTGTCCGTATCCACCCCCGACTGCTCCATGAAATCCTCCGACTCCCCCTCATCCGAACAAGACCCCCGATCCCGCTCGGCCAACGGCGCCGCCGCGAGCGACATGCTCCGGCAGGCGCGCGAACGCGTTTCCCGTCTCGCGCAGGAACAAAAGGGCTCCGCCGCCGAGCACATCGGCCACTACGGCGCGGCCATCCGCGACTCCGCCAAGGCGATGGAGGCCGACGATCCGAATGTGGCGTATTTTGCCAACCGCGCCGCCGACCGCATCGAGCGCATCGCCGACTACGTGCGCGACACCGACTTCGAGGGCCTGCGCCACGACGCCGAGGAGATCGCCCGGCGGCACCCGGTGCTCTTCATGGGCGGCATGGTGCTGGCCGGCCTGGCGCTGGGCCAGCTGACCCGCGCCACCGCCGCGGGCGCGCGCCGCTCCGGCGCCGGACGGCACGGCCCCGACGACGGGCTGGGCGGGGAGGACGACGCCGAGTATCCGCCCGGCTACTACTCCGATGCCGCCGCCACCGGAGGCGCGAGCGACTACGACGCCGCCGCCACCGCCGCGGGCGCGTCCTTGGGCGCGGCTCCGGGCGGCCTGCCGCCGAGCTCCGCCGACACGCCCTATCCCGGAACCCGCGCCGCCCTCTAGCCTCCGATGGCCGCGCCCACCCAACAAGCTCCCGCCCCGGGCGGATCCACCATCGTCTCCCTGCTCTCCGACCTGCGCGACGAGGCGGCGCTCTTGCTTCGCCGGCAGGTCGAGTTGGCCAAGGCGGAGGTCAACGCCATGGCCCGCCGGGTGGGGCGCCGTCTCGGCCTCTTCGTCACCGGCGTGGCCGTGGCGCTGGCCGGCCTCATCATCCTGCTGCTCGGTTGCGGCCGCCTGATGGCGCACGGGCTGGTGACCCTCGGGCTGTCCAACGAGATCGCGGTCTGGCTCGGCCCCATGTCGGTCGGCGCCGTCGCGGTCGGTCTGGGCGTCGCCATCCTGCTGCGGGCCGAACACGCGCTGCGCGACGAGGCGATCTTCCCGCCGGAAACCGCCCGCACCCTCCGCGACGACAAACGCTGGGTGGAGGAAAAACTCACCCCGTCCTCCCCCTCATGAAAAAAATCCCCCCTTCCGAGCATCCCGACGATCGCGACGCGCTGCGCGCCGAGATCGAGGCGAGCCGCCGGCGCATGGATGCCACCCTGCACGCGCTCGGCGACCGTCTCCGCGGTCGGCATCTGCTCGACGAACTCCTCCACCTGCTTCGCCAAAACCAAGGAAACGGCACCATGATCAAAATCAAAGACAGCATCACCCACTCGGCCGACCGCGCTCTCCACGGCGTGCTCGACACCGTCAAGGTTCACCCCGTGCCCGTCGCGCTGATCGGCGCCGGCGTCGCCTGGCTGATCGTTGAGAAAACCCGCGAACATCGGCAACACGCGCACCCGGACGACGAATTTCAGGACTACCAGGGCCTGCCGCCCTACGCGGACGATTTTCAACCCGAACCCGCGCCCGGCTCTCCCGTCGGCGCCGGCTCGATCGATCCGCTCTACAAGTCGTCGAGCGGACGCGGCGGCATCCCGGAGACGGGCATCCCGCCCGAGTCGGGTTTTCAGGAGCCGCCGGAAAGCGAGCTTGGCCGGCACCTGAGCCAGGGCGCGCGTGAAAAGGCCTCCGCGATGGGCGGGCGTTTGCACGACCTCGGCGCCGCCGCCCGCGAGCGCACCCGCCGCATGTATGAGCGGAGCCGCGAGCGCGTGGGCACGGCGGTGCGGGAGCATCCGCTGCAAAGCGGGCTGGTGTGCCTCGCGCTCGGCTTCGTGGCCGGGCTGGCCCTGACGCCGCCGCGGCGCCTGCGTCAATCGCTGGAGCCAAAGGCCCGCGAGCTGCGCGAACGCGCCCGGGAAGCGGCGCACGACGCGATGGAGAAGGGCAAGGCGGTGGTGCACCGCGCCGCGGAAGCGGCGGAGCGCGAACTCGCCGGACGGAAGGACACCAAACCCGGCGCGGGCGCGCAGCCCTCCGGCGGACCGGCCGCGTCCCCGACCGGCTCGGCGGGTTCGTCGGGCGCCGGCGGCTCGGCGGGGGCGGGTTCGTCGTCATCGCCGGCCAAGGATTCCGGCGCTTCGGGCAACCTGCCTCCGCCCTCCGCGGCCGGTTTGCCGAAGTGAGACGGGCTTATGCTTCGAGGTGCGGCGTTTTTTTCGCCACGGAGGACACGGAGCGCGGCCCACGGAGGACACGGAGGTGGCGTCCGGCGTCGGGAGGCGCCTCCGTGGTGGTCGGTCCGCTTTTTGGGGAGTTTTTATGCCCGTCGCGTTCGGGTTTGGGCGCTTCCGGAAAGTAGCACGCTCGCTCCGCGAGCGCCGGTTTGGGTGGCGGTGACTGAAAAGTCGCATCCCGTCCCGTAGTTGAAACCGGCGGAGTTTTTTTGGACACGGAGGACACGGAGCGCGGCCCACGGAGGACACGGAGGTGGCTTCCGGCGTCGGGTGGCGCCTCCGTGGTGGTCGGTCCGCTTTTCGGGGAGTTTTTATGCCCGTCGCGTTCGGGTTTGGGCGCCTCCGGAACGTAGCACGCTCACTCCGTGAGCGCCGGCTTGGGCGGCGGTGAGCGTCGATCCTTCGCGGAGGTCCCTTCGCCCGTGTGGCGGCGCCGCGAGCGGGCGCGTGGTGGTGGTCAGGGCGCGGGCTTCGCGGGGGCGCGGACGTCGAGCACGTAGGCGTCGATCAGGTTCTGCGAGAGATAACGCCAGGAGGCGCGACCGTAGCCGCCCTGGCCCCAACGCGGGCCGTAGGAGTTTTTGAATACAAACCACGCGTCCTCGGCGCGGCCGGTCTCGCAGTGGTAGCCGACGAAGGTGACGGCGTGGCCGACCCCGGAGAGCGGACGTTGCGCGCCGAGGATGCCGGCCTGGATGGAATTCTCGTGGGGCCAGCGGAGGCCGGCGGGCACGGGAAAACCGGCGTTGAGGGCGTGGACAAGGGCGAAGGTGCGCGCCTCGGCGGTGGCGCCCGGCAGGGCGGCGATGAAAACGAGCCGGCGCGAGCGGGCGCGCCCGATCAGTTCCGGCGGCGGGCGCTCGATCGACTCGGACGCCACGCCGAGCTGGCTGGGCATCTCGTCCTGCGTGGGGATGCCGTAGGTCTGCAGGGCGGTGATGACGGAGGGCAGGGTGTAGCCGAGATCGCGCAGCGGTTCGCCGTTTGCGTCGCGCGGGAGATGCGAGGACTCGACGGTGCGTCCCAGGCTGTGGCGGGTGGCCCAGAGCAGATACTCCTCGGAGAGTTTTTCGAGGGTGCCGTTCAGTTGGGCGTTTTGAAACTCCAGCGCCCCGACGATGGCGTAGATGGAGCAGCTCGGGCGGCGTCCCTGGTTTTTGACCGACAGATTGAGCCGGATGTAGTCGGCCTGCAGGCTTTGGTTGGCGCGGATTTCGGGCTCCTCGGCGTAGGCGAGGAAGAGTTGATCGAGCCGGCTGGTGGTGGCGACCGGCGACGGAGAGGGGCGCGTTGGGTTGGGGCGGGCGGGGGTTTTTCGGGCGACGGCGGCGGGCGGCGCGGGGGGCGGCTCGTCCGGCGGGGCGGTGGCGGGATCGTAGCCGAGCCGCGCCTGGACCTCCGGGGAGAGCTCGCGCAGACGGACGGAGCCGAGGCCCTCGCGGTGGGTGAAAAACAGGCTGCGGGCGTCGCGGGAGCGGGCGCGCACCTCGTGGAAAGTGCGTTTCCCGATGGTCAGGGTGCCCAGCTCCAGGCCGCTCACATCGACCGGCTTGGCCGGAGCGGCGGCGTCGGGCTCGGCGCCGGCGAGGGGCCGAAGCGGCCAGACCAGGGCGGCGGACAAGAGGAGCGGACGGACGAGGCGAAGGGACGGGTGGGGAACCGACGGCACGCGCTGAAAAAAGGCGACGGCGCGGCGGGCCGCGACGGGAAAATCCGAGCCCCTCCTGGTTAATGGGACCGGATGCCCTTGGTTTACCGCTCGCGTCGCGGGTGCGCGCCGGCTGATGTCGGGGCTTTTACGAAATGAGCTCCTACCTGCCGGTGATCGTGGCCTTGTTGTTGTGGTGTTTTCCCCTGTGGAGTTTTCGCGCCCGCGGGGCGCGTTTGGGCGGTTTTGATCAACGCGGCTGGCCGAAGGGACGGAACCTCTGGTTGGGCGTGGTCGATCTGGTGCGAGCGGCGCTCGGCGCCCTGTTGATGATGAAGGGCGCGATGAACTTGCCCGTCCCCCCCGGAGGGCCGGCGTGGATGGGCGAGATCTGGCTGGCGGTGGCATTTGGCGTCGCCCTGGCGGTGCAGACCCTGAGCTGGCGGGACGAGGACCACGCGCGGGCGCCGTGGGAATTTTCCTTGGGCGCGATTTTCGTGCTGATCCACCCGCTGGTGTTGTTGATCGGTTTGCCCTTCGCGGTGGGAACCGCGCTGGCGGTGCGGGCCTGGTCGGCGGGTTTCGTCGCGGCGGGAGTGGGCTTGGGCGGGGTGGGGCTGCTGGTGCATTCGACCGATTGGCGCCGGTCGCTTTTCGTGGGCGCCATGGCGATCGTGCCGGTGGTGTTGTCGGCGATGGCCGGGCGGCATCTGGGCACCGCGCGGAGATAGGACGAATGAGCGGTATTAGGGTGATTACCTTAGAGTGCGCTGGGATTTTTTACCCAGAAGGGCGGTCTGAGTGGACAGCGAGCGCGGGCAGGCGCAGGTCTTTTACAATCTGATAATGATCATCCACTGGTTACCTCTCGTCGTTGGACTGGTTCTGGGGCTCATCCCCTCCCGACTCCTGATTAACAGCGAGTGCAGATTCCTCATATTCGAGGACTTGTGGGGCCGGGTTTTGTGGCCGGAAAACCGCGATTCGGAGCGGCGTCGCCGCTGGTGGAGGATGCCCTTGGTCTGGATCGATCCGGTGCGGGGCTACGTGGTGGCGGACTTTTTGACCCAGGCTTTCGAGGCGGCGCCGGAGGCGTCGGGTCTGGAACGTTTGCTTCCCACTTTGGCGTGGGGCGGATTGCTGGTGCTTGTCGTCTGGGTGCAGAGTTCCCTGCGCCTGCGGGAGCGGGAGACCATCTCGCCGACCAGTTTCATCGCGGGCATCACCTGTGCCTTGTTGCCGATCGAGGTGGCCTTGGCGGTGTTGGTGATGGGCGCGGCTTCGGCGATCGCCATGCAGACTTTCGTGGCGGGCTACATCGTGGCCACGATGACGATGCTCGGGGTGGGGTTCGCGATGATGGGCAAGAGCCAGACGCTGGCGGTCGCGCTGGCGACGATGGGGCTGCCGGTGATCATCAACTGGCTGCGGGGCACCCGCATGGTGATGCCGGTGCGTCGTTGATGTTGCGGGAAAATTGCACGTTTCGGGCTTGGGCGTGGACAGTTGCCCGGGGTTTGGCGTAGTCGGGCGGCGGTCTTATGTTACTTCTTGTTTACCTCTTCGCCGCCCTGGCCCTCGGTGCGCTCCCCGCCAGAACGTTTTATGGGCGCGGGATGATGTATGTGGATGGCGCGCAGATGCGCGCGCGCTTCATGATGGCGAATCCCGGTGACAACCGCCGGCGTCGGCGTTGGTGGAAGTCGCTCTCGATCTGGGTGGAGCCGCTGCGCGGGGTCTTGATCGGCTGGTTGCTTTGTCGCGGCGTGCGCGCCGAGGCCTACGAGCTGGATCGATCGCTTTATGTTCTGGCGAAGCATGGAGCGCTGGCCTGCGCCTTGGTCATCACCCTTTGGCAAACCTGCGGGCGGGAAAAAGAAAACGAAACGCTCGCGCCGGTGTTGTTGATCTGCGGTCTGCTGGTCGGTGGTTTCGGCGGGGTGATGGGGATTTCGGCGATGGCGGTCGGCTTGCTGGCGCTTTTCGCCACCCAGTCGGTGGGCGGGACGCTGTGGGCGATGGCGGCCACGACCGCCGCGGCCGGGTGGTTTTTGATCGGCCCCGGCGTCACTTGGCTGGTGGCCGTCTCGATCTGCCTCATCCCGTGGGCGCGTTCGTTTTTGCTGCGTCAGCGGGTGGTGTTGGCCCTGCGCGGCTGAAACCGCGCGGCCCGCGTTGTGGCGCGGGGGGAGAGGGCGGCCGGTGGGGCATCCGGTCCCAAACAATTCATTTCAAAATGAATTGAAACAAAATCGGCGTTTTGCCGTGCTGCCGGGCGTGACGATGACCAGTTCCAGCTCTCCGTTTTCGCCCGAAGCCGAGCCCTTGCCGCCGACTCCGTTCGAGGCCGAGATCGTGGCGGTTTTTTCGGATTTGGTCACCCTCCTCGGCCTGCCCAAGTCGATGGGCGAAATCTACGGCCTGATTTTTGCATCTTCCGAACCGCTGCTTTTTTCGGACATCGAACGGAAGCTGCGCCTGAGCAAGGGCACGGTGAGCCAGGGGCTGCGGTCCCTGCGTGAGCTCGGCGCGGTGCAAGGCGTCGGGGGGGAGGGCGAGCGCCGTGAGCGATGGGTGGCCACGATCGAGCTGCGCAAGCTCATCGGCACGATCCTGCGCGAACGTCTGGTGCCGTATCTGGAGCGTCAGGACCAGCGCCTGGCGCACGCGGAGGCCCTGCTTGGCCAGAGCGAGTCGGCGGGGCTTTCGCCGGCGGCGTTGACGACCTTGCGCAACCGTCTGGACAAGCTGGTGACGTGGCAGAGCCGCGCGCGGACCGTGCTCCCGCTTATCGGCAAGATGCTTTGACCGGGCCGGCCCACGCCGGCGCGAGGCGGGGCCTGTTTTTTCGCGTGACCCGCGCCGGTGCGAGGCGGCACGGTCCGGGCGCCATGCCGACCACCTACGAAACCCTCCGCGCCGACATCGTCGTCGCGATGAAAGCCAAGGACTCCGCCCGCGCCACCATGCTGCGCACCGCCGACGCGGCGATCCAGCGGGCCTCGATGGATCAAAACAAGCCCATCGACGAGGCGCTCGTCGTGACGACGCTGCGCAAGGCGGTGAAAAATCTCCAGGACGCCATCACCGAGTTCGAGAAGGGCGGGCGCGCCGACCTCGTGGCGGCCAACCGGGCCGAAATCGCGGTTTTGGAAAAATATCTCCCGGCGGGCCTCGACGCGGCCCGGCTCGAGGCCTTGGTCGCGGAGGTCATCGCCGCCACCGGGGCGAGCTCGAAGAAGGAGATGGGCAAGGTCATCGCCGCGCTCAAGCAGCGGCCCGAGGCCGGCCTCATCGACTTCGGCGTCGCCAGCAAGCTGGTGCAGTCGCGGCTGCCCTGAGCCCCACCGGGCCAACAGCCGGGAGGGGGCCGCCCGGCGGATCTTTCGAACGAACGGGGAAAAGGCGGGCCGGCTTGCCCACCGGGTCGGGACGCATACCCGGTGAGCCATGGCCCACTACACCTTCACCGACGACTTCCGCGCGCTGTATGACTTTGCCGTCACGCTCTACTCCAAGGGCGAGCGCGGGGCGGACACGTTTTTCACCCCCGCGCAGCGCGCCTGGATGGCCTCGCACGGCATCTCTCCGCAGGCGATGTATGACTACGCCGAGGACCAGGTGAACGAGGGCTTGCCCGGCTACGACCACGCCCTCGCCATCGAGCTGGTGCGGCGGGACTACTTTCTCAACGTGCAGCGCGGCGCGGCCTCGGGGGCGGTCGCCGATCCCGAAACCTGGCCGGCGAAAAGCGCCGAGGTGGACGGTGTCGCGTGGTTGCCACGCATCCTGCCCAAGGCGCGGGCCAAGCTGCGCGGCGAGTTGCCCGCGAGCATGATGTATGGCTGCGGCGGAGATCGGAATTTTTTCAAAACCAACGACATCCTGCCCTCGGAGTTTTTGCGGCTGATCTGGGCCCACGAGGAGGACGACGCCGCCGTCATCGCGTGGGTGGTGGCGCGCCGCGGCGTCCGCTCCTGAGCTGAAAAACCACGGGCGCCGGCACGGCTCCGCGAGGTTTTTGCCGCTTGCGCCGTTCCCGGGGTGGCCGGTGATAGGGGCACCATGAAAAAGCGTTTTCGGGCCCCTGGGTTTCGTTTGGCGATCCGCATGGCGCTCCTCTGCGGTGCGATCGGAGCGGGCGTTCCGATGCTGTGGGGGCAGGGGAGCCCGGACGCGGCGGCGGCGGGCATGCCGGGCGCGGCGACCAGCGTGTCGGTGCCGGCGGGGGGGAAGGAGTCGGTGCCGACGGAGAGCGGCGGGACGGAGGCGCCGCCGCCGCCGCCGAACCACGAATTGCTTCTGAGCGCGGTGGGGCAAGGGCGGCTGCTCCAGTTTGTTTACCACGACCGGACCCGCCTGTTCGAACCGTATGCCTACGGGCGGAGTTCCAGCGGGGAAGCGATGATTCACGGATACCAAGTGGCGGGCGGAAGCGGCGCGGAACCGACGCGCGGCTGGCGGAATTTCACGGTGGCGGCGATGCGCGACGTGGTGCTGACCGAGCGGCGTTTCACGCGTCCGCGCGACGGCTACTCGCCGGAGCGTTTTGCCTTCGATCCGCTCTGGGCGCGGGTCGGGGTCGTGTCCGCGGCGGAAGACGAGGGCGAGCCGGACGGCGTGGTCGGCGAGGGCGCGGGTGCGGTCGGTCGGCCGTTTGTGGTGACGACCCCCGACGGAGAGCTCCTGACCGCGGCTCCGGGTGAACGCACTCCGCGGACGGAGCGCACGCCACGCACGCCTCCGCAGGCGGCCACGCAGACGACCACGGACGGGACGGAGTAGTCTGCTGTGTTGGGGTGGGGGCGGGACGGTGCGTGTGAGGCGGGCCGGCGTGTGGCGGGATCGTCGGCCGGCGACACCGGGCCCGAACGGCGCCGCTTGGCAAGCGGCTGTGTCCTCGGACGGGCGACGGCGGCGGGGGGATGGCGACGGCGGCGGGGCGGGTGTTCAATAGGTCACGCGTTCGGAACGTGTGACCTTGAAGACCGGGGCGGTGCCGTCGGTGGTGGTGACGGAGCGGAAAACCACGTCCTCCACGCGGTCCATCTTCACCACGGCTCCGGCGGGCAGGCGCAGGTTCTGGAAAACCAGGTCGCGCGCGGCGTGGCCGTCCGCCTCGAAGCCGTTGAGGTCGATGACGGGCTTTTTCAGGTCGGCGCCGGAGAGATCGATGTTCTCGAAACGGAAACCGCGAAAGACCGGCGGTCTCGGCGCGCCCGCGCCGTCGTTGTTGTAGGGTAGTTTTGAATACACCGTGATCTGGCGCAGGGCGCAGTCGCGCACGGTGACGTCCTCGACGAAGCCGCCCCGCTCCGGGGTGGCCTTGATTTGCAGGCCGTGGAGCAGCTCGCCCGCGACGCAGTCCTCGACCAACACGCCGCGCACGCCGCCGGACATCTCGCTGCCGATGGAGATGCCGTGGCCCCGGTCGAAACGACAGTCGAAGACGCGCACGTTTTCGGTGGGACGGGCGATCACGTCGCCCTCGGGGTTTTTGCCCGACTTGATCGCGATGCAGTCGTCGCCCGTGTCGAAGGCGCAGTCGAAGATGTAGGAGTTGCGCGACGAGTCGGGGTCGATCCCGTCGCCGTTGAACACGGCGCTGCGGATGGTGAGACCGTGCAGGCTGATGTTTTCCGAATAGATGTAGTGGAGCGTCCAGCAGGGCGTCTCCTCGAGCGTGAGGCCGGAGACCTGCACGTTTTCCGCGTTCATGAGGAGGATGAGGCGGCCGCGGGAACGCGCGCCCTTCAGCCCGGGGAATTCGGCGCGCACGGCGTCGGAGAGTTTTTTGCCACCGCCCGAGATCGTGCCTTCGCCGCGGATGGAGAGGTTGCGCACGTTGGCGGGGCCGGAGCGGTCGAGACGGCCGGCGTTGAGCAGGCTGGCGTAGGTGTCCATTTCCCAACCCTCGAAGCGGTTGCGGATGAAGGGCGCGTAGTCGGCGGGATTGGCCGAGCCCTTGAGCACGCCGCCCTTGGCGATTTCGAGGGTCATGTCGCTTTTCAGGAACAGCGCGCCGGAGAGGAATGTGCCCGCGGGGATGCGGACCGTGCCGCCGGTCGGGCAGGCGTCGATGGCGGCTTGGAGCGCGCGGGTGTCGAGGGTGACGCCGTCGCCGACCGCGCCGTGGTCGAGCACGTCGAGCACCGGCCCGGTGGCGGGCGTGCGGATCTCGAGCGACTGTTTGGAGACCGAGTCGTCGGCGCGGGCCACGATGGTGAAAACATGGTCGCGCTCCGCCGCGAGGCCGGTGGCGGTGAAGTGGGTCTTGGTGGTGTGGCCGAGGCTGCGGCCGTCGCGGAGCACCTCGTAGGCGGTGGCCCCGGAGGTGGAGCGGCCGGCGTCGGGCTTTTGCCAGATCAGGGTCACCCGGTCGTCGTGCAGGGTTTGGGGCGCGACCATCAAACCCAGGGGCTGGACGGCGGCGTCGGGCGTGGTGGCCGTGGCGTCGGGACGCGAGACGCAGCCGGACAGGCCGAGCAGGGACGCGAGCCCGAGGGGCAGGAAGCGCGGGGCGGAGGAACGAAAAACGGTGAACATGGGAATGGGGGGGCGGCCGAAGGGTGGCCCAGAATACGGGCCGCCGGTCCTTTTGGCCATTGCCGGAGCGCGCGGGGAGTTGACAGAAACGCGCATGCTCGGCCTCCCCGCCAATCTCGCCTACCACGGTCGCGGCAATCGCACCTACGGCCTGCGCCCGGTCTTCGGGCGAGCGCGGGGGTTTTGGGAGCTGCAGTGGGTCTTCGCGGGCGGCGCGCGTCCCTGCCGGGCGGATCGGCGCGTTTTCCCCGGACGGGCGCCCTGCCTGTATCTTTCCCACCCCGACTCGCCGCATGGCTGGACGGACGACGGGGCGAGCGCCTCCGAGGTGGCGGTGCTGCATTTCCGGACGGTGCCGGCCGAGCTGGTGGCGCGCGTCAAAGCGACCGAAACGCTCATCGTGGAGCTGCGCGAAGCGGAGCCGCGTCAGCATCTGGCGCGTTTGGCGGAGATCTGGGCGATGTTGGAAAACGGGGACGGCCGCGTGGGGCTGAAGCTCGCGCAGGTGTTGATCGAGGTGACCTTGCTCGTGCTCGGGCGGGAGGCGGCGCCGGCGCCGCTGCGCGGGGGCGTGCGCGACCGGGTGGCGGAGGCCCTGCACTGGTTTGAGGAAAACCTTTGCGAGAACCCCTCGGCCGACGCGGTGGCGCGGGCGGTCGGGGTGTCGCCGGCGCATCTGCGGCGTTTGTTCGCGGAGGCGGGGCGGGCGGCGCCGCGGGAGGAGATGGCCCGGCTGCGCATGGCGGCGGCGCGGCGGTGTCTGCGCGAGGGGTGGAAACTGGAGAAGATCGCGGTGCACCTGGGCTTCAGCGAGGCGAGCGCGTTTTCCCGGGCCTTTTCCGCGACCTGCGGGGCGTCGCCGCGCAAGTGGTTGGCGACGGCGCGGCGGGTCTCGGGTGGGCGGAGCGGGGGCGGCCCGCCGGAGGCTTGATCGCCTCGCCCGCGATTCGGCATCGGCAAGCACCCGATTTTTCACCACTCCGAGTGCCGTGAACTTCTTCTCGTCCCCGAAACCCAAGGTGAAATGCGGCGTCGCCGGCGTCGGCTCGCTCGGCCAGCACCACGCGCGCATCTACGCGGCGCTGCCCAACGTGGAGTTCATGGGCATATTCGAGGCCAACGACGAACGGGCGGCGGAAATCTGCGCCCGGCACAACTGCCGGCGTTTCGCCTCCATCGAGGCGCTGGGCGAGGCCTGCGACGCGGTGTCGGTGGTGGTGCCGACCGACAAACACGAGGCGGTGGCGCTGCCCCTGCTCGCCCGCCGGACCCATTTGCTGATCGAGAAGCCCATCACCGCCACGCTGGAGGAGGCCGAGCGGGTGCTGGCGGCGGCGCAGGCCAGCGAGTGCATCGTGCAGGTCGGGCACATCGAGCATTTCAACCCGGTGATGGCGTTCATGGAGAAGCACATCGACCGGCCGGGCTACATCACGGCGGAGCGTCTGGCGCCCTACACCCCGCGGGGGACGGAGGTCGGCGTCGTATTGGATTTGATGATACACGACATCGGCATCGTGCTCGCGCTGGCGAAGTCGCCCATCCGCAAGATCGACAGCGTGGGCGTGCACGTGCTCTCGAAGACGGAGGACATCGCCAACGCGCGCATCGAGTTCGAGAGCGGCTGCGTGGCGAATCTCAGCGCCTCGCGCATGAGCCTGAAGAAAAACCGCGAGATCCGCATCTTCCAGGACGACGCCTACCTCTCCTTGGATTTCATGAACCAGAAGGGGCATCTGGTGAAGAAGAGCGACATCATCGCCTACGGGTTGAAGTTGAAGGTCGGTCTGGCCAAGGCGGGCGACGCGAGCTCGATCCCGGTGCAGGAGATACCGATCGAGAAGGACGAGCCCCTGAAGCTGGAGCTGGCGCACTTCACGGAGAGCGTGGCCGAGCGCAAGCAGCCCAAGGTGGGCGCCTCGCTGGGCAAGACCGCCCTCGAGGTCGCGATCCAGATTTCCGAACAGATCAAGGCGACCCGGCGGTGAAGGACGAACGCCGCATCATCGAGCACGGGCCCGCGTTGCCGTTTTGTCTGCCCGCGCCCTCCGCGGGGCGGGTGGACCTGCTCGTCATCGCGGGCGAGCACTCGGGCGACGAGCACGGGGCGCGGCTGGTGGACGAGTTGCGCGCCAAACGACCCGGCCTCGCGGTCTGCGCCCTGGGGGGCAAACACCTCGCCGCCGCCGGCGCGCACTTGTTGCACGATCTCACGCTCTCGTCGGTCGTGGGCTTCGTCGAGGTGCTGAAAAACTACTCCTTCTTCAAGGCGCTCTTCGACGCGACCCTGACCTGGATCGGGCAATACCGGCCGCGGGCGGTCTGTTTCATCGACTATCCCGGCTTTAATCTGCGCCTGGCCGCCGCCCTCAACGAACGCGGCCTCGCCGCCAAGGCGGGCGGCCCGGTGAAGCTGCTGTTTTATATCTCGCCGCAGATCTGGGCGTGGAAGGCGAAGCGGCGTTTCAAGATGGCGCGTCACCTCGACGCCCTCGCCTGCATCTTCCCCTTCGAGGTCGGGTGTTACGCCGACACCGATCTGCCGGTAGACTTCGTGGGGCATCCGTTTCTGGCCTCCGACTACCGGGCGCCGGTGCGCTTCGATCCGGAGGCGCCGGTGCTGCTGCTGCCGGGCAGCCGCAAGCAGGCGGTGGGGCGCATCTGGCCGGCGCTGCGCGACGGGCATGCCGCCTACGGCAAACGGCCGGCGCGGGTGATCTATCCGAGCGCCGCGATCCGCGAGGTGATCGAGGCCGGCGGGGTGCCGCGCGGGGTCGAGCTGGTGGCCAACACCGGCGAGCCGGTGGCGGCTTCGGCGGTGCTGACCTCGAGCGGCACGATGTCGCTCCACTGCGCCCTGGCGGCCTTGCCCGGCGCCATCGCCTACCGGGCGAATCCGCTCACCTACCTGCTCGGGCGCATGCTGGTGAAGATCCCGTATCTCGGCATCAACAACCTGCTCCTGAGCGAGCCGATGTATCCCGAATACCTGCAGGGGGCGGCCTCGCCGTCGGCGCTGGCGGCGGAGCTGCGTGGTTGTCTGGAGGATACGGCGCGGCGGGAAAAAACCGTCGCGCAGGCGGAGCGTCTGCGGGCGATCCTGCGCCAGCCGGCGGAGGGCACGGCGGCGGATTGGCTGCTGCGTCGTGGCGGGTGGGCGTGATGCCTCTTGCCTCTTGCTGAAGCGCAAAACAAAGAAACCGGCACCGAGGCGAAGGCCCCGGTGCCGGTTTCTTTTGCATGGGCTCGAAGCTGTCGAGCCGGGCGAGTGGATCAGGCCTTGCCGGCCTTCTTGGCCTTTTGGCGCTCGCCGCTGTTGAGGATACGCTTGCGGAGGCGGAGGTTCTTGGGCGTGACCTCGAGGAGCTCGTCGGCGGCGATGTATTCGATGGACCGCTCGAGCGACATCTTGGCGGCGGGGATGAGGCCGGTGGCCACGCCCGAGCCTTGGGAGCGGAAGTTCGTGAGCGCTTTTTCGCGCACGGCGTTGACCGAGATGTCCTCGTTGCGGGGATTCTCGCCGACGATCATGCCCTCGTAAACCTGCTCGCCGGGTCCGACGAAGAGTTTGCCGCGTTCCTGGCACATGAGGAGGGCGTAGGTCGTGGTCTCGCCGGGCTCCGTGGCGCAGATGACGCCGGTGAGGCGGGTGAGGACTTCGCCGGCGTAGGGGCCGTATTCCTTGAACAAGTGGGAGGTGACGCCGCGACCGGAGGTGGCGTTGATGACATCGATCTCGAGGCCGATGAGGCCGCGGGTGGTGATGGTGGCCTCGATCATGGTGGTGGTGGCCATCTTCTCCATGTTGGTCAGCTGGCCCTTGCGGTTGGCCAGGTTTTGCATGATGGAGCCGACGCACTCGTCGGGGACCTCGATCCAGACGGTCTCGTAGGGCTCCATGCGGACGCCGTCCACGACCTTCTCGATCACGGTGGGGCGGGAGACGAGGAGCTCGTAGCCCTCGCGGCGCATGGTCTCGACCAGCACGGCGACCTGCATGGAGCCGCGGGCCTTGACATTGAACACGCCGGCGCGGTCGGAGTCTTCGATGTAGATGGAGACGTTGGTCTTGAGCTCGCGCATCAGGCGCTCGCGGATCTGGCGGGAAGTGACGAGCTTGCCCTCCTGGCCGACCAGCGGGCCGTCGTTGACGGAGAACTGCATCTCCAGCGTCGGCGGGTCGATCTGGGTGAAGGGCAGGGGATGGGCGTCGTCGCGGATGTCGAGCGTGTCGCCGATGTCCACGTCCTCGAAGCCGGAGAGGCCGATGATGTTGCCGGCGTGGGCTTCGGCGACCTCGCGTTGGCCGAGGCCGGTGAACTCGAAGATCTTGGTGATTTTGGCGCGGACTTTTTTGCCGCCCTCGGCGTGGCGCAGGACGAAGACCGGATCGCCGACCTTGACGCTGCCGCCGAGGATCTTGCCGACCGCGATACGGCCGACGTAGTCGGACCAGTCGATGTTCGACACCAGCATGTGGAAGGGGTCCTGGGGCTTGGCGAAGGGCGGCGGGACGTGGTCGATGATGGTTTGGAAAAGCGGGGCCATGTTTTCCTTCGGCTGGCCGAGCTTATACATCATGTAGCCGTCGCGGCCGGAGCCGTAAACCACGGGAGCGTCGAACTGTTCCTCGGTGGCGTTGAGCTCCATGAGGAGCTCGAGGACCTTGTCATACATCTTCACCGGGTCGGCGTTCTCGCGGTCGATCTTGTTGATGACGATCACGACCTTGAGGCCGAGGGCGAGGGCCTTGCGGAGCACGAAGCGGGTTTGGGCCTGGGGGCCGTCGTAGGCGTCCACCAGGAGGAGCACGCCGTCCACCATCCGCATGGCGCGCTCGACCTCACCGCCGAAGTCGGCGTGGCCGGGGGTGTCGAGGATGTTGATGATCTTGTCGCCCCAATGAACGGAGGTGTTCTTGGCCTTGATCGTGATGCCCTTTTCCTTCTCGAGGTCCATGGAGTCCATGGCGCGCTCCTGCACGGCTTGGTTGGCGCGATAGACGCCGCCCTCCTGGAGGAGCTTGTCCACGAGAGTGGTCTTGCCGTGGTCAACGTGCGCGATGATGGCGATGTTGCGGATGTTCTGGTTCATTTGTGTGACGTGACTCGCGGGTGCGGCCTGTGCTGTTTTATGCGGAAAAAGGGCGAGCGTGCGCGGCCGGCGCGAAGGGAGGCAAGGGCGGAATCGCGCGCTTTTCGGAATCGGGTGCGACGGCAAGCGCCGTCGGAGGGCGGACGGCGGGCTCCTGCGCCCGTGGTTTTTTGCCCGAGTGCGCGGAGACGCGGCCGATGGCCTGCGGAGTGCGGCGACACGTCGCCGCTTTTGGCAGGCAGCCTCGGCTGCCTGCGCGGCGGAACGCGGAACGGGGCGTCGTGCCGCCCCGTCCAAAGCGGCGTCATGCCGCCGCACTCCATGGCTGTGCGGGGCGAGCCCCCGCTTGCGGTCAGGGTGTCTCGGAGTGCTCGACCTTGAGGCGCAGGAAACGACGGGTTCTGACGGTGAGGTCGGCGGTGTCGGTCACCGTCACGCTGTCGTTGGCCTCGCCGGTCGTGGGGTTGGCCGGGCTGGCGGACACGACGGTGGTCCAGGAACCGGCGAGATCGTCGGCGCCTTCGACCGTGTAGGTGAGCGAGCTGTCTTCGCGGCGGTCGTAGGTGAGGGTCAGGAAGTTGCCGTTTCGGCCGACCGTGACCGCCACGGGACCCGCCACCATGGGATCTCCGCGGGTGGCGTATTCCAGGAGGTTGGTCTGGCCGTCGCCGTCGGGATCGGCGTCGAGGTCGCGATTCGCCGGATCGGGAATATTCGCCACGAGCCAGTCGTCGAGCGGGCTGGCGTCGTCGCCGGCGGTCACGGTCAGGGTGCCGGTGGTTTCGTCGAAGGAGTAGGAATAGGTGCGGCTGTTGGTCGTGGAGACGACATCGCCGGTCCAGACGCCGGTGGTGCCCTGTTCGGTCAGGGCCGTTTCATCCACCGTCACCGAGGAGAAGCCGGGGGTGATGCCGCCGGAGGCGGTGGCCAGCTGGAAGTCGCGTCCGGTTTTCAGATTGACGCCGGCAGCGACGGTGACGGTGAGCGGGCCGGCGTTGCGCATGGCTCCATCGACCTCCAGCCGGTCGTAACCGTAGGTCGAGGTGAGGTCGTAGCGGGTGGCCGTGGTGCTGGTGAACTGGACGTTGTCGGCGATGATCGTCAGGTCTTCCGGCTCGAAAACCGTGCCGATGGAGACGGTGCGCTCGGTCGCGGGCTCGGTGATGATGCTCAGGTTGATGGTTCCGGAGCCGGTGGCACCTGCGGAGAGAGAGAGGAGGGTGGAGCCGCTGATGCCGCGGGCGTCGAGTTCGGCGCCGTTGCGCAGGTGCAGGCGGGTGAAGGTGCCGAGTCTGCCCGCGCCGCTCAGGATGAGCCGGCCGCCGCGAAGCTCGGTGTCGCCCTTGTGGGTGCTGGCGCCGGTGAGGGTGATTTCGGCGGAGCCGAGGGTTTTGACCAAGGCCAGGTCGTCGGTGAAGGTGCCGGAGAAGGTGAAATCCGAGACCGGGCTGAGGGTCAGCGTGGCGAGATCGGGCGCCGAGTTGGTGACGGTGGCGCTGTAGTTGGTTGAGGCCCGAACGACTTGGGCGAGTTCCTGATCATGGCCCAGCAGATCGAAGACGGAGGAGTTTGAGGATGAAAGGAAGAGCTGGAGGCCTTTCGGCAGGGCGTTGTCGGCACCGAGGGAAAGGGTGTCGCGACTGTGTTCCAACACGGCGAAGTCCGAGTCGGCGTCGGGGTTGGCGAAACGGAGGAACCGACTGGAGCTCAAGGCGAGGCCGGGGGCGGAGATGCGGCCGGAGAGGGTAAACACCCGGTTGCTGGCGCCGCCGCCTTGGAAGGTGTAGCCGTTGGTGCCGGATGCGTCGATGGTGATGGGGCCCGACCAGGTGGACGCGGCGGACGCGCCGCTCGCGATGGAGAGGACGGCGTTGTTGTTGGAATACTGCCTCGCGATGGTGAGCGGCGCGGCGATGTCCAGGCCGCCGTTTACGATCAGGCGGGTGAAGTTGCTGCTGCCGCCGGTGCCGATGAGATCGATCAGGACGGGGCCGGAACCGAGCGCGTTGTCATGGCCGGCGATCAAGGTGCCGTTCAGCAGCGTGGTGCCGCCGCTGAATTGGTTGTCGCCGGTGAGGGTGAGGCTGGAGGTTCGGGTTTTCACCAACGCGATGTCTCGCGTGGCGCCGTCCACGAGGGTGCCCGGGTAGGTGCTGGTGGAGCCCGAGCCGTAGGTGAAGATCGAGGTGCCCGGCGTGCCGGAGTTGTCGGTGATGACTCCGCCGGCGCCGCCGGTGAGGATGCCGCCGAGCTCGATGTCCATCCCGTTGAGATCGAGGGTGCCGGAGGAGATCGGGGTTGAGCCTTGGAAGATGGTGTTGATCGCCAGCGAGGTGCCGAGCACGTCGCCTTCGCCCGGTATCGCGTCGGTCGAGCCGAAGCGCAGGGTGCCGTTGTTGAGGACGAGGGCGGTGTAGGTGTTGTTCGTGCCGGTGAGGGTGGTGGTGCCGGAGCCGTCGTGGAGGAGGGAGGCGCCGGAGCCGCGCACGGAGCTGGTGAAGGTGAAGTCGTCGGAGCGCCGCAGGGAGAGCTTGGCGCCGGTGGCGAGGTTGACCTCGGCGGCGTTGAGCGAGCCGGTGGTGCCGCCGGCCCCGATTTGCAGCGTGCCGCCGGACACGGTCATGAAGGGGATGTCGGCGTCGCCGGCGAAGGCGACGGTGCCGAGGCCGACGAGTTCGGCCGTGGCGGTGGTCGAGACGGTCGAGCCAAAGGTGATCGAGCTGTTGGCGATGGTCGAGACGCGGAGGGGGCCGGTCAGCGTGACGGGGACGTCGATCCGGTGATGCCCGGCCGAGCCGTCGGTCTCCACGTCCACGATGGCGGCGCCCGCGCTGAGGGTGAGGGAGCCCGATCCCGCGATGGTGTAGGCGCGGGTGCTGCGGAAGCTCAGGCCGCTGACCGTGACCGGCGCATTGAGGTCCACGGTGGCGGGGGCGCTCAGCGCGGGACCGAAATCCGCCGCTTCGCCGAAGCTGTCGGCGGAGTTGCCCGCGTTCCAATTGGTGCCGGTGATCCAGTCGCCGCCGGTGGCGGAGGACCAGGTGCGGGTGGCGATGGCGGCGACCACCAGGGCGATCTCGGTGGTGGCGGGGCGGTCCTCCAGCTTGTAGGTGAAGCCCGGCTCCGAGTTGACGAAGACGAGGGAGTCGAGCGAGCCGGTGAAGGAGCCTTCGTAGTCGATGATGGCGTATTCGCCGGCCGTGTTGACGGGGTTGAAGCCGCCGTTCCGGTAAACGCCGATGAAACCGCCGTCGAGGTTCAGGCCGCCGTTGCCGGTCACGCGGAGGCGGTCATGGGTGGCGCCGCCGGCGAACTCGAACTCGATCAGGGCGTCGTGGTTGAGCGTGAGGTCGGAAACGGTGAGGGTGGGGGTGGCGCTGGATCCGGAGAGGGTGGCCGACGGCATGGGGCCGACCTCGAGGGTGCCGCCGTTCAAGACATCCACGGAGCCGAGGGGGGCCGTGGGCTGGACCGTGGCGGCGAGCACCGCGCCGGGGCGAACCGTGACGGGGGAGGTGGCATCGAGCGAGCCGCCATCCTCGATGACCAGCGTGCCGGCGGAGACGGAGGTGGGGCCGGTGTAGGCGTGTTCGCCGGTGAGGGTGAGCGTGCCGGGACCGAGTTTGGTCAGGCCGCCGGTCGCCGCCGGGCTATCGCCGGAGATGGTGAGGTTGGTGGTGGAGATTCCGACATCAAGGAACGCGGAGATGTCGTCCCGGACGGTGAAGCCTCGGCTGGTGGAGGCGTCGGTGCCGGTGTAGCGCAGGGTGCCGCCCTCAAAAACCAAAAATTCGGGGCTCACGGTCGGCACCATGCCCAGACCACTCGGGAAGAGCGGGTCGGAAATGGTGGAGATGCTGAACACGCCGCCGTTTAGCACCGTGCGACCGGTGTAGGCATGCAGCGAGGGCACGCGGAAGCCGAAGGACGTGACGATGTCCTCGCCGCCGGGGGTGGTTTCCACGCTGTCCACCAGCGCGGTTTTGGACGCGGTGAAGCCGGTGAGGCTGGTGATGGAGACGATGGTGGTGTCGGCCGGGAAGGGGGAAAAGTTGTGCGAGACCACGGAGCCCGAGGCGGTCGCGGCCTGGCTGAGGGTCACGGTGGAGCCGGAGAGTTCCGAAATCACGGTGCCGGCCACCACGTTGGGGCCGGAAATGCTCATGCCCTTCTTGATGCCGAGGGTGGACGTCACCGAGGCGGTGGTGCTGCCCGCCGTGGTGCTCATGTTGACGGGCGTGCCCTGCAGGAGCTGACCGGGGGCGAGACCAAGGGTGTCTCCCTCGATGAGAGTGACGGTGGTCTTGGTCTTTTCGGTGATGGCGTTGTTGAGCGAGGAGGTGCTGGAGGAGAGCGTGAAGGTGCCGCCGCCTTTTTTGACGAGGGAGAGGTTGCCCGAGAGGGAGTCCGCGTAGGTGAAGTTGGCGGTCGAGGGGTGGTCGATGGTGAGGACCGAGGTGGTGTCGTCGTCGCTGTTGAAGACCGCCGAGCGGTTCAGGCGACCGAGCGCGCCGAGGGTGAGGTCGTGGCCGTTGAGGTCGAGAGTGGCGGGACGGTTGTAGGCGTTGACCACCGACAGGGAGCCGGCGCCGCTGATGCCCTCGTCGGCGCCGAGACTGAGGTAGGCGTTGTTACGCCAGTTGGGGATGGTGCCGCCGCCGGCCAGGCGGACGTGGCCGGTGTCGATGGTTTGGGTGAGGGTCGAGCCGTTGCCGTCGCCCGCCCGAACCTCACCGGTGATGTCCAGCCGCGAGCCCTTGGCGGAGGGGCCGGTGAAGAGCCCGCCCGTGCCGCCCGAGCCGAAAACCGTGATCTGGCCGGAGAGAGTGGTGACGCGGTTTTCGTCGGTGGAAACGGCGGCGATGGCGCCCACGGAAGGGCCGACGTAGGGGCCGATCTCGATGGGGTTGGCGATGGTGAGGTTGGCGTGGGCCGGCGCGCCGGTGAGGTCGTCACCGAGCTCCAGACGCACCCAGTTGGTGTTCACGTTGGCCGATCCCGAGAGCTGAAGCGTGAGGGGCTGGTTGCTGGTGCCCACGGCCAGGGGATGGGTGAGGAGGAGGGTGCCTTGCTGGACCCGCACGCCGCCGGTGAGTCCGCTGTTGTCACCGTTGAGCCAGAGGGTGCCGAGGCCGGCCGTTTTTACCAGACCCTGACTGCCGGCCAGCGGCACGTTGAAGCGGGCGTAGCGGGGGGTGGCGAGGCCGGGTAGGATGTTGAAAAAAGGCTGGGTGGCGCCGCCGCTGTCCAAGGTGAGCACCGAACCGGAGCCGGCCTCGGCGTTGAAAATCCACGCGTGGGTGGGGTCGAACCTGTCCTCGGCGATCAAGCCGCCGATGGTTCGGGAGCCGTCGAGCGTCACCGTGCGGAAGCCGGTGAGGTTGAGGGTGGAGAAATCGGCCACCGCGCCCGCGCCGTCGGCGATCTGGCCGCCCTGCCAGTTGCCGGAGGCGGACCACACTCCGTTTGCGGCGCCGATCCACGTGCCGTCTTGGGCTTGGAGTGACGTCATCGCGGCGAGCAACGCGAAACCGAGGGAGTGAAGGCGGGTTTTCCGAGGGGGGCGGATTTGGTTCATGGACGGGGGAGGGGAAATCGACCGTGGCGAAATGGAGGCGTTTGCTTAGCGCCACCTCGGACGATGCAGCAAGGTGCAAAGCCGGGGCCTAAAAAAAAGCCCCCGTCCTACCGAGTGGTGGCGGGCGGGGTGTGTTTTGGAGTGCGGCGACGTGTCGCCGCTTTTGACGAGCCGAGGTGTCGGCTCGCAGCGGAGCGGGTCGGGATACGGCGGATGGAGGGGCGGGAGACGGAAGTGTCAGGAATCAAGGAGAGGGGGGAGGCGAACCGAGGCTCGCCATCAAAAGCGGCGTCATGCCGCCGCACTCCATGTGGCGCTTAGTTTTTGTTCGCGGGGGCGGAGGGTGGAGTGATCGATTCGCGGGAGAGCGACACGGTGAGGCCCCGGCCGTGGACCTTGGTGCTGGGGAGCAGGATAAAAGTGAGGCGCTCGTTTGCTCCGAGCTTGGGCTTGGACGAGT
Organism: uncultured Akkermansia sp.; assembly: GCA_966252115.1. Taxonomy (GTDB): domain Bacteria; phylum Verrucomicrobiota; class Verrucomicrobiia; order Opitutales; family Opitutaceae; genus IMCC26134_A. The sequence goes on from CBINNW010000040.1 coordinate 23,889, forward strand.
AGGCGTTTTGCATGCCATTCTCCTCCTGCGCGGAGAGTTGCACGGAGAGCTCGACCGGAGCGGCGGCGCCCTTGGCCAGCGGGAAGGCTTGGGAGGGGCCCTTGGGCAAGGCGACCACCTGCTCGCCGATCCGGGCGGAGACCGCCTTGCCGGAATAGTTGAGGAAACGCAGGGAGCCCGGCGGCAGGGTGGCGGGGTCCTCGTCCACCGCCACGGCGCGGTAGGCCATTTTTTCGTCACCGGGAGCAAGCAGGACCAAAACGCGTCGGCTGCCCGGCGGGAGCTGCACGGAGGTCAAGGCCTTGCGCCCGCCCTCGACCGTGGTATCCGGGGCGAACAAAACCAAGGTGGGCGCGCCCTCGTAGTTGATCGGACGCGAGCGGGAGGCCCCGGCCAAGGGCGCGGGGATGGTGGCGCCGCGCAGACCGAGGGTGAAGGTGTCTGCGGTGTGGGCGGCACCGGCGATCAGGATGAAGGAGACCTGGGCACGCACCGGTTGGGGATGGGGGCCCTGCTGGGCGAGGGCGGGTGCGAGGGCGACAAGGCCCAGGAGGAAGGCGAAACCCAAACGGCGGAGGAGCGGGAGAAACATGGGCGGAGCGGTTGGGAGAGGAGTTTTCGACGACAAGCCAACGGTGGCCGGTTCGAGGAGGGAGGACTCAGATTTCGTCCGGCGAGAGCCAGCGCATGCCGATGACCTTGAACTGACGACCGAAGTTGTTGGCTCCGTCCCCGGTGGGCTTCATGTTGTCGTCGGGATCGTCGGCGCTTTTGTGCTTCACCGGGAGGCGTTGAACCGTGACCTCGACCCAAGCACGGGCCAAAATGACGGGAGCGTCGGCGTTGGCTCCCACCGCCGTGGGTTCGGAGACATCCCCGTAGGCACGGATGGTAAAGGTGTCGGACCGCGCAGCCAGACGAGGTGCGATTAGTTGGAGGATGTCGCCTTGGCTGAGGTAGGCGGTGGAGAGGGGCGCGATGGGTGTGCCTCCGAGCTCATTTAAGCGGGCATTGTCGATGGCGTCTTGGAGAATTCCGGAGGTCACAAACTCGGAGATGGACACGAACGGCTTCCCGCGGCCCTTGATCATGCCGACCAAGTTGTTAGCCAAGTTGTCGATCTCATCCTTGGTGAAGGATCGAAGGCCCAAGCGATACGAGGCATCCAAGTGATCGGACCCCCCGAAGTCGGCGAGGATGTCGTTGTAGTTGCGCCCCAAGTTGGTTGCCGTGTTGGGCAGTCGGAAAAAGACGTTGGCGAGAGGCTGGGTCTGCACGGTTCCGCTGGCATCGCGGTAACGCCAGTTGGCCATCAGCTCGGTGCTATCGTTGACCGGAGGGCCCCAGACGTAACCCTGGCCATCGGTGCCGGCGAGCCCGGGGTCGGCCAAGTTGGGCAAGGCACCGCCTAAAAGTCCCTTCCAAGCCGCCACCGAGGTGGAGTTGATGTTGAAGGCGTCTTCGATCAACAGGTTTTCGGCCGCGCGGGCGGTTTGCAGGCCGGTGTTGGGTGTGGGCGTGGTGTCTTCGAGGAGGTCTTTATGGCCGGTTTGCTGACCAAGCGTCTTCTGTTCCGGGTCGAAGACGCGAAGATTCGTGTTGGCCAAGGGGCGTCGCCAGAGAGGGCGCCAAGAGTCGGCGGGCGGAGTATTGGCCGCCATCGCCGTATCTTGAGGCACGGTCGAAATGAAGTGGGTGTCGAAAATGTCGTTGGCGGAGCCGGTTCCTCTCCCGCCGATTTCGTAGCTACGGCCGCTTCCGGTCAGGTGCTGCAGCGCCCCGATACTCACAATTTCTTGGCGCGGCACGTCGTAAAGGACCACTCGCCTGTTTGGCGCGTTGTCAGTGTTTTTCAGCAACTGCTGTCCCTCCGAGTCCAATTCAGCAGCGGTTCGGCCCGGGGTGACATTCCAGCCGTGCCCATCTGTCACGTAGTTGTCGGGTTTGCCGGTGCCGTTTGAGCGATTGAACATTCGCGGTCCGCGGGGCTCCACTTCGGCTAGCCAAGCGTCGGTGATGGTGTAGTCTTCCTGATCGGCCAAGCGGAAGAAAAACCCGGCCAAAGCCGGTGAATCCTGCCCCGTGGACGCTTGGAAATTCAAGGGAGAATCCGCACTTCCGACAGCGTAAAGCGGATCCGTATCCGCGAAGAATGAATCGGAGCCGCGCTTAAAATCGAGCGCGCTGACGGCGCCCGACGGATTTCCAGTGCGAAGTTCGACGGAGAACTTGGATTCGCGGCCGGCACTGACGGTGTCGGCCGTTGGATAACCCGAATTTGGATCCGCCGGATTGATGAGGGACAGCACGATGTTATTACCCGACAAGTCCTTGGTCTGTTTCCGATCCAAGGTGAAATCAAAGCGACGGATATGACCTGCCTCCAGCTGTTCTCCCGCAGTTCCTCCGAGCTCGATGATCATGTAAGCGGTCGTCGTGCCGACCGAGCCATCCCAGCCGACGGTTCGTGCCAAATCGACCGGTTCGGGAGGCGTGCCGCTGGATACGCCGACTTGGATTTCGCTTAGGTTGCTTTGAGCCTCACCGGCCAAGACCACTGGAATGCTGAGGTAAAGGTTTTCGGGAACGTTCATCAGAACGTTGTAGGGGTTCCACAGTTCCACCGCCCCTCCGAACCGCACGGTGAGCTCTCCGGTGGTGGAGCTTACCTCGAAGTCGGCGGAAAGAACAAATTCGGATATAACCGGTGTGATGCTGTAATAGTGCGCCCCCGAGCTGACCAACATGTGCCCGTTGGCGTCTTTGGGCGGAGGAATCATGTCGGCGAGCTCAAGTCCGAGCAGATCGCTCTTGGAGTTCCCCAACGTCATCGCCAAGGGGTCAATGTTGGGATTGGCCGGATCGGGGATCCACGTGTTGGGTATTGCGGGAGCATCTGCGGCTTCCGCCAGCTTGCCGCCCTTGCGCCACAAATTGAGGAAATTGGACAGGCCTGGCTGAAGATCACCCGGTGTGTCTGGGAATCCGTTGGCCACCTCGAAGGTGAGGTCCTCGCGTAAACCACCGTTAATCGTGTCGGTCAGGACGCCGAGGGATTTGGGGGTGATGTCGTGGAAGCGTTGGCGGAGACGGTCGCGAAGGTCGCGGTTGAAGTTGGTTACGTCGGCAGGAATGTAGGAGTTCGATCCGTTCCCCATGTTGATCACGGGTTTCGTATTTGTAAAATTGGTCAGCACCGGGAGGGCGGTGAGGCCATCGACAGAGGCGAGGTTTCGCATGAACGAGGCGCTGGCAGGGTGGGAAAGGATACCATAGAGAGCGCGTCGATCATCGCCGGTGGCGGGGGTGTTGAACAGATCTTGCGCGGTGTTGTCCGCCGCGCTGTTGCGGAGCACGAGGTCCACCCGGGTTTGCTGGAGTTGCAGACTGTTGAGGAACTTGCGGGCGAGGTAGGAATCGTCCCCGACGGCTGACCCCCGAGTGAATCCCGCATTGTCGCCGAAATTGTAATCCATGCCGACAGGCGTGGCGCCGGAGTCGTCGTAGTTCAGCAGGTCGGGTCCGGTGTTGTCGAAATCCGTCCCGCTTTCGGCCACGTTGCCTGACCCGATGGAGGCTTTCATGCCGTCGTCGGAAACCCAGAACGCGTAACTGCCGACCTGCAGTCGTGTGCCCGCCGCCCGTCCGGGCACCGAGCCTCCATCAACCAAAATCGGCGATTTTCGGAGGATGATTCGCTCGCCTGCGCCGTCTTTGTAAGGCCTTCTTTGTAAACTTGTTCTCGGTGAGTCGAAGTTGGCGGCCACATCCACCGATCCGAGGTTTTCGCCGGAGCTGTCGAGCCGTCCGCTGACCAAGTAAACATGTCCCGCTGCAAAAATCGGTTGGCCGGTGGCATTGGCCGGGTTGGTCGGGATGTTGGCGGGCGGATTTACATCGTCGAAGATTGGATTGGTGATCCGATTGTCCGAACTGTTGTTATCCGCGTCGGTGGGATCAAGGATCAGGGTGGACGCGAGATTTTTGTCGGTAGATGTCGTATTGGGCTCAACAACCGGGCTTCCGGCGTTGTGGTTCTCGTTACCGTTGACCAACCACGTGATGAGGTTGCCGGTGTCGTCCCAGACGCCGGTCAGGTAGGCGTTGTCGGGCGTGGGGGAAAGAATGTCCGCCCGGGCGGTGAAGCGGCGGTCGGGGCCAAGGGTCTCCTGAATGCGACCCAAGGCCACGTCGGCGGCGTAGAGGGCGTTTTGTCGGGCCTGGGCGAGGTGGTCGGTGTTGACCGCGATCTGGGTCTCGATCCGCACCAAGGAGCTGAGCGCGGCGACGACCAGCACGAGAAACACGAGCAGCACGATCGTGACCAAAAGCGCGATACCTCGGCGTGGATCACGGGCGGGACTGAAACCTGAAAACGAAGACGACATGGCCTGATAGGGGAGGGCGGCTAGGCGGGCGGAAGGGTGAGCGGCGACCGGAGGCTGGGGTGGTTCCTAGTATGGGCGGGCGGAGAGCGGAATACGCTCGGTGTAAACTTCGCTGTGCTCTTCGGCGATTCGCCACCAATGAGCGTCCTTGTCGGCGGCGGAGCTCGCTTCCGGAGGAGGCTCGGTAAGGCCGCGTTCGTAGGCTTCGATGAGGCGGGCTCCCTCGTCGGTGAGCACGCGAACGAAAACGTCCACGAAATCTGGGAAACCGGTGGTCAACTGGGATTCGGTGATATTGCCAGCGAAGGAACTTCCGCTAGGACCACTGTAGGGGATGCCTCCGGCATCGATTATTTCCTTGGCGGTGAGCGAGCTTACGGCGAAAGCGTAGTTGGAATTGCTCGGCTTACCCGCATCGGCGGGGAACATCAACCGGAGCGAGCTTGGCGTGGTATCCGGGTCGGTGGCGGAGGGTGGAATGCGTTGCCAAAAGCGGACACCGAAGTCTATTATGTTGTTAGCCAGCAGGATTTCGTCGCGTGGAAATCGAATGCATCCGGGATCGCCCCGCGACTTGTTTTTGTCGGATCCGGAGGTGGAATCGTCTGGATGGCTTGTTCCGGGCCGATTGTAGCCGCCATTATCCGGAGAGGAGAGATCATAGCCGGCGTCCGCGACGGAATAGGGGGCGTCCACCTTTTCACGCTTGGCGCGCACGTAACCTCTATAGAACTGGTAGCGGTATTCGGTGCTGTTGTCGCGGGGTTTTGTCCTCACGATTTGGTAGCCCACTGCAATTGGAGCTACATCCCCGTCGCTTGCCTTGGACTCGCGGTTGGTGAAAAAGCGTAGCCATACGCCCGCTTGGCCGAAGCGGTATTCCTTCAGATCAATCCATTCTCCGGGATTGGTGCCTTGAAGTTTCAGGGAGGAGCCATCGGTGCCGGCATTTTGAAGGCCGGGTTTGCCTATCGGGGTTGAACCCCCAACCGAGTCGGCCAACCAGTCCGCATCCGAGTGGTCGGTGTCTCCGCGGTCGCTGTTGATGCCGGTTTGATCCCTTTGCACGGTGGCCAAAAGCCACACGTTGTCGTCACGGCGCCAGACGATGGACTGGAAATCCTCGCGAAGATAACGCAGCACGGTCTCGGCTTGGGTGCGGGCGGAAATGGTGCCGCTGACCTTGTCGAAGGTGCCGAGCACGGAGAAGGTGATCTGCACCATGAGCCCGAGCACCACCAAGGTGATGGCCGAGGCCACCAAGAGCTCCACGATGGTGAAACCGGCGCGCCGGGCGCGGCGGAGAGTGGATCGTTGAAGACGCTGGCGGCTCATGGGGTGAGGACGACGTTGAACAAGGTGGAGGAGAGCTGGGAGGGCGGGGTGACGCGCCAAGGCAGATTCGTTAGATCCTTGTAATCCGAGGAGGCGGAGGGGGTTGCGGGGCCGTTGGGAAGACGGTAGGGCCAGAGCAGCCGCACCGCGAGGGGCATGGCGCCCGAGTTGTTGTTGTTATATTGGGGGTAGTCGGGCCAACCCACCTCGACCAAGAAGTAACGATCCCGGAACGCGATGCCAGCCGGGTTGTCGGGCGCGCCGTCGGTCTCGAGCTTGTTCTCGGCGGCCAAGGGGGAGGAGACGGAGCTGTAGGACGGATTTTCGGGATCGTAACCCGCTGCGTAGGTTTCATTCCACGCTTCGTAGGGGTCCTCACCGGTGAGGAGGACGCGTGAGCCGTCTCGGGTGGCCACCAGGAAAAGGCGATCATTCGCGTTGCTCAGGCCGCTGGTGACGTTCTTGAAACCGTAACGGGCTAGCTCGAATCGGATGTTGTCCGCGAGGCGCTGGGCCACCTGGGCGTCGATCTGGTTGTTGACCAACTGCGTATTGGGCAGAATCAGACCAACCACGGAGATAACCGCGACGGCGAAGATACCGACGGCCACGACGACTTCGACCAAGGAGAAACCGCGGGTCTTGGACGAGAATTGAGCCGAAAGCGGGGGATGGATGCTCATGCGGATAAGGGGCGTGGCGTCGGAGAAAGCCTAATCGTTATTTCTTAAGTCCTTCTTTTTCATTAATTATCGTGGGTATCCCGTAGTCGCTGAGGAACAGGCCGCGTTGCGAGTTGGAGTCGATGAAACGCACTCCTTTGGCGTCCTCTTCTCCGATGGCTATCACCAATGTGCGGTTATCACCGACGAGCTGGCCTTGGGAATTGAAGCGAATGGTTCGGTAACCTTCGAAGTCGGACGGAGCCTCATACCCGCCATCACCGCTATTGGCTTCCGGGTCCCAGCGGCTGATTTTCATGGAAGTATCGACTGCGTCGCCTTCGGCTTGGGTGCGGTGGTAGTCGCTCTGCGACCAATCCGAGGCGTTTTCGTATTGGGCAGGGAAGGTGCCGCCAAGGTCCGGCGGGACGAAATAGATGCCGCGTGGTAGATCAATGACGTCACCACGCTGCACGTAGGCATCTCGGCTACCATCGCCGTCGGTGTCTTCGTGGGTCATGATCGCCGCGCGATGTAGGTAGGTGTTGTTGGTCTCCTGTTTCCTTCTCGCGGCTGCCGCATCAGCCGGAATACTGTCATCGTATTCTCCCCAGATGACGATGGTTGCGTCGTTCAGCCGGATGGCGGCCTGGGCGCGGGCGGCGGCGATGAGGGAACTGAGGGACGATTGGCTGGCCTGCAGGGCCACGGTGCGGTCGCCTCCGCGCATCGCCACCCCCACCGTTCCGACCAAGATGCCGATGATGGCGATGACCACCAGAAGTTCGATGACCGTGAAGGCGCGGCGTGAGGGGCTGGAGCTCATGGCGGGTAGGGGGGAACGCGGCGGGGGAAAGGCTTACCAGCTCCACACGGCGTCGCTGGCGGGGATGTCGTCGCCGTTTGAGCGGCCTTTGCCGGGGCTGTAGAAAATGACCTCGGCGCGGACGCCCTTGCCGGAGGGGTCGGCCTTTTCGATGTGTTCGGCGATCCCGGTGGTGCCGGTGCGCTTCAGGGTGCCGCGCTCGTTGTTGGCCGCCACCTCGGGGTATCCGCCGGAGACGGAGAGGTCGTCGTCGTTGACGAAACCATCGCCGTTGCGGTCCACGATCACCCCGATTTCCACGTTGCCCCAGGCGTCCTTGAGCGCGCCGTCCACCAAGTCGCCGTTGGTCGTGCTGGTGAACTGGGCTTGGTCGATGGACAGGAAGTTGCGCTTTTTGGTGTTTTGCGCCTTGGCGTCATCACTGCGGAAGTCCCATGAGGAGCCATTGAGCTCGGTGCCTTGGCCGGTGATGACTTCGCGGAAGAAATAATCGTCGTCGGCCATGGTGGTGTCGTCCGCCTCCAATTTGCCGTTGATCTTGTTTTCCTCGAACTTGGGGAAGTAACCGTAGGCGTTTTTAAAGCTGCGGATGGCCTGGGCCCATTGGCCGAACTGGATGCGGGTGCTGGTCTTTTTGGCGTTGTTGCGCACGCCGTCCACGACCGGGATGGTGATGGCGGCCAAGATCCCGATGATGGCGATGACGGTCAGCAGCTCGATCAGGGTAAAGCCGCGGGCGGCGCGGGAGCGGTGGGCGAGGGGACTCATGGGAAGGTGGGACGATAAGCGAAGCGCGGGCGTTGGTGAGGGATGCTTGGGAGGACGAGCAGGTGGAACGGGTCAGGGGGTGGCGTAGATGTTGTCGCGGTTGACCGGATCGTCGGCGTCGATGGGGTCGCCGGCTTGGCGTTCGCCCGGATCGTTGAATTTCACTTTCCCGTCGGGGCCGGCGGAAAGGAGAATGAAGCCGTTGCGTTTCCACTTACGAGCGCTGGTGGTGCTTTCGTCGTCGCGGTAAAAGTAGATGTAGCGGTTGCCCCAGGGATCGAGGAAGGCGTTGGCGAAATCGGGGTCGTCCGCCGTGGCGCTGGTCTCCGGGACGGGAATCACCTCCACGTTGGCCGGCTCACTGGTTTCTTCCGTGCGTTCCAAGGTGAACAAGCTGGGGTTCACGAAGGAGCGGCCATATTTGTCGGCGGTCAGTCCGTTCTTGTCGATTCGCCGTTTGAGCACCGAGCGATCCGGGGCGATGCGGCCGTTCAGGGCGCGGAAAAGGTTGTAGGCCCGGTCGTTGCGAGTGGGCTGGTAGCGTTCGTTCTCCTCGGGGGTGGGATCGATCTGGTCGTCGTCCTTCGCGTCCTCGGTGCCGCTATCCAGACGGAGATAATCTCCGAATTGCCGCCGATATTCCTCCAGCGCCGTGGAGAGCGAGGCCAGTTCCGATTGGGCGCGGGCGACGCGGCCTTTGTCGCTCACCCCACGCACGACACCGAAGGTGATCCCGCTCAGGATGGCGATGATCACGATGACAGTCAGCAGCTCGACGAGCGTAAATGCCCTGTCGGCACCACGCCCACCGCGGTGGATGGGGGAAATCATAGGGGACGAAAGAAAACAGGCAGCTTCTAACCGAGTGTTTGGGACGCAACGGCAAAGTCCCTTGTTCCACTTTTTCTGAATCGCGGCGGAGTTTCTCACGCGGGCTTCCGCAAGTTGTTGCTATTTTGGGCCGCAGGGTGGATGGCGGATAGGATGGCGCTGGTGCCCTTTCGATTTGAAAATGAGCGGGAATTGGCCGGGGACATCGGAGGAGATTGGCCGGGGACGGCCAACGCTACACCAAGCGTCGGATGCCGGGCCCAACTCGGCATGGAGCGCGGGCCTGCGGAGGACACGAATGTTTTCGGTGGATGCGTCGCCGGCTACCAACGGACTCGGCCGGATCTTTGCCGGAAGCGGTGCGCGAAGGGAGCTGGAAGCTCCCTCTACCTTGGCTCGCAAAAGTAGCGGGAGCATCCTGCTCCCGTTCCGTGGGCGAACGGACATTCCGACCGACGGATAGGAATGTCCGTCTTCCTTGGGGTGGCGGGGCGAAGAGGGGGCGGGGCAACGAGCCGAGGCTCGTTGTCGAAGGCGGCGTCGTGCCGCCGCACTCCAAAGGGATTGCTCAGGTCGCCGTATCGGGGGCGTGGCAGGCCCGGGCGGCGCGGCAGAAGCGGGCGCCGGCCTCCGCCAAATCCGCCGGACCGAGCACCCCGAAGCTTAGTCGCACGGTGTTAAGCGGAGGCGCGTCGCCATGACAGAGGGCGCCGGGCACGTAGAGCACCCCTTCTTCCAGGCATCGGCGGCAAAAGGCGGAATCGGCCGCCGTATCGAGCTCGGCGGGGCCTTCCAGCCAGAGGTAGAGGCCGCCGGAAGGGAGGCGCCAGCGCCAGCCGAGCTCGGCCAGGCCACCGGATCGAAGCGCGGCGTGGAGGGCGTCGCGTTTTTCGCGGTAGGCGACCCGTAACCGTTCGAGCTGGGCCTCGTAAGCCCCGGAGGCGAGGGCCTGTTCGAGCAGGGCCTGGGCGAAGTTGGCGGTGCCGAAGTCCTGGTGGCCTTTGGCGTGGAGCATCGCGGCCCGCCAGGCGGGATGATCGCAGACGCCGAAACCGACCTTGAGGCCGGTGGCGAAGGGTTTGGTGAGGGTGCCGGTGTAGAGGCGCGGAAAGCCGTCCCAGGCCGGGTCGCCCAGGATGCCGGGCACCGCCCAGGCGGAGGCGGGATCGTAACCGAGCTCGCGATAGGCGGCGTCTTCCAGGACGGGCACGAGGCAGTCTTCCGCGCGCAGGGCGGCGGCCAGGGCGCGTTTCTCGTCGGCGGTCAAGGTGCGGCCGCTGGGGTTGGAGAACCAGCTCACGAAATACACGGCTTTGAGCCGAGGGCGCTCTCCATTTTGATGCAGGCGGCGGAGGAGGGTTCGGAGCGCGGGGGCGTCGAGTTTGCCGTCGGGGTCCACCGGCAGGGATCGCGCCTCCACGCCGAGGCCGGCCATCAGCTCCAGGAAAACGAAATAGCTGGGGCGATCCACCAGCACGATGTCGCCCGGCTCGCAGAGTGTCTGGATGGCGAGGTAGAGGGCCTGTTGGGAGCCGTTGGTGATGAAGGTCTGTTCGGCGAGCTCGTCGGTCCGGCCGGCCGGTGGGCGGTCGGTGTTCCGGCTCTCGGGCTGGTCGAGCTGGAGCAGGCGCGCGGCGAGGAGTCGGCGAAGTTCGGGGCGGCCGGCGTTGGTGCCATATTGGAGAAAGGCGCGGCCGGGGTCTCCCTGCGCGAGGTGCTCCAAGGCGTCGCGAACGGAGCTCACGGGCAGGGTCGCGTTGTCGGTGAAGCCGGCGGCCAGGGAGAGCAGCCCGGGTGTCTCCAGCGCGGTGCGCATCAAGGAGGTGATCGCCGGCGGCCGGGCGCGTCGGCCCAGGGCGGACAGGGCGATGGCGGGCGCGGTGGAGGGGGCGGAAGCGGGAGCGGGAACGGTCTCCATTTCATCGAAACAGCTGGGCCGATCTCGCGAATACAAGCACCGATACGATACGAAACGTCGGCGGCGCGGTCGGATCGTTCCCGCCTTGGGGGCGGGACGTGATGTCGCAATCCGAGCTTCGTCACCGGGAGCGCCGCCAATTCGGGACGGTAGGGCGCGACCGCCGGGCGCGCCGCAGTGAAGTGGCGAACGCAGGGAGGCAACGCGGCGGGTCCGGCGGTCCCGACCCATGCCATGATGTTTTTTCATGTTCCTCCGTGTCATGGGCTCGGCCCGATTGTCGGCTTGAGGCGAGGGGCGGCGCGCCCCATGCATGCCCGACCAATACCCCGTCGAGCGATGCCCGTAAAAACCGCAGAATCCCCCACTCGCTCCCCTCTACCGGAGGTCGGCGCGCCTTCCGATGCCCCGGCGGAGACCGCTCCGGAGCGGTCGCAGGGGGTGGACATGATCGGCGGCATCCCGTGGTGGCGGCGCTTCGACACCCGCATCGCGGCGCTTTTCGCGGGCGGCTCCCTGCTCATCGTGATCGCGGCGGGCCTCTTCGCCTATCGGCTCATCGTCGATGCGAAACTGGAGGCCTTCGGCAGGCGGCTGGAAACCCTGGCGCTGGCGCTTTCCCAGACGATCGACGCCGACCCGATTCCGCATCTGGACCGTCGGCCCGACGGGGGCGCGGCCTGGGTGGCGGAGTTGACGGCCAAACTTCAGCGGATCGTGGAGCACGAGGCGGACATCGATTCCGTCTATGTCCTGTTGCCGACGGACCTGCCCGCGCAGCTGAGCTTTCTGCTGGACGCCTCCAAGGTGTCCCGGGTGGCGGAGCGCGGCGAGCTGTATGACGCCAGCGAATACCCGTTCATGTTGCGCGCCTTTTCCCAGATCTCGGTCGAGGATCGGGTCTTCGAGGATGAGTTTGGGGCCACCCAGTCGGCCTACGCGCCGCTGAGGACGTCGGGGGGCGAGGTGGTGGGCATCGTGGGGGTGGACGTGCTGGCGGTGCGGATCGACGAGACGCGGACGCGGGTGCTGGTGTTTTGCGTGGCGCTTTTCGGCGTGACGGCGGGGGGGCTCGCGTTGATGGCGGTGGTCATTCGCCGCCGGGTGCAGCGCCCGATCGAGCGGGTGCTGGCCGCCACGGAGGCGATCTCCGCGGGGCGTTTCGACGTGCCGGCCGCCGTGTCGGGCGCGGACGAGTTTGCCCTGGTCGGCCAGCGGATCGACGCGATGGCGCGCCAACTGGGGGAACGCGAGCGACTGCGCGCCACCTTCGGACTTTTCGTGAGCCAGGATCTCGCCCGCACCCTGCTCGACGGCGAGGAACCGCCCCGGCTCGGGGGCACGGAGCGGCTGGCGACCGTGATGTTTTGCAAGCTAGGCAACTACCAGCGGCTGAGCGAGTGCTTCACGCCCTCGGAAATCATCGCGGTGGGCAACGAATACCTCGGGGCGATGGCGAAGGTGGTCGAGGGGAACGGGGGCTGCGTTCTCGAGTTTAACGGCGACGGCATGATGGCCGTTTTCGGCGCGCCCATCGCCCTCGCGGATCACGCGGAGCGCGCGCTGCGCAGCGCGGTGCAGATGCAGCAACGCATGAACCAGCTCAACGGGGAGTGGGAGGCGCGCGGTCTGGCCCTGCGTTGGCAGCAGGCGGGGATCGAGCAAATCGTGCTGCGGGCGGGGCTGCACAGCGGTCCGGTGATCGCGGGCAATCTCGGCTGCGCGACCCGCATGAAATACTCCGTGATGGGCGACACGGTGAACGTGGCGGCGCGCCTGGAGGAAATGAACAAGGACCTCGGCACGCGGATCGCGATGAGCGAGGAGGTCCGCCAGCGTGCGGGCGCGGAGCTGACCGAGGGTTTTGTCGATTGTGATCTGCGTGCGGTGCGCGGGCGGCAGGTGCTGGTGCACGTCTTCGCTCAGCCCTGAGGGGCGGGCGCCGTGACGGAGCGCCGGGGACGGCGGGGCGTTGCCGGCGGGGCGGAGCAGTCCGCATGCCGCCGCATCGGCATCACGGGGTGGGCGTCCGCGTGTTGAGCGTAATTTTTCCCCCCATCCGCCGACGCGGCGTGCCCGGCGGTCACGCCCTACCCGGGGAGCCGAAGCGGCGTGCTTGGGGAGAGGTCCCGGCCTAAAAGCGAATCGGCGTCGTGCCCCGTGGCCGGGGTGCTCGTGTTCGCGGCCACCAGCTCGTCGCGAAATTCTCCGAGGCGGGCGGCGGTCGCGATGGCGATGTCGGCCGCGTCGAGCCGTCCCCGTTTTTCCAGCCGGTAGGCGAGGTCGGCCAGCTCGGCGCGGAGTGCGTCGAGTTTTTGGGCGGCAAACGGAAGCGCCGCCGGGTTGGGGGGAGTGGCGGGCATGGCGGTGTTCGGCGGGCCGGCTGGCGATCGATGGCGGCGCGGTCGGTCAGGCGCTGACGAAGGCCTTGAAGCCGCCGTAGCCCATGCGACGGCAGTCGAAGGGCATGTTTTTGGGGTCCATCTCACCGCAGGCGAGGCGCGGGTCTTTCATCACCTTGGCGTTCACCCGGTCGCGGTGGGCCCGGGATTTGTAGGTGATCCAGGCGAAGACCACCGTTTCGCCCTCCTTGGTTTTGGCGAGCTTGGGGAAGGGCACGCCCATCGCCACCGCGAGGTCGTCGCCGACGGCTTCGCAGTAGGAGAGGGCGCCGTGCTCCTTCCAGACTTTGGCGGCGAGTTTCGCCATGCGTTGGTAGGCGGGCAGGTTTTTGGTGGGCACGGGCACGACAAATCCATCGACGTAGAGCGGCATGATGTGGGTCTCCTGAGCGGGGTTGCGGGTGGGTGGGGAAGGGTGGCGGGGCGGGCGGTGTGGGCGAAGCGGGACGGGCGCAACAGGATGCGCCTTCGGCGAAAACGCCAATCGCGCGAGGTGCGTCGCGTCCCGCGCGTCGGGGGCTACGAGGCCGAGTGTCGCGCGGTCAGCAGGGGCTTGAACGCGGCGCGGTAGGACCAGGCGAGGAACAGCTCCAGGGCGAGAAACACCGACGCCGGCGGGAGGCCCGAGGGTTCGAGGAAGATGTGAAACGCCATGCTGTTCACGATGAAGGGCGCGAAGAGCACCAGGGCCAGGGGCACGAAGCGGTTGATCACCAGCAGCAGGCCGACCGTCAGCAGGGTGAGGCCGATGAGCTCCATCATGTAGCCCGACTGCGCGAGCGCGCCGGCGAAGGCCTCCGCCGCTTCCGGGATCGGAGTCTCCGGCCGTGGGATAAAATCGATGAAGGCGTTGAGACCGAAAACCAGCAGCGGCACTCCGAGCAGGTAGCGTGCGACGGTGGTGAGGACCCGGCGGACGCGGGGCGGAGAGGCCGTGGTCGGGTCCGAGGATGCCGCCGCGGCGGCGGCGGTGTTGTTGGTGATGCTCATGTTGGCTGGTGGGTTTCCGAGACCCCAACGAACGGCTCCCGGTGTTCCGGACAATGGACGCCCAAAAAAAATGTTTTTCGCGAAAACGTGTCCGTTTGGCGGTTGGCGCTTCGTCGTGTTGGTGAACTTTGTCCGCCACCCACCCAAGAACCCAAAATCGAACCGCCCATGTCCGACCTCAGCTCCCCCGGCTCCGCGCCCGCCGCCTCGCCCTACCTCCTTCTGTTTCGCAACACCGGTGCGGAGACGCACGCCCACCTGACGCCGGACGAGCGTCAACAACTCGTCGTGCGCTGGAACGCCTGGTATGAGGGCCTTCGCGCGCAGGGAAAGGCGGTCGATGGCCGCCCGCTCGAGCTGCAAACCCGCGTCGTCTCCGGCCCGGCCGGCGAGCGCGTGACCGACGGTCCCTTCGCCGAGGCCAAGGAGGCGGTCGGCGGCTATGTGATGCTGATGGTCTCCGGCCTCAACGAGGCCACCGAGATCGCGCGGCGCCACCCCGGCCTCGCCCACGGCCTCATCATCGAGGTGCGCCCCGTCGCCGAGACCTGCCACCTCGGCGTCGTCACCGGCCCCGCCACCTGATGTGGAAAGCGCACGGAGCGGAAGCCGGATATGGAAAGCGGGGAAACAGGAAACGGAGCCGCGGAGTCGCGGGATGCGGTCTCGCGGCGTGTGGCCGGTTTCCGGTTCTTGGTGCCTCGCTGATTTCAGTGAATGGACGTGGCGGAATGGCGGAGCCAAAAGCTGAGGTAGTCCGAGCAAGGATTTTT
>CBINNW010000041.1:0-38218 GCA_966252115.1 uncultured Akkermansia sp.
CCCGCGCATCGCCGGGCGAAAGCACCGCCCGCGTTTCCCTTGACCCACATCAAGCTCCCGCGTCGGAAAGCAGCGGTCACGATTCCTCCGTCTTGGCGCACGCCGCCGCGTTTTTCTTTTCCAGCGCCGCCAGCGCTTCCGCCAGCAATGGCTCCAGTCTGGTCGCGTCCTCCGCGCGAAAATCGACGTGCTTCTCCTTCGCCACGCCCAACCGCGAAAGATCCCAGTGCAGGGCCGGTCTCAGTCCGTGTCGTTCCAGCGTGTGTTGCCCGCAACGCAGGGGACAGCCATCCAGCATCACGATGGGACGTCCGGACTTCGCCGTGCGCACCAGCGGCTTCACGTCCCCGCCCAAGCCCACGATGCACGACATCTCCGCCCGCCTCCCGCGATCCATCCGCAGCGCCAGGTGATTGGCCAGCTGCGCCGCGCTCGAACATCCCGAGCAGGCGTAGATCAGGGGCTTTTCGGCGTAGCCGTCGCTTGATTCGGACATGACAAAAACTTCGTCGCGCCCGACCTCGTCCCCTATGGACAAGATCGCGGCGCGACGGACCGACGTAGGCTACGCCGCAGCGAGCGCC
This sequence comes from uncultured Akkermansia sp., assembly GCA_966252115.1. Classification (GTDB taxonomy): domain Bacteria; phylum Verrucomicrobiota; class Verrucomicrobiia; order Opitutales; family Opitutaceae; genus IMCC26134_A. The sequence goes on from CBINNW010000041.1 coordinate 585, forward strand.
CGGGGAAAGAGCACGTTGTTCTCCTTGTGGACATGCTGGTGCATGTCGCGCTCCAGCCGGGCCAGACCGTCGTAGAGCGCGCGGAAGGTGTTGCAGGCCCATTCCGGCGGCACGTAGCCGTCGGTCAGCTCGCGGAAACGCTCCAGCGCGCCGCCCGCGTCGGCGTGCTCCCGCTCCAATTCGGAAATAGCGGTGTTCAACTCATCGCGCTCCGCTGGTAATCCGGCGGATGTCTCCAATTTACGAATACGTGGGAAAACCGCCGACTCCTCATCCGCCATGTGCGACATCAACTCGGGCGCGAAACGCTCGAACACCGAGCGGATTTCGATCAGCCGGGGCTCGTCCGCGCCATGCACGGCGGCGACTTTTCGCGTCATAAAATCGAGCCGGGGCAACTCTTCGCGCAAGTAGCCGTGGTGTGCCGCTTCGATGTGGTCGCAAAGCTGCGCCATGCTCATCGCGTTGGCATCCACCGGCGCGTCACCGGCCGCCGCGCCGTCCAACGCCGCCAACATCGCCAGCACCGTGGCAGCATCCAAGCCCTTGGCCGCGCAGACCGCGGCCAGCGGCTTCTTCCCGCCGCAGCAGTAGTCGATGCCGAGCTTTTCAAAGACGCGCGCCCGGATCGGGGCGGCGCGCACGAGTTCACCGACGGTGGTTTTCAAGTTGGGTGTGTTCATTTGCGTTGATCGTTTGTTTCAGACGGAGCGCCGACGGTCGGCGCGTGTCCGGCTCCTTCATACCATCCCCGTGCGTCACGGCTGAAAAGTCGCGCGCGCCAAAGCCTTGATCCAAATCAACCCGACGGGCCGAAAAACAGGCGCGGCCATCCGGGCGACGCCCGCCGTTGGGGCAGGCTTTCCCGCCTTGCGCCAACGCGAGTCGGCACAACGCGCAAAACCCCGACACCTCTTCCTCGGCCATGGCACGCCATTCGCATAAAATCCAACGTCGCCGACGCCACCACGCGGTCGTTCCCCCGACGTCGAAAACCGCCTGCTCCAGCGCCCAAGCACCGCTCACGTAATAGGCCCAAAATGGATTTTGCCCGCAGAGGCATCCCGGCGGCCAGTCCGGCGGCTCGCCACAATTCACCGGTCCGGCATTCGCGGACGCCAATCGCGCCGAGAATTCCGCGATGGTCTCGGGCATCATGTAGGCCATGGCCGCCGGGAGCGCCATCGCGTTGACCGTCGGCAATTCCCCCAGACGACGCCTCTAAAGTTGAAGGAAGCGCAAACGCAGACGCGACGATATGACGACGGCCTCGCCCGTGTCTGAAGCCGCTCGCGTAGTGCGCCGGGGCTGGCCGGTATCGCCATGCTCATTCATGCACACGCGCCTCGTCCCATCCGAGCTGTGCTCGCGCCGAGGGCGAGAGAAGATCCGGCGTCCACGTCGGCTCCCACACCAAGTCCACGCGCGCCGTGCTCACGCCGGGCACCGTCTCGGCGACCGACTTCACGCCTGACGTGATGACGTCGCCGGCCGGGCAATACATCGAGGTCAGGGTCATCGTCACCACCACCGCGCCGTTCTCGCCAACCGCGATGTCGTAGATGAGACCGAGATCGCGCACGCTTACGCCAAATTCGGGATCGTAAACCCGGCCGCAGGCTTCGAGCAGCGCGGGAATGAGGGGATGGTCGTCGGGAGAGTTCATGGGAGAAAAAAATCAGGACGCGGGCGTGGGCTTCGCCGTCACCATCGCGGCGGTTTTTGGGCCTACCACGCGCAGCAGGTGACTCAGCACGCGAGCGGCGTTGCCCAGCCAAAGCGCCGCGCCGGCCACCAGCAACACACCGCCCGCCATTGTCGGGGCATGCGTTTCCGTGAGCACTCCGGCGAGCAGGCAGGCCAGCCCGAGCAGATGCGCACCAAACCAAAACTCCTCCAGACGACGCGACGAGAGCGCGGTCGCCACCGGCACCGGTTCGCGGCCCACGCGTGGACCGTAGGCCTTCATCCAAACGAGGAAGGGCAGGATTTTCGCCAGCATGCCCAGCACGGTAAAACTCAAACCGCCCACGATCACCACGATCCCGTAGCTCGCCGCGCCAGGAAGCAAACGCTCCGCCCCGGCGGTGCCGAAGGCCAGCGCCAGACCACCCGCTCCGCCCAGTCCGAGCAGGGACATGCCGATGACAAAGGCCCGCACCCCCACGTCGAGCCGACGCCGACGCCGCGTGGCCAGCGTGGCCGCCAGCGCCCAGCCCGTGCCGACCAGCCCGGCCGCCACCACGCCGGCTCCCGCCACCGTCGGACCGCGCGCGCCCCACGCCAAGCCCGCCGCCAAAACCGGCAGCCCAGTCTGCGTCGCGAGCAACCCCGCCATCGCGAGCCGGGGCCGCCGGGCCTCGCCCATCGTGAACATCGGCACGAGTTGAAAGGTCACGCCTTGCAGCAGGCTCGCGAAATACCCGACCAACCCGAGGTGGGCGTGCGCGCGCAAAAGATCGACCATCGAGAGCGGTAAAAATCCGTGTCGCCGGTTCAGCGCCATCCCCACACCCGCCACCACCGTCGCGAGCAGCCAGCCGGCCGCGCAAACAAAACTCCACGCCGCCGCATCACGCCGCCGCGAAACGCGAAAGGTGCGCAGCGTGGCGACGCCCAGGATCGCCACGCCCGCCACCACCGCCAGTCCGCCCAGCCCGGCCGCGAGGTAGCGTCCACTCGCCAGGCCCCACACCAACGCCACCACGCCCGCGAGATGCAGGCCCGCATGCGTCCACAACCAGCCCTCGCGCAGCCGCACCGCCTCGCCCAGCACCACCGGCATCAGCTGGTAGGTCGCGCCCAGACATATGCTCAGCAAAAAGCCCGGCAGCCAGAGATGCGCCACCGCCACCACCTCGGGATGGAGAAACGGTGGAAACCCGCTTCCGCGCCCGGCCACCCGCGCGAGCCACGCCGCCGCCAGACCGAACGCGACCAGTCCCGCGACGATGAAAACCAGCGGCAGTCGTCCGCCGCCGGTCAGCGGCAGCGCGCCGCCGCGCGCGACCACAGGCGCACGTGGCGCGGGAGCGAGCACCGGCGCACTCATCGCCGTTTTCGGCTCAGCCGCGACGAAGCGTGGTGCTCCAGCTGCCATCGGGTTGTTCCTCGCTTTCATGCCGCACGCCGCGCGCCTCCAGCTCGGGGAGCAGATGGATGGGCCGCCGGTCGGTGCGCGCGCGCAACACGCCGCCGGACGCCAGCGCCTCCAATGCCGACAGGATGCGTAGCATCGGCTCGGGCGGCTCCAATCCGCGCGCATCCACCTCGCACGCGTTCGGCTCGCCTGCATTTACCGCCGGCTCGGGCTTCGGCGAGACGGCGGCAACTTGGTTTCCGCGCGGCGGCCAAGGCGGCAGGTCGGGGCGACGCACCGGCTCGGGCGTGGCCTTCAGGCGCGTGATCTTGACGTGAAACTCGTCCGGCCCGGCGACCAGGTATTCCCACTCGAAGGCATCGGGGAACTGGCCCGCGAATTGGTAATAGAGCGGCACCGGATCGTGGTCGTTGACCAACACGAAGTGCTCGCCGGGCGCCAACACCCCCCAGCGTTGAAATATCAGGGCGTGTTTCTGGCGGCAGGAAATCGGGCGCACATCGAAATGCGTGCGACTGCGGTCCGCAGCGGCGGACGATGGAGCGGTTTCGGCTAGGGTGTTCATGGCGAAAATACGAATGGGGGGGTGAAATGGGATGTGCTCAGGATTTCGCGGCCGACGCATCGGCCCCGAGCGTGAGCAACATCGAGAATGGTCCCGCGTGAGCGCGCACCGCGTGCGGGTGTTCGGGCGGCAGGTGCAACAACGCGCCGGTCGAGAGGCGGGCCCACGCACCGTTGAACTGAAATTCGCACTCGCCGGAAAGGATCTGCACGACCGCGCGGCGTTTGCTGCTGTGCCCGGTGAGTTCCTGACCTTCGGCGAAGGCAAAGAGCACGACGCGCAGTTCGGGCGTTTGCAGCACGGTGCGGCTGACGATGCCGGCGGCCGAGGTCTGCACGGCGGCGGCCAGTTCAAGGGTCTGCGCCTGATCGGCGGCGAGGAGGGTGCGTGGATTCATCGTCGCCCATCCTAGCGCAATGGAATCGTCCGCGCCTTGATGCACATCAAGGCGGTGCGGCCTCCGCTAAGATAATGTGTGGGCATGTCCTCCCGAGCCCCATCCACCGCCACCCCGCGTCGCACCCCGCTCCTCGTGCGGCTTGCCTACGGCCAACTCGCCCTCGCTGTGCTCGCTTTTGTCGCGGTGCCCGCGCTCGCCTTGAAAAAGGCCTACTCGCCCGAACCCGTCGTCGTCGCCAACTCGACGGACGAAAGCGACTCCGACGCGAGCGACACCGCTGCCGCCTCCACCGACGGCGCACTCGCCTCCGCCGATCCCATCGTGCGGGGCGAGGCCCTCTTCGGCCAGTCCTGCGCCGCCTGCCATCAGCCGACCGGCACCGGCATCCCGGGCGCCTTCCCGCCGCTGGCCGGCTCCGATTACCTGCTCGCCGATCCCGAGCGCGCCGTGGGTGTCGTATTGCACGGCCTGGTCGGCCCGGTCACCGTCAATGGCGTCGCCTACGAAAGCGCCATGCCCCCCATGCCGCTCGAAGACGCCGATGTCGCCGCCGTCCTCACTTACGTGCTCCAGGCCTGGGGCAACCAGGGCCCCGCCGTCAGCGCCGACACCGTGGCCCGCATCCGCGCCGCCGGTCCCAAATCCTGAGCCCGCTCCCCCCCTCGCGCCGTTCCCCCTGCCTTTCCCCTGATTCGACTACACTGACCATGAAATCTGCCAAAACATACCCCGCCCGCCTCGCCGGGCTTCTTCTCGCCTCGCTTGCCTTGGCCGCCAACGCCACGGCCGCCGAGGGTTTCACGCCGGTCGTCGGCCGCGTCGCGCTACCGCCCGACGTCGTCGCCCTGCCCATCGAGCAGGCCGTGCTCACCGCCCCGCCCTTGGTGCCACCCGCCATCACCCGCCGCACTCCCGCCCGCGTCGTCGTCAATCTGGAGGTGAAGGAAATCACCGCCCGCATCGCCGACGGCACCGACTACACGTTCTGGACCTACGGCGGCACCGTGCCCGGTTCCTTCATCCGCATCCGCGAGGGCGATGTGGTTGAGTTTCACCTCAACAACCACCCGTCCTCGAAACTCCCGCACAACATCGACCTTCACGCCGTCACCGGTCCCGGCGGCGGCGCGGCGTCCACCTTCACCGCTCCCGGCCATAGCTCGCAGTTCACCTTCAAGGCCCTCAACCCCGGCCTCTACGTTTACCACTGCGCCACCGCCCCCGTGCCCATGCACATCGGCAATGGCATGTATGGCCTCATCCTCGTCGAGCCCAAGGACGGCCTGCCGCCCGCCGACACGGAGTTCTACGTCATGCAGGGCGACTTCTACGCCAACGGTCCCTATGCCGGCGGCGGTCTCCAAACTTTCGATACCCCCAAGTCCATCGACGAGCGCCCCACTTACGTCCTCTTCAACGGTGCGGTCGGCTCGCTCGTGGGCGACAAGGCCCTCACCGCCGAGGTCGGCCAGAAAGTCCGCCTCTTCTTCGGCGTTGGCGGCCCCAATCTCACCTCGTCATTCCACGTGATCGGCGAGATTTTCGACAAGGTCTGGCTGGAGGGCGGCAACCGCCTCGCGCAGGAAAACGTGCAGACCACCATGGTTCCCTCCGGCGGCTCCACCATCGTGGACTTCCAGGTGGACGTGCCCGGCACCTACGTGCTCGTGGACCACTCGCTCAGCCGCGCCTTCAACAAAGGCGCCATCGGCATGCTCAAGGTTACCGGCGCCGAAGATCGCGTGGTGTATTCCGGCAAGGAAGTGGACGCCGTCTATTTCGGCTCCTCCGTCGAGGCCGGCTCCGCCGCCGCCAAGCACCAGGCCGAGCTCGAGCAGCAGATCGCCGCCGAGATCAAAGCCAACCCAACTATCGCCGGCCTCACCAAGGAAATGCAGATGGCCAAGGGCAAACAGGTTTACATGCAGAATTGTTTCGCCTGCCACCTTCCCTCCGGCGAGGGCATGGCCGGCGTTTTCCCCCCGCTCGCCAAATCCGACTACCTCATGGCCGACCGCGAGCGCGCCATCCGCATCGTGCTCAAAGGCATGAACGGCCCCGTCACTGTCAACGGCCAGGCCTACAACGGCGTCATGCCACCCCAGGGCGACGTGCTCAGCGAAGAGCAGATCGCCGACGTGCTCACCTACGTGACCAACAACTGGGGCAACTCCGCCGACGCCTTCACCGTGGACGAAATCCGCAAGGTGAAAGGCGAGTAACCCGCGCCCATCGCTCCAAACCCCCACGCCTCCTCGCCATGCCTCGCCGCCGTCTCTGCTTCCCGCGCCCGCTCCGCCCGCTCTTCGCCGTCCTCGGCTTGGCGTTGGCGTTCGGCGGCCAGGTGCTGCGCGGCGGCGAGGCCTCCGTGCTCATCCCCGCCGGCGACTACCGCCCCATCGCCCGCGCCACGACCGACCCTGAACTCGTTCCTGTCGCGTCCTTCCACCTCGACGTCCTTCCCGTCACCAACGCCGAGTTTCTCGCCTTCGTCACCGCCCACCCGCAGTGGCGACGCTCGCGAGTCTCTCCGCTTTTCGCGGACGAGACGTATCTGCGCCACTGGGCCGGCGACCTCGATCTCGGACCCTCCGCCCCGGCCGACGCCCCCGTGGTCAACATCTCCTGGTTCGCCGCCCGCGCCTACGCCCGCGCGCACGGCAAACGCCTGCCAACCCTCGCCGAGTGGGAACTCGCGGCCGCCGCCGGCTACACCACGCCCGTCGGCCGCGACGAGCCCGTCTTCAAGCAAGATCTCTACGCCTGGCTCTCCGCCCCCACGCCCGAGGTGCTGCCCTCCGTCGCCACCGCTCGCGCCACCCTGCACGGCGCACGCGGGCTCCACGGGTTGGTTTGGGAATGGGTGGACGATTTCGACACCGCCATGGTTACCGGCGAATCCCGCGCTGACGTCGCCACCGACCAGAATCTCTTCTGCGGCGGGGCCGCCGCAGCCGCCACCGACCCCGGCGACTACGCCGCCTTCATGCGCCAGGCCCTGCGCTCCTCCCTCAAGGCCCGCCAAGGCACCTCCTCCCTCGGCTTTCGCTGCGCCACCGATCTTCCGCCCCCCGCACACCCATGAAAACCTCCGCCCTCTGCCTCTCCGCCCTCGCGCTCCTCGCCTCGCCCGCCCTGCGCGCGGCCGACGCCTGCTGCGCCGCCGCGTTGCCCGCCGAGGCCCCGCTTCCCGCCGCGTCGATCTATCAAACCGAGGTCGCCTTCACCACCGACGCCGACACGTCCTTCCGTCTCGCCGAGCTGCGTGGCCACCCCGTCGCACTGGTCATGTTTTTCTCCACCTGCTCCTACGCGTGCCCGGCCACCGTGGCCGACCTCGCCCGTATCCGGGAAAAACTACCGGAGGCCGACCGCACGCTCACCCGTATCGTCATGGTAAGCTTCGACACCGAGCGCGACACCGTGGCCGTGCTCCACCAGTTCCGCGAGGCCCGCGCCCTCGACGCCAACTGGGTGCTCCTGCGCGGCTCTGACGATTCCGTGCGCGAACTCGCCGCCCTCCTCGGCGTGAAATTCAAACGCGAGGCCGACGGCAATTTCGCCCACTCCAACCTCATCACCATCCTGTCCGCCGAGGGCGAGATCGTGCATCAGCGCGCCGGTCTCACAGGCGGCCTGAACGAGGCCGCCGCCGCCCTCCTCGGCGCCGTGCGCTCCGGCGAAAAAGCTCCCGACGCTTGACCCGCATCAAGGCGCGCCGCCTCGGCATCCGCTATCCTTTACCCGCCATGAAAATCAAACACCTCCTCACCCTCTCCTTGCTCGCGCTCGGCGGCGTCGCCGCCCCGGCCATCCGCGCCGCCGACGCCGCCCCGCGCGAGATCGCCATCACCGCCAACGACGCGATGCAGTTTAATCTCAAGGAGATTACCGCCGCCCCCGGCGAAAAGATCGCCGTCAAGCTCAGCCACATCGGCAAGCTGCCCAAGACCGCCATGGGCCACAACTGGGTGCTCTTCTCCGCCCTGCCCGACGCCGAGGTGCAAAAGCTCCTCATGGACGCCATGAAAAACGGCCCCGAATACCTGCCCAAGGACCGCTCCGCCATCCTAGCCCACACCAAGATCGTCGGCGGCGGCGAGAGCGACACCGTGACGTTCACCGCGCCCGACAAGCCCGGCACCTACCCCTTCTTCTGCTCCTTCCCCGGTCACTTCAGCATGATGAAGGGCAAGCTCATCGTGAAGTAAGGCAGACCAGCCTCCCGTCCCTCCCGCTCCCGGGCGCGCAGAAACGTGCGCGCCTATTTTGTCTCCCATCCCATGAAAAAACTCATCCGTCTCCCTGTTGTAGCGAGCGCCGCGCTCGTTGCCGCCTCGGCCGCTGTAGCCGGCCCTTGGTCTATGCGCGTGGGCGCTACCTGGCTCGAAACCGTGGATAAATCCACCAACTCCGCCGTGCCAGTCGAGATCGAGGACAAGCTCATCCCCGAACTCGATATTTCCTACGCCTTCGACGCCAACTGGTCCGCCGAACTCGTGCTCACCGTCCCGCAGGAACACACGGTCAAGTCCGCCGGCACCTCGCTGGGCAGCTTCAAGCACCTGCCGCCCACCTTGCTCGCCAAATACACCTTCGATCCCATCGGCTCGTTCCGTCCCTACGTGGGAGCGGGTGTAAATTTCACGCTCATCTTCGACGACGATCTCGCCGTCGGCGCCACCCGTCTGAAGCTGGACAACTTCAGCGTCGGCCCGGCCGTGCAGGCGGGCTTCGACTGGGCGTTGAACGATACCTGGTCGCTCAACTTCGATGTGAAACGCGCCATGCTTCGCACCGATGTCGAGGCCGGTGGCACGAAACTTACCGAGGCCCGTCTCGATCCCTGGCTCTACTCGGTCGGTCTGCGTTACGCGTTCTAAACCAAGTCTAGTCCAGCATCACGGCCTCTCCCGTTCGCGCGGGAGAGGCTTTTTTTCGCCCAAATTTTTTCTCACCACCGGTCGATTACCAACGCCGCCATCACCGGCGGCAGATAGAGGATGGTCGTGAAAAACAGTCGTCGCCCGTTCGCATCGCGTTCCTCGGCTCGAACGAGAAAACGCCAGCTCGCCCGCACCATCGCCGCCGCGCCCAAGGCCGCCACGACACCATAGATCGGCCCGACCCAGCCGAGCGCCCACGGCGCGAGCGACGCCACCGCCAGCAGGAGCGAGTGCGCCAGTGACCACGCCGCCGTGCGCGCGCCGTCCGCATCTATCGCCGGCAGCAGTGGAAAACCCGCCGCGCGGTAGTCTTCCCGATACATCCATCCCACCGCGAAAAAGTGCGGCATCTGCCAAAAGAGGATCACCCCGGCCAGCACCCACGCCGCCGTCGATCCCGCGTCGCCCGCCGCCGCCGCGCCCAACACCGGGGGCAGCGCGCCCGACAAGGACCCGATCTCCGTCGCCCAGCGCGTGCGTCGCTTCAACGGCGTATAAACCAGCCCGTAGAGCACGATGATCGTCGCCGCGATCAGCGCGGCCAGCGGCGTGGTCAGCGCGGCCAGCAAACCCACGCCACCGAGGCTCAGCGACAAACTCCACGCGAGCGCGCCGGACGCGCCGATTTCCCCGCGCGGCAGCGGACGCCCGGCGGTGCGACGCATCAGGGCGTCGGTCCTTCGCTCCCACCATTGGTTGAGCGATAGCGCTCCGCCCGCAGCCAGCGCGATCCCGGCGAAGGCCGCCCCGAGCCGCATCCAGTCTCCGCCCGGCGCACGCGCCACCGCGTATCCAGCCAGTCCCGACAAAATGGAAAACGTCGCGAGACGGGGCTTGGTCAACGCGAGCAGGGTCTTCGCGCGACCGCGCAGCGACGCGCGGCTCTCGTTGACAGATAAAACGGCGGACATGGGGGACGCGGCGGCGGAATCGGGCATGGCGCAGCATAAATCAAACAACGCGCCCCGCCCTTGATCCATATCAAGGCCGTGCGCGACGCATGCGGTTATAACCTGCGCCTCCGCTTCACCTCGCCACGCCGACCATGCCCACGCCCCTCTCCGAGCCCTCGCCCTTCGTCCGCCGCTGGCTCGCGCTCGCCCTGGGCAGCCTGCTGCTCGCCGGCCTGCTCTCGCTCTCCGTCGTGCTCGGACGCCTACCCGGGCTTTCGCGGATCATCGACGATCCGCTGTTTTTCAAACGCTGCCTCGTCGTCCACGTGGACCTCGCGCTCGTCGTCTGGTTCTACGCCTTCGCCTCCGCCCTCGCCGCCCTGCGCGCGTCCACCCGCTCCGGCCCGTCCGAAAAACTCGCCTTTGCGGCGGCCGTGATCGGCGTGCTCGGCCTCGTTGTCGGCGGCCTCGTGCGCGGCGCGACTCCCGTGCTCGCCAACTACGTGCCCGTAATCGACCACCCGTTTTTTCTCGGCGGCCTCGCCCTGTTTTTTGTCGGCGTGCTCAGCTTTGCCCTGCGAACCGTCGCCCGTCCGGCGGCGCGCGTTTCCGGCGGACTGCCGGACGACGCCGCCGTCGGCGTGCAGGCCTGCGGCGTCGTCCTCGTGCTCGCGGGCGTCACTTGGTTGTCGGCGCGCGTCGCGTTACCCGCCGGCCTGGAGCGCCACACCTTTTTCGAATTTTCCCACTGGGGCGCGGGCCACGTGCTCCAAGTCGCCAACGTCTGCGCCATGCTCGCCGTGTGGCTCTGGTTGCTCGACCTCGCCAGCGGTCGCCCTCTGCTTTCCGCCCGCGCCGCACGCCGTCTCTTCGCCGTGCTCATCGCCCCGCACTTTATCATGCCGCTGCTCTCGTGGCGCGGCGCGCTGCACCGCGACTACATCGAGGGGGCGACGCTGCTCATGCGCTGGGGCATTTTTCCGGTCGTGCTCTTCACGCTTTTCCTCGGTGTGCGCCACCTCCGCCGCCACCGCGCGGCGACGAACGCCGCCCCGGCCGATTCGCTCGCGCGCCTGGCCCGCGCGGGTTTTGCAGCCAGCGCAGGATTGACCCTGCTGGGCTTTGTCCTCGGCGCGATGATTCGCGGATCCACCACACTGGTGCCCGCACACTACCACGCCTCGCTCGGCGGCATCACGGCCTCGTTCATGGCCGCGACTTATCTCCTGCTAAAAATCTTCGCCCGCGACGCCGCGCCCGCATCCGCGTTGGCCTCCGCAGCCGTCGCGCTTATCGACGCGAAACGCTGGCGCTCCGCCCGCCGACAACTCGTCTGCTTCGGCGTCGGTCAGGCGGTCTTCGCGCTCGGTTTCGCCATCGGCGGAGCCTACGGCCTCGGCCGAAAAACCTACGCCGGCGAGCAACACATCCGCTCCCTCGGCGAACAGATCGGCCTCGGCGTGATGGGCCTCGGCGGCCTCTTCGCCGCCGCCGGTGGGGTCTGGTTCCTCGTGCTCGTATTGCGCCCGGTCTTCGCGCGCCGGCCCGCCGCGACGACTCCCGCGCTCGCGAACGCGTTGCCCGCCCCGACCTCCGCCACCGCATCCGCTCCCTTTCCCGCTTCCTCATGAACACCGAACCCAAACCACCGTTCCTCAAACGCCTCATGGACAACCCCTGGCTCCTCCTGGTCCTGGGCGTCGCCATCCCGATGCTCTCCTACACCGCCTGGGGCTGGATCGAACTGCTCTTCGTGCCCGCCGCGCAACTGCCCTGACCAATCTCCTTTTCCATGAGCCTCACCCTTCCCGCCCGCGATTGGTTCAAACCGCCCGAGGGGGCCGAAAAACTCTGGATCGGCCTCGCGCTGCTCTGGTGCTTCGTCCTCAGCCTGATGATGCCCTACTGGCATTTTCGGGGTAAACAAAACAGCCGTGGCGAGGCCTACGCCGTCACGCCCGCCGCCTTCGCCGAGCGCACCGAGGCCTTTGTCGCCTCCAGTAAAACCGGCGAGCGCGACGGCGTGCCGATTGTCGAACCCGCCCCCGGTGGCGACGCCTACCTGCTCGCCCGCATGTGGGCCTGGTATCCGATCCTCAAGCTCCGCAAGGGCGAGACCTACCGGCTGCATCTCTCGTCCGTGGATCTACAGCACGGGTTCTCGCTCCAGCCGCTCAACATGAACTTCCAAGTGCTGCCGGGCTACGACCACGTGCTCACCCTCACCCCGACTTCCTCCGGCGAGTTCACCATCGTGTGCAACGAGTTCTGCGGCATCGGGCACGAGCACATGATCGGCAAAATCCTCGTCGAGTAGCCGCCGCCGCGCCCGCTCCCATCAGCCCTTTTTCACCCATCGAACGACTCTCCATGTCCTCTTCCTCCGCTTCCCCCGCACCCGGCTCGGCCTCGCTGGCCGCCCCCGGTGCCGACGCGCGCACATGCGCCACCACCGGCCTCGAGGTCTGCCTCGCCGCGCAACGCTTCATCAAACTCAACGCCGTCGCCGGCGTCGTGTTTCTCCTCCTCGGCGGCATCGCCGCCATCCTGCTCGCGCTCACGCGCTGGCAGGCGGTTCACCTGCTCCGTGTGGATTGGTTCTATCGCATCCTGACCTTCCACGGGCTCAACATGCTCATCTTCTGGATACTCTTCTTCGAGGTCGCGATCCTCTACTTCGCCTGCACCATCCCGCTGAAGTGCCGACTGTTCTCGCGCAAGATCGCGTGGGTCTCCTTCGGCCTAATGCTCACCGGCGCGGTGATGACCAACGTCGTCATCCTCCAGGGCAAGGCCGACGTGCTCATGACGAGCTACCTGCCGCTGCTCGCGCACCCCGGCTTTTATCTCGGCATCATCCTCATGGCCGTCGGCACGCTCATCGGCGTGTATAATTTTTTCGCGACGCTCTACATCGCCCGTCGCGACCGCACCTACGAGGGCTCGGTGCCGCTCGTCACGTTCGGAGCCACCGCAGCCGCCATCATCGCCGTCGTCACGCTGCTCCATGGGGCCATCGTGATGATCCCGACCTTCACCTTTTCCATGGGCTGGACGCCCCAGCCCGACCCCATGTGGTATCGCATGATCTGGTGGGGCCTCGGCCACCAGTCCCAGCAGGTCAACGTCTGCGCCATGGTCTCCGTCTGGTATCTCGTCGGCCAGCTCGCCACCGGTTCCAAGCCGGTCAACGAGACCGTCTGTCGCGGAGCCTTCGTGCTCTACATCCTCTTCATCAACCTCGCCTCCGCCCACCATCTGCTCGTGGACCCGGGCGTCGGCGCATCTTGGAAGATCTGGAACACCTCCTACGCCATGTATCTCGCCGTATTGGCATCCATGATACACGGCTTCACCGTCCCGGCCTCGGTCGAGATGGCCATGCGCGCCAAGGGCCACGGTCGCGGCCTCTTCGGCTGGGTCGGCGCCTTGCCCTGGCGCAATCCCGCCTTCACCTCCGTCGTGCTCTCCGTGCTGATCTTCGGCTTCATCGGCGGCATCACCGGCGTCACGCTCGGCACGCAGCAGATCAACATCATCGCCCACAATACGCTGCGCATCACCGGCCACTTCCACGCCACCGTGGTCGGCGGCACCACCGTGGCTTTCATGGGGCTGGCCTATTATGTCATCCCGCTGATGTTCCGCCGCGACTTCATCTGGCGGCGCGCCGCCCGCGTGCAGCCCTGGCTCTTTGGCGGCGGCATCCTGATGGTGTCGCTCGGCATGTCCTTCGCCGGGTCGCTCGGCGTCGCCCGCCGCGTCTATGACATCGAGCACGCCGGCATCTACGGCCCGGCCGTGCATCTCTTCCTCGGCATCATGGGTGTCGGCGCGATCATCGCGGTCGCCGGCCTTTTCCTCTTCGTCGCCCTCTGCGTCGGCACGATCCTCTTCGGCGAACGCCACGCCGTCGGCCAGGGCATGGCCGACTGGGGCGTCGCCGAGACGCTGCCCGGCGCGCCCGGCGAAGCCTTGCTCGAAGACCACTGGGCGATGAAGGGCACGATGGTGCTCACGGGCGTATTCCTCGCCTGCTTCGCGGTTTACTACTTCGCCAACTGGAAGGCCCTCGCCGACGTCTGGCACGTGCGCTGAGCCGCCGTTCCTCCCACCGCTGCCCACTCGTTCCCGCCGCCGTCGTTGTCGTTATGAAACCCACGCCAAAGCCCGCTCACCCCGCCTTCGCTCCCTCGCCCGAGATACACGGTTGGCTTCGCCGACTGCGGGGCGCGGCTTGCGGCTTTGTCACCGGGCCGAGCCTCCCGGTCTTCCTCACGGCGGCGGTGGCGGTTTACGAGGTTTTCCTCCTGCTCGTCATCTTCGCCCCGCCGGGCTGGGGCGCGTGGAGCGCCTTTTCGGAGGAGTTCAAAATCTGGTGCTTCAGCTACGATCCGCGCACCGGCGGTATGGAGTGGATGTCGGTCGTCATCATGCTGGCCGAGCCGGCGTTTATCGTCGGTCTCGTCCTGGCTCTCTGGCGCTTCAGCCGCGGCTCCGCGCCCAAGGCTCGGGCGGGCGCGAGCCGTCGCGCCGTGCTCGCGGGCCTGTGCGTCGGCTTGTCGGTCGCGGGCAGTCTCTACGCCTACGGCCGGCCCTCGGCCGACGCCGATACGCCCGCGCCTTTCCCGGGCGAACGCATCCGCACCCGGCTCATCCCGCCTGACTTCGCCCTGCGCGATCAGCGCGGCCACGCCGTCACGCGCGAAAGCCTGCGCGGTCGCGTGACGCTCATCACCGGCATCTATGCGATGTGTTCCACGACCTGCCCCGACATCCTCGTGGCGGTAAAGGAGCTGACCGACTCGCTTTCGCCCGCCGACCGCGCGCGCCTGGACGTCGTGGCCATGTCGTTAAATCCTGAATACGACACCGTCGAGCTGATGGGCGGCGTCGCCGAGGCCTACGGCCTGGCCTACCCGGGCTTTCGCTACGCCAACGGCGAGCCCGCCGTCATGCATCCGCTGCTGAGGGATTTTCAGTTTTCGGCCCGGACGAACCCCGTCACCCGAATGATCGATCACGCCAACCTCTTCATCCTCGTCGATGCCGAGGGGCTCATCGCCTACCGGTTTAATTTGGACAAGCGCCACAGCAGCTGGCTCCGCGAGGCCGCGCTCGCCCTCATCCACGAGTCATCCGCGCGTCCGTGAACTCTTCGGCCGCGCCTGTTTCTCCCCCCGTGCCTCCCGTGCGGGGCAACGCCTTCTTCGTCCGCGTGGACAACCTCCTCGCGCGCCTCGACGGCCTCTTTTCACGCACGCTCCCCGCCGGCTCCGATCCTCTCGGGCAGGCCGGGCGCATGGCCAATCTAGCCCTGCTCGTCGCGGTCGCGTCCGGCGTGCTGTTGCTCATCTGGTATCGCTCCAGCCTCGTTCAAGCCTACCCGTCGCTCGCCGCGCTGAACGATCAGGGCCGCAGCTTGGGCGGTTGGATGCGCGCGCTTCACCGCTACGGCTCCGACCTGGTGATGTTTTTCCTGCTCGTGCATGCGGGCCGCATGTTTTTCGCGCGCAAGTTCACCGGCGCGCGCTGGCTGCCCTGGGTCACGGGCGTGGCGCTGGTCGGCGTGATCTGGTTCATCGGCTGGACCGGCTTCTGGCTGGTCTGGGATCAGCCCGCGCAAAAGGTCGCGACCACCTCGATGCGCTTCCTGGACGCGCTGCCCATTTTTGGCGAACCGCTCAGCCGTCTCTTCCTCACCGACCGCCTCGTGCCCAGCCTGCTGTTCTTCGTGGTGTTCTTTTTCCACATGATCCTCCCGCTGATGATCGCGCTGGGACTGGTGACGCATCTCATGCGTTTGAACCGGGTGAAACTCCTGCCTGACCGCCGTCTGATAGTGGCCTTCGTGCTCGCGCTCGCCTTCGCCGCCTGGCTCGTGCCCGCGCCGCTCGACGCCCCCGCCGCCATGGCCGAGAAGGCATCCCACCTCACGGTGGACGCCTGGTATCTCACCCCGCTCGCACTCGCTTTGCGCTTTCAAGAAGGCGGGCTCTGGCTCGCCCTCGGCGGCACGTTCACGCTCGCCGCCGGCCTGCCCTGGCTGCTCGGCCGCCGCTTTACGCCCCGCACCCGCGAAGACGCCGCCTCGGCGCCCGTGCGCCCGTCCGCCGATTATCAAACCGTTGTCGAGACCGCGCGTTGCCACGCCTGCACCCAGTGCGTGCAGGATTGCCCCTTCGACGCGGTGAAGATGGTGCCGCGCAGCGACGGGAAACGCTTCGCCACCCAGGCGTGGGTCGATCCCTCGCGGTGCGTGGGCTGCGCGGTCTGCGTGGGCTCCTGCGATTCCGAGGCCATGCATCTGCCGTGGTTCGACGCCATCGTGGTCGAGCCCGGCATCCAGCAAGCCGCCAAACAAGCGCTCGACTCCGGCGCGACGGTGCGGATCGCGCTAGTCGCGAGCGACACCGTGGGCGGGTTGGATTTCTTCGCCGCCGCCGCCTGGCGCGCCCGTCTGCCGGACTACCAGGTCCACCCTGTGCCGAGCGCGAGCTGGGTGCGCCCGAAGTTCGTCGAGCGCCTGCTCGCCTCCGGTGTGGCGCGCGTGCTGATCGTGCGCGATGCCCGCGCCGAAGCCGCCGCGCGCGATGGCAACCGTTGGATTTCCGAGCGCCTCGCCGGCACGCGCGAGCCCGCGTTTCGCCCCGCCCGCGCCGGCGGCCCGCAATCATCGGAGGCGTGGTGCGTGCTGGATTTCGATCCATCCGCACCGGGTAACTTGAGCCGCGCCGCAGCCCTCTTTGCTGCTCCGTCCCAATCCGTCGCCACCACCTTGCCGACCACGCCGGAAACCGCCGACACCTGGACCCTTCGCCGCGTCGGCGCGCTGGTGCTGGTGTTCGCCGGCATCCTCGGCGCGACCATCGGGCTCAGCCACCTGCGCGTCGCGAACCCCGAAGCGTCGGGCCCGGAGTTCGCGTTTTCCTTCAAGGTTTTTGGCGAACGCGAGACCGCCGCGCCCGCCGCCACGACGACGGATACCTCCGTTCCGATTCACATGCGCGGAGCGCCGACCGCCAAGCCGCACCGCGAGCCGGTGCGCGTTCGCCTGAGCATCGACGGTCGCGTCGAGGAACGTGTTTACACCGCCAAGGGTATATCAAACGACGGCCCGGCCATCGACGTCTGGCGCCTGCCGCTAAGCCCCGATGTGCACGACGTAGAGATCGAGGTTCAGCTCGGCGGCGATGCGGAGCCCCTCCGCTGGTCGGGCCGCATCGAGGCTCGCGAACGCCACCTCACCGTCGTCACCTACGACCCGGCGGACGGCTTTCGCGAGGAGTGACCGACCGGGTTGTGATCCCGGCCCTATTTCAAGTCTGACAAAGCAGCCCCGAAATTGAGATGCAGCACCTGACCATCCACGACCAGCGCCGGCACGGACTTTACCCCGGCCGCCTCCGCTTCGGCCATGCGTCCGCGTTCGTTGCCGAGGTGAACGATGCTCAAATTGAGCGTGGAGGTGTTCAGGTGACGGACGAGGAGGGTTTCGGCTTCGAGGCAAACCGGACAACCGGCATGATAGAACGTGGCGTTGGTTTTCATGATGACGTGGGGGGATGTGTTTTTGACGTTGTGGTTTGTGCGACCGAGGACTCTCGGCCTGCGTCCCCAGAATAGCCTAAACGTCCCTGCACGCCCAGAGGGTGCGATGCGGTGCCCGGGCACCGTTTGGTGCCCGCTTGTTTCACGATCCCTTGCAGCTAAAGTCGCCCGCATGACTACCGACCATTTGACGATCCAGGAGCGCCGTTCCTATCGCAGCCTTGAGGATGTAGTGGGCTGCAAGTGGTCCGCCGCCGTGCTCGGCGCCTTGCAACGCGGAGTTTCCCGTCCTGGCCGGCTCGAGCGCTACATCCCAGGTATCTCGACCAAGATCCTGACCGAGCGTCTGCGCAAACTGCTAGCCTACGATCTTGTCGCTCGCGCGGAGATTCCGGGGCGGGTGCCGCACGTCGAGTATCGGCTCACGCCGGAGGGGGTGCGCTTGGCGGAAATCATCGAGCAACTACACCGCTTGCAGGGCCGGCATGATCGCAAACGCCAAAAAAAGGAGAACGCATGAGCCGGGGATTTCGATTGATCGGCCTGCAAGTGGGCCTTCCCCGGCTCCACGGTCGAACCGACGCCACCGAACCGATGGACCGGGAATGGTTTTCCGGCTTCGTGAAAGACGCCGCGTCCGGCCCGCTTCGGGCCGGAAGGGTAGGGCTGGAGGGCGACGGACAGGCCGACCGGAAAAACCACGGCGGACCGGACAAGGCCCTGTGCGTGTATCCTATGGAGCACTACGACTTCTGGATCGCCGAAATCGGTCCCGACTTTGGTCCCGGCGCGTTCGGCGAAAACTTCACCGTGGCGGGCGCGCTGGAGGCCGACGTCTGCCTGGGTGACGTTTTCCAGATCGGAGAAATCGTCGTGGAAATTTCCCAACCCCGCCAACCGTGCTGGAAACTCGCGCGTCGCTGGCGCGTGAAAGACCTCGCCCTTCAAGTGGAGCGCACCGGGCGCACCGGCTGGTATCTGCGCGTCCTGCAAGATGGCTTGGTCGGCGCACCCGCCGACGCGGTGCTCCTGCGGCGACCGCACCCGGAGTGGACCGTGGAGCGCGCCAACGAGATCATGCACCATCGCAAGGAGGATCGCACCGCCGCCGGTGAACTCGCCGCCTGCCCCGCGCTATCGGCCAGTTGGCGCGACAGCCTAGGGCGGCGAGCGCACACCGGCAACATCGCGCCCTCCGACGCGCGGCGTCACGGTCCCGACGCGTAAGCCTACACCGTCTGCGAGTGTCGCTTCGCGGAGGCGTAGCTGGCGGGGTCGAAGCGCATGGCGACGATGCGCAGGAGCGGCGCGCCGACCGGCGTGACGGCGATGCCCGCCTCCGTGCGCTCCACGATGCCATCCGCCACCAGATCATCCAGCGACTCCAGCTCGCGCGCATAGGCGGCGGGAAAATCAAAACCGAACTCGCGCGACAACGTCGCAAAATCGAGCCGTCGTTCGCACATCACGCGCATGATGACGGTGCGACGGCGCTTGTCCTCGGCGGTGACGCGCAGCCCGCGCTCAACCGGCAGGCGGCCTGCGTCGAGTGCCGAGCGGTATTCGGAGAGCGTCTTGTGATTCTGGAAATACACGTCAGGCGTGGACGAGATCGACGACATGCCGAGGCCGTAAAGCGATGCGCCCGCCCGGGTGCTGTAACCCTGAAAATTGCGCTGCAAAGTCCCCGCCTCGCGCGCCCGCGCCAGCTCGTCGTCGGGCCGCGCAAAATGGTCCAGACCGATGTCCACGTAACCGGCGGCGCTCAACTCGGCATGAGCGGCGGAGAACATGGCCAGCTTGCTCTCGGCGTCGGGCAACTGACCTCGCTGGTCAAAAACCTTCTGGGCCGGCTTCAGCCAGGGCACATGGGCATAGCTAAAAACCGACAGGCGGTCTGGACCCAGACCAACCACGTCCTCGATGGTCCGTCGTATCGTGTCGGTCGTCTGGAGCGGCAGGCCGTAGATAAGATCCACGTTGATCGACGTGAACCCGGCGTCGCGCAGCCAAGCGAAGGCTTGTTCGTTGAGCGCGTGCGGTTGGTGGCGATGGATGGCGAGCTGAACGGCGGGATTCGTGTCCTGCACGCCGAGCGAGGCGCGCCGCGCACCGAGATCGCGCAGGGCTGCAACGTGTTCGAGCGTGAGCCGGCGCGGGTCGATCTCGACGCTGATCTCCGCGTCGGGTGCGAAACGAAAACGTCCGCGCAACATCGCGCCTAGCCGGCGCAACTGGTCGGGCGCGAGGAAGGTCGGGGTGCCACCACCAAGGTGCAGCTGCGTCACCGGCCGGCGCGGATCGAGCCGGGCAGCGAGCAAGAGCAGTTCCTTTTCGACGTAGTCGAGGTAGGGGTTGGCGCGGTCATGGTCGCGGGTGATGACCGTCGTGCAGCCGCAATACCAGCAGCGCGATTCGCAAAAAGGCAGATGCACGTAGAGCGAAAGCGGCCGGTCCGGGAACGCGTTGTCCTCGGCGATGGCCGCGTCGAGTTTGATGTCCTCCGCAGTGGCGGTGAAGCGCGTGGCCGGCGGGTAGGACGTGTAGCGCGGGCCGGCGACGGCGTATTTTCGCACAAGGCCGAGGTCGAGCGGGACAAAACTGGTGAGCGTGCTCATGGGGAAAGACGGGGATGCGCGGACGCGCGGGAGGATGCGCCCACAACGAAAAAAAACGGGGCCGACGCGGCCATGAAGGCCGTCGGTGCAAACAGCAGCCAAGGCAGTGTAACCGGCGACTCCCAACCCAGCGCGAGTGCAACCAGCACGACCTCGGACACCGCCGCCGCCACGAAAAACACGCCGACCGCGAGACTCATCACACGCGTATCCCGCAACCAGCCAGCCGTGAAGCCGAGGGCCAGAATCACGGGCGTGACCACGCCGAGAAACACCAGGTGCAAAAACGCGATGACCATGAAGCGGTGATTGACCAGCGCGTCGAGGTCCGGCGCGACGGCGGCAATCTGCAAGACGAGTTTCAGCCCCCAGGCCGCCAGCGCCAGCCGCAGCAGCCACCGCGCCGTCGTCGGAATCGAACCGGCAAACACATATCCTTCCGTCCTGCGGGCGGCCAAGACGCGCAGGAAAATCCCGAAGCCCACGAGCTGCGCGACGCCGCCCAGCCCGGCGACGACATACACCCACGCCGGCGGTCCGAGCCAGAGCGTGGACTGGGCCAGCGTCAGCACCACGCCCGCGCCCAGCCAGCGACAGGCCGCGCGCGCGAGTCGTGTTTCCCGAACCGAGGCGTCTTGCCCGGCCGACGGCTGAAGCAGCAGCGCTTGGATAAAAAAGAGGAACCACCCGTTATACTGGGCGTGCAGATAGAAATAGATGCAGAGCGCATACGCGGGCGTGTCGCGCAGACCGAGCGCCGCCAGCGGCCCCAGCGCCAGAGGTCCGATGCCGGACAAAACAAGGCATGCCAGCGCGACGCGCAGATGGCATCGGGCTCCGGGCGCGGCGAGATTGCGCCGCCATAAACGCCACGCAAAGACCCCCGCCGCGACCATGTGCAGGGTGGAAAAGGCGATGCTCGCCGGCCCGTAACCCTGAATCGGAAACGTCACGAGCATGCCCAGCACCGCGACCACCAAAACCACGAACAACTTCCGGTAGGCTGGGCGCTCGTCCGCCGGAACGAAGCGAGTCAGCGCGAACGCGAAAAAGGCGTTGAAGACAAAGCCGAGAAACGCGGTGTGCGAGTGGGCGTGTAGCCAGTGACCGTAGTCGAAGCCGGGAATCGGCCGGATCATCGACCCACGGAGAAGCGCGCCCAGCACCGCGACCGAGGCGAGAAACCCGAACGCCACCACAAAGGCGCGGCGCGCGAAGAGGTCTTCGCGGGGTGAATCGGAGAAGTCATGCGCCAGTGCCACCCTTGCATTCGTAAGCCCAGGAAGACGCGCCGCAACTCCCATGGCCCCTGGCGTTGATGCAGGTCAATCCGGGCGGACTTTTCGTGCTCGGATTGGTTTCTGTTGAACTTTACGGGCGGCGATTTGGTCTTTGGGTGACATGGTGATTACGGGGCGAAGGAGACAGAGAGGGAGCTTGAGAATGGCTAAATGCGGACGCCGACCGAGCGGCTATGCCGCGCAGCGTTGGCCTGGTTGGCGGCGGCCACAGCATGGAAACGTCTGGCGGCTTCCCGCGCCTGCTCTGCCGCAGCTCGCCGCCGCAACTCCGCCGAAACGCTATCGGCGGCACCGGCGGGCCGCACATCCATCGCCAAGGGCCGCTCGCCAGAAGCTTCGATATGGGCTCGGAGCGCCGCTTTGTCCGACGTGAAAACCACGACGCGCCTGCGTCCACGCGAGACGGTGACATACCATTGCCGCGCATCCGTCGCGGCCTTCGTGCCCGCGTCGGCGAAAAGCACGGTGTCCACCGTCTTGCCCTGCGAACCATACGACGTGACGGCGTATCCGCGCACGAAAAGCCGTTGGTCGGGGCCGAGGGTTTTGTGGTTCTGCTTTGCATCCTCGACCACGAGCGCACCGTCGGGCCGGACCTCGCGCACGGTGACGAGTTCACCGTTGTTCAGTCGCATTCCCTCGCGCGACCGACCGTTGAACTTGAGTTGCAGCCGGTCGCCGGGTGCGACCTCGGTTTCCGCGCCGACCGCGACCACGATTCGGCTGGTGTAGCGGTAACCGAGGATGGAACGCCGTCCGTTTTTCTCGATGACGACGCCGCGCTCGTTGGCCTCGACGATGGGGCAGAGGTCGCCCTTGGCAAAGCGTCCATACCCGCGCAGGAAACACGCGTATTGCCCGGCCTGATAAAACCGGGCGTCGCGCTTTTGCGCGTCGTCCAGATCAACCGGGCGGCAGCTCCGCACCACGACGCCCGCGCCGATTTTTTCCGCGCCGCGCAGACGAGCGCGAATGACCTCGTTCACCTGCCGCGCCTCCTCGCGGGTCTGGGCCACGACCAAGGCGCATTCCTTGCGCCCGAGCGCGGCGAGGTATTCGTCAGCCACGGAGGCGCGCCGCGCCTCCGCATCCCCGACCTCGCGGATGGCCCCAAGCCGATCCAGCGCCGCGAACGACCCTGCCGAGTCGTTTTTCGCGGCGAGCTTCACCGCCTCGCGGTAGCCGCGAATAAACCTTCGCTCCGCCGCTGTCCTCGCCTTGTCGGGATCTTGCCGCCGGATGGCGTGAATCTCAATCGGGCGAAGCCCTGTGTATTTTTCGATGGAGCGAAGGGCGTCCGACGCAACCACCGCACCATGCTGGCGAGTGTCGCCCGACAGGATCAACCGGCCATGCCGGAAGCGAACATGGCGGACCAGTTGCGCCATGCCTTTCGCGCCAACCTGCCCGGCCTCATCCAAGATAACGACACCCCAGCAAGGAACGCTGGGGGCGGAGAGAAATGCAGACAATGTCTGCGCGGGTAGCCCGTCGGCCTGCAAGTCCTGCACCTGCTGACGCTGGGGAGCGAGCACCACGATTTCGCGACCGGACTCGATGATTCCGCGCGTGACTTCTTTGAGCGTGAAACTTTTCCCAGTGCCAGCGCTCCCGCGGAAAAGCGCGATAAAATCCCGGCTATTGAGCAACGAATCCACCGCCGTTCTTTGCTCATCCGACAAGCTCGGCGACGGAACGAATCGCGGGTTTATCACACCACATTTTTCGCGTCCGCTCTTCGCCGCAAACACCACTTCGCGCTCCCACGCCAGCGCGGCGCGAGAAGTCAGCCGGTCGGTGCCTGCCTCGCGGATGTAGTCGCGCCGAGCGACTTCGGCTTGCAGTTCGGCCAACGTGACCGCGCGGCCCTGCGCATGGCCGAGCGCCGCCGCCAAAAGTTCATGTTCATGCACCGCCGACCGTCGTTCAAACAAGTGCTCTTCCGCCCAGCCGATGCACGCGGCGGCGTCGCCTTTCGGCACCGGTCGCGGCTGCACGCTCTTTCGCAGCGCGGTCAGCGCGATCAATTCCTGTGGCGGCATCTGGTCGGCCCACTTGAAACGCAGCGTGTCCGCGACCGCGTTCTTGATTTTCCGCCGCCGGTTGCCGTGCGCGATATGTTCGCGCAGCGCCTTCACGTTTCCGGTCGATTCACCGGCGGTGAGTCGCGCGCTCGTTTCCTCGTCGATTTGCCGGTGGCGCTTCGAGAACCGCGCCACCACGGACGCCGGCACGCCCTTGATTTCAAATCCTTGAGCGTGGGTTTCGAGTTCGTAGCCGAGGCCGCGCAGACCCTTGGCGAGTTCATGCCGATACAGGTTCGTGGCGAAGCGATGCGCCCGATACATGCCCGCCGGATGCAGCGCCTTCCACCGAGCCTCCGCCGGGTCGTGCGTCGCATTCAGGACCACGCAGTGCGTGTGTAGATGCGGATCAAGCTCCCGGCTCGTGTCGTGCCGGAAGCAGGCCGCGACCAGATTGCCTGTCACCCGCTCGCCGTTTTTTCCGCCTTTGCGCACGCGAGTTTCCGCCCGTTTTTCCAGTTCGACCATCGCGGCCCGAACCGCCCGGTTGTGCAGCTCCACGATTCGCTCGTCCTGGAACAGGGCGACCACCGAAACGCTTTTCGGCGGCGCAATCGTGAAGTCGAAAAACACCCGCCGATTCGGCGCCAGCTTGCCCGCCTCGCGCCGCACATCGTTCAGCCGTTGCCCCAAACGTTGACCCGATTCCGGATGCTTGCCTTCGCACAAAGCGAGAAACGCGGACTCGCCTACCTTGCCTTGCAGACCGAGTTTTTCGGCACCCAGGCCGAGCCATTCGCCCGCCACTTGGCGACCCTGCGAGTAGTAGTCCCCCGCGCCCAAATGCTCCCGGAAATACCGCTTGGCATTCGCCAGATTGAACTGAATTTTCGTTTGGATCATCGCGTGTAAAAGCCCGACTCGGCGGCGATGACTTATGAAACGAAGGATCGTTTCTGTTGCTTGAGACACCCTACCCCTTGCCACGTTTGGCAAGGTTCGGAGTCGCGTAACCCAACGCCGCTACACCCTAGGCGCGGTGTAAACCCGGCGCATCGGCGCGTGCCCTAACCGGCAGGTGGGACACCGCGCCGGATAGCACCGGCGAAGGGAGATGCCCGAGACCGAAAGACGTCGCGGCACGGCTCGCACGGGGCGCTTCACCGTGCCGCGACGACTTGCTTTTAGCGGTCGGAAAACGGGTGGCGACACGCGCGCGGAGACACGGGCTCGCTCGTCTCTTCGCCCGCCCGTCCGCCTGCGCGGGCCGCCTGTCGGCGATACCGCTTCGGCTCCCGGTGAGGCTGCGTTCCTCGCGCCCCGAGACTCCGCGCGGGTCGCATAAACAGAGCGCGACAAGGCGCGGAACGGCACCACCCGACGGGCCAGCGACCGCGACACGCGCGTGTCGTTTGTTTATGAATACAGATGAACAATCGCGGAGCGCCGAGGCCGGATGCAACCGGGCCGCGATCACCTGACGCACGGCGTGTTTTCGACACCCGACGAGGATGACGGCCGACGCCCGCAACCCACTGCATCAACCTCGTCGCAGGCTCCTCGCTTGATGCAGCCGGTTGCCTTTGACGGATGCCATCACGACACACGCGCGAAGACACGGGCGCGTTCGTCGCCTCGCGTCTCCGTCCGCCTACGCGGGCCTCCTTCGTCGGCTCCGCTCCGGCTACCGGCTCGCTCGGCTCCGACGGACCCGAGACTTCGCGCGGGCCGGCTAAAATCATCTCCCTTTGATTTCGGGACAGCCACGCTGGCAAACTGGAGACCGGCTTACTCCATAAATGCCACCCCACCGTGTTGACAGAAATAGAGTCGGTGATCGTTCTAACGCGTGCGTTCGTGGCAAGCAGCTCTGATGCGACCGTTGGTCGCCTTTTTGATTATCATGCTATTTGGCGTGTTAGTCGGGCAGAGCCACGGCCTGACGCGGACTACCACCGGAAGTGCAGTCGCCATCAAGGCGGTTGAAAAGACCCTCGTCCTGGCGGTTCTCCACGAGTCAGGGCCGCTCAAAATCGCACCCTTGCCAAAAAGTCAGGCACCGGCCGGCAATGATTGGACGAAGGGGTCTCCTTTGTCGCCACCTTGCCGATACATCTTGGCCGTTTTGCCCGTGGCGCGAGCCGAACCCGAGCTTCCCCGGTCGCCGTGGGTCGGTGTGGTCGAGTTACGAATTTAGACGAGGCGAATCGCGTCTCAGCGGCTGAAAAATCCAGCTCGTTTTAAAACCGAATGAGTGCCGCCAAAAAGGCGGACGAAGACTTCGGTGTATT
Organism: uncultured Akkermansia sp.; assembly: GCA_966252115.1. Classification (GTDB taxonomy): domain Bacteria; phylum Verrucomicrobiota; class Verrucomicrobiia; order Opitutales; family Opitutaceae; genus IMCC26134_A. Next base: position 26,274 of record CBINNW010000041.1, read on the forward strand.
TCCGTAACTATTTGTGCGCTGAAACGATCAGCGCGCGACCACCTGCCAACGCCATGAATTTCAATACTCTCGAAACAAAGAAACCAAATGAGCCCAAAGATGAAAATTTCTACACATCTTGGGGCTGTTGCGTCGGAGCCGGCCTCGGTCTGATCGCGACCTTTTTTATCGGACATTGGTTGTCCAATACCCTCGTCGGAGGCATCCTCGGCTTTTTTGCAGGAGCCTTGATCGATCGTAACCGTCGATAACATCCATGCCACTGGCGGGCGGAATCGCCCGCCAGTGTTCACCACGCGGTTAATTTTTCCAAACCCGGCTCACAAGAGCCGTCACCTCACGATAAAAACACCTGATTTATGGACGGCATCAATTTCATCCAAGACCTCGCGGTCGTGTTGCTGGCGGCCGGCTTTGCCGGGGTTCTCTGCAAACGCATCGGTCTCTCCGTCATCGTCGGCTATCTCGCTGCCGGCATCTTGATCGGTCCCTACACTCCGCCGTTTTCCTTCATCACGGACGTGGATCGCATCCAGACGCTTTCACAGGTCGGGTTGGTGTTCCTCATGTTTGCCATCGGTCTGGGGCTGAGCCTGACGAAGCTGGGCCGCATGGGACTGCCCACGCTGTTCGCCACCGGGCTGGGCGCGTTTTTCGTGATGAACCTCACCCAGGCGCTCGGCCTGATCGTGGGCTGGTCCACGCTGCAAAGTCTTTTTATCGCGAGCATGTTCATGGTCTCCAGCTCGGCGGTGATCGCCAAGATCGTGGAGGAGTTGAAGCTCACGCACGAAGGCTCCGCGCAACGTGCGCTCGGGATCACGGTGATGGAGGACGTGGTGGCCGTCATCATGCTGACGGTGCTCGCCAGCCAGACGCAGGGAGGCGGCGAGGGAGCCAACGTGGGCGGCCTGCTCGCGACGATGAGCGCCTTCGTGGTGCTTCTCGTCGGCGCGGGCCTGTTGCTGGTGCCGCGCTTGTTCCGCCGGCTGGAGTCGCGCGCCGATCCGGAGTTGCAGACGATCATTGTCGCCGGCGTCTTGTTCCTGTTGGCGATCTGCGCGGCCAAGGCCGGCTACTCGCTCGCGCTCGGCGCGTTTCTGCTCGGCGCCATCGTGGCGGAGATGCCGCAGAAAAACGGCGTGGAAAAATCCTTCGCCGGTATGCGCGACGTTTTCAGCAGCGTGTTTTTCGTCTCCATCGGCATGATGATCGAGGTGCGCCTACTGCTCGACGTGTGGCCGCTGATCCTGGGGCTTTTCGCGTTTGTGATGATCGCGCGACCGCTGGCGACCGGACTGGCCCTGATTTTGTGCGGAGCCACGCCGCGCGACGCGCGGCGCGCCAGCCTGTTGCTCACGCCCCTCGGTGAGTTTTCCTTCATCATCGCCCAGCTCGGGGTGAGCAGCGCGGTGCTGCCGCCGAAATACTATCCCTTGGCGGTGGGTGTCTCCATTCTCACCGTGCTCGCCACGCCGTTCGTAAACAAACGAGCCGAGAGCATCCTGAAAGCTGCCGACCGGATCGAGCCGCGTTGGGTCACGCGAGCGCTGGAGGCCTACAGCGGTTGGTTGAAACAGATTCAGTCCAGGCAGAGCGCGCCGCGGGTTTGGAAGTTGGTGCGAGGCCGTTTGATTCAGGTCGCGGTCGAAATGTTGTTGGTCACCGGTCTGTTGATTTTTTCCCCGCAACTTCTCACCGCCGCCAACGGTGTCTTCGCCGCCAGCGAATGGATCGAGGAGGCGATGCTGGACTATGTTTTCTGGGGCGTGATCGGCTTGATCGTGCTGGTTCTGTTGGTGGCGATCTGGCGCAACGTGGTGACCGTAACGATGATCTTTTCCGAGAGCCTGGGCTCGGTCGGGCGCTTGTCCGCTGGGGCGACCGAAAAGGGGTTTCGCGCCATCGCGCCGGTTTTTATCGGATATTGGCTCTATCTGGTTTTGCCGGTGGACGCGCTGCCCGGCTGGGGCTGGATCGTCGTCGCGGCGGTGGCCGCGATTGTCGTGGGTATTTGTTCCAACCGCCTCATCTATTGGCACAGCACGTGGCAATCTTCGGTGCAGGATGTTTTCGCCACGGATACACCGGCGAACGAGCGCACCAACGCCCGTGTCGCCTTTGACCAAGGTTTGGAATCTTGGGGGCTGCGCCTCGAAGACTGCATCGTGCCAGACAACGCCGCCTATGCGGGGCACGATCTCGCCCGGCTTGCAATCCCTTCGCGTTTCGGTTGCTCGGTAATCGAGGTGGAGCGCAACGGCTACGTCATCACCGACACCGGCCCGACTCTTCGGGTGTATCCCGGCGACAAGGTGATGTTGCTCGGCCAGGATAACAATCTGGCGGCGGTCCGAGATTTTTTGCTCAAGGACAAGATCGCCGTTTCGGAGACGGCGGAGACTTTCAGCGGCTCCATATTGGAAACGGAAATACTCGCCGACGGCCCGCGCGCGGGCCGAACCCTCGCAGAGCTTCAGGTCGCCCGAGCCACCGGGGTTCGCATCGTCGGCATTCAGCGCGGAGGCGACCGCATCATCAACCCGGACGGCCAGCAGACGCTCCGGGCTGGCGACAATCTGTTGGTTGCCGGCACGCTAAACGAGCTACGGGCGTTTCGTCGCTGGTTGAAAGGCGAAGAGGCCGCGCCCTTGCGGGCTTGATTCCTTGCTTCATGCCGGAGCGAAGGGACGGGATGCAGCCCGACCCTTCGCGCGTCCGTTTGTTCATGCTCCGGATTGGCGAAGCAGCCAGAAGGTATAGCCGCCATAAACGGCGAGCAACACCGCGCCCTCGCCGCGACTGATGCGGCCACCGCTCCGGACCACCGGTAATAGCGCGGCGGATACAAACAGCATCATGCCGAGGTCCACCCAAGCCAGTTCAGGGGCGTCGAGCGGCTGCACCAACGCGGCCACGCCTAGAATGCCGAGCACATTAAAAATATTGGAGCCGACAATGTTTCCAATCGCGACATCACCTTGCCGCTTGATCGCGGCAAGCAGCGACGTGGCCAATTCCGGCAGACTGGTGCCCACCGCAACGATGGTCAGGCCTATCGCCATCTGGCTCATGCCCCAGCGAGTCGCCAAGGTCACCGCGCCTTCAACAAAGAGGTGCGAACCGACGACCAGCACCGCCAATCCGCCCACCACAGCCACGATGCTCAAGCCCAGCCCCAGCGGCTTGCCTTGACCCAACTCGTCCGGGAAACCCGCCCCCGCCGCTGCGCGCGCCGCCGTGGCGGAGCGAGCCTGTTTCACCGTCACGGCGGTGTAGGCGATCAAGCCCACGAGCAAGACGCCGCCTTCCCAACGCGCGATATGTCCGTCGGCGAGGATCATTAGCGCCAGCACGGCGACGCCGATCATGATGGGCACTTCGCGCCGGATGATTTGCAGGTCCGCGCGCAGTGGCGAGATGAGCGCGCACAGGCCAAGGATGAGGGCGATGTTGCAGATGTTGGAACCGACGACGTTGCCGATGGAGATGGCTCCGTTGCCGGCATGGGCGGCCTGCACGCTGACCACCATTTCCGGACTACTCGTGCCAAATGCGATCACGGTGAGCCCGATAACAAGCGGCGTGAGACCGAGGCGGAGGGCTAGGCCCGCGCCGCCTTTGACCAGCGCTTCCGCGCCGAAATACAGGGCGATTAATCCAAGGCCGAGGCCGATCCATTCGTTCATGTGAGGGAGGAGTTGAGGAGTTTTTGTATCAGAAAAATCATACACCCCAGCCAAGCAAGGCGAGGAGCTTGGAGCCGTAGCGGTCGAAGGTCTCAATGGCCACCGCGCCCCAGAAAACGAAATAGCCGACGGTGAAGGCGAAGAGCGCGTAGCCGGCGAGGATGCCCGCGCCATCGCGCTTGAGCGTGCTGAAGGTCATGACGACCGCCACCAACGCCGGCAGCGTGTTGGTGAACGGAGGCAGGGGCGGCAGCGGGATCATGAGGAGCAGCGCGGCGACGATCACCACGCTGGTGTGGAGCCGGAGTTTCCAATCGGCGTCGGCGAGCACGTGCAGCCGGGCTGCGAGCCGGCGTTCGAGCCAGCCTACGAGTTTGCCGCTCGCGGCCAGCATACGGGTGAAAAACGCTCCCGGTAAAACCACGCGGCGCAGGCGGCTCGGCAGCCAGGGCGGCAGGCCGAGAAAGTAACGGGTCGCCAGCAGAAGAATCACCAGACCAAACGGCGTGGAGAGGCCGGGAATGCTGATCGGAGTGGAGAACGGGAGAGCGCAGATCACGACCAGCAGGGCCGAGGCACGCGGACCGAGGGTGTCGAGGATGTCGCCCAGAGGCGTGGGCTGTTCACGGTAACGGTCGGAGAGCGAGCGTAGTTCGGAGGAAAATTCCACCGGTGAGGCGGCGGCGGAAACGTGGGCGGAGGAAAGGGACATGGCGGAAACGTCAGGACATGGGCGCGGGATGGCGCTCGCGCGGAAGTTTGTGCGGTAAGGACCAGAAGTTTTTGAGCAGAACGTAACCAAGCAGGCCGATGCTCACGCCGAGCACTGCGGCACCGAGATAGAGCGACACGAGCGAGTCGCCGGTAAACACATCCGTGGTCGAGCCGGTAACCTCATGCCAGACGGCGGAGGGCGAACGTCCGCGCACGACTTCGCCGACGAAATAGCATGCGGGGAGATGCACGGGCGCGGTGAAGGGCGTGGAGAGAAACTGGAGAGCGATGCAGAGGAGCAGATTACCCCGGATGAAGATCGCGATGATGCAGGCAAAGAGAGACTGGGCGGGCAGAAACGGCATCATGGTGATCGGGAAGCCGACCAGCCAGGCGCGCGCGAGCGATTCGCGGGTAGGCTTCCAGAGCGCCTTGTCGAGCAAGCGGTCGCCGACGCGGGAATGCAGCCAGGTGCCACGCATCCGACTGCGGGAGAGTCGGCGGCGGTGTAGCCAACGATGTATCCAGTAAGGCAGGCGCACGGCGTCAGGCGGGGGAGGTTGGCGCGTTGGCGAGCGAAGCGGCGGGCGCGATTTTTTGGAGCAGCACCTTGTCCACGCGGTGACGATCCATGTCCACGACCTCGAAACGCCAGCCGTGGCAGGCGAAGTGTTCTCCGGCACGCGGGATGTAGCCGAAGCGGTCGAGCATGAAGCCGCCGAGCGTCTCGTAATCCTCGTCGTCTTCGCCGGGGAGGGGCGGCAGTTCGAAGCGGCGACGGAGGTCATCCACGGCGAGGCTGCCATCAACGAGCCAGGAACCGTCGTCGCGCTGGATGGCGTCGGGGGAGACGCGGTCGCCGGGTTCGGGAAGGTCGCCGACGATGGCTTCCATCACGTCGATGAGCGTCACGAGGCCCTGCACACTGCCATACTCGTCTGTGACGAGCGCGAGGTGCTTGCCGGTCTTTTTGAAAGATTCGAGCAACTGCACCACATGCACGGTTTGCGGCACGAACAGCGGTTGCGTGAGGTGATTGCGGACGCTGTTGGGAACGCCGGCGGCGGCATTGGCCCAGAGGGATTTTACGGAAACCATGCCGATGACATGATCGCGCGTGCCCTCATAAACCGGGAAATGCGAATGGCCGCTGGTGACGATCTTGCGCCAGTTGACCTCCTCGGTGTCGGCCACGTTGAGCCAGACTATGCGGGTTCGCCGCGTCATGATTTCGGTGACGGAGCGCTCATCGAGTCGCAACACGCCCTCGACCATCGCGCGTTCGGCATGGTGAAAAACTCCGGCGGTGGTGCCCTGCTCGATGAGGTTGGAAATTTCCTCCTCCGAGGGCGGGGCCTCCACGTCCTTGCCCAGGCCGAAAACCTTCAGGACGAGATTGGTGGAAAGAGTGAGAAACCAGACGGCGGGCGCGGCGAGTTTGGAGAGGCCGGTCATCGGCTTGGCGATGAGCATGGCGCGTCCCTCGGGATTGCTGAGCGCGACGCGCTTGGGCACGAGTTCGCCGATGATGAGCGAAAAGTAGGTGATCGCGCCGACCACCACGAAGATGCCGAGGAAATGAGCGTAGGGCGCGAGCGCCGGGAGCGTCGCGAGCCAAACGGAGAGTTTTGCCGAAAGCGTGGCCCCGCCAAAAGCGCCCGCGAGGATGCCAACCAGGGTTATCCCAATCTGCACCGTGGAGAGGAAATTGGTCGGTTGCTGGGCAAGCGCGAGGGCGGCGCGCGCCTTGGGATCGCCCTCGTCGGCGAGGCTTTTTAGGCGGGCCTTGCGCGAGGAGACGACGGCGATTTCCGCCATCGCGAAAACGCCGTTGGCGAGGAGGAGAAGGAAGATGATAAGGATTTCGACAAAGATGTTCATGGATGAAGAAGCAGGCACACGACCGGGCGCGGGGACGGAATCCGTCACGGACGGATTTGCAGGAAGCGACGCGACGGCAGATCCCGGTTGCGGGAAATCGCCGTCTGCGATGGGTGAAATTCCCCTTTAGTTTACAGACGCAGCTCAACCACGCCCACGAGACGTGGCCGTCCACGAGGCACCACCCGCGTCATACGCCATGCGAGAGGACGGCGGGAGGGAAGACCACGCAAGAGGGGCCGGACCGGCTTTTGCCGGGAGCCTGGAGCCACACGGATATTCTGTAGCTCCTTTCGATAGCAGTCATCCACACTCTCCCGCTCAGTCGGGGCGAGGATAGATTCCGCGCCAAACTCGGACGCCGCTTGGCGATCAAACGTGGCGACCGACGACAGGAGAGGCTCTTTTTCCGACAACACCAAACCCTCGTGCTCGAACACCGAAAAAACGACCGCGAACAGGCTAAGAATAGCCGTCACGATGCGGAAGCCGGTGTGGAATCTGGTCATTTAGAAATTGATGCATACCCATTCGTGGCCCGTAGCGTCAATGAATGCGCGCGGTGATCGGGTTATCTGAGCCTTCACAAGCGAGATACCGCACCATTTGAAACATGGTGTAGAAAGCTTTCGCGAGGGATAGGTAAGGGCCGCGTTTGACCACCGACGCCCGCAACCCACTGCATCAACCTCGTCGCAGGCTCCTCGCTTGATGCAGCCGGTTGCCCTTGGCGGATACCATGCGACACACGCGCGAAGACACGGGCGCGTTCGTCACCTCGCTTCTCCGTCCGCCTGCGCGGGCCTCCTTCGTCGGCTCCGCTCCGGCTACCGGCTCGCTCGGCTCCGAACGACCCGAGACTTCGCGCGGGCCGATGGGGACGGCTCATTTCGAGCAGGGACGCGGAGCGCCGCAGGGGAAAGGGCCTGCCCTCTGGACGCGCGGAAGTCTATCACACCGGGCAAGGTAGTGCGCGCTGCGCGCGCCTCCACCACGCCGGGCCGGACAGTCGTCCGTCCCGGCTTTGCCTCGGCGTGAGCGCGGGGCGCGAGATCGGGCTGACCGGACAAACCGGCACGTCGCCGGAACCGCAAGCAGCGCGACCTCGCCAACCCACATGAACAACGAAGTTCACCGCGACACCGCCGTCCAAAAGCTACGCGAGAGCATCGCACCCGGAGCGACCATCTACGTCGTTCTCCGACACAAAAACAAACTCGGCACCTGCCGCTGGCTGGAGTTTTACCACGTTCACGACGGCGAGTTGAAACGCATCACCTGGGACGTAGGCCTCGCCATCCAAGCCGAGTATTGCCGCGAACACGACGCGGTAAAGGTCACGGGGACCGGCCTGGACCAAGCATTCGCGAGCGTGGACACGTTGGGCACCGTGCTCTTCGGCACCGGACGCGCCTTGCGCCACCAGTGGATTTAATCGCTCCATGCGCGACTATGCGAGACCGACTTGGCGCATGAGAGCCCCAAAATCCCGCTTCGCGTGGTCGCGCGCAATCGCGGCGGCGTCAAAAGCCTGAGTGCCAGCCTCGAATCTCGCCTGCAAATCGTAGGCCGTCACCTCAAAGGGATTGGTGCGATACCCGCCGCCGATCTTGTGCCCGAGCGCGTAGGCCAAAATAAAGTTTCGCGGGCCGAGGTGTAGCCACTGGTTCACATGCACCAGCTCGTGAAAATGCAGCGACTCGTCGCGTAGGCTTTCCGCGCACACAAAGTAAGTATCCAAATACGTGATACCGTCGTGATCCAGTTGCTCGAAATCCTCGAAACCGGGCAGCCCGAGTTGAGCAAGCGGCGGCACGGGAACCGTCGGCACGCGGACGACCTTGGCGGCATGCAGCAGGGACGCCGGGTAGTAGTCGCCCAGACGCGTGAATCCGAACGAGGCCACCGGCAAGGCCTGCGCCGCGTGGGCGACGACGGTGCGCTCCACCCAATTCTCCACTTCCGAGAGTTTCTGACGCAGCAGGTCGAGGCTCATGACAGATGGAATCAGGGAAATGAGAGCCAATGCACCATCAAGCCGTCGCGGTGTTCAGTGGGTGGCTTACCAGCAAATCGGGCGAACGCCTCGCGGTGTTCGCCTTCCTCCTCGGGTTTCATCCCGATCAAGATGGAAAATGGTTCGTCGTTTTCGGCCCCAAGGATACCTCTCAGTTCCTTTCCAACCCCGAGCCGCCTCCGCATCCCCGACACGATACCAGCCAAGGCTTCACGCGCGGCTACGGGTGTCCGAAAAATCAGACGCGCTCGTTTTCTTTGCCCGTCCTCCGAATCCACGAACGCCAGTTCCAAGTTCGTGCCAACACATACGGCGTCGCTAAAAGCTACGCGCGGCACGGACCAGCAAGCTACCGAGCCCACTGAATCCTCTTTGCCCAGCACCAGCATGAGATCGGGTTTGTCGGCGAGGTCCGCCGCCAGCGCGTCCAATTCCAATTCCTTGGACGTTTTGCCCGTAAGTTCGACATAGACGGCATTCAGCCATCGTTGCTTTTGGGTCGCGTCCCAATTCGGCTTACGTGGGCCACGCAACTGTGCGACGTGGCGTTCAAACCAATAGGCGGTTTCCGCTGGGGCGTTCGCCGTGCGCCGGGGAAGGTGAGTCCAAAACAGCCACCGGTGTTTGGCGTCGGGTCTGGAAACAACGCGGAATTCCGTTCGCTGATCGGTGTGGCGGCTGTTTGCCGCAGTCACGGTGTTGGTGGCGTAAACGTGAAACTCTCGCGGGTCTGAATTGGCGAGCTCGGCCCAGCTCTTGCGTTCAAATTCCGCGCGGCGGGAGCGCATATCGGGCGGATCGTCAAAGTTGTTGAAATTCGAGGAGCGATGCAGGACGGGAAAAATGCCGTCCATCACTGATTGCCTGATTGGATCTTCCGCGTAGCCCGACCGACCCTCCGCCACGTAAAGCATCGAGGTGCAAAAACGAGCCAGCAAATTGACGGCACCGTAAGGGGTTTTGACGTGCAGTTGATCGAAATTCAACGAACTCCACCAAGCAATGTAACCGTCCGGGGCTTCTATTCTGAAACGAAAGGGAACGCTGTAGGGCGTGCGGAAGCTGGAGTGTCCACGCTCGAGAATGAATTGTGAGGAATCCAACTTATCGGGTGAAAGGGAGCGCAGTCGGTCGAAGGGCGGATAGTCGAGCAGTTCCATGCGAATTTTGTTGCGGTTGGTTGAAGCAAAACCGCCCCCCAGTGACGAGACATGGATGCGCCGAAAATCGCACGTCGGCGCGAGTAATGATCGGCGTTGATGCTCGCTTACGCTCGAATTCTTTCAGCGGGGCCGTCGCGGAGGGCTGCCTTATTCTAGCGCCTAGGACGGCGGGGCGGGCTTCGCGCTGCGCACTCCGCCCGTCAATTCCGCCTCAAGGTCGTCCGCGCTGCGCACGGCTCCACCTTGCCCGGACGGCGCAAACCAAAGGCAGCCCTCCCCGTCGGCCTTTTTCATGGCTTGGGCCGGTGGTGACGCGGAGCCGGTGGCGAGACGTTCGCGGCTCCGTCCTGCGCCCTCTGCGGGGCGCGCGGGGCGTTGACGCCTACGAACGGAAGCGCACGCCGTTGATGGAAAGCAGGCGCGGGCGCTCGCCTTTCTCCAAGTCGATGCCGAGCGCGGCGACGTTGCGCTTGAGCACCTCATACGCGCGACCCTGGCGGGCCAAGGCCTGATCCTCGCGCCGAAACTCCGCCTTGATGGCCGCGCACGAATCTTCCGCATCGGCATGTTTCCGACCGGCGATTTCAAGGGCGAGTTGGCCGCGATTCATGCGGCCAGATTGGCTCGCGTCTCACCGTGCGTCAACGTAGCGGGAACCCGGCGGCAGGAGCCAGACGAAGCAAAGCCCCGGCGCAGACGGCACCGGGGCCATGCTTCATGACCGCAGGACACGGAGACGGCGGGCGAGCCGCCGTCAGCAGCGACGACCAAAGCGACGATGCTTTATGAGATAGGCGCGGACCTCCGCCGGATCGAAGCGGAGCAGTCGCCCAGCATAGACATGCGGCAGGCCGCGACGGAGCAGGTTATGCACATGCCGCACCGTGCAGCGCAGGAACGCGGCCACCTCGTCGCAGGTCCAAAGCGGCTCGGCGACCGAGGCAGACGCTGACAACGCGGCAGGCGAAGCGGAGACGGGGGAAAACGAGGACGACGAGGAGGAGGTCGGGAGGGGTGTGGTGGTTTCCATACCCCTCCGCCGGTGTAAACCCGGTGCAGTTCAGTTCACGCCGCCAACGCCTCCGCCGGCACCGGATCGGCCTCGCCCACGGGCGTGGGTGGCGTCGAGGCCGGGGCGGTTTCGCCGTCGGGCAGGATGCCGAACCACGCCGCCGCATCGTCCGGCCCTACGATCTCGCGGTAATGGCCGAAAATCGCCTCGGGAGAGTTGCCCGCCTCCAATGCGACACGCGCCGTGTCGTTTATCTGCGCGAGCCGATAACTGATGTAGGAATGCCGGAACCCGTTATCGACAGGCGAAACGCCCGTTTCGTTTTTCAAGTAGCCGAGGGCGGCTTGCGGGGCGCTGTAAGCCGATATGAAACCGGCCTCTTTCTTGTGCAGCAGCAGCCAGGCCCGAAGCGAATCATGCAGCGGCACCAGACGCCGCGCCTTGCTTCGGACCTTGGTCGCGGCGACCTCGACGTAACCGCGTTCAAAGTTGATGTTTTCCCAACGGAGCTTTTGCAGCTCCGACACGCGGGCGCCGAGGAACGCCGCGCAGGCCAGCCACGGGAGCAGCTCAGGCCGGACGCGCTGGACGGTGGTAAGCATCGCGCGCAGTTGCTCCGGCGTATAGATGCCGACGCGGGTGGGCGGGACCTTGTAAAGCGCCATGCCGTCAAACGCGGTGGGGCGGTCGCTGGGGAGGTAGCGGTGCGACTTTGCCCAGTTGCCGAAGGTAATGCACATTTTGCGGACATCGTTCTTGGTGACGGCCTGCCAGTCCTGCCCGCCGAGCCATTCGTCCAGATCGGCGGTGCGGAACTGCGCCAGCGACTTGCCGGGGTAGGTCTGGGCCAAGCGGCCGAGCTGGCGCTTGATGTTTTGCACGTAGTCCGCCGCCACGCCCATTTTGCGGCGACCCTCGGCAAAGTCCGCGATGAGATCAACCAGCGGCTTGACCTCGGATTCCGCCGGGTGGAACGAGAGGAAGAAATCCACAGCACCGGCCAAAGAGCGGCCCTCAAGTTTGGCGTGGGCTTGGGCGAAGAGTTCCGCGCAGACGTGGAGCGGCAGGCCGGTAGGCTCGACGTGCTTACGGGCCACCACATAGCTTTCCATGTCCGCGCTCGATAGCTCCGCCACATCGTGGACGTTCAGCGCCAGACGACCGAGGACAAGTTTGGCCTCCCGCCGCGCGTCGGAAACCTTGGCGAAGGTTTGGCGCTCCCGCTTCCCGCCCTCGTAATACGAGAGTTGGAACACGGCGCGGCCCCGGTTTTGGACCGTGTAGATTTTGATTTCGTGCTGTCCGTTGGTGAGGATTATCGGCTGATTCATGACCTTGGGTTTCTTGTCAACCCGCTGTCATGTGAGCCCCGATGATCCGGCTAAGTCGTTGGTAGGGCGAGAATTTTACCTACCGTCGAAGCTGAGCCATGCGGAGGACGACATCCAGAACTTTCATAAGCTCCTCGC
>CBINNW010000042.1:0-38163 GCA_966252115.1 uncultured Akkermansia sp.
GGGACACGGAGGGCACGGAGCGCGGCCCACGGAGGGCACGGAGGTCCGGTCCGGCCTTGGGTGGCGCCTCCGTGGTGGCCGGGGCTGTTTGGATGTTTAGAAATCACCAACACCCTCTCCGTTTGGTGGGCTCCGACTTTCCCTCCGCGCCGCGCCCGAGTCCGGGCCTCCGTGAGCTCCCCGCCGATCTCCGTGTCCTCCGTGGCGAAAAAACATCGTCGGCGTGGCGGTCTTCCTTGGACCTTTCGTGGCCCTTGGTGTGTTTCGTGGGCACATGACTTCGGCCTCCTTCATTCGCGCCCTGCCCAAGACCGAGACGCACCTGCACCTCGACGGCTCCCTGCCCTACGAGCTGCTCCACGCGTGGAAGCCGGAGACGTATCCGTCGGAGCCCTACTTCCACGCCCCTGATTTTCGTTTTCCGAGCTTTCCGAAGTTCGACGAGATTCTCCTCGGTCACGCGCTGCCCTGGTTCACCTCGCCGGAGCGTTACCACGAGGCGGCCCGCCTCACCTTCGCCAAGCACGTCGTCGCCAACGTGCGCTACGTCGAGTGCAGCTTCCACCTCGCGGTCGGCCACTTCATCGGCGTGCCCACGCGCGAGATCGTCGCCGCCATCCACGCCGCCGTGCCGCCGGGACTCACGTTAAAACTCTTCGCCGGCATGCTGCGCACCGACTACGCCGGCCCCATGCGCGAGCGCATCGACGAACTCGCCTCGCTCGACGGCGTCGCCGGGGTGGACATCCACGGCCACGAGCCCGTGCCCACCGAGCCGTGGACGGCCGAGGTCTGGGCCCGCATGCGCGCCGCCGGCAAGGTCACCAAATGCCACGCGGGCGAGTTCGACGGCGCCCATCGCGTGCGCGAGGCCATCGAGACGCTCGGCGTCACCCGCGTGCAACACGGCGTGCGCGCCGCCGAGGACCCCGCCGTCGTGGCGCTCGCCGCCGAGCGCGGCGTGACCTTCGACATGACGCCGATCAGCAACGTGCGCCTCCAAGTCGTGCGCGACCTCGCCGCCCATCCGCTGCGCGCCTTCCTCGCCGCCGGCATCAACTGCACGATCAGCACCGACGACCAACTCGTCTTCAACAACACCGTGCTCGACGAATACCGCGCCCTCGCCGACGAGGCCGGCTTCAGCCCCAAGGAGCTCGGCCGTCTCGCCGCCAACGGCTGGCGCGTCGCCGACGTGCCGGCGGCGACCCGCGACGGGATGCTGGCCGAGATCGCGCGCCTCACCGCGGCGGCCTCCCTGGTCGAGACGCCCCGGTCCGTCGCCACGAGCTGATTCTAATTTGCTTTCAGGTTTAGACTCATTGATCCGAGTCGTTCTCGCTTTATTTCTGCTCTCTGTGTCTCCGTGTCTCTGTGGTTAAATAAGTTACGGATTTTCACCACAGAGACACGGAGACACGGAGAGTGACGAATTAAACAAATTTAGAAGGCGAATTGGAATGAGCCGGGATGCCGCTGGCGGCAGCGGGCGGGCGCCCCTTGTTCCCCGGCTCGTCGCTTCGCCTCCCGCCCGCCGGCCTTCGGACGCTCCCCGGGCCTGCCCGGCCTTCGCTCGGGCGCGTGACGCGCGTGACGCGAAATCGTTCGCGCGCTTCCGCGCCCGGCTTGCCAATGGCGGGGCGCCTGTCCTTGTGCCGGCTCCGAAGCACCTTCGCCTCTTCATTCTTCCCGTTTCTCTCCGTCCCGCATGTCCGCCGCCGATCCTCAAACCTACACCGTTCCCGCGGGCACCCGACGCGAACGCGCCGACAAACTGCTCGCCGCCGCGTTTCCGGAGCATTCCCGCACCGCCTGGGGACGCGCGTTCGAGGCGGGCCGCGTGACGCGCGCCGGCGTGGTGTTGGACAAAAAAGAGGAGCTGCGCCCCGGTGACGTCGTGGAGTTTTCCCACGCCGAGGCCGTCGCCTCCGAGCTGCGTCCCGCCGACATCCCCCTCGATGTGCTTTTCGAGGACCAGCACCTGTTGGTGATCAACAAAGCCGCCGGCATGGTGGTGCATCCCGGCGCCGGCACCGGCGAGGACACGCTCGTGCATGCGCTGCTCTCGCACTGCGCGGGTTCGCTCTCCGGCGTCGGCGGCGTGGAGCGCCCCGGCATCGTGCATCGCCTGGACCGCGAGACGACCGGCGTGATCGTGGTGGCCAAGACCGACGCCGCCCACCGCGGCCTCTCGGAGCAGTTCGCCGAGCGCCACCTGCACAAGGAATACCTCGCGCTCGTCACCGGCGTGCCGCGCCTGCTCAGCGGACGCATCGAGAGCAGCATTTCGCGTCATCCGATCCACCGGCACAAGATGACCACCGGCGAGGGCGGCAAACCCGCCCGCACCGACTGGACGCGCGAGGCCGCCTATCCGCCGCACGCGGCGCTGATGCGTTGCCACATCCTCACCGGCCGCACGCACCAGATCCGCGTTCACATGAAATCGCTCGGCCACCCGATCTTGGGCGACGCGATCTATGGCTGGAAGGACAGCGCCAAGCTGCCGGCCAAGCCGGAGCGGGTGATGTTGCACGCGGAGTTTTTGCGTTTCCACCACCCGATCACCGCCCGGCAGCTGGAGGTCCGCGCGCCGATGCCGGCGGATTTTTTGGCGATGATGGCGGCGCTGGAGCGCGACGGGGCGGAGCGCGGCGCACGCCGCTGAGCGTCCGCCCGGGGCGGTCCGGGCCCGAAACGTCGGTCGGCACCCTCCGGACGAGGCCATGATCATTTTTTCCCAACCCCAATCCCAACCCCAACCCCAATCCCAACCCCAATCCCAACCCCAACCCCAACCCCAACCCGTTGCTGGGCCTGAGGCTAAACGCCGCCCGCCGCCCCCGCCTGCCGGGCCTCCGTTTGCTCCGCGGGTTCTCGCTCGGGGCTCTCCGTGTCCCCAAATTTCCGATGCCGGGGAACCGTCTCGGCCACCGGGGCGGCAAGGCGCCGCGGGGTCCAGCTCATCGGGAGCATGACGCGGGAGAGAATCGCCTCCGGCTGTCCACCGGGCGTGACCGCGCGGCGGCAAAGCGTCTCGACGGCGCAGCGACCGAGCTCGGCGAGCGGAAGCACCAGGCCGGCCGGACGGGCTTCGCCGGGGGCCTCGCAACCGATTTCAAAAAAGTCTTCCGCCATTTCCGGAAACAGGGCGCGCACGCGGCGACGATCGGTTCCGAGCAACGCGTCGCAACCGCCGTGCCTCATCCACTCCGTCGCCGCGCGCGGTCGGGCGGGATCCAGAACGAGCGGCTCGGGCGCGGGGCGCGTTTGCCCGGCGTCGCCCAGACCGAGCAAACGGAAGGCGGCCAGGCAGCGGGCACGCGTGGCCGGGGACAGATCCGGATCCAGCACCAGACCGGGATTCACGCGACCGAGCGCCCGCAGCTTCGCGAGCGCGAGCCCGATGCCCTGATGGTAGTCGGGGCAGACCGCGTCGATCCGCAGCTCGTCGTCCGGCGTGTCGGCGTAAAGCACCGGAAGGGGCAGGGGAGGCAGCCGATGCAAAAGCGCCGTGTCCGCGAGCGGCATCACCAGGAGGGCGGCCGCGCCGCGCGCGTCGAGGATCTGTGGCAGCCGCTCGAGGTCGGTCTCGTCCACGCGCGGAGGCAGCTCGTCCACGCCGAACCCGAGTTCAGCGGCGCGACGACGGGCGGCGGCGAGGATGGTGGCATGACGTTCGGCGGCGGGGCCCCGCGCTCCCGCTGCCTGGGTGCGCAGGATGGCGATGACGCCGCGAAAAACTCCCGTGCGCGCGCGGCGCATCGCGCCCATGACGGCGCTCGCCAGCGGATTGGCCCGATATCCGACCCGCTCGGCATGGCTCAGGATGCGCTGCCGCGTGGCGCTCTTCACCCCGGGGAGCCCCCGCAGCGCGGCGGAAACCGTGGCGTGGGAGATGTTGAGCTGTTTGGCGAGCTGGCGCAGCGAATTCATGGCGACTTGGGGGGGCGGTATCGCGGCGCCTCCGGAGCACCGCGCAAAGAGGGCGCCCCTTGTCCCGCTCTGTGCGGAGCGGCGCCAAGCGGGAGTTCTGTTAACTGTAACAAGTCGTTTGCCAGGCCGCCCGCGCATGGGTGGAGCGTCCACCGCGCTCGGTCGGCGCGATTCTCCACGACCGATTCACACGGTGGGAGTTTTCGCCCCTTGTTCCGCCGCGGCTGGGGCGCGACCGTCGGTTCGGCGCCCGGCGCGTTGTTTCCCTTGCCCCCTCGTTTTCCGCACTCGTTCACCGCCCGACGCCTGCCCGTGCCCCGCCCGTGGCTTGCGCCCGGCCCGTTGCTCGCGCTCGATCCGCGTTCTCTTCGCCCCTCCGTTCAGCCGATTCTTATGGTCTCCCGTTTCCGTTGCCTCGCTCGCCTCGCGCCGGCGGCCGCTGTTGTTTTCAACACGTTTTTCTTCGCCGTCGTCCTGCCTGCTCGGGCGTCGATGGTGGTCGGATCCATCGACGCCATCCACTCCGGCGTCGCGTGGTATGACCAGAACGGCGCCATGGTCAGCGCCCACGGCGCCGGCATCGTCAAGGAGGGCGAGCGCTACTACCTTTTCGGCGAATTCAAGCGCGACCACGGCAACGCCTTCAACGGCTTCAGCTGCTACTCGTCGCCCGACCTCTCCAACTGGACCTTCGAGCGCATCGCGCTTCCGGTGCAGGCGGACGGGAGGCTCGGGCCGGATCGCGTGGGCGAGCGTCCCAAGGTGATGAAAAACCCGCGGACCGGCCAATTCGTGATGTTCATGCACACCGACGACGCGCGCTACAAGGACCCGGCGGTCGGCTACGCGACCAGCGCGACGATCGGGGGCCCCTACACGTTCCAAGGCCCGCTGCTCCACGATGGCGCGATCATCAAAAAGTGGGACATGGGCGTCTTTCAGGACGACGACGGCACCGGTTATCTCATCACCCACTCCGGCAATCTCTATCGCCTGGCCGAGGACTACAAAAGCGTCGCCGAGCAGGTGGTGAAGGACATGACCCGGGGCTGCGAGTCGCCGGCCATTTTTAAGCGGGACGGTCTCTACTATTGGCTCGGCTCGGGGCTCACCGCCTGGGAGCGAAACGACAACGGCTATTTCACCGCGACCTCCCTCGCCGGTCCGTGGCGGAGCCGGGGCAACTTCGCGCCCGAGGGCAGTCTGACGTGGAACTCCCAGACCACCTTCGTCCTGCCCATCGTCGGCGCCGAGACGACCACCTGGATGTTCATGGGCGACCGATGGGCGCACCCGCGGCAAAACTCCGCCGCCACCTATGTGTGGCAGCCGTTGCGCTTCGAGGCCGACGGACGGCTGTCCCTGCCCGAATATCAGCCCGCTTGGCGGATCGATACGCGCGGCGGGCGCTGGTCGCCGGCCACGCCGCCGGGCGAGTTCGTCGAGCTGGGTCAACTCGAGGGCGTCCGCCACTCCGGCGACTGGCAAACGCACACCGACGCCGACGGCTTTTCCGATCTTCGCTCCGACCAAAAAGGTGATTCGCTCACCATTCCCTTCACCGGCACCCAAATCGGCTTCGAGAGTGTCGCCCGGCCCGACGGCGGCTTCGGGCGGGTCGAACTTCGAAACGAACTCGTCCTGGGCACCGTCGTGGAAACCTACTGTCGTTATAACGAGACCTCGCTGAAGTTCCTCAGCCCGGTGCTCAAACGGGGGCGCTACACGCTGACCGTCACCGTGCTGGGCGAACGGTTTTTCTGGCAGGCCAAGACCACCACCTACGGCAGCCTGGGCGATTACGTCTCGGTGGGACGCATTCTGCTTTCGGACGACGCTTCGACCGGCGGCCGGCGGGGCGACTGAGTCCCCTTGCCGGGACGCGCGTTCCATTCCGTATCCCGCCCCCGCCGCGACCGTCCGTCGCTCCGGAATGTGTCCCGAAACGGGCGACCGGCGGGCGGGGTGGTCCTTCCGTGCCCAAATTATTTACGGGCCTATTCCGCTGATTATGAAAACGATGTGGCGTTTCAATTTTCGGGCTGGCCCTGATCGGGCTGGGTGTATGTCCCTAGGGGTTCCAACTCACGACGCCATGGGACACTTCGCGGATTCATTTATGGGTATCCAGTTGCCCGCTCTCACCCGGAGCGGCCTACGTGCGCGCAAGCAAGCGAATTACGCGACCAAATGAGCTCCACCGTCGCGGGCGCAGCGTGGCGGGTCTGGAGCGGTTTCTGCCTGCTGCTGGCAGGGGGCGCGACCGCCCGGGCGGCGACGCCCGGAGTCCTCAGATTTCAGCCCGTTCAGGCGGGCGAGTCCGCCATCCGTTTGGAGCTGCCCGCGGCCGAGGGCGGCGAGCTGCGCGCGGTGCGGGTCACGGTGTTCGATTGCGAGGACTATCTCGCGCAGCGCGGGGGGCGGATAGAATGGGCCAACCCCGAGCTGGCGGATTGGCTGCACGGGCTCGCCGAAAAACAGGTCTATACCTCCGCGACCTCCGAGCTTTCCCCCGAAGGCACCCTGCGCCTCGATTTCGCCACCTCCGGGCCGCTGGCGCCCGGGTCGTTGGTGTTCGGCGAGATCGAGTGGATGTCGGCCGACGACCAAGTCGTCTCCCGCCGCTCCCTCGTCGGGGTGCGCAGCGCGGGGCCGGTCGTGGCCGGGCTGTCGTTGAACAATCTTTTCTTGGACAAAACGTTCGCCGCTTCCGCCAACGTGTCCGGCGAGGTGCCGCTCGCCGCCGTCGAGGTGGAGCTCTGGGGCGGCGATCCCGCCGCCCTCGTCGCCGTCGGAGGTGTGCCGGACGCGGTCGCGTCGGCCTTCGGCACGCGTCGGCTTCGCTTGGAACCCACCGTGGCCGGGCAGACTCGCTTCACCGGCGCCTTCGAGGTCGAGGGCACCCTGAGCAACGACGCGCTGGTCTATCTGCGCGTCACGGGCATCGACGTGCTCGGCAACGCCCGCTCGCGCTCGGAGTTGTTCCGCGTGGCCGACCTCGCCCCGCAGGGCTTCGCCCGCATCGAGGCGGGTCTGGGTGATGCCGACGCCTTGCTCGCCGGCTTCGGCGATTCGCGCCGGGTGCTGGTCGAGGGCGTCCTGGACAACGGCGAACGTGTCGCCATCGATCCCGGCGCCGGCCTCGAGTTTAGCAGCAGCGACGAGGACGTGCTCGCGGTGGATGCCGACGGTGTCGTTTACGGTCTGCTGCCGGGGCAGGCGCGCTTGCGCATCCGCTTCAAGGGCATGGAGACGGGGCTCGAGTTCTCCGTGCTCAATCAGGCCTTGGTCTCGGCCATCGAGGTCGCCAACGCGCCCCCGCTCAAAATCGCCGAGGTGGGCGGGACGCTGCAATTGGAGGTTTATGGTCGCGGGACCGGGGTGGGGCAGGGGGGCGTGCCGATCGCGGCCGCGCGGTTGGGAGCGAGTTACGAGGTGGCCGACCGCACGGTGGCCACGATTTCGGCCGATGGTTTGGTGAGCGGCCTGAAGCCCGGCACGACCGTGATTTCGGTGGGCAACCGTCTGGTCGCCGCGCCGCCGGTGGAGGTGACGATCGAGGTGGCGGATGGTCCGCCCAAGGTCTCCGTGAGCGCCGGGCGCGCCTGGGTGCGGGAGGGCGAATCGCTCAAGATCGCCGCCACCGTCACCGACGATCTCGGCGCCGCCGGCATCCGCGAGGTTTTGTTCCTCGTTGATGGTTCACCCGTCTCGCGCGATCAGACCGCGCCTTACGAGTTTCTTTTGCAGGGGCCGGAACGACGCGCCGGCACCTATCTGCGCGTCACCGCGCTGGCCACCGACATCGCGGGCAACCAGGTCGAGTCGGATCCCTTGGAACTGGCCGTGCGCGCCCAGCCGACCAGCGACGCCGAGGGCGCGCTGAGCTTTTTCACCAGCGCCGAGGACATCGCTTTCCAGGCGGAGCTCTTTTTGCAGGGCAAGGTGGACTACCAGCCAAACCTGGTCCCGATCCCGGCCGGCGGACAATGGGTGGTCGGCACCATCGTCAACCTCGCGGTCGCGGCCGATGCGGACGACTACGACCGCGTCGAGCTGTGGGTGAACGGCACCCTCGTGGGCAACTCGCGCCAATCGGTGCCGATCGAGTATTTTAAGGAACACACCACGCCCGAGGTCGCGGAGGAGTTTTCCTATCGTTTCAGCTACGTCGTGCCGCGTCTGGAGGGCGGGCGCAGCCTCATCCTCGACGCCGTCGGTTATCGCGGCGGGGTGGAGGTGCGGGCCGAGACGCTGGTGCTGGCCGCGCTCAAGGACGAGTTGCCCGGCGTCGCCATCGTTTCCCATCTCGACGGGCAGGCCGTGCGCGCCGCCTCGCAACCGCAGGTGCTGGTGCGGGTGACGGACGACCTCATGATCTACGGCGCCAAGGTGGATCTGTTCGTGGACGGCGAACTCGTCGGCACCCGCGACACCCGCAGCACGGCGAAATCGCCCACCAGCGCGCTCGATTCCGGCGGCAGCGCGGACTTCGCGTTTTCGTTCACCATCCCCGCCGGCACGGAAGGGCGGCGCTACGCGCTGCGCGCCGAGGTCACGGATTTCGGCGGCAACGTGAACACCACCGATCTCGTCGAGCTGGTCGTCGAGCCCAACCGCGCCCCGAGCCTCCGCATCGTGTCGCCCGGCGCCGCTTCGGAATGGGTGGCGGGCTCGCGCGTCACCCTGCGCAGCGTGGTCGTGGACGACGGCCCGACCGGCCCCGTGTCCTACCACATCGACGGCAAACTCGTGAGCCTCGGCGCCGCCAGCTTCGACTACACCCTGCCCGCCGACGCCGCCGGCCGCACGGTCAACATCCTCGCCCGCGTCACCGACGACGCCGGGCTCGTCGGCTCCGATCAGGTGAGCATATCGGTGGTGGGCGACGAATCCGCGCCCGCCGTGGCGCTGAGCGCGCCGCGCGACAACAGCGACTTCCCCGACAACCGCGACCTCGGCTTCGCGGTCGCCGGCTTCGACAACCTCGGCGTCGTCTCGGTGCAGGTCTTCCGCACCGACTCGCCCGCCCCGATCTTGAGCGCCGGTCCGGGCGAATTTCAGGTTGGCGAAAACCAGTCCTTCCACTTCTCCGCACTCTATCCGCGCGAGACGGCCGGCCAGCGCAACTACGGCGCCGGCGACACCGTCGTCTTCTACGCCGTCGCCAAGGACGCCGCCGGCAACGAGGGCCGCAGCGCCAACGTCGCCGTGCGTTTCGTCGCGGTGGAGACGCTGCCGCTCGCGGTGGACATCACCTACCCGGGCTCCGGCGAACGCGCCCGCGGCACCGCCTTCGACATCCTCGCCGCGACCAGCTCGGGCGTGGCCGTCCAGAAGCTCGAGCTCTGGGTCAACGACGCCCTGCTCGCGATCGACACCAAGCTGCCCTACCAGTTTTCCTATCTCCTGCCCGCCGAGGGCGAGGCCGCCGACTATCGCGTGCGCGTCGTGGCCCACGATTTCGCCGGACGCGTCGCCAGCGACGAGATCGTCGTCCGCGCGCTGCCCGACGAGTCCGCCCCGCTGGTGGCGCTCACCGAGCCGACTCCCGGCGCCGCCCTGGTCGCGGGCCGGCCGCTGAGCATCGTCGCCACCGCCTCGGACAACGTCGGTCTCGCCGCGGTGGACTTCCTCGTGGACGGCGCCCTCCTCGCCACCGACCCGAGCGGCGAAAGCGACGAATCGATTTTCTCCACCTACGAGACCGCTTGGACGCCCGCCTACCGGCTCGACTACGCGCTCCAGCTCTCGCCCGACGGCTCCGGCGTCTCGACCGAGGCCGGCCCGGCCGCCTGGACGCTGGAGATCGCCCGCCTCGGCCAATCGCTGCGCCTGCGCGTGGCCGACGGCGAGGCCGGACGCTTCGCGGAGACCTGGAAAACGCTTTCGCAAGCCGCCGCTCTGCTGGCGCGTCTCGACCAGCTCGGCTGGAACTCGGCCGCGCTCTCGCCCGAACAAAAAGCCGAGCTCATCGACTCCGCCCTGGCCCTGACCAACCACGAGCAAACGGCGCGCCTCTCCGCCGCCGCCCGCGACGCGCGGGGCAACACCGCCGTTTCCGACATCGAGGTCCGGGTGCGTCGCGACGCAGCGCCCTTGATCGAGGTGCTCGAGCCGAGCGCCGGACGCAGCGCCCAGGAAGGCGGCTCCCTGCGGGTGCGCGGCCTCTTGCGCGACGACGTGGGCCTGGCCCGCGTGACCCTGCGCGCGGGCGAGACGACGGCGGCCGAACAGACCTTTGCGCCCGCCGCCGACGGCTCTTTCGCGACCGAGCGGACTTTCGAGTTTCAAGTGACGGTGCCCTCGCGCGAAAGCCCGTGGATCGAGCTCGAGGCCGAGGACGTGGGCGGGCTGCGCAGCGTGCGTCGAGTGGCGCTCAACGTCATCCCCGACACCCAGGCGCCCAAGGTCGGCATCACCGCGCCCCTCTCCGGCACCGATGTTCTCGAAACCGACGTGCTCCAGGTGACCGTCGAGACGAGTGACGACCTCGGTGTCGCCTCGGTCTGGCTGCAAGTGGACGGCGTCGCGGTGGGCCAGCCGGTGGGCGCGCCCACGTCGAGCTCGAGCCAGGTTTTCCTCGTGCCCGATCCGAACAGCTTCGGCCAATTGGTCGAGCAGGTGATCCATCGCGAGGTCTTCCGCGTCGCCCTCGACATCCCCGACGGGCGTCTCAACTCCCGCCTCGCCATCACCGCCGTGGCGCGTGATCGCGGCGGCAACCAAACCATCTCCGCGCCGCTCAACCTCGACGTCGTGCCCGACACCGTGCCGCCCGCGGTGGCCATCGTCACGCCCACCGCCGGCGACACCTTCTACGGCAGCGAGGCGGACGCCCCCGAGCCCGCGACCGTGCGGGTCGTCGTCGCGGCCTCCGACAACGTCGGCATCGCTTCCCTGGGCGTGACGGTCGAGGCCGGCGGCCAGCCGCTCACGGTCCTGCTGGGCGACCCCGCTTCCCGCACCTTCACCTTCGCCCTGCCGGTGGTGAACGAGGCGACCACGCTCACCGTGCGCGCCCACGCCATCGACCTCTCGGGCAACCGTTCCGACGCCGCTCCGGTGGAAAACATCGAGCTCCTCCCCGCCGAGGACGCCCCGCCCGCGCCGGATACTCCGCCCGTCCTGAGCATCCAGAGTCCGGCCGACGGCTCCTCGCACGCCGCCCACGCCTCCTACGCGCTTCGGGTGGGCGCGCGCGACGACGTCGGCGTGGACGCGCTCAACCTCTGGTCGAGCGATCTGCCCATCTTCGCCACCGATGCCGCCGCGCATCGGGTGGACCTCGCGCTCGGCGCCGGCTTCGGGCTGGAGCGCATCCGCTCCTTCGCGGTGCGTTCCGGCGAGACCGCGTTCGTCGCCACCCACGGCCGCGCCCCGGGCGGCGAGCCGCTGCTCTCGCTCAGTCTGCCGCCCGGCGGCTGGCCGGCGGCCGGGCGGGATTTCACGGTCGAGTTCGAGACCTACGCCTCCTCCGCCGGCCTGAGCGCCGAGGTGGATGTGCTGCGCGCCGACGCCTTTGGCTCGCTGGAGCTCCTGCGCACCGAGCGCGTCGTGTTGTCCGAACAAAACTCCCTGCGCCTGAGCTTCACGCTCGGCGCCGGCGACATCGGCCAGGACGGCCGCCTCGTGCTCGCGCCACGCCTCGTCGCCGCGGCCGGCTCGTCCGGATCGGCCTTAAAAATCCCGCTGCAACGCGTGGAGCTGCTTTTCGCCCCCGGCGACGAGTTGCCGCCCGCCGTTCTGCTTCAGGTGGACGACGAGACCTGGGTGTCGGTGGACGCGCTGCTCACTCCGGTCGCCCCCGCCGACGCCGGCGTGCAAAAGGTCCACGACTTCGGCTCCGTGCAGGTGCCGGCTCTCGACGTATCCACGAATCACTACCTCGTGGCCGAGGGACGCGAACTCGCCGTCGGCGAGGGCGTCGCGGCCCGTTCGCGTTTCTCCGCCGTCGCGCGCACGACCTGGATGCCGGAGGCGCAGCCCTTCGTGTCCTACGACCGCGCCTCCGGCGATTCCGTCGTCGAGGGCGCCACGCTGAACCTCAACATCACCGCTTCTTCCCCGCGCGGCCTCGCGCGCCTGCTGGTTTATCTCAACGGCGCCGAATTCCGTAGCTTCGAACTCGCCGGGCAACGCGAGCCGCTCACCACGCCCCTCGCCATCTCGGTGCCACCCCGCGCCGGCGGACAGCTCTGGGAACTGCGCGCCGACGCCGTGGACTCGGCCGGCCTCGTCACGCGCGGCGACACCCTGCAAATCATGGTGCTCGACGACCGCGCGCCGGCCGTGCGCATCCGCTCGGTCAACAACCGCTGGTCCGGTCTCACCGAGGTCAATACCTTCAACGCCCTCGCCGGCATCGATGTGCTGGAGGACTCGCCGGTGACCTTGGCCATCGAGGCCTCGGACGACCTGCCCGGCCTGGTCACGCGCCTCTTCGTGGACAACGTCGAGATCACCGAACGTAGCGGCGAAGCCTTCGTCTGGTCCGTCCCGCTCGGTCGCACCGGAGACGAGTTCAAGGTCGTGGTCCGCGCCACCGACGCGGTCGGTCAGGTGGCGGAAAACTTCATCCTCCTGCGCGCGGTTGGCGACCCCGTGCCCTTCGCGCGCCTCATCGCGCCCGCCGTGGACCAGCCGCTCACCGCAGGCCGCCTGCGCGTGCGCATGCGAGCCCTCGCCGCGGATAACATGCAGGTGGCCTCGCTCGCCTTCCTCATCAACGACCAGGTCCACGCCGTTCTCCCGCCCGGCGCCGCGATTCCCGCCCTCGTCGGCGCGGACTTCATCCCGCGCGACGAGCAGGTCGCTCTGGGCGTGCAGACACTCCCCGCCGCCTACGCCGGCGCGCTCGAGGGCGCGCCCGCGCTGCTGCTTTTCGAGCGCGACCTGAGCATCCCGGCCGGCCTCCTCCAGGGCAACGTGCCGGTGAAGCTCGGCGTGCGCGTGACCGACGTGCTCGGCAACGTGCAAAACCATTTCCACTTCGTCTCCGTCGTGCCCGACACCGTCGCGCCGCGCGTGCAGTTGATCACCCCCGCCGGTGACGCCGATTTCGTGGAGGGCACCCTGCTCACCGTGCGCGCCTCCGCCGCCGACGACAGCCATGTGCGCCGCGTGGAGATTTGGAACCGCGTCACGCCCCTCTCCGGCGGCGCTTTCTCCACCGCCGGGGCCAGCCTCGTTTACGCCAACGACCGCCTGCCCACCTCCGACTATTTCATCGGCTCCTCCAACCTCGTGGACGTGCCGCCCTTCCAGACCACCCTGCGCCTGCCGCTCCTCTCCGAGCTCGGCGTCACCGGTGTCCAGCGCGTGCCCTTCAACGAGTTCACCGGCGGCACTCGCGTGCCCGTCCACTACGCCGTGCGGGTGGTGGATTCCAACGGCAACGTCACCGACGCCGTCGCGGCCTACGACATCATCCCCGACAACGCCCCGGTCATCGACCTCGTCGCCCCCCGACCCGGCGCCTACTTCCCCGAGGGCCTCTCGCTCGGCATCAGCGTCGCGGCCGCCGACGACGTCATGGTGGACAGCGTGGACTTCATCGTGGACGACGCGACTGGCCGCACCGTCCATACCGACACCGAGGCGCCCTTCGCCTTCAGTTATCCCGTTCCCGTCGGCAGCGGCGGCGAGCTCACTATCTCCGCCAGCGCGCTCGACTCCTTCGGCAATCGCGGCAACGCCCCCGCCATTCGCGTCAACACCCGCGCCGACTACCCGCCCAGCGTGGCGGTCTCCTCACCGGTCAACGGCCAGGAGCTCGTCGAGGGCCGCAACATCCTCGTCCAAGCCGCCGCCGGCGACGACATTGCCGTGCGCGCTGTCACCTTCTACGTGGACGGCGAACAGGTGGCGACCGACACCGCCGCGCCCTTCGAAATCTCCTGGGACGTGCCCTTCGGCCAGGCCGGCCGCACCTACGTGATCGGCGCCTCCGCGACCGACAGCGCCGGGCAGACCACGCTCTCCGATCAGGTCCGCGTCACGGTGAAGGCCGACCCGCAGCCGCCCACCGTCGCCTTCGCCGAACCGGCCGACAACTCCGGCGTCATCGTCGGCCGCGCCTTCAAGGTCCGCGCCCTCGCGCAGGACAACGTCGCCGTCTCCTCGGTCGCCTTCACCGTCAACGGTAAGCCGCACCTCGTGGACCTCGCCGCGCCCTACGAGTTCATGTTCCAGTTCCCGGCCTCCGCCGCCGCCGCGAGCGATCCCGCCGCGCGCCGCCAGGTCTTCGAGGCCGTCGCCTACGACCCGGCGGGCAACGCGTCCGCGCCCGCCCGCATCAGCGTGGAGGCGGTGCGCGATCTGCCCCCGCTCATCAGCTCCTTCAGCCCCGCCGACCGCGCCTCGGTCGTGGACGGCAGCCTCCTGCTGCTCAAGGCCACCGCCGACGACGATGTGGACGTGGTCAACGTGCAGTTCTTCGTGGACGGCCGCCTGGTCGGCTCCGACAGCGTCCTGCCCTTTACCCAGCCCTACCAGATGCCGGTTGGTCGCGTCGGCTCGACCCTCGAGCTCAAGGTCGTCGCCAAGGACACCGCCGGCCAGACCACCGAGCGCGTTCACCAACTCTCCGTCGTCGCCGACCAGCTCCCCACCGTGGAGCTCGACCTGCCCCTGCCGGGCACTCTCGTCTTCGACGGCGACGTCGTTCCGCTCCAGGCCCGCGCCAGCGACGACATCGCCATCGCCAAGGTCGAATTCTACGTCAACGGCCGCCTCGTGGACACCACGCTCAACACCCTGGGCGACTTCGGCGTCTATGATTCCCGCGAGATCTTCGCCGGCCGCTTCCAAGCTCCGGTCGCCTCCGAGGGCAACCTCTTCGAAATCTACGCCGTCGCCCACGACACCCGCGGCAACACCCGCCGCTCCGCCTCCATCGTCATCGGCAAACTCCGCGACAGCACGCCCCCGGTCGTCACGCTCGTCGCGCCGGTCGCCGGCGACCTCGTGACCGAAGGCGCCTCGCTCTCGCTCCAGGCCAACACCGTGGATCTCGGCGGCATCTCCGAGGTGACCTTCTACGTGGACGGACAGGAAATCGCCACCTCGCGCGTCGCCACCCCCGGCGAGGTGCTCGCTCCCTACCGCACCGATTATCAGGTGCCGCTCGGCCGCGTCGGCGAGACGCTCACCTTCACCGCCCGCGCGGTGGACCCCTCCGGCAACGTCGCCTTCTCCGCGCCGGTGGCGGTCGAGATCGGCCTGCGCACCATCCACGCCCTGCCGCGTTCGGTCACGCGCGACGGCGACGCCATCCCGCTCGTGACGGTGGACGCCTTCGCCGCCGACGGCATCGTCTATACGCTCTCCTCCTTCGAGCAGGGCTGGCGCCTTGAGCTGCTCGACGCCGTCACCGCCCCGGATCGTCCCGGCACGCTCGGCGCCTACGTGACGCCCGCCCACGATCCCGAGCAGCCGGTCACGCTGGACAACTTCCCCGCCGGCGCCGCCACCGCGCTCACCGTCGCCGAGGGCCGCGCCTACGTGCTCTGGCGTTTGGCGGACTCCAGCCACCTCTCGGTCTTCGACGTCACCGATCCCTTTAACCCGCGCCTGCTGAGCAACACCGAGTTCCCCGTCGCCGAAGCCGCCGCCATCGTGGTGCGCGACGACCTCGCCCTCGTCGCCAACGGCTCCGCCGGCCTGCTCTTCTTCGACGTCGCCGACCCGGCCGTCCCGCTGCGTATCCAGAATGTAACGACGCTGGGCAACGTGCGCGACCTCGTGCTGCGCGATTCGCTCGCCTACCTCGCCTGCGGTGTCGATGGCATCAAGATCCTCGACCTCGCCGGCCCGGCCAAGACCGTGGTGGGCGCGGTGGACACGCTCGGCGTCGCCGAGGCCCTCGCCCTGCAGGGCGACCGCCTCTACGTCGCCGGCGACCGCATCGAGTCAATCGCGCCCGCCCTCTCGGCCCTCACCGTCATCGACGTCGCCCTCCCCGGCGCGCCGCAGGTGCTCGGTCGCCTGGACTTCACCCCGACCCGCATCGACCACCGCAACGGCGGCAGCCTCGCCGTCCACGTCGTCGGCAGCCTCGCCGTCATCACGTCCGACATCGTCACCACCGAGGGCGAAGCGGTGAAGGGCTTCGTTCAGCTGGTGGACATTGCCGAGCCCACCACGCCGCGTTTCCTGCGCCGGGGCAACCTGCCCGAGAGTGGCTTCGCCGTCACCCGCGTGGGCGCCAATCTCCTCGTCTCCGCCGGCACCGCCGGTTTGCAGGTCATCCCCCAGCAGATTCTCAGCCTCGACTCGGTCTCGCCCGCGGTCGGCGCGTCCGGCGTCGCCGTGAACAGCGAGGTCGTCCTGACCTTCAGCCAATCCATCCACCCCGACGCCGTCCGCGTGCCCGCCACCGGCGCCTCGACCAACACCGTGCGTCTGGAACGCCTCACCGCCGGCGGCGGCGTGGCGGTGCCGGCCTCGCTCCTCGTCGATGGCCGCCGCGTGCGCATCACCCCGGCCGAGCCGCTCGCGCCCTCCTCGCGTTACCGCGTTACCGTGGGCGCCGCGCTTTACGCGCTCGACGGGCGTTCGCTCGGCTCGAATTTCGCCAGCGAGTTCAGCACCGCCGGTTCCGCCACCGGCGCCGCGCCGTCCGTGAGCGCCGTGAGCGGCGACCGTTTCCTCGATGTCGCCGGAGGTCAGTTGATCGTCCTCGATGGCTCCGGCTTCTCGTCCGACGTGCGTGTGCTGGTCGGGGGCCTGCCGGCCGAGTTGGTCAGCGCGAGCGCCACGCGCCTCGTCGTGCGCGCCCCGGCCAACGCCGCCGGCTCCGCCGCCCTGCAGGTGATCAACGGCGACGGGCGTTACGTGTTTGTCCACGGCGCGCTGGTCTATCTGCCGCCGCTCGGCCTGTCCTTCGTCGATCCCGCCATCGGTTTCCTCGAGGGCGGCGACATCGTCGAGGTCGTCGGCGCCGGCTTCGAGCCGGGCATTACCTGCACCTTCGCCGGCGCCCCCGCCACCGCGCTGCGCGTCATCAGCCCCGAACGTTTCGTCTGCACCACGCCGCCCGGCGCCTTCGGCCTCGCCGACCTTGTGGTCACCGGGCCGCGCGGCCGGGTGGCGACCTTGGAAAAGGGTTTCATCTACAGCCGCCTGGAGGAGAACTACGCCATCGTCCACCAGCTCGAGAGCGACGATCCCGAGGACTACGATCCGACGCTCGTGCTCGCCGCCGGTTATCCCCGCGCCCTGGCCGCGCAGGGCTCCTTGGTCTATGCGGTCACGGACGTGTCGAGCTTCTGGTCCGGTGCGGCCAACGAACCGACCACGCTGGAGGAACTACAAGCGCGCCTCCGCGCCGCCTCGCTCGCCATCTTGCAGCTCCCCGGCGGCGACATCACCAGCGACACGCCTGTCCTGATCCGTCGCCAGATCGACCTGCCCCTGCCTCTCTCCGGCCGTGCGCTCACCTTGACCGAGGCCGACGGCCAACGCTGGGCCGTCGTGGGCGTGGACTCCCGCCGCACGCCGCTCCTCACGCCTTCGCGCCTCTCCGACGATCCCGGCCTGCTGCTGGTCAACGTCACCGATCCCGACAATCCGTGGATTTATGAGGACGGCGCCCCGGCCAACATCGGCAAGGGCCGCGCCTCCATCGACGGCCAGATCACCGCCCTCGCCGCCACCGGCCGCTTCGTGCTCGTCGGCACCGCCGCCGACGGTCTCTACGGCGTGAGCATCGCCAATCCCGCCAATCCGGTGGTGGTCAACCGCCGCGCCTCCTTCGTGCTCAACGGCGTCGCCCGCACCCCCGCCATTCGCTCCATCGAGCTGCGCGACGGCCTCGCCCTGCTCGGCACCGATCTCGGCCTGATCGCGGTGGACATCCGCACCGCCGACCTGGCGCTGGTGCATTTCGCCCCCGGCGTGCCCGGCGCGCTCGCCGTCGAGGGCGAGCTGGCCATGGCCGCCGGCGCCCAGTCCGCCTTCCAGGTGGCCGACGTGGAGCCGGTCGGGGTGGCGCGTTTGCTCGCCTCGGTTTCCTCGCGACTCTTCTCCGGTGGCGGCGACTTCCCCGCTTTCCGCGGCGGCCTCGGCACCTCCGCCTACGCCCAGTCGGTCGGCGTCTTCGACGTCTCCAATCCCGCCGATCCCCGCGTCTTCGATGCGGTGAAGATCAAGCAGCCCGCCAACCCCAAACGCGCGGCCTACATCCGCGACCTCGTCCTCGGCGACGGTGTCGTCGTCGCGGCGGTCGCCGAAGGCGGCCCCTCGGTCCCCGTCGCCAACTCCGGCCCGGGCGCCTCCGCCGGTCTGCGCTTCGTGCGCCTGCCGATCCCGCATCTGGTGTCGGTCTCGCCCGCGCGCTTCGCCCGCGCGGTGGCGACGGATTCCGCGATCGAGGTGGAAATCTCCGAGCCCGTCAGCCTGGGTTCGGTCAACCCGGGCAGCTTCGTGCTCTCCAGTCCGGCCGGCTCCGGTCTGGGCCTCGCCTCGGTGGCGGGCGCCATCACCGCGCTCGACGCGCAGGACGGCGCCGCCACGCGTTTCCGTTTCACCCCCTCCGCGCCGCTCGCGGCCGGCAAGGAGTATGCCGTCACCCTCACGCGCGGCGTGCTCGCCGCCGGCTCGGGGTTCCCGCTGCTCGGGCCCATCGAGACGCGTTTCTCCACCGCCCCCGCCGGCGCTTCGTCGCTCGCGCCGGTGATCGAATCGCTCTCCGTCGCCCAGGGCTCCGTGCTCGGCGGGGAGGCGCTCACCCTCCATGGCCGGGACTTCGCCGAGCAGGCCCAGGTCCTGCTCGGCGGCGTTGCCGTGCAGGGCGAACTCGTCGCCGCCGACGGCCGCTCCATCAGCTTCCTCACCCCGGCCAACAGCCCCGGACAGGTCGCCGTCGAGGTGGTCAACCCCAACGGCCTCTCCGATCTGCTCTTCGGCGCCTTCGTCTATCTCGACAGCCTGCGGCTCGACTCCGTGACCCCCGCATTCGGTCCCGTGGACGGCGGCACCACCGTGCTCATCACCGGCACCGGCTTCGCCACCGATGGCGACATCGAGGTCTGGTTCGGCGACAGCCGCGCCACCAACGTGCAGGTGCTCGACAGCCAGCGCATCCGCGCCGTCAGCCCGAACGGCCTGCTCGGCTCGGTCGAGCTCCGTGTGCGCAACGACGCCTCCAAACCCAGCGCCGCCACACGCAGCCTGCCCGGCGCCTTCCTCTACGTTCAAAACTCCGATCGCCTGCTCGTCACCGGGCTCAACGTGCGCGATTGGGTCGTGGATCCTCTCTCGAATTTCGCCTTCGTCGTCGGCACCGAAAAGCCCGGCTCCGGCCAGTCCGGCTCCGGCCCGTCCCGCCTGAAGGTCGTCAACCTCACCGTCTCCTCGCAGCAGGCCAACAGCCTCACGCTCGACCAGACCATCGCCTCGCTCGGTTTCGCCGGTGAGATCGCCGGCGTCGCCATCCAGCCCGAGCGCGACCTCATCCTCGTCTCCACCACCACCGAGCTCCACGTCATCGACGCCTCGCGCCTCGATGTCGCCACCAACCCGGCCGGCGAGTTGACCGTGCTCGCCGTGCGCTCGCTCGACAGCACGCAGGGCGGCGGCCTCGTCGCCACCGGCAACACCGTCTATGTCGCGGCGGGGCAGGGTGGGGTGAAGCTGTTCAACACCCACTTCCCGGACCGTCCCTTCCTCATGGACGAGCTCGCCACCACCCGCGCCGCGCTCGACGTGGAGCTGGTCGGCGACGCGACGCTCCTCGTGCGCGAGGGCGTGCTCAAGAGCTCCGCCACCGCCCCGCGTTACCCTTACCCCGCCTCGGTCGTGGAGCCCAACAGCGGCCTCGCCGAGTGGTTCGACATCGTGAGCTCCGAGCACGAGCCGCTCGGCTCGCTGGAGTTCGATTTCGAGCGCGTGCGCGTCGTGGGTGACGAGCTCTACTTCGTTTCCCGCGCCCAGGGCCTCGCCCGTTACGACTTCACCGACCCGCGCGCCCCGCTCGCCGGCGGCCGCCTCGGCGGCCTCGGCCAGCTCAACGACTTCGACGCCCGCTTCGGACTCGGCTATGCCGCCGTCGGCACCAGCGGCCTGCGTTACCTCGATGTCACCGCCGCCGACCTCGGGCAGGGCTCCCTGCTCGCCGGCACTCTGCCGTCCGCCACCAGCGGCGAGATCCTCCGCATCGAACAAACTCTTGGCGTCGTTTACGGGCTCTACGCCAACGGCGACATCCAGTTGTTCAGTCAGCGCCGCATGGCCGCGCACGACGTCTTCCCGACGCCCGACGCCCTCGTCGCTCCGCAGCTCTCCCAGATCAAGGCCGTCTTCAACGCGCAGCTCGACCCCGCCTCGGTCACGCCCGCTTCGGTGCGCGTCATCGACCTCACCGCCGGCGCCGCGCTCGCGCCGGGCGCCTTCGAGCTCGTCTGCGAGGGCAACACCATCCTGCTCAACCTCTCCGCCCCGCTCGTGCCCGGTCACGCCTACCGCGTGGAAATGGACGCAACCCTGCGCGACATTTTTGGCCAGGCCCCGCTCTCCGCGCTCGCTTGGAACTTCGAACTCGCCGCGCAGGCCGACGCGATCCAGCCCGCGATCCACGAGATCTACCCCGGCTTCGCTCCCACCGCCGGCGGCACCCAGCTCACCATCGCCGGACAGGGTTTCAAAACGGGTCTCGTCGTCGAGGTCGGCGGCCTGCCCGCGCCCGTCTTCGAACTGCGCGGCCACGATCCGGTGCAAAACGCCTACACCGTCGTCCGCGTCATCGTGCCCGCCTCCGCCCCCGGCCTCGCCGCCGTTCGCGTCACCAATCCCGGCGGCCTGTCCGACTCCTGGGCTGGCGGCGTGCAGTATTTCTCGCCGCTCGCGGTCCACTCCGTGCGTCCGCGTTTCGCCAATCCGAAGGGCGGCACCCGCGTCACCCTGCTCGGCGAGGGTTTCCTGCCCGGCAACACCGTCGAGCCCGGCTCCACCTTCACCGTGGACGGCGTGCCGCTGAGCGACGTCGAGATCATCTCGCCGCGCAAGATCGTCGCCACCCTGCCGCGCGGCGCCTTCGGCCCGGCCGACCTCATCGTCGCCAACCCCGGCATCCAGTCCGCCGGCTTCGACCGCGTGGTCTCCGCCGAGGCGATTTACTACGGCCTCGAGCAGGTCGGCGCCACGCGCTTCCGCGACAGCGCGCCCAAGTTCCTCGCCGCCGATCACGAAAACCACGGCAAACTCGTTTACGCCGCCGCCGGCCACTTCAACGACGGCAACTCCAACCGCTACGCGATCTCGGTCCCCGACACCCTGCTCAAGTCGCTCTATTCGTCCTACTACGCGCTCGGTTTCGACGTCTCCGACCCCGCCAAGCCGCAGCCCGCCACCGCCCGCACCACCACCATGACGCTGGACGAGATCCAGCGCTTCATCGTGGACGGCGAGCCCGACGGCCGTTTCGAGCGCTCCGGCATCGCCGCCGACTCGCGCTCCGTCGCCGTCGCCACGCTCGACGACCAGGCCGGTGAACAACGCCGCCTCCTGCTCGTCGCCAACGGCTCCCTCGGTCTCACCGTCATGGACGTGGCCGACCCCGCCGCCATGACCCTCCTGCGCAGCCGCGCCGGCAGCGGCCTCGCGGCCGACGTCGCATCACAGGAAAACCTCGCGCTCGTCGCCGCCTCCGACGCGCTCGACCTCTACGACCTCAGCATCCCCGAGCACCCCGTCTTCCTTGAATCCCTCCCGCTCGCCGGCGCCCGTGTGGCGGTGGACGGTCCCCTGCTTTTCCTCACCAACACCCAGGTCGGCGAACCCGCCTATGCGGAAGACATCGAGATTCCCTTGCCCCCGGGCAAAACCATCGCCGATCCCGATTACCCGAAGCCGCGTTTCACCGGCACCTTCGGCGCGTTCTCGGGCTTCTCGCCCATGGAGCACCAGGTGCCCCGCTCCGGCGCCGCCACTCCGCCCGGCACGCTGCAAATCGCCGACCTCACTCGCACCGGACGTCCGGTCGTCGCCACGCTCAACTTCGCCGGCGGCAGCCCGGTGGATGTCGCCGTGTCCGGCGGCCTCATGGCCGTCGCGGTGGATTCCGACGGACTGCACCTCTTCGATGTGCGCGCCCTCGCCGCCGATCCGGCCTCCGGTCAGACGCCGACGCTCCTCGCCCATGTGCCGCTGCCCGGCGACGAGGTGGCGAACCGCGGCCGCTACGCCCGCGTGAAGATTCGCGGCTCGCTCCTCTACGTCGCGGCCCAGTCCGGCGGCGTGCGCATCTACGACATTTCGACCCCCACCGCGCCCAAGCTCGTCAGCGCCGGCAACGTCGAGACCGCCCTCGACATCGAGCTCGTCGAGGACGCCGTCGTCGCCAGCGGTGACCGCGAGATCAAGATCTTCGCCACGCCCTTCGTGTCGGTCATCGACACCTTCCCCGGCCCCGGCGCCGAGCGCGTGCCGCCCGACGCCCGCGTGCGGGTGCGTTTCTCGCGCAACATCCACGCGCCCAACCTCTCCCTCGGGGGCAACTTCAAGCTGCTCGACGTCCAGGGCGCGCAGGTGCCCGGCGAGCTGCTCTTCCCCGACACCGGCACGGGCAACTACATCGTCGAGTTCGCCCCGCGCGACGGCTTCACGCCCGGCGCCGTTTACACCCTCGCCCTCGGCACCGGCATCACCGACCAGGAAGGCGGACGCCTGCTCGCGCCGCTCGCGCAGACCTTCCGCGTCGCCCCGGCCGGAGCCGCCATTCCGCGCGTCGAGCGGGTCGAGCCCTACTACCTCTCGGTGCGCGGCGGCGAGACCGTCACCGTCTCCGGCTCCGGCTTCGAGGCCGGCCTGTCGCAGGTCCTGCTCGACGGCATCCCCGCCGCCCCCGGCTCGATCCAGGTGATCGACGCCCACACCTTTAGCTTCGTCGCTCCGGCGCTCCCGTCCTCCGGCGTCGGCGCCCTCTCGGTCGTCAACCCCAGCGGCCTGCGCGACACACGTTTCGGCAAATTCGTCGCCATCGTGCCGCTGCCCGAGCTTACGCTCTCCGCCAGCCGCGACTCCGGGCTGGTGACGGGTGGCGAACGCCTCGTCGTCACCGCTTCTGATCTCGCCTTCCCGCCCGGCACCCGCGTGGTGCTGGCGGGCGACGCCTTCTTCCGCTCCGGCGGCACCGGCGTCGGCGGCGAACGCGACCTCGTCGAGCTCGATCAGGAATCCTTGCAACGCCTCGCCGGCCGCGTGCCGCGCGCCGACTTCCCCGGCCGCGTCTCGGTCAAGGTCATGCGCCCCGACGGCGTCGAACGCGTCGTCGGCACCTACACCTACGTGCTGGAGCAATCCGCCGCGCTCACCGTGCCGCGCGCCGCCCAGAGCATGGCCATCGTCGCCGGCCGCGCCTACCTCGCCGGCCCCGATCTCGACATCCTCGACCTCTCCGTGCCCGGCCGCGCCACCCCGCTCGGCCACCTCGCCGGCCTCGGCACCGCTCACGACATCTGTGTGCTCGACGACCTCGCCGCCGTCGCCGCCGGAGCGGCCGGCCTGCACATCTACGACATTCACGACACCGCGCGGCTCTTCCGCGTGGACGAGCTCGCCCTCAGCGGCGAGGCCCGCGGCCTGGTCTATTTCCGCGAGCGCCTGCACGTCGCCCTCTCCAATCCGCAGACCCCGGAGGAGTCGGCCGTCGTCGCCATCGATGTGCGTTCGCCGCGCCTCCGCAGCACCGCGCGTGTTACCGTGCCCGGCCTCCTGCTCGACGTCACCGAAGCCAATGGCATTTTCCACGTCCTGCGCGTCCACGGCGGCGCCCTGCAACTCGTCTCCTTCGATCCCGACGCTCCGCAGACCCAGACCGTCCGCGCCGTCGCCCTCGGCGCCGGAAGCTCCCTCCCGAGCTCGGCCGCCCTCGTGGTCAAGGGCGCCCTGGCCTACCTCAACCTCGGCTCGCGTGTCCTCGTGGTGGACCTCGCGTCCGGCGAAGCCCGCTTCCACGCCGAGGTTTCCGGCTCCGCCTCGTCCTTTGCCTTCCAGGGCGGCGTGCTCTACGTCAACCACGGCGCCCGCATCACGCCCTTCGTCGTGCCCATCCTCGACGTGGACGAGATTCTGCCCGGCAACACCCGCCCGCTGCTCCTCGACGAGCCGCTGCGCATCCGTTTCACCCTGCCGCTCAACCCCTACACCGTCACCGAGGATGTTAACCAAAACGGCGTGCTCGACCCCGCCGAGGACCTCAACGGCAACGGCGCCATCGACGCCGGCGAAGACCTGAACGGCGACGGCACCCTCGCCCTCGCCGAGGACCTCAACGCCGACGGCCTCATCGATACCAACGTCCGCGTTTACCGCGACCTCGACGCCGACGGCGTGCTCGACGCGAACGAGCGCACCGAGGCCAACCGCGTGGCCGGCAAACTCGAGACCGTCTTCACCGCCACCGCCTCCGACGTGCTCTTCACGCCCGAGGGCGGCTGGTCGCCCGCCTCGCGTTTCCTCGTCGCCATCACCGCGCCGCCGGTCGAGCAGGGCCGCCCGCTCGATCCCTTTGATCCCGCCACGCTGCCCGGCCTGCGCGAGCTCGGCACCGCCGCGCTCGCCGCCGATGTTGTGGCCGATTTCGCCTCCGCCCCCAGCGCGCAGGCCCGCCTCGTCGAGGTCTCCGCCATCGAGCCGCGCTACAACGTAGCCACCCAGAGCAACGCGCTCGTCGTCCGCGGCGCCGGTTTCCGCGCCGATAGCTCCGTCGTCCTGGGCGAGACCGGGTTTGTCGCCGGCTCCCCCGACCTGAACTTCGTCTCCGACTCCGAACTGCGGCTCACCCTGCCGCCGCTCGACGGTCGCGACCTCGGCATGGCCTCGATTCGCGTCTCCAGCCCCGACGGCTCGTCCACCTTGCGCCACGGCGCGCTGGTCTATGTTTCCACCGTCCAGCTCTACACGATCTCCCGCGCCAGCGGCGGCCCCGGCGGCGGCTACCGCGTCACGCTCACCGGCGCCGGTTTCCTGCCCGGCCTCACCCAGGTCTTCGTCAACGGCATCGCCGGCGAAGACGTGCGGGTGGAAAACGTCAACACGCTCAGCTTCATCGTTCCGGCCGGCGACTTCGGCACCGTGGACATCGTCGTCACGGTGGACGGCCGCTCGGCCACGCTGCCCGGCGCCTTCACCTACACCCTGCCGCCCGTCACGCGTGACGACGGTCTGAAGCTCGGCGCCATCTCCCGCCTCGAACTCGACGGCGACGTGCTCTCCGTCCTCTCCCTCGCGGCCGACGGACGCGGCACCCTGCGCAACATCGACGTCAGCGACTCGCTCTCGCTCACCGAGCTCGACGCGGTGGACCGCGCCGCCGCCACGGTTTTCCACGCCGACCGCGAGACCGCCTACCTCTTCCTCGGCCACGGCAACACCGTCACCCGCATCGACAATCTCCTGCCCGACGCGATGCAGGTGGT
Source organism: uncultured Akkermansia sp. (assembly GCA_966252115.1). Taxonomy (GTDB): domain Bacteria; phylum Verrucomicrobiota; class Verrucomicrobiia; order Opitutales; family Opitutaceae; genus IMCC26134_A. Next base: position 25,356 of record CBINNW010000042.1, read on the forward strand.
GGACAGCGTGAACACGAGCGCGCCGGTCCGCGCCCTCGCCGCCGAGGGCGCCCTGCTCGTCGCCGGCACCGACGCCGGCCTCGAGTTCTTCGTGCTCTCGCCCTTCGGCAACTACCTCAAGACCGCCGAGCTCGCCATCGCGGGCGGCGTGCGCGTGCTGGCGCTCGACGGCACCCGCCTGGTGCATGCCCAGACCATCGGCACCGAGCAACGTCTCTGCGTGCGCGACCTCGAGGACGCCGCCTTCGCCCTGCGCGGCTCGGTGGTGCTCGCCTCCGCGCCCTCCGCACTGCGCCTCTCCGGCGCGCTCGCCTACCTGGCCTGCCCCGAGGCCGGCGTCGCCCAGATCGTCGATCTCACCGCCGACGATCTGCCGTTGACCCTCGGCTACGTCGCCCCGCGCGCCGACTTCTCCGCCACCGCCCCGCAGGTCCGCGACCTCGACGTGGAGGGCTTCACCCTCTTCCTCGCCTGCGGCTCCGGCGGCGTGCAGGTCTTCGACGTCGCCGACCCGCAGGCGCCGGTCTTCTCGCTCTACGCCCAGATCGCGGGCGACGCCACCGCGCTGCGCGTCTCCGAGGGCTGGATCTACGCCGGCACCTCCACCGGCGAACTCGCCCTCCTGCCGCATGACCGTTTCGCCGTGCGCTCGATCAGCCCGGCCTTCGGCGCCCTCGCGCCCCGCGAGACCGCCGTGCGCATCCGCTTCAGCGGCGTGCTCCGCACCCCCGTCAACGCCGCCCTCGTCACCCTGCGCGACGCCGCCGGCAACCTCGTCGCCGGCAGCCTCACGCACGCCGTCGAGGGTGTCGATTCCGTGCTCACCTTCCGCCCCTCCGCCCCGCTGGCGCCCTCCGCGCGCCACAGCGTCCAGGTCGCGCCCGGTTTGCTCGACGTCGGTGGTCGCCAGCTCCTTCGCGCGGTCTCCAGCCGCTTCGAAACCGTGGCCGAGCTCGCCGCCACCGAGCCCGCGCTCACCAGCATCAGCCCCGCCTACGGCGCGGTGGCCGGCGGCGACGTGGTCACGATCCTCGGCGCCAACTTCCGCGGCGACACCCGTGTGTATTTCGGCGACGTGCTCGCCGATTCCGTGATCGTCTCGGACAACGGCACGCGCCTCACCGTCACCGTTCCGGCCCTGCCCGAATCGGCCGCGAAACTGGCTTCGATCCGGGTGGAAAACCCGGGCGGCCTCGGCGCCTCCTTCCTCTTCCGCTTCACCTACCTCGGCCAACCGCGCCTCGACTCGGTCAGCCCGGCGCGCGGTCTGCTCGGCGGCGGCGAAACCGTCACGCTGCGCGGCGCGGAATTTTCCCCCGGCACCCGCGTCTTTTTCGCCGGTCGCGAGGCGAGCAACGTGCGTGTCTCCGGCTCGGGTGAGTTGACCTGCGTCAGCCCGGCCGGCGTGGTCGGCGCGGCCGAGGTCGAGGTGCGCAACGAACTCGCCGCCACCCACCGCGGCACCCGCGCCGACGCCTTCCTCTTCACCCTGCCGCGTAGCGCGCTCACCGCGCGCCTGCTCGCCTCCGAGCTGGTGAAGGACGAGGCTGGTCTGCCGCGCCTCTTGCTCGGCCTCGACGACGCCACGCTCAAGGTCTTCAGCACCTTCACCCCGCACTCGCCCGTCGCCGCCGGCACCCTGAACCTCGCGCCCGGCACGCCGCGCCAGGTGGCCGCCGAGGGCGAGGTCGCCTACGTGGCGATGGATGATCGCCTGCTCGTGGTGGACCTCGCCGACCCGCAGGCGCCGCGCGTGTTGCTGAGCAAAGCCTTCACCGCCGAGACCCAGCTCCGCCTCTGCCGCATCGTCGGTTCCCTGCTCGTCGCCTGGGACGCCGGGCTGAATCGCCTGCTCGTGCTCGACCGCGAAGACCCCGCCTTGCCCCTCCTCGTCGAGCGCCCGCTCGCCGCCGGCGACCAGCCGCGCACCCTGTTCGCGGTGCATTCGCAGGGCGACGAGCTCGCCGTCTGGGTCCAGAACGGCGCGAGCCATCGCCTCGATTTGATCGGCCTCGCTTCGGCCGAGTTGCCGCTGCTGGACAGCCTCGCGCTGCCCGCCGGCCTGCGCTCGGTCTCGCTGCGCGGACGCAGCCTCCTCGCCGCCGGAAGCGCCGGCCTGCGCCTGTTCGACCTCGACCGCGTCACGCCCGAGCGCCAGCTCCTGAGCGGCGACCACTCCGCGGCCCTCCTCCGCGAGGGCGTGCTCTTCGCCGCCGCCGGCTTCGAGCTCTCGGTTTACGAACTGTCCTCGCCCGCCGCCACCCCGGTCTTCCGCACCGTGGTCAACATCGGCGGCGCCGCGTCCGCCTTGGACGAGGCCGCCGGCACTCTCTACGCCCAGCTCGCCGCCAACGTTGCCACCTCGCTCATGCCTTTCCCCTATCTCTCCGCCACCGAGACGGCGCTGGCGCCCGACGGTCTGCGGGAGGGTGGGGTGGTGGAGCTGCGCTTGCCGCAAAACCTGCCCGCCGCCGTCGCGCTGGCCGCGGACTTCGCGTGGAGCGTCAACGGCGCCGCCCCGCAGCCCGCGCAATCCACCGTGAGCGACAATCGTTTCACCGTGTCGGTCCCCGCCGGCGCCGTGGTCGGCGACGCCCTCGCGCTCCTCTACACTCCAGCCGACGGCCCGCTGGTCGGCGACGAGTGGTCGCCGGTCGAGCTGCTGTCCGCCACCCTGCGCTCCTCGCTCGCCTCGGCTCCGCTCGTCACCGAGCTCAGCCCGCGCCGCATCGTGGTCGATGGCGAGGCTCCGGCGCCGGTGCGGGTGCTGATCTCAGGTTCGGGTCTCGGCGCCGTGTCCGAACTCCGGGTGGGCGGCGCCGCGCTGCCGATCCTCGAGCAGGATGCGACCTCGCTGAGCTTCGACGTGGAGCCGGTTGCGCTGCGGCCCTTCGCCCGCGTCGAGCTCCTGTTGAGCGGCGGCGCCGGCGCCGCCGCCGAAGCCGAGCCGTTGCGCGTCGGTCTGCTGGCCGGCGTGCCCACGCTCTCCGCGAGCGCGGTGAGCCCGACCCAGGTCGGCTACACCTCCGGATCGACCGTCACCATCGAGGGCGCGGGTTTTATCCGCGACATGACGCTGTTTGTGAACGGCGCGCCCACGCCCATCGCCACCCTCGACGGCGGCGATCTGCTCGCCTTCTTCGTCCCCGCCGGCGAGTCCTCGCTCAGCCTCGCGCTGGAGCGCCCCGGCGCGCCCCGCCTCGAACTGGCGACGCCCATCACCCGCATCGACAACGAGCCGCCGCGCGTCTCCTCCGTCGAGCCCGCCGCCGGCGCGCGCGGCCTGCCCATCGAGCAGGTCTTCACCCTGCGTTTCTCCGAGCCCATCGACAGCGCCGCCGTCGAGCTGCTCGACGCGCTCGGCCAGGCCGTGCCCAGCGACGGCACCTGGTCGCAAAACCGCACCGTGCTGCAACTCACCCCGCGCAGCTTCCTCCCGGCCGGCGCGCTCTTCACCCTGCATTTCACCGAGGCGCTCGACGCCTCCGGCAACCGTTCCGTCGGCGGCCAGGCCTTTGTCCACGCCTACCTCACGACCGACACCGCCGCGCCGAGCGTCACCGTGCTCGCCCCGGCGGCCGGCGCCGAGTTGCTCGCCCGCTCCACCGTGGAGTTCCGCGCCCAGGTTTCCGACAACCTCCAGGGCGTCTCGCTGCCCGGCGTGAGCTACGTCGAGGAGGGCGTCTCCGCCGAGCGCGTGAGTTTTTATCTGAACGGCCAGTTCATCGGTCACGCCGACGCGCTCGTCGGCGGCGTGGCGACCTTCGATTATACCCTGCCCGAGGTGAGCGCTCCGCTGCCGCGCAGCCTCGTGGTGCAGGTCGCCGATCGCGCGGGCCACCAAAACTCCTCCGCCCCGCTCGCCTTCACGGTGCGCCCGACCCAGGTGCCCAACGTGGCCTTCGCCGCGCCCACCCCGGCGGCCGGCGCCACCCTGACCGAGCTGGAAACCTTCAGCGTCGCCGCGCTCGCCACCTCCGAGCTGCCGCTCGCCCGCATCGAGTTGCGGGTCAACGGCCAGCTCTTCGCCACCGCGACCGGCAACGCCGCCCCGAGCTTCGGCCCGATCCCCGTGCCCGCGCTCGAGCCCGGCAGCGCCTTCACCATCGAGGCGCTCGCCTACGATTCACGCGGCACGGTCAGCGAACCGGCCACGCGCGCTTATGTGGTCGGCCGCGAAACCGTGCCGCCCACGCTCGCCCTGCTCAGCCCCGCGGCCGGCACCCGCGTCGAGGCCGGGGACCTGCTGCGCGTCACCGCGCTCGCCACCGACAACAAGGGCGTCGCGTCCGTCGCCTTCCACGTCGGCGGCTCGGCCACGCCCTCCGCCCTCGTCACCCGCGCGCCCTACAGCTTCCAGCTCGACACCTCGTCCTTCGGCGACGGCCAGACCGTCGAGCTTCGTGTCGTCGCCACCGACGTCTCCGGCCTCGTCACCGAGCTCCGGCGTGATTTCACCATCGAGACCGACACCACCGCGCCGCTGGTGAGCATCGTCTCGCCCGCCGCCGGGGATGTCTTCGCCGAGCGTTCGCTCATTTCGGTCGAAATTTCCGCCGCCGACGACCGCGCGCTCGCCCGCGTCGAGGTCACCGCCAACGGCGAAACCTTCGTCGATGTCGCCGCGCCCTACACGGTGGTCCTGCGCGCGCCCGAGTCGGACCTCGCCGCCCGGCCCTTCACCGTCACCGCCGTGGCGGTGGACGCTCGTGGCAACCGCTCCGAGCCTTTCACCGTCACCCTCCACGCCCGCGACACCGACCAAGCCTCGGCCGAGCCGCCCCTCGCGCTCACGCCGGATTCCGACGAACAGATCGCCGGCGCCCTGCTCCGGGTGGACACCTCGCTGGAAAACCTCTTCGCCACGCATCCGGGCCTGCGCGCGGCGGCCTTCGACTGGACCCGCTCGCGTGTGCAGCTGTGGATCGGTGCCGAGACCGAGCCGCGCCGTCGGGGCGTGTTTGGCGGCGTCTTTGACTGGCGTCTGCCCTTGGTCGCGGAAGCCACGCCCGCCCGGGTCGAGGCCACGCTGGTCCTCGCCGACGGCACCAGCACGCAGGTCGAGCGCGCGTTCACCATCCAGCCGCTCGCCCTGACCCTCGCGACCGAGACGGGCGAGACCGTGCTGCCGCAAAATCGCGGCGCCACGCTGCTGCTCGACGGCCGCGCCAACCCGGGCGCGAGCTTCGAGCTCTACCTCGGCGAAACCTTCTTGGAATCGTTCACCGCTCCCGCTGGCACCGACGGCGAGGCCTCCGCGCCCGTCCTGCCCCTGACCCACGAGCTGGCCGAGCTGCCCGGTCTGACCCCCGGCCAGAACGTCGAGCTCACCGTGCTGTTGCGCGACGAGTCCGGCGCCGAGCTGCTCTCCAACACCCTCGTCCTGAGCGTGGGCGCGCCCCTGGCCGACACACTCCCGACGCCGAGCGGCGGCGCCGCCGCACCGAGCGTGCAACTGGGCTCGCCCAGCGTCGGTTCCTCGCACCTCGAACACGCCACGATCACGCTCGCCGGCACCGTCACCGACGCCGAGGGCGACGCCACCGAGGTGCGCGTGTTCCTCGCAGGCCGCGAAATCGGCCGCGCCGCGCTCGGCGCCGACGGGGCCTTCGTGCTTCCGGTCACCGCCCCGCTCGTCACCGAGTTTGGCAGCATCGAGCTGCGGGTCTTCGCCTTTGACGCCGTCGGGCATGTCTCCGCCCCGGCCGTGCTGGCGCTCAACGTGGTCAACGACTCCGCCAAGCCCACCGTTCTCTCGGTGCTCGCCGACCCGGCGCAGACCCTCGCGCTCGCCGGCTCCGAACTCGCGCTCCGCCCCTCCGCGAGCGACAACGTCGGTCTCGCCTCCCTCGTCACCGAGGTCCGGGTGGACGGCGCGCCGATCCGCGTCTTCCGCGAAACCCGCCGCGACAAGCAACCCCAGTGGAGCGCCGCCGCGCGTTTCCCGCTCGCCCCCGAATGGGCGGGCAAACGCGTCACGCTCACCAGCACCGCCACCGACTTCGCCGGTAACAGCGCCGTCGCCACCACCACGGTGGATGTGCTCGATGCCCGCCGCCTCGAACGCTTCGCCGGCGGACGCCTCTCGCCGGGCAAGCTCGTCGCCCTCGCTCCGCTGGACGGTCGCCTCTTCGGCGCCTTCACCGTGCTCCGCGACGAGAGCCGCGAGGAGAGTTTTGTCTTCGCCGCCGAACTCGACGCCGCCGGCGACCTGCTGGTAGCGGACGCCGTCTCGCTTGAGGGCACGCTCACCGCGCTTGGCGCGCAGGGCGGGCGCCTCTTTGCCTTCACCGCGGATCGCCGCGTGTCGGTCCTCGCCGCATCGGAAGACGGCGCGCTACGCGTGGTCGGCCGTGGCACGAGCCCGGTGACGGTGCGCTCCGTCGCGGCCGAGTCGGGCGCGCTCTTCGCCCTCGGCGGCGACGGCGCCAGCCCGAGCAGCCTCCTGCGCTTCGACCGGGTCGGCCCGGATGACGTGGTTTTGGGCAAAACCTTTGCTCGCTCCTATCGCCAGCTCGTCGCTCGCGGCGGCTGGATCTATGCCGCCACCGGTTCCGGCACCGTCGAGGTGCTCGATCGGGAATTGACGGTGGTGAAAACCGTCTCGCTCGCCGCCGCGCAGGGTCTCCTGCCCGCCGCCGAGGGCCTGCTCGCGGCCGACGCGGGCGCGCTGCGCCTGCACCTCGACGGCGCTTTTCCCGGCTCCGCCGCCGATGCCGCCGCCTTTACCGGCCCGGCCTGGTCGGTCGGTTCCCCGGTTCGCGACCTCGCCGGCCTCGGTTCCGGCCTCTTCCTCGCCGCCACCGAGCAAGGTGTCGAAATCGCCGCTCCGAGCGGCCAGGCCGGGCTCGCCCGCGTGGCCGCGTTGCCCCTCGCCGCCGATGTCGCCGCCGGCATCGGTGCGGCGGAATTCGCCGCGCCGGGCGATGGCACGATCTTCGCCCGCCACGCCGACGGCGGCCTGTCGTGGCTCACCGTGACGGCGTTGCCGCAGGATGAAAACGCCGACGCCCGCCTCGCCCTCGTCGGCGAAGCGCTCGATGTCGAGCCGGTCGGCCAACTCGCCGTCGTCGCCAAGGGCGCCAACGGTCTCTCGCTCGTCGATCTCGGCCGCCCCCGCGCGCCCGCCTTGCTGCGCAACGTCACGCTCGGTCGTTCTGTGGTGGCGTTGGCCCATCGCGGCAACCGCCTCTACCTCGGCCTCGGCGCCGAGGGTGTTGCCCAGACCTTGCTCGGCAGCCTCGGCGCCTCGCTCGCCGTCACCCCGACCCCGGTCGCCGGCGGCGCCTTCCGTCTGGCCATGGCCGAGGGTGCGCTCGTCGCCTCGGGCGACGGGGTCGCGCTGCTCGATCCCGTCACGCTCGCCCTGTTGTCCCGTCCCGAGGTTGGCGGCACGGTGGTGGATGTGGCCGTGGCCGGCTCGCGGCTGGCGGTCGCCACCGCCGACGGCGAGATCCGTCTCTTCGACATCGCCGCGCCGACGCAGCCGCGTCTGTTGGCGACCATCCCGGCCGCTGCGGGCGAGGTGAGCGCGCTGCTCCTGCGCGGCGCCTCGCTCTACGTGGCGCGTTGGGACGCCGCTCGCGCGCAGCCGGCCTGGATCGAGCGTTTCGGCGGCGGTGCTGCTGCCGCTCTCGATCAAAGCGCGGGCGCGGCCAACGTGGACGCGCTCCCCTCGCGCGTGCTGCGTCTCGCCGTCTGGGGCGACCGCATCGCGGCCGCCTGCGGAAACTCCGGCGTGGCCCTGCTCGACCCGGCCACCGGCGCGGTGGAGCGGGTGGACACGGAGGACTTCGCGGTGGCGTCGCGGGCCCTCGGCGCCTCCCTGCTGGTGGCGGATTCCTTCGGCGGCATGCGGGTCGTGGCGGGTGATCCCACCGCGCCCACCGCCAGCCTCGCGGCCGCCTCGCCCGCGGCGGATTTCGGCATCGCCCCCGGTGCGAGCGCGCTGGTGCGTTTCGACGCGGCCACCCTGGCCGATCCGGTCGGCCTTTTGGTGACGGTCAACGGCGCCCCGGCTCTCGAGTTGAGCGAACCGCCCTTCGTCTATCGTCTGCGCGTGCCGGCCAATGTCGCGCCGGGCACGCGTTATCAAATCGACGCGGAACTCCGCAGCACGGCCGGCGAACGCGTGGCCCTGGAGCGCGCGATCACGGCCACGGTGACGGCGTCCGACTTCGGCGACACCACGCCGCCCAGCGTGACGCTCGGCACCCTGCCGGCGAGCGTGCCCGGCGGCGCCGGTCTGCAAGTCACCGCGACCGCGAGCGACAATCTGTCGATTCCGGCGCTGACCTTCTACCTCGACGGCGTGCGGGTGGGCCTGTTGCAGGCGCCTCCCTACGGCCTGCAGATTCGCGCGCCCCTCGTCGCCGGCACGACCGCGATGACCCTGCGCGTGCTGGCCGAGGACGCGGCCGGCAACGTCGCCTCCGCCGAGCGCGTGGTGAACGTGGTGGCGGACGACGCGGCGCCCTCGGTGCCGGTGTTCGTGTCGCCCGATCCGGCCGGCTCGCTGCGGGTGGTCGAGGGCACGGTGCTGCCGGTCCTCGCCGAGGCTTTTGACGATGTGGCGGTGGCCAAGGTGCAGCTCTTCTCCGACGGCGTGCTCGTGGCGGAGGACGCCGCAGCCGAGTATCGTTTCCAACTGGCCATTCCAGAGGTCGAGGGCGACACCGCGCGCAGCCTCTCGCTTGTCGCTTGGGATTTCGCCGGACACCAGACCGGCTCGGCTCCGCTTCAACTGACTCTGGTCAACGACGAGCCGCCCACGCTCGCGTTTACCCAACCGGCGGCGGACGGCCAACGCTTCGTCGGCGGCACGACGATCCAGGTGGCGCTCGACGCGCGGGACGACGTGGCGCTGCGCTCGGTCGCGCTCGCCCTCGACGGCTCGCCGCTCGAGACCTTCGCGACCGCGCCCTATGCCCGTTCGCTCGAACTCGCTCCGGTCACGCAGGAAACCGTGCTCACCCTCGACGCGGTCGCGACCGATTCGAAGGGCGCCACCGCCTCGGCCACGCGCAGCATCACCATCGTGCCCGACCTGGCGCCCGAGCTCGAACTGCTCGCGCCGCTCGACGGCGTCGAGCATGTGCGCGGTTTGCCGCTCACGCTTCTGGCCCGCGCCAGCGACGACGTGGCGCTCGCCGCGGTGGAATTCGAGGTCAACGGCCAGGCGCTCGGCGCGCTCACCGCCCCCAACGCCGGCGCCAACTTCGCCCGCGTGCTCGCGGTCGATCCCAACGAGGCCGCCGCCACGCTCGGCGTGGTGGTGCGGGCGCGCGACAACATCGGGGGCGAGTCCTCCGACACCGCCACGGTGACGCTGGTGGACAGCCCGGCGCCGACGGTGGCCATCACTGCGGTGACGCCCGCGCATGGCTTTGTGGAAGGCACGCGCGTTTCGGTGTCCGTCGCCGCCTCCGCGGTGCTCGGCGTGACGCAGGTCGATCTGCTCCTCGACGGCGACGGCGCGCACCCCGTGGCCACGCTGCCCGGCGAGGCCGCCGGCGCGTATGCGTTTGCCTTTGACCTGCCCGAAATCGACGGCGCCACGCGCGTCGTTCAGCTCAACGCCCGGGCGCGCGACGTGCGTCCTTGGGAAACCACGTCCGCTCCGGTGGAGTTGACCCTGCTGGCGGACCAGCCGCCGGCCGGCTCGCTGGCGGTGCAGGCGGGCGCTTTTGGCTACTTTGAAAACAGCTCCGTCACTCTGCGCGCCGAGGTGAGCGACGACGTGGGCGTGCAACGCGTGGAGTTCTTGCGCGACGGCGTGTCGCTCGGTCTGGCGGGCGCGGGGACGGGCGGCGTTTACACGCTCGCGTCCGTCCTGCCGGATTTGGCGGACGGCGCGGGCGAGCTCGCCGTGGTGTATTCGGCCCTCGTAACCGACACCAAGGGTCAGAGCACGGCGCTGGCCGACGTGCCGGTGACGGTGCGTGAGGACGGCGTGCCGAGCGTGAACATCGTTTCGCCGCTCGAGACCGATCTCGTGGTCGGCGGCTCCTACGAACGTGTGGTGGTGGAGGTGGTGGACGACCAGCAGGTCGGCGCCGTCACGCTGCTGCTCGACGGCGAGGTGGTGGCGACCATGACGCCGCAGGCCACGCCGGGACACTACGAGGCGCGGATTCGTTTCCCGGCCAAGGAACGTGCGGCGACCTTCACCCTGAGCGCCCGGGCGAGCGACAATCGCGACCAGGTCGGCGTGTCGGACGCGCTGGTCCTCACGCTCGACGCCTCGCTGCCGCTGCGCGGCGTCTTCCCGGTGAGCGGTGACGCCGCCTTCCAGGCCGAGGACGAGGACACGCTGCTCGTGACCGACGCCTCGGGCAACCGCATCCTCGACGACATCGTCTGGAGCTCGGGCAACACCGAGCCGGCCTTCGCCTCGCCCTCCGGCTCAAGCCTGGCCGGCCCGCGCGCGCTGCGTCAGGCCGACGAGCTCTGGTTCCGCGCCATCGGCTCGCAGGTGGAGATTTACAGCCGCACCGGTCAGCCGCATGCGCCTGCGCCGAGCTTGGCGCAGCCGACGGTCTTCGGTCCGCTCGCCGGCTACGCCGCCGGCTCCGAGGTTCGCGCGCTCGAGGCGCGTTTCGGCCACCTCTTCGTGGCCACCGCGACGACCCTCGACATCGTGGACATCGCCGATCCGGCCGCGCCCCTGCGGGTCGAGCGCATCACGCTCGCCGGCGCCGGTGCCTTTGCGGTCGAGGACGACTGGCTCGCCACGCAGACGGCCAACGGCTTCGTCCTGCGCGCCGTCGGCCTGGTGGACGGCGAGTTGATCGTGAGCGACCCGGTGACGGTGACGCACGCCGGAGTTCGCTCCCTGGCGCTGGTTGGAGAGACCCTGTGGGTGGCCGATGCCGCCGCGCTGCGCGCCTACGATCTGTCGGTGCCGGGTGCGCCGGTGTTGTTGCCCGCGTCCTTGCCCGTCACGGCCGGCAAGCTCGGCGTATATGGCCACGCTCTGCTGGTCCGGGCGGTGGACGGCCTGAGTTTGACCCTGCTCGATCCGGCCGCGCCCGCCTCGGCGGTGACGTGGCGGACCCCGGCGCTGATCGGCGACTTCGCGGTTTACGGCGACACGCTCTACCTTGAGCAAGGCGGCTGGATCGTGGCCCGCGGGCTCGATCTAGAAAGCACCGGTGAGCCGGCGTCGGCGAATTTGGTCGCGCCCGCCACCGTGCTTGAGGGCGACACTTTGGATGTTGCGGTGGACTTCGTGTCGGCCGACCTGCCGGCCCGGGCGGAGCTCTGGGTGAATGGTCGCCCGGTGCAGGTGTTTGATCGCGGTCGGGCCGAGCTGCTGCGCGTGGCGCCGCTTTCGGCGGGCGAGTCGCTGAGCCTGCGGATGCGTGTCGTGGCCTGGGACGGCTCGGTGGTCTGGGGCGAGGAGCGCTCGGTGGCCATCGTTGCCGACACCAGCGCGCCAGTGGTGGACATCGTGTCGCCCGAGGTCGGCGCGGGGGTGGCGCAGAACGCGGCGCTGCGGATCGACCTGATCGCCACGGACGACGTTGGCCTGGCCGAGCTGCTGCTGACGGTGAACGGCCAGGCGGCGACGCTGACGCCGGACGCCGAGGTGGTCGGCGCGTGGACGGCGGAGATTTTCCTGCCCTACGACGCGGCCGGCGCGCCGGTGGCGGTGGAGCTGCGTGCGACCGACGTGAACGGTCACGTCACGGTGCTTTCGCGCGAGTTCGTGCGCATCGCGGACCAGTCGGTGCCGGTGATCGCCGACGCCTTGCCGGCGGATGGGTTTGCGATCTTCGAGGGCGGCACGCTTTCGGTGTCGGCGAACTTCACCGACGACGTGGGTGTGGCGTCCGCGTCGATCACCGTGAGCGGGTATGCGCCGATCACGGCGTCCTCACCGATCCCGCAGGGGCAACGCGTGGCCGGTTCGGTGAGCCTGCCGGAGCTGAGCTCGGATGCGGTTTATCAGGTGCTCTTCCAGGCGACCGACCTCTCCGGCCGGCAGACGATGTTGACGCGCACGATCACGGTGCGGAACGACGTGCCGCCGACCGAGATCGCCATCGGCGCCTCGGTGTCGGGCAATGTGCTCGCCTCTAATCTGCCCGTGACCTTCACGGTGACGGCGAACGACGACCGCGGCGTTTCGAAAGTGGAGCTCTTCAACGGCGCCGGCGTGAAGCTGGGCACCGACGAGAGCGCGCCCTACCAGATCGTGTTCACGCCGCCCTTGGTGAGCGGCGAGACGCCCTTCGCGGTTTACGCGGTGGTATATGATTCGAAGGGCCAGAGCGCGCAGTCGGCCCCGGTGAACTACGTGATCGCGCGTTGCCCCGAGGGCACGAGCGAGCAGCTGGTGGTGGACGCCGGCGAGGACCTTGTCTCGGGCTTCTCGGGTGAAGGTGTGGTTCTGGATCTGGCCGGCGAGGCGACGCGCACCTGCGCCCTGGTGCCCTTGGAAACGACGTGGAGCGTGGTGCTGGCCCAGCGCACGGACGGAGTGATCGACCCGACGGCCATCGAGATTCTGGAGCCGAATGAACTGGATTCGCCGATCTACATCAGCAGCCCCGGTTACTACCTGCTCCGCCTGAGCGCGACGGATGGCTACACGAGCGGGACGGATCTGGTGGAGGTGAGGGTGGCGATGGCGAACATGGCCGAGGTGCCCTCCGGATTGGTGGCGTGGTGGCCGGGCAACCACACGACGGAGGAGCTGGTGAGCGGGACGAGGGAGGCTGCGGTGAACGTGGCCTATGGGGCGGGCAAGGTGGGAGGAGCGTTCGCGTTCGACGGTGGCAACCGGCACGTGGTGGTGGCGGGG
>CBINNW010000043.1:0-38132 GCA_966252115.1 uncultured Akkermansia sp.
ACTTCCAAGCACCAGAAACAGCGACGCGCTCTGCCTTTGCGCTCTCTGCGTTCTTTCGCGGCCAATCCCGGAATGCCTCCGGCGTTCACCACGCGGGCAGCGGATCGTCAGGGGCGGGGGCGAAGACCTCCGCGAGGCGCCGCACCGAATCGGTGGCGCCGGCCAGCGGGGCCAGCGGATCCCCGATAAACCGATAGGGGCCTCCGTCGCGTAGCGCGGGCGGGAGCTCGGAGCGCGCCACCAAATCCGCCAAGGTCGCGGGGCGATGGCGGGTGTAGGCTTCGCAGAGAGCCGGGCCCCAGCGGCGGTTGTCCTCGTGTCGGGTTTTGGTGACCGCCGCCAGGATGCCACCCGCCACGCCGGCCAGCGCGAGCCGTTCGGCAAAACTCAGGCTGGTCCGCCAGCGGCTCGCGTTTTCACAGCACAGCGTGAGCAAGGCGCCGACGGGCTCCGGCCACGGTTTGGGGAAATGGTCGTGTCGAAGTCCGTGGTAGGCGGGCCAGCCGCGCGGTCGCCCGTGGCCGAAGTAGATGGCCAAGGCCGGCCCATGCGCGAGGCCGGAGAGCATGTCGGCGCGGCCGATGCGCTCGGCGGTCCAGAGGAAGGTCGGGGTGTCGGTGTCGTGTTTCGCCATCCAGCGTTGGGTGCGCAGACCGACGCGCAGGAATCGGTCTTCCCACTGGCCGAGCACCACGATGGCGCGTTCCGCCGCAGCCCGGGCGAGCGCGCGGGCCGCGGCGGCCGCGTAGGTGGCGAGGCCTTCGCCGACGGCCGGCAGCCAACCCGCCGGCACCCGGCCGCCGGCGGCGTCGGGCAGCCACAGACCCGGCAAGGCGCGACGCGGGGTGAGCCGGCCCGGGCCGACCGCGAGCACGGCCGCGGCGCCGGCCGGGAGGTGTTCGCGCGAACGGGCGATCCAGTCGTCCGGCGGATCGGGAAGCGTCACCACCGGACGGATACAGCGGTGGGCGGCGACGAGGGGCGCCAGCCGCGCGAGCGCGGCGGCGGGGCCGGCCACGACCCAGGGGGCCGGGGCGAGGGCGCGTGGGGCGGCGGAGGCGTGGTGATTTTCCGAATACATGGCAGGATATGGAGTGCGGCGGCACGACGCCGCTTTGGACGACGAGCCTCGGCTCGTCGCCACACCGCGGGCGATGCGAGCCGACGCGTCGGCTCGTCGAAAGCGGCGACATGTCGCCGCACTCCATGGCGAGCTCAGGCGAAGACGGCCTGGGCGTAGGGTTGCCAGGCGGCCCAGTCGCGCGTGGTGCCGTCCTCGCGCTCGGGGTCGTGGAAACGGCGCACGAAGTAGTGCTCGATGATCGAGGCCTGCTGCTCGCGGTTGAAGGACTCGAAGTCGCCGCCGGCGGCGGCGAGCTCGTCCTGCGCGCCCTCGCCGTCGTAGTCGTCGTCGTAACCGTAGTTGTAGCCATCGGTCATCTGGCCGTGGATCGCCTCCAGCATGTAGAAGGGTCCCTCGACGAGGGACTGCCAGACATGCGCGAGCTCGTGAATAAGCGTCGGCCGGTCCACCTGATCCCACGAGGCGAAGTTGAGCAGATACATGGTGGTGAAGGGACGCTCGCCATTGATCCACTCGATGAGGTCCACCGGCGGCGACATGACCGCGACGCGGACCTTTTCCAGCTCGATGGATTTGCCAAAGACCGCGCGGGCGTCGGCCAGCTCCTCGGCGCTGAGCGGACGGTAGGAGCCGGGGAACCATTCGAGGATGAGGGTGAAGGCGAGCGCGATGGCGCTGCCGCCGACCTCGAGCGCGCCCTTGAGCACGTCGATGGCGGATTTGCCGAGCTCCTTGAGGGCGAGAAAGACGCGCCGCGCGGCCTCCTCGGTCGGCTGCACGATGGCGGCCTCGACGATGTCGCGCATGCTTTTGCCGAGCTCCTCGAAGGCCTTGACCAGGTTCTTCATCGCGGCGCCGGGATTGGCGAGGGTGTCGGCCACGAGCTTCGCCATGGTGACGCCGAGCGAGAGCAACTCGGCGACGACGTCGCCCAGCACCTCGATGGATTTTTTCACCGCCCAGGCCATGAGATCGGCCACGGCGGCGCCGGCCTTGAAGAGGCCGTTGACCATGGATTTCACCCCCTCGAGCGCGTCTTTCTCCAGCCAGAGCAGGATGTAGTCCACGGTGCGGCCGGCTTTGTAGAGCACCTCGCCGAGGACCTTGAAGGCGGCGTCGCCGGCTTTTTTGGCCCAGGCGAAGAGGTCGCCGACCAGGGCGCCCGCGGCGGCGGCGGCCTCCATGACGGTGCGGAGGGCGGCGGCGGATTTGGCTTTGGCCCAGTCGAGCGCCTCGCGCACGGAGCGGCCGAGGCTTTGGAGGGCGTTGATCGTCTCGCGCCAGGCGAGCGTGGCGAGTTCGCCGGTCTTGGTGAGCAGCCAGTCGAAGACCTTGCCGACGGGGCCGAGCTTGGAGAGCAGGCCGTGGAGGGTGCGGCGGAAAACGAGGAAACCCTGCTGCAAGGCGGTGCCGAGCAGGTCGCCCACGGCCTTGCCGACGGCGATGGCGGCGTCGAGCAGTTTGCCGGCGAGGTCCCAGGTGGAGTTCATCACCGAGAGGGTGAAATCGGCGAGGGTCTTGCCCAAGTCGAAGATGGCCTTGACCGCGAGGCGGAGGGCGTCGCCGGCGAGGGTGGCGATGTCGCGCACGACCTCGACGAGCGTGTGGCCGAGCTGGAAGGCGGCGTCCACGACCTTGCGGACCATGGCGACGCCTTTCTGCGCGATCTCGACGACGAGGTCGGCGATGCGGCGGCCCATGGCGAGCACGCCGGCGACGACCTGGCGCACGGCGTCCACCGCGGCGGTGGCGATGAAGACGGCGAGGTCCTTGAGCGAACCGGCGGCGCGGGCGACGGAGCCGGCGACCTGTTCGAGGAAATGCGAGCCCTGTTTGGCGACGTCCTTGAGGATGTCCTGGAAGGTGGCGCCGACGGCGCGGAGCTCCTTGACCACGGTGTCGAGCAGGGCGGCGGGGTTGGTGAGCGCGGCGACGATGATCTTGCCGACGGCCTGGCCGATGGCGTGGAGGGCGCGCACGACGTTGCGCACGAGGGCGACGCCGAACTTCACCGCCTCGACGAGGATCTCGGCCACGGCCTTGCCGAGCTCGAGCAGGGCCTGGGCGAATTTTTTGATGACCTGCAGGGTCTTGTCGGCGAGCCAGCGCACGAGGTCGAGAATCTGGCGGCCGAGGTCGCGCAGGGCCTGGAGCACGGTGCGCACGGCGCTGAGCGTGAAGTCCACCACGGCGGAGAGCACATCGTAGATCGCCTTTCCGACGGCCTCGATGCCCTGGATGATTTTTTTGACGATCTTGATGCCGACCTCGATGGCGCCGGCGATGAGGTCGCCGATGGCCTTGCCGGCGGCGATGACGGCTTTGACGAGGTCGGCGACGGCGTTGACCGTCCACTCGGCGATGTCGCGGATGACCTGCGCGATGGCCTTCACGATGTTGCCGACGGCGGTGACGATGGCGTTCACCACCGACTTCACGGCCTGCACGATGGGGTCGATGATGTTTTCCTCGACCCACTCGACGACGGCGGAGTCGTGCGGGGTGTCGGGGGCGGGCACGCGGGCGCGTTTGGCGCGGAGGGTGGCGCCCTGCTCGGCGATCCAGGCGGCGGCGTCGCGCGCGGCGGCGTCGTTGACCTTGCCGCCCTTGGGATCGAGGAACTCGCGCATAAGCACGTTGCCGTGCGCGGCGGGCAGGAGACCGACGGCGTGGACGACGCGGCGGCCGCGTTTTTCGGAACGGTAGGTGTCGAGCAGGAGCTTGCGTTCGGCGGGCTGGGCGCGGGCGACGAAGTCGAAGTGGGCGCGCACGGCGTCGTCGGTGTCGAGGGTGCGGTCGAAGGCGACGGCGAGTTTGCGGGCCTGGGCGGCGTCGCGGGCGGCGACCTCGCGAAAGGCGGGCGCGAACTCCTGCGGCGTGATGCGCAGGGTGCGCATCTGGCGCGCGGCGCTGTCGGGCGCGGCGAGGTCGAGCTTGGCGAGGTTGGCGGAGAGGCGGTTGACCGGCGGCGTGGCGACGGCGGTGGCCGAGACGGCGGGACGCGGCGCGGCGGCGCGCACGAGGGCGGGCTTGGCGACGGTGGTTTTGGCGGCGGTGGCGGGCGACGCGGGTTTGGCGGACGCGAGGCGGACGGGGGCGACGCGGGCGGTGGCGACGCGGGGGGAAGAAGCGACGCGGGGGGTGGCGGAAATGGTTTGGTCGGGCATGACGGGAAGGGGTTGCGAAACGGTTTCGTCGATGGGTGGAGAGACGGTGGTGCAGGGGGGGCGCGAACAGCCGGGACGCGGGGGGCGGCGACGCGGGCGGCCGGGGGACGCGCGGGGCCGGGCGGAGCGAGCTCGGGACGGCGGCGACGCGCGGACGTGTTTTTCTTGTATCAGGGTTCGAAATACACGGCGACGCGGCCGTCGGGCAGGGTCTTGACCGAGAGCACGGCGGGGGACTTGGCGCCGCCCGGGATGGCGGCGACGAGGAACTGGCGCCAGATGTGGGGATCGAGCCGGGCGTGCAGGGCGCGGCCGAGGTCGCCGCCGCCGTGGAAGGCGCCGGGGCTGGAGAGGATGCGCCAGCCGGTGACGTAGCCGCAGACCTCGCGATCCACGGGGTCGAGGCCGATCTCGACCTGCACCTCGAGGGCGAGCTCGGCGGCGACGAGGGCGTTGCCGCTTCTGCGCTTGCCGGCGAGGGTGACGCGCAGGCGGTGCTCGCGGTTGTGAACGCCGGCGCCGTCCCAAGAGTAGTCGGTGACGCCGATGAAGCCGACGGACTTCAGCGTCGCGCCCGGGAACGAGCCGAGCGCGGATTTGAGGCGGGTGAAAACGAGGGCGGCGACCTCGGCGCCGGTCCAGGCCATCTTGGCGCCGTTGGGCGCCTTGGCGCGCGGGGCAAGGATTTGCGCGGCGGCGGAGCCGCGGGACCAGAAAACGACGCCGTTCTCGAAGTCGCTGAAGCGGTCGCGGCTGGGTCCGCTGTAGTCGCGCGCGAGCAGGGCGGGGTTGATCTTGAACTTGTCCTTCACCGTGGCGGTGGCGACGAGCGGACCGGTTTTCACCGCCTCGACGGCGACGAGTTTGGGCTGGGCGCGGACGGCGGTGGTGGCGGCGGACCTGGCGGCGGACACGCGCGTGACCTTCGCGGCGGAGGCGGTGGTGGTTTTGGTCTTCGTGGTCTTGGCGGCGGTCGCGGTCGTGGTTGTTTTTCTCGTGGCTGTGGCCTTGGGCGTGACGGAGGCGACGGAGACCACCGCGACGGGGGAGGTGAAGGTCGGCGATGGCTGCTCGGCGGGGAGGGCGACGACGTCGAGCGGGATCGCGAGGAAGGGCTTGCGCAGCGAGTCCACGGGGCGGAAGCCGACGGAGCGGTCGGGGATGCGTTCGTCGGAGATGGGGTAGCCGAGGGCGGCGTTGCGCTCCCAGCCCTTGGACGCCCAGTAGCCGCGGATGAGGCCGTGGACCTCGTGGGCCCAGGTGCGCGGGGTCCAGTAGATGGAGCCGCCCTGGAAGTGGTTGAAGCGGCCGACGCCGTCGGGCGTGCCGGTCTCGTGGGTGGTGGGGTAGCCGAGGAAACTGGCCTCGGCGCCGAGCTCGCGATACTTCGCGAGGATGGCGCCATGCACCTCGTGCGCGCCGGTCTGCGGGTGCCAGTAAACCACGCCGCCCTCGAACACGCTGTAGCGGCCTTTTTTCGCCTCGTCGCGGCCGGGCAGTTCTCCCGTGCGCGGGTAGCCGAGGAAACTCCGCTCCCAGCCGAGCGAGGACCAGAGCGCGCGGATGTCGCCATAGACCTCGTGCGCGCCGCTGCGCGGGCTCCAGTAGATCGAGCCGCCGGCGTAGTGGCGGAAGTAGCCGATCTTGTCGGGGCAGAGGGTGACGTTGGTCTTGGCCGCGCCGAGAAACCCCGAGGCGCCGCCGAGCGCGGCGTAGCGGGCCTGGATGAGCTGCGCGGCGACCTGCGCGGGCGAGCCGGCGGCGACGACGACCTTGACCAGCTCCATGTCCACCTTGGTGGCGGTCAGGCGGCCGGTCGTGGCCATGAGCTGGAGATCCATCTCCTCGGGCGAGGCGGCGACGAGCTTGGCCGCGGCGGGTTTGAAGAAGACCGAGTCGGCCTCGGCCAGGCCGTGATCCATCAAGTGGGTCACGCTGAGTTTTGCGGTGGGCATGGGGCGTGGGGGGTTGGGAATTGAGCCGAGGGCTCGGGCGGGGAAAACCCCGCCTCAGGCGTTCATGCGCAAAGCTACGCAACCCACACAAGACGCCATTGAGTTACGAAACCGTAAATGTTTGCAAAATAGCCGCTTCGGAGGCCGTTTTCGTTAAAAAAGCGTTCAGTCGCGGCGATTCGGGAACCCGGCGCGGGGCGGTGCAAAACGCACCCGTAGTGGGCGGACGGATACGACGGCGCGGGAGGCGGCGCTGCCCGGGAAGCGGCCGCGCGGGGCGAGGCGCGGGGGGGGGCGGGCGCGGGGCGCGCGGGGCGAAGGCGTTTTCAAACGTTAAACCGCAAGGGCGGGCGCGGCCCTTGCTCTTGGCGCGCGGATAGCTGCAATCCCGGGTCGATGTTGCGCACGCTTTTTCCCCGTCTCGCCGGTCGAACCCCGTTTCCGTTGCCCCTCGCCGCCTTGCTGGCCCTGTTTCTCGGCGCCTGCGCCAAGAGCCCCGAGCCCGGCGCGAACGCCGGAGCCGGCGACCGGGCGGCCGGAGCGGACGGGGACGCGGAAACGGCCTCCGCATCCTCCGCCGCCTCCGGCGCGGGCGTCGGCGGTTCGCGTTTTCTCCAGCTGGGCAACGGCACCGAGCCGCAGGAGATCGATCCGCACGTGGTGAGCGGCGTGAGCGAACACCGCATCATCACCGCGCTTTTCGAGGGCCTCGTCGTCGAGCATCCGTCCGGCGAGGGCGTGGCGCCGGGCGTGGCGAAGAGCTGGGAAAACTCCGAGGACCGGCTGACCTGGACCTTTCACCTGCGACCCGAGGCGCGCTGGTCGGACGGCAGCCCGGTGGTGGCGCGGGATTTTCTCGATTCCTATAAACGCATCCTCACCCCGTCGCTCGGCGCCGAATACGCCTACAAACTGCACCACGTCGTCGGCGCGGAGGAGTTCAACAAAGGCGAGCTCACCGACTTTTCGCGCACGGGTTTTTCCGCGCCCGACGAGCACACGCTGGTGATGCGGCTCAAGCATCCCGTGCCCTACCTGCTCGAGGCGTTGAAACACTACTCCTGGTTTCCCGTGCCCGTCGCCACGGTCGCCAAACACGGCCCGGTGGACCGCAAGGGCAACCGCTGGACGCTGCCGGGCAACATCGTGGGCAACGGCCCCTTCGTGCTGAAGGAGTGGCTGCGCGACCAGCGCATCGTGGTCGAGCGCTCGCCCACCTACCGCGGCGAGGCGGCGCCCAAGCTCGACGGCCTCGTGTTTCACGCCGTGAGCGAGGCCGCCGCGGAGGAGCGCATGTTCCGCTCCGGCCAGCTCCACGCCACCTACTCGCTGCCGCCGGAAAAGGTGGACACCTACCGCAAGGAGCGCCCGGAAGCGCTGGTCGTCGCGCCCTACTACGCCACCTATTTCTACCGCATCAACACCACCCGTCCGCCGCTCGACGACGTCCGCGTGCGCCGCGCGCTCGCCCTCGCCATCGACCGCGAAGCCATCGTCAAGGCCATCCTCCGCGCCGGCCAGGAACCCGCCTACAACCTCACCCCGACCGGCTTCGGCTTCAGCCCCGACGAGTCGCTCTCGGGCGACCTCGCCGAGGCGCGCCGCCTGCTCGCCGAGGCCGGCTTCCCCGAGGGTCGCGGCCTGCGCCGGATCGAGATCCTCTACAACACGATGGAGTCCCACAAACGCGTGGCCGAGGCGATCCAGCAGATGTGGAGAACGCGTCTCGGCGTGGACGCCGTCCTGCGCAACGAGGAGTGGCAGGTCTACCTCGATTCGCAGCGCACCCTGAACTACGACATCTGCCGCGCCGGCTGGACCGGCGACTACCCCGACCCGCAGACCTTCCTCGACCTCTGGGTGACGAAGGGCGGCAACAACGACACCGGGTATTCGAATGCCGAATACGACCGACTGCTCGCCTCCGCGCTCGAGGCCCCCGACGAGCCCGCTCGCATGGCGATCTACCGGAAGCTCGAAAACCTGCTCATGCGCGACGTGCCCGTCATCCCGCTCTACTTCTACAAACGCGTCTATCTGCTCGATCCCCGGGTGCGGGGCTGGGAGCCCAACCTGCTCGACAACCGCGCCTGGCAGTTCCTCGACCTCGCGGAGTAACGAAGTCGGCAAAAGCGCGGCGCGCCTCGCCTCCCGCGCTTGCTCACTTGCCCCGGCCCCCCGCCTCCGATTTGCACCCCGGGCGGGACACGCCCGCCGGTCGCCCGTTTCCCGTCTCCCGCCTCCCGTCTCCTGTCACCTGTTTCGTTTTCCTCTCCAAACCCGTCGCCCCCTCCAGCTCCATGTCATCCCCCCGCCCCCTCCGCGTGCTCGGCCTGGCCCTGCTCGCCCCCGCCGCCCTGTCGGCGTTCACCATCGAGATCGATTACAGCCTCGACACCGGCACGTTTTTCTCCGGCAACGCCGCCGCCCAGGCCGCGCTCGCCGCCGCCGCCGCCGACATCTCGGCCGTCGTCACCAGCTCCCTCAACCCGATCCCGTCCGACACGATCACCGGCACGCACGGCTCCACCACCGTCACCGTTGACTGGGCGCTCAACGTCAGCAACCCCTCCACCGGCACCGCGTCCACCGTCGAGACCTTCAGCCTCGCCGCCAACACCTTCCGCATCTACGCCGGCGCGCGCACCCTCGCGGGCGCGACGCTCGGCGTCGGCGGCCACGTCGGGGCGAGCATCGAGGTAGGCGCCACCGGCTTCGTCGCCGAGCTCCCCTCGGCCATGGACGCGGCCGAGGCCAACTCCGACGCCGCCATGACCCGCGGCCCGGCCGGCCCCAACTTCGGCGCCATCACGGGGGACCTTGGCGGCGAGCCCTTCAACTTCAACCTCGGCCCCGTCGCCGGCTCCCTGAGCTTCGACGACGACTCGGTCTGGCACTACGACCACACCACGCCGGTCGCCCCCGGCGCGGCCGATTTTTACTCCGTCGCGCTGCACGAGATCCTCCACACCCTCGGCATCGGCGTCTCCGCCACCTGGAACAACCTCACCGATGGCACCAACTGGCTCGGCGCCGAGGTCATCGCGCTCCACGGCACCGGCGAAAACTTGATCAGCGCCGGCGGCGACCACATCGCCGAAAACATCACCAGCCCCTCCATCGGCCTCGGCGCGGTCCAGGAAGTCGTGATGGACCCGAACATCACCCTCGGCACGCGGAAGTTCCTCACCGAGCTCGACCTCGCCTTCCTGCGCGACCTCGGCTACGAGACCATCTCGACCTCGGCCATTCCCGAACCCGCGTCCTTCGCCGCCTTGCTCGGCCTCGGCATGATGGCCCGGGTTGTGCAACGCCGACGCCGGCCCTGCTGTTGATCGCCGCCGGGCCGACGGGAGCGGTGGTGGCCAGTCTTCGTTCGCCACAACCCGCACCCGCCGGTCCCGCCCCTCCTTCCGCCGTCAACCTTCGACCCTATCTCGCCTCCCTTCGCCGTCCCACCTCTCCACCCGTCAGTCCGATCCCTTCGCCGCCCGGCTCGCCCTCGCCCTTCGCACCATGCTTCGTTTTATCCTCCGCCGCTTCTTGGAGACGATTCCCGTCCTCCTCGTCATCGCGACGGTCACGTTTTTTATGCTGCGCTGGGTGCCCGGCGGCCCCTTCACCTCCGAGAAGGCCGTTTCGGCCGAGATCAAACGCAACCTCGAGGCGCACTACGGCCTCGATCGCCCGCTCCACCGCCAATACCTCGGCTACCTCGCCGACATCGCCCCGAAACGCTTCGCGCCGTGGCGGCTCTTCGCCGACGCGGACGGCGACCACTCGGCCGACTTCGACCTGAAGGCCGCCTTCGGCATCGATCTCGGGCCCTCGTTCAAATACCCCAACCGCACGGTCAACGAGATCATCGCCGGCAAGCTGCCGGTATCGCTCGAACTCGGCCTGTGGGCCATGCTGCTCGCGCTCGGCATCGGCATCCCGCTCGGCGTGCTCGCCGCGATGAAAAAAAACACCGGCTGGGACCACGCCGCGTCCACCTTCGGCATGGTCGGCATCTGTCTGCCGACCTTCGTGATGGGCCCGCTGCTCGTCCTGCTCTTCGCCCTGCGCCTGGGATGGTTCAACGCCTCCGGCTGGTATTTCCCCGCCGACCGCGTGCTGCCCGCCGCCACGCTCGGCATCGTGTTTATCGCCTACATCTCGCGCCTCACCCGCGGCGGCATGCTGGAAGTGTTGAACCAAGACTACATCCGCACCGCCCGAGCCAAGGGCGCCTCGGAATCGCGCGTCGTGCTGCGCCATGCGCTGCGCGGCGGCCTACTGCCCGTCGTCACCTACCTCGGCCCCGCCATCGCCGGCGTGATCTCGGGCTCCTTCGTGATCGAAACGATTTTTCAAATCCCCGGCCTCGGTCGCGAATTCGTCAACTCCGCCTTCAACCGCGACTACACCCTCGTGAGCGGCACCGTGCTGCTCTACGCCGTGCTCATCATCGGCCTCAACTTCCTCGTGGACATCGCCTCGGTCTGGCTGAACCCGCGCCTGAAGTTTGAATAATAGCAGTTAGTAATTGGTAGTTAGGAATTAGTAGTTGGTGACTCGTCCTTCGCCTCGGTCCCATCGGCCATCCTCCTCCCGGTAGTCTTCATCCTTCCGCCTTCATCCTTCCGCCTTCCGTCATCCTCCGCCTCCGTGACCTCCGTGGTTAACTCTCCCTCGCCCGCTCCCGACGCCACGCCGGCCGTCGCCACGCCCGCCGTCGCGCACGAGGCCGGTCGCTCGCCGTGGCGCGACGCTTGGCAACGGTTCCGGCGCAACCGGCCGGCCGTGTTTTCCGGCGTGCTCGTGCTGCTGCTCGCTCTGGTCTGCGTGGCGCTGCCGCCCTTGCTCGGACTTTCCTACCAGGACCAAAACCTTTCGCTCGGCGCCACCCCGCCCTCCGACGCGCACTGGTTCGGCACCGACGAGCTGGGACGCGACCTCTTTTCCCGCCTGCTTTTCGGCGGCCGCATCTCGCTCATGGTCGGCCTCGTCGCCTCCATGGTCGCGCTCTTCATCGGCGTCACCTACGGCGCGATCTCCGGCTACGCCGGCGGCAAACTCGACGCCTTCCTCATGCGCGTCGTGGACATCCTCTACGCCCTGCCCTTCACCATTTTTGTCATCCTCATCATGGTCTTCCTCAAGCAGCCCATGGACGAGCTCGACGCCTGGCTGCGCCGTTTTCCGCTTCTGGAAAACCTCCAGGGCATCGGCAAGATCGTGGGCCTCTTCGCCGCCATCGGCGCGGTCGAGTGGCTGACCATGGCGCGCATCGTCCGCGGCCAGGTGATGTCGGTGAAAAAAATGGAATACATCGAGGCCGCCCGCACCCTCGGCTTCGGCCACGCGCGGATCATTTTTCGCCATGTCGTTCCCAACGTCCTCGGCCCCGTCATCGTCTTCACCACGCTGACGATCCCGGCGGTGATGATGCTGGAGAGTTTCCTCAGCTTCCTCGGCCTCGGCGTGGACGCGCCCCTCAGCAGTTGGGGCACGCTCATCAAGGACGGCGCCGACAAGATGGAAAACTACCCCTGGTTGCTGATTTTCCCCGGCACCTTCTTCGCCGGCACGCTGCTCGCCCTCAACCTCCTCGGCGACGGCCTGCGCGACGCCCTCGACGTCCGCGCCGCCAAGGACTGACGCCAGTTTGCATCCAAACGTATAAAAACCGCGGCTCCGATGCAGGCCCGACCGCAGGTCGGGCAGCCTGACCAGCGGTCAGGCCTACAGCTTGCGATCACCGGTTTTATCACGACGGAACGCGAATTGGTATGACGGCAGTTCGCGCCCCAGGTGAAGCCGTCTCGGAAATTGGCCGAGGACGGCCAACGCTACACAAACCGCCCTCTCCACTCGCCTCTCCGCGCACCCACGCCCGCGCCGCCCCCCGCCGCGCGCACCCCGGCCCACTCGCGCCCCGGCGGTTGATTTTTTCGGCGGCCGCCCCTCTCGTTGCCCCGTGGCCGCGCCCGACACCGATCCCTTTCAGCACGCCGCGCGTGAACTCATCGCCGCCTTTCGCGGCGTGACCAACGACGTGCCGGCCCGTCAGCATCGACGCCCCACCCGCGCGATCTCGCCGCTGATCGAGGAGCTGTTGGTCAAACACCAGATCGGCCGCGCCGCGCCGGAGGATGCGATCCGCGAAAACTGGCCCGCGCTCGTCGGCCCCGCCATCGCCCACTACTCGCACGCCGGCCAGATCGACCCGCGCGGCAAGCTGGTCATCCTCTACAGCCAGTCCGTCGCCGGCAGCCAACTGCGTTTTCACCAGGCCGACATCCTCGCCCGCATCCGCGCCCTGCCCGGCTGCACCCACGTGAAAAGTCTCGCCATCCGGGCCGGCTGAGGGAGCACCGCCCCGGCCGACTGCGTAATCGCCGGGCGCGAAACAGCAGCGCCACACGCAAATCCACTCTTGCCCGACTTCGCCCGCACGTCCCATCTTTTCACCTTTACGCGCGGCGCGGCCCTCTCGGGACGCTCGCAAACCGCCTCGTTCTCCTCCGCAAAACCTTACGCATGCATAGCTTCTCCGAGCAGTGTCTCGACATGGCCCGTTCGATGTTGGGCCACAATCTGGAGGCCATCCAACCCGATGGCTCCATCCTCTCCGCCCCCGGCGAAGAGCCCCGCCCCGACGAACCCGGCCACGTCGCCTTCGCGCTCGGCGAATACTACCGCGCCACCGGCGAGACCACCCTCAAGGGCTACGATCTCATCGACCTCGCCGCCCGCTGCATCACCGCGCAGATGTTCACCGAGCCGCCGCAGGAAAACGGCCTCGCCTACGCCTCCCTCGGCCTCCTCTGCTTCGGCCCCTCCAAGGAGCGCAACCCCGTCTGGGAACGCCTCGTGGACGAGACCCGCGAGCGCATCGACAAGGCCCTGCTCCACCGCTCCGACTACGACAACCACTGGCAGGCCTTCAACATCGCCAAGGCCGTCGCCCGTTTCTCCCTCGGCCTCTCCAAGAAGGACGAGACCTCGCGCCTCATCGAGCGCATGGTCGAGCGCATCAACCACACCAGCTCCACCGGCTTCTTCGACGACGCCACCACCGGCATCGGCGGCAACTTCAACCTCTACGGCGTGATGAGCTTCGTCTTCATCCGCTCCGCCCTCCAGCTCCACGCCAACTCCGGCGTGCGCGACCGCAAGCTGCCGACCCTCCGCACCTACGCCGAGAAATACATCAAGATGATGCCCGACCTCGTCCGCGCCGACGGTCTGGGCTGGGCCTTCGGCCGCGCCGCCGGCGTTTACGGCCAGATGCACTGCATCTCGCTCGTGCTCCAAGGCCTGCGCGACGGCTGGATCGCCGAGGCCGACAAGCCGAAGTATTTCGACCTGCTCCGCCGCCTCTTCGTCTTCTTCTACCAGACCTACCTCGACCAGGAGCACGGTTTCCTCGACCTCCGCGACGTCGAGCGCACCGCCTACGCGCACCACACCACGCGCATGGCGAACTTCGACTCCGCCCGCTACCTCTGCCAGTGGTCGCGCCTCGCCAAGACGGTCGCCATGCCGCTCTCCTCCGGCAAACCGGACGGCGCCCGCACCATCGCCCGCTTCGTCATTTTCGACAAATCCTCCCGCAAGGAGCAGGGCCTCTTCCTCTACAAGAACGCCGAGACCGGCCTGCACGCCCAGATCCCGCTCGTCGGCACCGGCGCGAACCTCACCGCCGACTCCCTGCCCTTCCCGCACTCGCCCGGAGTCTTCGACTGGCCCAACAACGTTTACGCGCCGATCCTCACCCCCGAGCTCACCATCGGCGATCAGACCATCATCCCGGCCTTCTACGGTCGTGGCTGCGTCACCGGTCTCGGCCTGCGCAACAGCTTCTTCTTCCGCTACGAGCAGCCCGAGCTGATCAACACCAAGGAAGAAATCCAGAAGGGCCTCGGCACCGTGAAGGTGCAGTGGACCTTCTCCGGCCCGCAGATCTCGGTGGAATACGCCTTCACCGTGAAACAACAGGTCACGCTCGACCGTTTCCGTTACCAGATCGCCATCGCCGCTCCGCACTCCCGCTACCGCGTCGCCGGCATGCCCGCCCTCGGCGAGCACGGCCACCGTTGCACGGTGCAGAAGGACGACTTCCAGGGCGTCTGGCAGGAAACCGAGGTCGTCACCGACGATCCGCAACACCGCACCAACTTCGGCAAGATCCACTACATCCAGACGCTCCTGCGCGACCACCCGCTCATCATGCGTCCCGGCCAGATCTACCGCTTCGTGGTCAACTTCGAGCCCGACGTCGCCCAGCTGGACGGCTGATTGGGAAAAGTAGCGAGTAGTGGGTAGCGAGTAGCGAGCATTCCAAGCCTTCGACCTACTCGCTACTCGCTACTCGCTACCCACTACTTCGATGTTATCCCGCCGAGTCATTCCCTGCCTCGACGTCCATGCCGGACGCGTGGTCAAAGGCATCAAGTTCCTCGAACTGCGCGATGCCGGCGACCCCGTGGAGTCCGCCAAAGCCTACGACGCCCAGGGCGCGGACGAGCTGGTGTTTCTCGACATCACCGCCTCGTCCGACAACCGCGGCATCATGCACGACGTCGTCGCCCGCACCGCCGAGCAGTGCTTCATGCCCCTCACCGTCGGCGGCGGCCTGCGCACCGTGACCGACATCGAGGCCATGCTCAAAAGCGGCGCCGACAAGGTCTCGCTCAACACCGCCGCGATCAAGGAACCACAGCTCATCCGCGCCGCCTCCGACCGCTTCGGCGCCCAGTGCATCGTGCTCGCCATCGACGCCAAACGCGAACCCGACGGCAAATCGTGGCGCGTCTATACCCACGGCGGACGCAACCGCACCGAGCTCGACGCCGTGAAGTGGGCCGAGGAAGCCGTGCGTCTCGGCGCCGGCGAGATCCTGCTCACCTCCATGGACGCCGACGGCACCCTCGCCGGTTTCGATTGCCCGCTCACCCGCGCCGTCTCCGACGCCGTCGGCGTGCCCGTCATCGCCAGCGGCGGCGCCGGCAGGCTTGAGCATTTTTCGGAGGTCATCCGCGAGGGCCACGCCAGCGCCGTGCTCGCCGCCAGCCTCTTCCACTTCGGCACCCTCACCGTGTCGCAGGTCAAGGACCACCTCGCCACCCAAGGCCTCCCCGTCCGCCGCTAGGAGCCCGCTTGCAGGCGATTCCGCGTCCCCTGCCACTTCCGCCCGGCCTCCCGGCTCCCAGATTCTGACTCCCGACTTCTGACTCCTGACTGCTTTTCCCGCTGCCATGCCTCTCCTTCCCTTCACCAGCCGCCTCATTGCCGACGTCGGCATTTCCCTCGGTGACGAGGGCAAGGGCCGCCTCATTCCCGAGGTGGTGCATGAACTGGCCGGCGGCGCCCACCCCGTCACCATCGTCCTCAAGGTCAACGGCGGCGCCAACTCCGGCCACACCGCCGCCGGCGTGAAGCTCAACCTCCTGCCCTCCGGCGTGGTGGAAAAAGAAATCCCCACCCTCGCCATCGGCGCCGGCGTCGTCGCCGACCCGCGCAAGGCCTGGTGGGAGGCCCAGCCCCTCGAGCGCAAGGGCTACAACGTGCTCGCCCGCCTCGTCATCGACGAGCGCGCCATGGTCTCCGACCTCAGCCACCGCCTGCTCGACCTCGCGTGGGAAGACTACCGCGTCAACGTGCTCGCCGAGGAGCCCCGCGGCTCCACCGGCCGCGGCATCACCCCCGCCTACCAGGACGAGGTTGGCCAGTGGCAGATCACCTACGCCGACTTCCTCGGCGGCCCCAACTACTTCGCCCGCAAACTCGCCCAACGCGCCGACCGCGCCCTGCGCACCATCCAGCACGTCTGCCGCGTCTCCCCCGAGACCTTCGCCGGCTTCTTCGACAAGCTCACCCAGGCCGAACTCCGCGCCAACGCCGAGGCCATCGAGCTGGGCGTCTTCACCGCCGACGAGTTTGACTTCACCCGCTTCCGCGGCGCCGAGCCCTTCTCGATCAACCTCGAAGTCCTCACCGCCGTTTATTGGGAGGCCGGCCAACGCCTCGCCAAAAACATCGGCGAAGTGCGCGAGCTCGTCCTGCGCGAGCTCCACGCCGGCCACACCATCCTCGGCGAGTTCGGGCAAGCCTACTGGCTCGACAAGCGGCACGGTTTTTCGCCCAACGTCACCGCCTCGCACACCTTCACGCCCGAGTTTTTCGAGAGCGCCGGCGTCCCGGTGCAGGCCATCCACACCTTCGGCGTCGCCAAGGCCTACGACACCAAGGTCGGCACCCACGTCTTCATCACCCAGATGGAAGAGGCCCACCCGCTCAGCGCCCTGCTGAAAAAACTCGAGTTCGGCACCAGCACCGGCCGCCAGCGTATGGTCGGCTGGTATGACGCGGTGGAAAAAGGCGACGCCCTTCGCTACGGCGGTTTCCAAGACGTGATGATCAACAAACTCGACGCCCTCACCCATCGCGGCGAGTGGAACAGCGAGTTGCTGATCTGCGTCGCCTACGAGGACGCCGACGGCAAACGTTACTACCACGTCCCGCGCAACGACGCCGTGCGCAAGACGCTGCGCCCCGTTTACGAAAAGTATGCCGGCTGGAGCGAGGACATCGCCCACGTCCGCCATTTCGCCGGCCTGCCCGCCGCCGCGCAAAAATACGTCGGCGGCATGGTGCGCTCGATGTTGGCCGTCGCCTACCACGGCGACCGCTGGCCGCACGAGAGCCGCCTGCCCAACCTGCGCTACCTCGGCGTCGGCCCCGAGCCCTCCCAGATCATCAAGGACGTGCCCCCCACGGCCGAGCTGATCCGGCTGTAGGTTCGCGGGAGCCGCGCGCTCGTTCGTCGCAGCGTCAAAAAATTTCGCATCCGGACGGCGCATTCTCCGCGCAGAATCAATTCCGCCCATGCGCGGACCCATGCGCGGACAGAATCGGGCATTTCATCCGCTGCGCGGAGCAAATTTTCGGATAGCCCGGTGCGCCGCATGGGCAAATGTATGGCGAATCATCCCCGCCCTGAAGATCCCGCCATCTCGCCCGCCGCCCCATGCATCTCGCTCCGCCACGCGCCCTCCTCGTTCTCCGGTTCCTCCTTCCGCTCCTTGCCTCGGCCGCGCCCGCTCGCGCCCAGGAGAAAGTTCACCTCGATACATTGGAGCCGCTCGAAGCCTTCGTGAGCTTCGACCGGCTATGGACCAACCAAACCAAACGCGAAAACGACGCTGTCGAGGTGGACGGCAAGCCCGCTTCCCGCTTCCTCATCGCCCACGCCAATTCGCGCCTGGTTTATCAGGTCCCCCCGGGCGCCACCCGGTTCCAAGCCGTCGGGGTCGCCACCACCCGATTCCGGAGCAACAGCAGCTGGTTTTACGAAGTGTGGGCCGACACCTCGCTGCTCTTCCGTTCCCGCCCGTTGCGCGAATACGAAAACCGTCAGGTCACGATCGACGTCGAGCTCCCTCGCGGGACGCAGCGGGTGATGCTCGTCGCCGACAACCACGGCAACAGCGCCGAGGACCACAGCGTCTGGGCCGAACCGTGTTTTGTCGTCGGCGGCTCCCGCTCCCCGTCCGGACCGCGTAACCTTATTTCCAAACTGCCCTCCGCCCAGCTCGACGGAGTCGTGTTGATCGAGGGCGGCCGCTCCTCCGGCACGGGTTTCTTCGCCGTCGTTCGCGGCCAGCCCTTTGTCGTGACCAACCAACACGTGCTGGCGGGAAACAAAACCGTGCGCATCGGCAACCGGACCGGTATCCGGCCCAACATTACAGGCTACGTCTTCGCCAAGGATCGTGATCTTGCACTTGTGCGCATCGATGCCGATCCGGCCACGCTCCCCTTGCTCAAGCTGGCCGAATCCGCCACCAGCGCCGAGGTCGGCGCCGAAGTGCTGATCGCGGGCAACAGCGAGGGCGGCGGCACCATTCTCCAGAGCGAGGGCCGCGTCATCGCCTTTGGCTTTGATCGGCTCGAGCACGACGCCCCGTCCGTCGCCGGCAACAGCGGCAGCCCGGTCTTCGATCAGGCCACCTGGGAGGTCGTCGCCATCGACACCTACGCCCGCGTCCGCAGAGCCACCGCCTCGACCGATCCCGCCAGCCGTTCCTCCACCGCCAGCTCGATGTCCGACTTCCGACATTTCGGCGTTCGCATCGATTCCGCCCAGGAATGGCAAACCATGAACTGGGACCTGTGGCAGAGGGACTGCACGGAGCTCGAGAACATCGAACGCGCCATGGAGGGCATCGAAAAACTGCTCACCGAACCGCGCACCGTCTGGATAACTTATCCCGAAATCGCCAGCCGGGTGCAGAGTTTCGAAGCCAAAGTCAGGGGCGACAGTCCCACCAGCCCGGGCTTCCAACGCGCCGCCGCATCCCTCTTCCAAGACTTGCTCAACTTCGCACAGAGCCAAAACCGCGCGGCCCAAGCCCTGCGCGCCCGCTCCATCGGTTACGTCCACCAACGTGCGGACAACCTCGCCAGCTACGCCACCGAGCTCGAAGCCGTTCTGAAAGCCTGGGATGTCAACGTCGCCGACCGCCTCCGCACGGAGTCCGTCGGCTCGGCGCGGAAATAAGTCCATACGCTCGCCACGGCAGCTTTTCGCGGTGGTCAGCCGCTCCCGCCCCCGCAGTTCGCCTCAAAAATCCGCCGCAACTCCGCCAGCTCCAGACGCCCCTGCGGAGCGAAGGTGTCGCTCGCCACGTAGGCGCGCAGACTCGCGCGCAACCGCCGCGCAACCAACTCCGCCTCGGGCGTCGCGCTCTCGCCCCAGAGATCGATGCCGCAGATCAACAGCCGCCCCTCCCCCACCCGAGCCTCGGCGAGCAGTCCCAGTTTCCGGTTCGTGAACCAGTCGTCGATCACCTGCACGACCGGACGAAAACCCGTCGGCGCATCGTCCAAAACCAGAGCCGCCGCGCGCGTCACCAAATACCACCATTGCCAATCCGAGTGCGCCTCGGTCGGAAACCCCGCCAGCGCCGGATGCGCCGGATCGCACACCAGGCCCAGCGTGTGCGGCGCCTGCCGCTGGGTGCAGGACGTGTTCCAAAAAATCGGCGAGAAGCCCAGCGCCACACCGTTCGTCACCTCCCGCGGCAAAGGCGCCCACACCACACGCTCCCCGGCGGCCAAGCCCTCCAGCGCCTCGTGAAAGGAACGCGTCACGATCATCGCCGCCGACTCCTCGACCTCGATGTCCGGCATCGGCGGG
The DNA here is from genome assembly GCA_966252115.1 of uncultured Akkermansia sp. GTDB lineage: Bacteria > Verrucomicrobiota > Verrucomicrobiia > Opitutales > Opitutaceae > IMCC26134_A. The sequence continues at coordinate 19,396 of CBINNW010000043.1, forward strand.
AAAACCCAGAGGCTCCAGTCGTTCTCAAAAACCTCCACTCCGCCGGCCGTCACCGTCACGAGCAGCCGCAGCCGCGCCGCGGCGGGGCAGTCCGGCAACGCCACCTCGATCCGACCGAGCGTGTGCTGCCCGCCCGTCGGGATCGAAAAGCCCGCCCCGGCCAGCTCGCCCGCGCTCAACACCACACCGGCATCGGTCCGCTCCAAGCGCCACCCCACCCGAGCCCCGGCCAGCGCCTCGGGCCCGAAATGCGCCAGCTCGACCTCCGCCGTCAGCGTCTCCCCGCTCGCAAACACCCGCTTCGGCATACGCGCCAGCGGCACCGTCGCCTGGCAAAAACGCCGAATCTCCTCCGCCGAAGCATAGCCCTTTTCGTCCCAAAACAGGTCGAGCAAACCCACCGGTGCCGTGCCCTGTCCCGGAAAGTCCTGCAAGCCGAGCAACTGAAACCCGCCCAGTCCCGGCGTGCGCAGCGCCGACTCGATCTCCTCCTTGTAACACGCCGCCTGCAGCTTCCCCGACGCCCGCACGAAATCCCGCACCTGGTCGGCCAGGCCCTTCGCGCCGAGGGTCTCGGCGAAAATCTCGAAATTCCGCGGGCGCAGGTGACCGGCGAACTTTTCCGTGTCATGGATCGGTGGATACGCGCACCACTGCCCGATTTCGTGCGCCACCACCGGCGCCGCGCGCTCCGCCACGAGCTCCCGGTAGTCGTGCGTCGTCGCCGGCGGCCGACCGTTTATCCGGCAGCCCAGCCCGTCCCCCCATTGATGAATTCGCGGGTGCGGAATGACGTGAAACTGGTTCTCCGGCAGCTCCGGCCACCCCGCCGTTCCGGTGTGAAGCCGCCGCCCGTCACACGCGCGAAAATGCCGCAGCCAGCCGGCCAGATACTCCCGATGATGCGGCCCGCCGGGCTCGTTGCCGCAAGCCATGAACAGGAAACACGGATGGTTCCCGTAGGCGCGCAGGATGCGCTCGCCCTCCGCGTAGGCCCAGGCGTCCACCGCCTTGCCGTCCCCGATGCCCGCCGGCGAGTTGAAGGCCAGCACCGCCACCGAGTTTGGCCAAGTCGCGCACTCCACCTGAAAATAGAGCCCCAACTCGTCGCCCGCCACGAAGGCCGCCTCGGGCGGACACCACGAATGGAAACGCACATGGTTGAAACCGCAGGCGCGGATTTTGCCCAACACCTCACGCCAGCTCGCCACCTCCATCGGCGGATGCCCCGTCAGCGGGAAAACACAGCAATCGAGCGCGCCGCGCAGAAAAACCCGCCGGCCGTTGATCCGAATCTCCCGCCCGGTGGCATCGATCTCCCGCAGTCCGAAAATCTCCACCCGACGCCCGCCTGCGCCCTCCGCCGTCAACTCCATCAAAGCCGGTGAAAACTCGTCCCAAAGCGGCGCGTCCGCCCCCAGCTCGAAACGCGCCTCGAATTTCCCTTCCCCGTCCGCCCGCGCCTCCCCGGTCGCCAGCGGAGCCTCGTCCGCGCGCGCCGCCTCGCCGCCGCGTTTCGCCCGACGCACGGTCAACCGCACCGTCGCGTCCGCCACCGAACCGCTTGCCGCGCTCGCCTCGCGCGCCACGCCCGCCGTAGCGAGGCCCTCCAGCCGTCCGCGCACCGTCACCGCCCGCGCCGCCGCCTCGGGGTAAACATCCAGCTCGGCAAACTCCGCCACGCCGCGCGCGCGCGCCCGCAACTCCAGACGCCCCACGATACCGTTCCAGTTGCCCTGGGTGTGGTCGCTCACGCTGTGGGCGTTTTCCCCAAGCTCGGCGACCAGGCGGTTGTCCACCTCGATCACCAGCCGATGCACGCCGGGGGCCACGGCCCGCCCAAGCGAGACCTCATGCGGCGCGGACAAACTGTCGCCTCCGCCGACCTCGCGCCCATCCAGCCACACCCGCGTGCGGCCGTGCGGACGCTCCATGAACAGACCCACCTCGGCGTCCGCCCACTTCGCCGGAATCTCGACATCCCGCTCGTAACGAGCCGCGCCCACGAACACCCGCTCCGGCTGCAACCAAAACGGCAGCTTAACGCATCCACTATCTCGATACGGCGCGTAGGCCGGGGCGTCGAAAAAGGATCGGTCGAAGATCGTGCCCGTCCAGGTCGTCTCCAGCGTCACCGCGTCGCCCACGCGCTGCACGGCCAGCGAGCCGGGCAGCTCGACCCGTTCGGGCGCCCGGCGATCCGCCATGCCACCCCCGGCCGCGGCTTGAGGTTCGGTGAGGAGGGTCAGGCGCCAGGCGCCGGCGAGAGACATCACCGGAGCGGCCGCCGCCCCCTTCGTGTCGGTGGTCGAGACATGCATGCCGGCGATTTCGCATCCGCCGACCGGCGCCCGCCAAGCGAGAAGGGGCCGACGCCGACGGACGCTTTTGCCCACCAGTCAGATTTTTCCGGCGGCGGGGGTGCGGCGGGGGCGCCGGCATCAAACCGCGCCGACCTCGCGGAAGGCCGCCTCGACCAGCGCGGGGTCCCCCCCGCCCAGAGTGGCGGAGTCGCCCAGGGCGCGCAGCACCACGAAACGCAGGCCGCCGGCGCGCACCTTCTTGTCCCGCGCCATCGCCGCCGCCAAGGCCGGCCAGGCGAGCGCCTCGCGCAGGCGCACGGGCAGCGCGTGGGCCGCCACCACCGCCTCCACCCGGGCCACCGAGGCGGGGTCGATGTATCCGAGTTTTTGCGACAAACGCGCCGCCGCGCACAGCCCCACCGCGACGGCCTCGCCGTGCAGGTAGGCGCCGTAGCCGGTCACCTGCTCGATGGCATGGCCGAAGGTGTGGCCGAGATTGAGCAGGGCGCGCCCGCCCTCGGCGGCGGTCTCGCGTTCGTCGGCCTCGACGATGCCGGCCTTGATGGCGCAGCAACGGCGCACCACGGCGGCGAGATCGGGGCTGTGAAGGGTGAGCGGTTCGCGTTCGAGACGGGCGAACAGTTCGGCGTCGCCCAGCAGGCCGTATTTGATGATCTCGGCCATGCCGGCGGCGAATTCGCGCGGCGGCAGCGTGGCGAGCAGGGCGGTGTCGATATAGACGGCGTGCGGCTGGTGAAAGGCGCCCACGAGGTTTTTGCCCGCGTCGAGATTGATGCCCGTCTTGCCGCCCACCGAGCTGTCCACCATCGCGAGCAGGGTCGTGGGGATCTGCACGAAGGGGATGCCGCGCAGGTAGCTGGCGGCGGCGAAGCCCACGAGGTCGCCGATCACCCCGCCGCCGAGCGCGACGAGCAGGGAGCCGCGGTCGAGGCGGTGTTCGGCCAGAAAATCCCAGACGCGGCCGAGTTCGCGCACGCACTTCGTGCCCTCGCCCGCCGGCAGGACGAGACGCGGCACGGTCGCTTCGGCGCCGCCCGCGCCCGCGAGCAGGTCGAGCGCGGCGGCCTGGGTGGCGGCGAGGTTTTCGTCGGTGACGATGGCGACCTTGCGACCGGCGGCGCGCGCGCAGGCGAGCGCGGCGCCGGCGTCCGACATCAGTCCCGCGCCGAAGTGCAGGTCGTAGCTACGCTCGCCGAGGTTTACGCGAAGGGAGGAATCCATCCGGTCCAGCAAGGGCGCGCCGACGCGACGGTCAACGCGGCTTTGGCGACGGTGCGGCAACGGTGGGCGACGGTGCGCACAGGACTCCGCATCCAATGGGACGGCGCTCGCCCGGAAGGGAGCTGGAAGCTCCCTCTACACATCGGAAAGTAGCGGGAGCTTCCAGCTCCCGTGCTCCCGTTTCCGCCCGCGCGGCGAGACCTTCCCGCCCCCGTTTCCGAATCGTCCGCCCGCGGTCGTCGGCCCCGCCGAGCCCGTTGACAGGTCCCGGACCGCGCCCCAGCCTCCGCCGTTTTCCCTGCCGCACTTCATGGAAGCTCCCATTTACACGCTCGAGTTCGAGAAGCCGCTCCGCGACCTCGGCACCCAGCTAGAACAGCTCCGCAAGCAGTCGCTCGAGAACAATCTCGACCTCGGCAAGGAGATCGCCGCCATCGAGAAAAAAATCGCGGCCACCCAGCGCGAGATCTACTCCAGCCTCACCCCTTGGCAGCGCGTCCAGATCGCCCGCCACCCCAAACGCCCCTACGCCCTCGACTACGTCTCGCTCATCTGCACCGGGTTCCAGGAACTTCACGGTGACCGACAGTTTGGCGACGACCGCGCCCTGATCGGCGGCACCGCCTTCTTCGACGGCCAGGCCGTCATGATCATCGCCCAGCAGAAGGGCCGCGACACCAAGGAAAAAATCGCCCGCAACTTCGGCATGCCCCAGCCCGAGGGCTACCGCAAGGCGCTCCGCCTCATGAAGCTCGCCGAGAAATTCGGCCTGCCCGTGCTCAGCTTCATCGACACCCCCGGCGCCTACCCCGGCCTCGGCTCCGAGGAGCGCCACGTCTCCGAGGCCATCGCGGTCAACCTCCGCGAGATGGCCATGCTCGGCGTGCCCACCATCTCCGTCGTCGTCGGCGAGGGCGGCTCGGGCGGCGCCCTCGGCATCGGCGTCACCGACCGCGTGCTCATCTTCGACAACAGCTACTACTCCGTCATCTCCCCCGAGGGCTGCGCCGCCATCCTCTGGAAAGACCCCGCCGCCGCCCCCAAGGCCGCCGCCGCCCTCAAGCTCAACGCCGACGTGCTGGAAAAACTCGGCGTGGTGGACGAGGTCGTGCCCGAGCCCTTCGGCGGCGCGCACAACGACCCCGAACAGGCCGCCGCCGCCCTCAAATACTCGATCCAAAAACACCTCAACGACCTGCGCGGCCTCAGCTCCTCCAAGCTGCGCGACGCCCGTTACGAGCGCTACCGCCACCTCGGCGTCTATCTCGAAGCCGGCACCGTCCACGCCTGAGCCTCGGACGCCCCCGCCCCTTCGCATCCTCCCCAATCCCCGGCCCCACCACGCCCCCGCTCCCCCAATTCCCCTTCTCCGCCGCCCCTCGCCCGGGCGGCTTTTTTTGGACCCCGCCCACCAGCAATCGCAAACGATGCGCGCTCCCGCTTTCGATTCCGCCGCCTTCGCCCCCACCGCCGTTCCTCCCGCCGATTCCGACCCGGTCGTCGCCGCGCCGCCCCCGGTCCTCGACCTGCTCGCGCCCGGCGGCGCCGAGCCGACCGACCCGGAGGCCGTTCCCTCGGCCCCGCCCGCCCCGCCGCGCGCACGCCGCGCCGGAGCCAAGACGCCGTCGCCCGCCGCCCCCGCCGAAGAGTCCAACCGCCTGCGCACCCTCGCCGCCGGGGAACGCCCGCAGGAGCGCGCCTTCGCCCTCGGCGTCGGCGCCCTCGCCGACACGGAGCTGCTCGCCCTGATCCTGCGCAGCGGCACCCGCGGACAGGACGTGTTGACCCTCGCCTCCCGGCTGCTGTCCGAGGCCGGCTCGCTGCACGCCCTCACGCGCTGGAGCGCCGCCGATTTTCGGCGGCTCAAGGGCATCGGCCGGGTCAAGGCCCTCCAGCTCTGCACCGTCATGGAAATCGCGCGCCGGGTCCTGGGCGACGAGCGCCGGAGCCCGCCGGTTTTTCACGAACCGGACGACATCTACGCCTACCTCCGCCCGCGCGCGCTGGGGCTCGATGTGGAAAAATCCTGGGTGCTCGTGCTCAACACCCGCAACCGCCTCCTGCGTTGCGAGGAACTCAGCTCCGGCACCTCGCGCCAAACCCTCGTGCGTCCGGTGGAGGTGCTGCGCGCCGCCGTGCGCGAGGGCGGCACCGCCTTCATCCTCGCCCACAATCACCCCAGCGGCGACCCCACGCCGAGCGCGCAGGACGTGCGCATCACCCGCCAGCTCAAGGAGGCGGCGGCCCAGGTGGACGTGTTTTTCCACGACCACCTCGTGCTCGGCGAGCCGGCGCACGATCCGCTCGGCCTCGGCTACTACAGCTTTCGCGCCTCGGGCCACCTCTGAGCCCAGGCCGAGCCGCCGGACGCGGCGGACGCGGATTCGCGCGCCGGTGGGACGTGGGACGCGGAAATGTCCGCCCGGCCGCGCGCCTCTCCGAAGGCTCAAAAGCCCGGCGCGGAATGGTTGCGAAAAGGTGAAAAAACTCCTTGAACTCCCCCGCTCGCGTCGCGAAGGTCCGCGTCCCGTTTTTGGTGCGATATCCAAGTGGCCAAAGGACGTTGACTGTAAATCAATTCAGCTACGCTGTTCGCTGGTTCGACTCCAGCTCGCACCACCACTCTTAAAACCCCGGCTCGTCCGCCGGGGTTTTTCGTTTTCCGGGTCCGAGCAGCGCCCGCGACGCGCGCCACCACCACCACCCGGAGCGATTTGCCAGCGCCGCGCGGGCGCGTCTGGTGTTTTCCTCCTCCCCGTCCACCATCACCGCCGCATGTCGCCGCCGCTCGCCGAGCTCACCCTGGATCCCGAGGTCGCCGACGCCGTCACCACGAGTCTCTGGTCGCACATCTACACCATCGGCGGCGTGCTGCTCGCGCTCTTCGGTCTGGCCCGCCTGGTCAACGAGCGCCGGCAGCCCGGCAACACCCTCGCCTGGCTCATGGGCATCGTGCTCCTGCCCTACGTCGCGGTGCCCTTCCTCCTGCTGCTCGGCGGGCGAAAAATCCGCCGCCTGCTCGCCCGCAAACGCCGCATCCGCCTGCCCGTGCCGGTGGAGCTGCGCGCGTCCGCCGACACCCTCGCCCACCCCGTCGCCCAGACCATCTGCACCAACGGCGCCGGCGAGCCGGTCGGCGGAAACACCGTTCGTCTGCTCGCCACCGGCGAGGACACCTTTGCCGAGCTGGAACGCCAGATCGTGGACGCGCGCCACACGATCCACATCGCCACCTACATCCTCGGGCGAGATCCGGTGGGACGGCGAATCGTGCAACTGCTCGCGCGCCGCGCCCGCGAGGGCGTGCGGGTGCGCCTGCAACTCGACGCGCTCGGCTGCTTTTTCTCCAGCGGCGCCTTCGTCGATCCGCTGCGCGAGGCGGGCGGTGAGGTCGCGCGTTTCCTGCCCGTCATTCCGCTCTCCAGCCGCGGTTCGGCCAATCTGCGAAACCACCGCAAAATCGCGGTCTTCGACCACCACCGCGCCATCGTGGGCGGCCACAATCTCGCCCTCGAATACCTCGGGCCACAGCCCTGGCGAAAACGCTGGAGCGATCTGGGCGCCGTCATCGAGGGGCCGGCCGCCGCCCTGATCGACGAGGTGTTCCTCGCCGATTGGTCCTTCGCCACGGGACGGCCGCTCGAGTCATTCCAACATCCGGAGGAGCTCGCCCCCGCCACCCTGCCGCCGATCCCGCCGCCCACCTCCGGGCGCAGCGAGGTGCAGGTGATCGCCTCGGGACCGGACGTGCCGGGCGATCCGCTCTACGAGGGCATGCTCTCGATGATCCAGGAGGCGGCGCGCAGCGTCTGGATCGTCACGCCCTACTTCCTGCCCGACGAGGTGCTCCTGCGCTCGCTCGTGGTCAAGGCCCGCGCCGGCCGCGACGTGACGCTGATCCTGCCGGAGCGCTCGAACCACCCGATCACGGACCTCGCGCGTCGCCCCTATCTGCGGCAACTCGTGCGCGCCGGGGCGCGCGTGCTCGCCTACCAGCCGCGCATGCTGCACGCCAAGGCGATCATCGTGGACGACGCCCTCGGCCTGATCGGCTCGGCCAACGTCGATATGCGCAGCCTCTTCGTGAACTTCGAGATCGGCGTGCTTTTCCACGACGAAACCGATTGCCGGGCGCTGCGCGCCTGGGCGGGGGAGCTCACCCGCCATTGCCGCCGGCTCACCCTCGTGGACCTGAAGCGGCGAAAATTCCCCGCCAATCTGGCCGAGGATCTCAGCCGCCTGGTCACGCCGCTTTTGTGAAAGGCGTCCGCGCGTATCCTACTGATGGATACGCGGGGAAGACCGCCGGGATGCGGGAGGCCGGAGGATCGCCGCCCGCTCCGCGCCTCCCGCCGATTCGCGTTTCGTCGTAATAAAACCGCTGATCACAACTTGCAGTCCCGACTGTAGCTCCGACGCTGGTCGGGGTGCCCGACCAGCGGTCGGGCCTACAGCGCGCAGCCGGGTTTCTATGCCATTGAATGGGAACCTCGCCTCAGGCGGCGGCCGCGCCGCCGGCCGCCGGGGTGTCGGCGGCGTTTTCCACCACATGGTCCACGATGCCGTAGGCCTTGGCCTCCTGCGCGCTCAGGTAGTAGTCGCGGTCGGAGTCCTTCTCCAACTGCTCGATGGTTTTGCCGGTGTGGCGGGAGATGACCTGATTGAGCGTCTGGCGCCAGCGGAGGATCTCCTTGGCCGCGATGGCGATGTCGGCCGCCTGGCCGCCCGCGCCGCCGCTGGGCTGGTGGATCATCACGCGGCTGTGCGGGAGCGCGAAGCGTTTGCCCTTGGTGCCGGCGGCGAGCAGCACGGTGGCCATGCTCGCGGCCTGTCCGATGCAGTAGGTCACCACGTCGCACTGGAGGAAGCGGATGGTGTCGTAGATGGCCATGCCGCCGGTGACGACGCCGCCGGGCGAGTTGATGTAGAGGTGAATGTCCTTCTTGGGGTCCTCCATCTGGAGGAAGAGGAGCTGGGCGATCACGTTATTGGAAACGAAATCGTCTATTTGCGTGCCGATGAATATGATGCGGTCCTGCAGGAGGCGCGAATAAATATCGCTACGCACGATATCTCGGCCCTTCATCTCAGTAACCGTCGGAATGTGGTAACTCATAAGGTGCGGTGAACTTCATCGCGGCGACGCGGAAGGCAAGCGCGACGGCGCGCGGCGTCGTGTTGCGGCGTCGTGCGGCGTCGCTCGCCGTTGGAACCGGCGACGCGTTCCCGCGATGCCGACTCCCCCCACATGCGGAGACGTGGATGTGGAAAGCTGGAAATCAGGAAAAAATACCGGAAAGGGGAGGCCGGCCGACGCGGGCCGACGCCGACCCGGCGCGCGATGTCGCACCCCACAAAAAGGCCCCGTCGCATCGTTTGCGAACGGGGCTGGAGAATGACTCCGAACTCGTGGCTTTGGCTCCCCTCCTACGGACTCCTCTTTTTCCAGCTTTCCCGCTTTCCACATACGAAGGCTTGGATGTGGAAAGCTGGAAATAAGGAAAGAATACCGGAAACGGGAGGCCGGGGAGACCGACCGACGCGGGCGCCGACGCGCGTCGGCGCCGAACCCGCGCGCGATGTCGCACCCCGCAAAAAAGCCCCGTCGCATCGTTTGCGAACGGGGCTGGAGAATGACTCCGAGGCCGTGGCTTTGGCTCCCCTCCTACGACTCCTCTTTTTCCAGCTTTCCCGCTTTCCACATCCAGCGGTTTGGATGGGAAAGCCGGAAATCAGGAAAGAATGCCGGAGGGGCGGAAACGGGCCGGGGCGCGCCGGATACCTCAGGCGGAGGCCGGGGCCTCGGTGGCGGGGGCGGCGGCGGACTCGGTGACGACGGCCTTCGAGACGATGAGGTCGAGGGTCTTGTCGAAGATGATGCTCTGCTGCACGGCGCGCAGGCGGTCGCGGTCGTTGGTGAGCTCCTTGACCAGCTTCTCGGGCTTGGAGCCGGTGCGCATCGACTGCTGGTAGAGGAAGGTGTCGATGTCGGTGGCGTCCACCGCGATGTTCTCCCGCTCGGCCACGCGGGCGAGGATGAGCTGGGTCTTCACGCGATTCTCGGCGGCCTGCTTGGCGTTGGCGATGATCTGGTCCTTGTCCTTCTCGAACTGCTCCTGGGTCAGGCCGCGGCGCTGGTTCTCCTGCACGAACTGGCGGATGACGGCGTTGGTCTCCTGCTCCACCAAGCTCTGGGGAACGGGGAAATCGGCCTTGGCCACGAGGGCGTCCACCACCTGGCGGCGCTTGCCGGAGAGGTTTTCATACTCCTTGCGGCTCTTCAGGTTCTCACGGACCTTGGCCTGAAGACCGGCGAGGTCGTCCACCTGGTTGGACTTGAAAAACTCCTCGTTGAGCTCGGGCAGCACGCGCTCGCGGATCTCGAGCACCTCGACCGCATAGACCGCGGTCAGGCCGGCGAGGGCGGGCGCGCCCTTGAACTCGGCGGGGAAGGTCACGGTGACGTCCTTCTTGTCGCCGACGGCGACGCCGGCGAGGCTCTTGCCGAGACCGGGGATCAGGCCGTCGTTCTCGCTCTCGACCTCTTCCCAGGTCTGCGGGACCTTGCCGTAGATCTGTTTGTCGGGGGCGATTTCGAGGATCGGTTTGCCATCGACGGAGCCTTCGTAGGCGAGCTTCACGTAATCGCCCTTCTGGGCGGGACGCTCGGCGACCTTGAACTCGGCGCGCTCGCCGCGGAGGGCCTGGATGCCGAGATCGACCTCGGCGTCGGTGGGCTCGACGGGCACCACGGTCACGGGGATGCCGTTGATCTCGGGCAACTCGAAGGCGGGGCGGATATCGACGGTGATGACGATCGAGGCGAACTTGTCCGGGGCGATGTCGCCCTGCTGGACGTTGGTCACCTGGACGACATCGAGCTTCGATTCCTTGATGCCGTCGCGGTAGGCCTTGCCCACGACCTTCTGCTTAAACTCGTCCGAAACGGCCTTGCCGTATTGTTTGAGGATGAGGTTGGCCGGGGCCTTGCCGGGACGGAAGCCGGGGATACGCACCTGCTTGGCGACCTCGCCGATCACGGACTTATACTCGGCGGCGACCTCGGTGGCGTCGAAGCTCACGGTGAGGTTCTTGCGGGTGGGGGAAACGTCTTGGATTTGGATGTTCACGGTCTGGAAAAGGAAGCAGGGTGGCGTGGATAGAATCGGCGACCCTACGCAGCGGCGCAAAAGCCGGTCAATGCCGATTCTCACGCTTGCGAGCGGGCGCGCGGCGGCGCTTGCTGCGGGCTCCTTTTCCCCGCCGTGCCGAGCCTTCGCCAACTCCTCGAACGTCACGCCCATCTGCTGGTCATCGACGCCTGTTCGCCGCGGGTGGAGGCCTCCGTCTGGCGCGGAGGCGACCCGCGCCCGGTCGCCGTCGCCACGGTCGAGGGCGAGGCCTCCGTCGCGCTGCCGAGCGCGGTGAGCCGGGTGCTGCGCGAGGCGCGGCTGGAACTTCGCACGCTGGCGGCGGCGGCCTTTTGCGACGGGCCCGGCTCGGTGCTGGGCATCCGCCTGAGCGCGGCGTCGCTACGCGCCTGGCGGGTGGCGGCGCCCGGGGGCCTGGCGTGCTATTCCTTCCACAGTCTGCCACTGCTCGCGGTGGCCCTGCGCGACCGCGAGGGCGGCGGACAGGCGGCGAGCAGAGCGGCGGCGACCGGCTCGGCGACCGGCTCGACGGTGGTCGCCGACGCTCGGCGCGAGAGCTGGCATGCGGCGCGCTCGGGCGCGCCCCACGAGTTGCTCCGTCTGCCGAGCGCGGACTTGGCGACGGAGGCGCGGGTGGTGACGCCGGCGCCGTTCCGGCGCTGGTCGGCGCCGCCGGCGGGAGTGGTTTTGCAGGAACACGAGTGGTCGGTCGCCGCGCTGTTGGCGGGCGCGCCCGACGAGGCGTTTTTTCAGGATTCGCCCGAGCCGGAAGCGTTTTTGACCGAGGCGCCCAGCTATGCCGCGTGGACGCCCCGCGTGCACCAGGCGCCGGCGACGACGGGCAAATGAGCACGCCTTCCGGCCTCCCCCTGCGCTGCTGGGCCGAGATCGACCTCGCCGCGCTGGAGCGCAATCTGCGCCTCATCCGCGCCTCCCTGCCGCCGCATATGCGCTACGTCGCGGTGGTGAAGGCCGACGCCTACGGCCACGGGCTGCCGCAGATCGCGGCGCGGCTGGCGCACGCGGGGGCGGACCTGTTCGCCGTGGCCAATCTCGCCGAGGCCGCCGCCCTGCGCGAGGTGGGGCCGGACTGGCCGATCCTGGTGTTGGGAGCCTTGCTGCCCGAGGAGGCGCGTTTCGCGCCCGATTACGACGTCGCGGTGACGGTGTCCTCGGTGGCGGAGGCGGAGCATCTCGACCGCGCGGCGGCGGCGGCGCGGCACCACCTTGACGTTCACCTGAAAATCGACACCGGCATGGGCCGGCTCGGCGCCTGGCACGAGACGGTGGCGCCCGTGTATTTCGCGATCCGCCACGCCGCCTACCTGCGACTGGCGGGAGTGTTTACCCACTTCTCGAGTTCGGACGACGACCCCGTCTTCACTGCGGAGCAACGGCGACGCTTCCTCCACGCCCTCGAAACCCAGTGCCCCGGACTCGATCACGAGCGCCTGTTTATCCACGCCGACAACAGCGCCGGTCTGGAAACGATCGAGCAGGCCGGCCCCTTCAACGCCGTGCGCGTGGGCCTGCTGCAATTCGGCGTGCTGCCGCGCCCCGGCTCCCTCCTCGCCGAGGTCCACGCGGAGCCGGTCTTCGGCTTCCGCACCCGGGTGGGATTGGTCAAAACCCTGCCCGCCGGCACCGCCATCAGCTACGGCGGCACATGCGTGCTCAGCCGCCCCTCGCGCGTCGCGATCCTCACCGCCGGCTACGGCGACGGCATCCCCCGGGCGGCCAGCAACCGCGCCCAGGTGCTCATCCGCGGTCGGCGTTGCCCCGTGCTCGGCCGCGTGACCATGGACCAGACCATCGTGGACGTCACCGACCTGCCCGAGGCGGCGGCGGGCGACGAGGTCGTGTTGGTCGGCCGGCAGCGCGGCGAGGAAATCCCGCTCACCGAATTCAGCGCCTGGGCCGAGACGATCCCGTGGGAAACCCTGTGCTCGGTAACCAAGCGCGTGCCGCGCCTCTACCGCACGCCCCTCGGGGCCTGAAACGCCGGGACGCCCCGCCGCCGAGCCGGGACGAGGCGAGGCGGGGAGAAGCCGAGCCGTGCCCTGCGGTTCGGGTGGTCGGATCCGGGCGCGAGGAAAGGGGAAACGTTTCCCGCGCTCGCGCGTCTCCCCAAAGGAGGTTCCATACCTCCCCGGCGACGCCCGCGCTCCCCCGCGTCACCCGAGCCCCACCCCTTCTCCGTCGCATCGCCCCTCGTCCGCCGCCGCATGAGCTCTCCCGCCGCCGCTCCCGATCCCGCCTCCCCCACCCCGCCACCGCCCATGCCGGCCGAGCAGGCATGGCAAAAACTGCCCGCCTCCGCGTGGAACACCGACACCGCCCGGCACCTGCTCCGCCGCGCCGGCTGGGCCGCGCGCCCCGAGGAGGTAGCCCGCGCCGTGCGCGAAGGCCTCGACGCCACCCTCGACCGGCTTTTCCCCGCCCGCCCGCCCGAGCTCGAACGCCCCGCCTACCTCGTCCACGCCACCGCCCGCGCCGACGAGCTCTCCCCGCTGCGCCGCGCCGCCCAAACCCCGGAGGAAAGGCAGGTCATCGACCGCGAGCAACGCGACCTCCAGCGCGGCGCCGCCGTCGAACTCGCCCTCCGCTGGCTGCAGGTCGCCGCCGAGCCCGACCGCGCCGCCTACGAAAAATGGCTGCTCTTCCTCTCCGACGTTTACGTCGTCAGCATGGAAAAGGTGAACCGCGCCGAGTGGATGTATCTCCACCTCGACACCCTCCGGCGTCACGGCGCCGGCCCCGCCCCCGCGCTCACCAAGGCCGTCTCGCGCTCGCCCGCGATGATGATCTACCTCGACCTCAACCGCAGCTCGCGCCGCGCGCCCAACGAAAACTTCGCCCGCGAGCTCTTCGAGCTCTTCGTCCTCGGCGAGGGCAACTACACCGAGGACGACATCAAACAGGCCGCGCGCGCCTTCACCGGCTACCGTTTCAAAAACGAGGACGGCGCCTTCCGCATCGACCTCCGACAACACGACGACGGCGAAAAAAAGCTCTTCGGTCGCGACGCCAGACTGAGCGGAGACGAGGTCATCGACCTCGCCTACGAACAACCCGCCGCCGCCACCTTCCTGCCGCGCGAGATGGCCCGCTTCTACCTCACCGACCAGGTTCTCCCGGCCGACTTTTTCGTCCCCCTCGGCGAGGCCTGGCGCCGGGCCGGCTTCGACCTCCGCGACCTCTGTCGCCGCTTCTTCGGCTCCACGATTTTTTACCATCCGGACTACCGGGCCAATTTTATCAAAAACCCCGTCCACTACCTGCTCGGCCTCGTGCAGGATCTCGGACTCGACGTCCTCCCCCTCCAGCGCAACACCCTCCAGCCGCTCCGCCAGATGGGCCAAAACCTCCTCTACCCGCCCAACATCCGCGGCTGGGTCGGCGGACGCCTCTGGATCAACTCCTCCACCCTCTCCGCCCGACGCCAGCTCGCCATCACCCTCTGCTCCCCGCTCGACGAGGACCGCCTCAACGCCGACGAACAGCTCGACCTCGCCGTCGCCCGCGACGCCGGCCGCTCCCGCTTCACCGTGGACGAGGAACGCATCCGCGCCTTCACCTCGCTCGGTCCCGAGGGCGTCGCCGACCGCCTCTGCGACTACTTCCTGCCCACCCGCGTGGGCGCCGACTACCGCGCCGCCCTCGTCGAGTTTCTCGGCTCCGGCTCCGACGACCTCGAATCCCTCGCCCGCCGCGCCACCATCGCCGTCCTGCAATCGCCCGAGTATCAACTTTGTTGATACCTTTTTCCCGCGCGGAAAACCCGTCCGCGCCCCGCCGCCCAAGTCCACCCCGCCGCTCCCGCGTCCCTCCGCCCTTCGCAGCCCCCCGGCCCTTCGCCGCCCCTCCGCCCCGCACCCAACGCCGTCCCACCCGCCATGCCGCCGCTCCTGCCCTCCACCCGCCGCGAGTTTCTCCGCCTCTCGTCCAAGGGCGCCGGCCTGCTCGCCTTCAGCCGCTTCGCGCCGCAGTTCCTCGTGCAGACCAGCCACGCCGCCGCCGCGCCCGAGAAGGACCGCCGCATCCTCGTGCTCGTGCAGCTCGCCGGCGGCAACGACGGCCTCAACACCCTCGTCCCCTTCGACGATCCAGCCTACCACACGCTCCGCCCCAACCTCGCCCTCAAGGCCAAGGACGTCCTGCCCGTCGCCGACCACCTCGGCCTGCACTCCGCCTGCGCACCCCTCCGCGCCCTGCTCGACGAGGGCCGCCTCGGCATCGTGCAAAACGTCGGTTATCCCAATCCCAACCGCTCCCACTTCCGCTCCACCGAGATCTGGGAAACCGCCTCCGGCTCCGACGAGTCGCTCTCCTCCGGCTGGATCGGCCGCTACCTCGACAACGCCTGCGCCGGCGCGCCCGCCGACCAGGACCCCGACGCCATCCACGTCAACGCCGAGGTGCCCCAGTCCTTCGGCGGCACCGTCCCGCACAACACCTACGGCCTCACCCTCGGCGCCCGCGCCGGCCGCGCCGGCCGCGACGACGCCGCGCTGCTCGAAAAACTCGCCGGTCAGGCCCACGACCACGAACACACCAACCACGGATTCCTCCGCGCCACGCTCATGGACGCCCTCGTCGCCGAAAAAAACATCCAGCGCATCATCGACGCCAACAAACCCGAGGCGCGTTACCCCGGCGGCAACTTCGCCCAGGCCCTGCGCAACGTCGCCGGCCTCATCGCGGCCGGACTCTCCACCCGCGTCTATTTTGTCTCCCTCGGCGGTTTCGATACCCACGCCAACCAGGCCGGCTCCCACACCCGCCTGCTCACCCAGCTCTCCGAGGGGCTGGCCGCGTTTCAACAGGACCTCACCGCCCGCCGCCTCGACGACCAGGTCCTCACCATGACCTTTTCCGAATTCGGCCGTCGCCCCGCCGAAAACGAATCGCGCGGCACCGACCACGGCACCGCCGCGCCGCTTTTTGTCATGGGCCGGCGGATACAAGGCCCGCTCCACGGCACCGCCCCCGACCTGCGCGTGGAGAAAAACGCCGACCTCGCCTACACGACCGACTTCCGCGCCGTCTATGCCACCGTGCTCGACCGCTGGCTCGACGCCCCCGCCGACACCATCCTCGGCGAGTCGCATCCGCGCCTGTCGTTCATAGGGTAAAGTCCTCTGGGCGTATAACCTCGCCGCCCCGATTGGACGGGAGCCAGTTTTGGGCTTAGCTTTTCGTCTCAGCCCTCACTCAACCAAACCCCACTAAACTTGCCAAATTAGACCGTCGCGTGCCCGACCTTCCTCAAAGTTCCATCCGGATCATAGCCCGACTTGGCATGGCGATAACCCTGGGCACCGGGGTCGCATGGCCCGCCACCTTCATCTGGGACGGCGGTGCGCCCGGAGGTGGGTCCGGGCAAAGCAACTGGACCGCAGCCGGTAATAAAAACTGGGTGGGCGACACCGCTCCCGCCAACGACGGCACGGCCGGCATCGTTTTCGCGGGCTCCACGCGCACCAGCCCCAATCTGGACGCCAACTGGAGTGTCGCCTCCCTCTCCTTCGCCTCCGGCGCCGCGGCCTTCAGCTCCAACAGCAGCGACGGCTACACCCTCACCATCGGCTCCGGCGGCATCACCCAAAACGCCTCCAACACGCAGACGATCACCCACGCCATCACTGTCGGCGCCAACCAAACCTGGAACACCGCCTCCGGTAATCTGGTGGTCTCGGGCCCCGTGGCCTTCGGTTGGAACACGCTCACGAAAACCGGCTCAGGCACGCTCACGCTCTCCGGTGTCAACTCCGGGCAGGGGTCCCTCGTCGTCAGCGCCGGCACCGTCCTCGCCAACAACAGCAACTCCCTCGGCGGATCAAACTACGGCAACACCGTCGCCTCCGGGGCCACCTTGGCCATCCAAGGCGGAATCACACTCACCGAAGGCGATATCACCCTGGCCGGCGCCGGTGTCTCCTCCGGCGGAGCCCTGCGCAGCCTCTCCGGCGCCAACACCGTCTCCTCCACCCTCACCCTTTCCGCCGCCGCCACCATCGCCAGCGACGCCGATACCCTCACCCTAAACGGCCCGATCAACACCTCCGGCAACCACCTCACCCTCGCCGGGGCCGGGAATATCGTCACCAACCAGAACATCAACGGCTCCGGCAATCTCACCCTCTCCGGCAGCGGTGACCGCACCATCACCGGCAGCCAGCTCAACGCCGCAAACATCGTCGTCAGCGGCTCCGGCAACGTCACCTTCGACACCCAGATCAACGCTTCCGGCGGCAGCTTCACCCAAAGCGGCAACGCCACCACCACCTTCTCCGGCTCCGGCAACAACTACTTCAACTCCGTCAACATCACCGACGGCACCGTCGTTCTCGCCCAAACCGGCGGCGCCTCCATCCACACCAACGGCGCCGTCACCATCTCCGGCGCGGAAGTCGTTTTTCAGACCGACAACCAAATCACCGAGTGGACCAATGTCACCCTCGGCGACGGAGCCGTCTTCGATCTCGGCGACACCGATCAGGCGATCCACAACCTCACCATAACCGGCGACTCGATCATCGATTTCGGAACCGGCGGATCCACCCTCGACGTCAACAACCTCAACTTCGACGGCGACTACACCCTGACCATCCAGAACTGGAACAGCTCGGTGGACTCCTTCCTCGCCACGATAAATCCCGGCTCGGGCAATCTGCCGCGCATCGTCTTCGAGGGTTTTGGTGAGGCGACCTGGAGCGGCGGCACGCTCACCCCCGGCACTCCCGTTCCCGAGCCCGCCTCCTCCGGGCTCCTCGCGCTCGGCTCGCTCACCGCTTTTGCCGCCGCTCGCCGCCGGAGAAGACCGACCCCGGCCGGCGTCACCGGCGCAGGCACCCGCGCCGTGGTCGTGGCCGCCGCTTGACGCCCCCGCTTCCGAGCAAAGGGTGTCGGGCATGATGCCACCCCGCCCCCGCTCCGGCACCGCCCTGTGCCGTCTCGTTTTGTTGCCCCTCGTCGTCGGATGGCTCGGCCTCGCCGCCGCTTCCGGGGCGTCGGCGTCCACGCCCGCGAACACCGCGACCGCAGCCACCCCCGACCAGCCCGCCCCAGCCCCCGCCCCGGTCCCGGCGAACGCCGCGCCAAAACGCCTCCTGCTCGTCACCGTCACCACCGGCTACCGCCACGCCTCCATCCCCACCGCGGCCCGCGTCCTCCAACGACTCGCCGACAGTTCCGGCGGCGCCTTCGAAATCGCCGCCCACGCCGAACAGCCGACGCTGCCGTATCCGAAAAACGACGACAAATCGCCCGCCGCCGAGGCCGCCCGCGCCGCCTTCGCCGCCGCCGTGCGCGACGCCCTCGCCCCGCTCGCGCCGGACGCCCTCCGCGCCAGTCGCATCGACGGCGTGATTTTCGCCAGCACCACCGGCGATCTGCCCCTGCCCGACACAGAGGGTTTCCTGAAATGGATCGCCGACGGCCACGCCTTCATCGGCATGCACGCCGCCACCGACACCCTCGCCGGCCACGAAGGCTACTGCTCCATGGTCGGCGGCACCTTCGACGGCCACCCTTGGCACGAGGAGGTGACCATTCGCGTCGAGGAGCCCCGGCATCCCGCCGCCGGCGACTACCGCGAACCCTTCGTCCTCAAGGACGAGATTTATCAGTTCAAAAAATGGTCCCGCTCCGACGTGGGCGTGATTCTTTCGCTGGACCCGTCCAACGCCTCGCGTCCCGCCGCGCCCGGCAAACCCGGCTTCTTCGAGAGGGGCAAACGAGCCGACCGAGACTACGCCCTCGCCTGGGTGCGGGAGCCGGGCGCCGGACGAGTTTTCTACACCGCCCTGGGCCACGGCGACGAGGTTTGGAACGACCCCGCGTTTCAGGCCCACCTGCGCGGAGGCATCGCTTGGGCCGTCAAAGCGGACGACAAAACGAACGACCGTCACGCGTTGGCGGGCTCCGAACCATAAGCGTTACGAAAAGGGGCCGAGGTTCGGGGGGAGCTTTGGGGGGACTTTTAGCCCGGATTCCGCGATTGAGCATCAAACGGTGAGGTTATCGTAGGGGGAGTGTG
>CBINNW010000044.1:0-37060 GCA_966252115.1 uncultured Akkermansia sp.
CCCAGGGGCGGTCGAACTTGGCGTCGAAGAGCATGTGCACGCCTTGGAAGACGAGCCGGTTGGGCGAGCCCTTCACCGCCAGCACGCCCTTGCTGCGGTAGATGTCGTTGCCCTTTTCCTTGAGCAGGCGGCCGATCCAGTCGTTGAGCTTTTTGCCGTCGAGATCTCCGACCTCGCGTATCCCCACGCTGGATACGTCGGCGTCGTGCGAGTGGTTGTGCTCGAAGTCGCGTTGCCAGCCCGGACGGGCGACCTCGCCCATGACGTGGATGTGCAGCGGATGGTGGCCGCAGCCCTCGAAGACGAGGTAGTAGCCGGCGGCGGGCAGGGTGATCCGGAAGTGCGCGTGGCCGGACTCGCCGATGTGGAGGCGCTGGAGCGTGCCGCCGGGGGCGAAGGCCTCGCCGGGCTTCACGTTGTTTTCCCAGTCGGAGAACACCAGCACGGCGGCGTCGATGGCGGCGCGCAGATCGGCCTCGGCGAGCGATTTCACCGGGAGCACGGCGATGTCGAGCGTGCCGGCCGGGCCGTGGTGATGGTGGTGGTCTTCGTGGTGGTCGTGACCCTCGTCGGCGTCGTCGCCGTGTCCGTGGTCGCATTCGCCATGCCCGTGGTCGTGGCCTTCGTGGTCATGACCGCAGCACTCGCCGTGTTCGTGACCGTGTCCGCAGCAGCCGTCGTGGGCGTGGCCGATGACGAGTTCGTGGGTGCCGGCGGGCAGGGCGTAGGCGCCGGCCCACTCGAAGGGGTAGCTCGGCTCCATGAATTTCGGGTCGAGCTCGGTGGCGCGCGAGAGGTTGAAGCCGCCGACGTTGAGCACGCGGTCGAGCGGCAGGTCGGCGTTTTGCGCGCGATGCACGCGGGCGGCGGCGTTCATGCGGCGGATGCGGGCCTCGAGCGCGTCGAGCTCGGCCGGGGTGGCGAGGTCGGTCTTGTTGAGGATGAGCACGTCGGCGAAACCGATCTGCTTTTTGACCTCGGGGGAGGAGTCGAGGTGTTGGGAGACGTGTTTGGCGTCCACCACGGTGACGATGCCATCGAGGCGGAAGGCGGCGCGCATCTCGTCGTCGGTGAAAAAGGTCTGCGCCACGGGGCCGGGATCGGCGAGGCCGGTGGTCTCGATCAGGATGCCGTCGAGGCGGTCCTTGCGCTTCATCAGGCGGCCGAGGATGCGGATGAGGTCGCCGCGCACCGAGCAGCAGATGCAGCCGTTGTTCATCTCGAAGATTTCCTCGTCGCTCTGGATGACGAGCTGGTTGTCCACCCCGACCTCGCCGAACTCGTTTTCGATGACGGCGAGTTTTTTGCCGTGCTGCTCGGTGAGGATGCGGTTGAGCAGGGTGGTCTTGCCGGAGCCGAGAAAGCCGGTGAGCACCGTGACGGGGATGGGGGCCGGTGCGGCGGCGGTGGCGGGGCTGGGCGAGGGGGAGGCGGCGGGAGCGGACATGGCGAAAAGAAGGACGGGTATGGGCGCAAAGAGGCGCGATTCGCGCAAAAAGAAAAGCGGGCGGCCACGATGCCCGACACCCGCGCCGGCCGGATGGTCGCGGGTGGACGGAGCTCCGCCGAATTTTGCTTTGAGGCAACGGGGCCTTTGCCGCTCTGTCGCGGGGTCTATGCGCGTAACGCCAGGTTTGGTCGGTTTTCAATTTTGCTTCGGTGCGGAGGCGGCCTCGCCTGCGGGCGACGACTGCGGCGCGGCGCTGCCGGTCCTGGCGGGCGCGCGGGCGGAGACGCTGTTCTCCGGGGCGAGGAGCGCGGGGCGGGAGCGCGGCTACGAACTTTTTGAGGCGGGCGAGTGGCTGGTCGGCGTGCGGCGGGCCGAGGCCGACGTCGCGCTGGAGGCCGGCGGCGAGACGCTGGGGCGCGATCTTCTGGAGCTGGCGCGCGAGCGCGGCTTACACGTGGCCCGCATCTGGAACTACGTGCCTGCGATCAACGCCGACGCGCCGGAGGGCTTGGAAAACTACCGCGTGTTCTGTCGCGGGCGGGCGCGGGCTTTCGAGCTCGCGGGCGAGGGCGCGCCGCCGCCGGCGGCCTCGGCGGTGGGGGCCGATGGCGGCGGGCTGGCGGTGATGTTCGCCGCCAGCCGGGAGCGTCCGCGGGTGTTTGAAAACCCCGAGCAGATGCCGGCCTACGAATATCCGCCGGAGCACGGGCCGCGTTCGCCGAGTTTTTCCCGCGCCTCGCAGGTCGTGACGGGCGGACGGCGCTGGACCTTCGTGTCGGGCACCGCGGCGATCAAGGGCCACCGCAGCATCGCGCCCGGCGAACTGGCCGGGCAGACCGACTGCACGCTCGACAATCTGCGGCTGATCTCGCGCGCCTGCGGCTTGGGGGCACAACTGGCCGCGGGCGCGGCGAGCGAGCGGCATTTTAAGGTCTATCTGCGCCACGCTTCCGATCTGGACGCGGTGCGCGCGGAGCTGGCGACGCGACTGCTGCGCGAGGGAGATCGCGTGAGCTGGCTGCGCAGCGACATCTGTCGCGCCGAGCTGCGTCTGGAGATCGAGGCGACGGTGGTGGAGTGAGCGAGGCGGGGGCGAGACCTTCGCGAGCGAGGCCGGATTCTCAGCGGCGCAGCGCGGAGTCGGGCGGGGTGACCGCGCGGTAGCCGGCGGCGTCGAGCGCCGCGAGGACTTTGGCCACGGCTGCGACGCGGAGCTCGGGACGGAGCGGAGGGCCTTCGTGCATCAGGATGATCGCGCCGGGGCGCAGGCGGGCGGCGACGCGGGCGGCGACGCTGTCGGCGTCGCGCGCAAACGTGTCGCCCGAGCGGACGGTCCACCCGACGCAACGCAGACCGCGCGCGGCGAGCGCCGGTCCGAGGTGGAGGTTTTTGAAGCCCACCGGCGCGCGGAAACGGGTGGGTCGTGGAGCCGACGACGACGGCGCAGGCGTTGGTGTGTGCGTCGCAAGCGGAGTGGCGGCGCCGGTCGCGGGCGACAGCGGCGCGAAGGCGGAGTCGAGCTCGCGTGCCACCCGGGCGGGCGTGGCGCACCAGAAGGAGCCGCAGGGATGGGTGTGGGTATGGTGGGCGATCTCGTGTCCGCGTCGCCGGATTTCGGATACGAGCTCGGGATGACGCGCGGCGCGTTCGCCGATCAGGAAAAACGTGGCGCGGGCGCGGTGGTGGTCGAGCAGGTCGAGGATGCGCGGCGTGTCTGCCGGGTCGGGCCCGTCGTCGAGGGTCAGCCAGGCCTCGCGGGCCTCGGGGGCGGAGGGCGTGAAACGGGTAAACACGCGGACGAGTTCCCCCGCCTCCGGCACGAAGATCTGGTGGAGCACGAAGACGCCGCCGCTGACGAAGAGCGCCAGCGCCAGGCCGGCGGGCAGGCCGGAGGTCCAGAGCAGGATCGCGCAGAGTTTGATCACGAGCACGCCGAGGAAGAGCGGGCGTCGCCAAGTGGGCGCGTCCTCGCCGGGTGGGCAGAGGATAAAATTCAGCAGGGCGACCCAGGAGCCGAGCAGGGCGCCGAAAAGCGCGTCGAGCGCGACGTGTTGTTTGGTGCCGAGGGTGGACCAGACGATGAGCGCGGCGACGAGCACGTTGCCGGTCTGGGCGAGCGGTCCGAAGCCGAGTCGAGGCAGCAGACGGGCGAACCAGAGGCAGGTGAAGACGGCGAAGGCGGCGTGCAGCGAGGGGCAGGCGTTGCCGGACTGGTCGGCGTTTTTGAGAAAAAGCATCGACGGGTGCGCGCTCCAGTCGATTCCCGGCGGCGGCGTGACGGTGGGCCAGAGGCGGAAGGCGCAGAGCCCGGCGAGGGAAAGCGCGGCGCAGCCGGCGGCGAAGCCCCACATCTCGCGGCGTTCGACGAGCAGGGCGGGCAACAGCGAAACGTAGGGCCAGAGCGCGACGTAGGGGACGAGGGCGAGCGGGTGAAAACCGAAGAGCTGGTCGAGCCAGGTGAGGGCGATCTCGACCGGCGGCGAGGCGGGGTGGTGCAGGAGCTGAAAGTAGGCCGCGAAAAAGAGGCTCATGCCGAGCGTGGTGCCGACGGCCTTGAGCGGCACGTCGCGACCGATGCGGGGGAGTAGCGGAGCGCTCATGAGGCGGCGCGGGCGAGCGCGGCGCGCAGGGCGGAGGTGTCGGTCTTGCCGCGCGGGGTGAGCGGAAAGGCGGGCAACACCAGCAGGCGGCGGGGGATTTTCCAGGCGGCGAGGCGGCCGCGCAGCGCGGCGCGGAGCTCGGCGGCGGGCCGCGCGCTGGCGAGGGCGGCGGCGAGCGTCTCGGGATGGTCCGGGTGCGGCATCACAAAGGCGTCCGCGACCTCGGGCAGGGCGCGGAGGGTGTTTTCCAACTCGGAGAGATCGAGGCGGCGTCCGGCGATTTTGACCATGCGCCCGGAACGCCCGAGCAAGCGCAATTCGCCGGTGGCGGGGTCGATCTCGCCGCGGTCGGCGGGGGAGAAGCCCGCGCGACGATGGACGGCGGGGCTGGTGACGCGGAAACGTTGGCCGCGGGTCGGCGTGATCGTGACGCCGGGAAGCGGGGTGCCGACGCCGCGGCCGGCCAGGGTGGCGGCGCCGTCGCGGTCGTAGCAGATGCCGCCAGTTTCGCTGGAGCCGTAAAAGCCATGCGGGGCCAAGCCGAAGCGGCGGTGGAAAGCCCGGGCGACCTCGGGCGAGAGCGGCGAGCCGGCCGAAATCACGGTGCGGATGCTGGCGAAGTTTTCCGCCGGCACCTCGGACTCGGCGAGGGCGCGGAGCAGGGCGGGCACGGCGGGAAAAACGGTCGGTCGATGGCGCGCGGCGAGGGCGGCGAGCGCGTGCGGCACGGGCAGGTCGGCGCGGACGAGCGCGGTGCCCTGTATCAACAAAGGCATGACGAGGTTGCCCAGCCCGTAGGAGTGGCCGAAGGGGATGACGGCGAGGTTGAGGTCGTCGGGGCGAATATCCATGCCGGCGCAGACCTGGCGGCCGTCGGCCAGCATGCGGGCGTGGGAAAAGGCCAGGGCGCGCGGCGTGCCGGTGCTGCCGGAGGTGAGTTTGACCAGGGCGTGGGCCGGGGCGCGCCGGGGCCGGGTGGGCGCCGGGGGATCGGGGGGCGGGGCGACGGGCTCGAACACGTCGTCGAGCAGGAGAAAGGCGGCGCCGGCGGCGCGGGCGAGGGCGCGTTGCGCATCGGGCGGTTCGGCGGAGTCGAGCGTGACGGCGACGGCCTCGATGCCGAGCAGGGCGAGAAAGGTGGCGAGCCAGGCGGGGCCGTTGGGCAGGGCGAAGGCGACGCGCCGGCGGGCGATTTCGGCGGGCAGGGCGCGGCGGCGGAGCTCGGCCAGTTCACCGAGCTCGTGGCGGGACCAGATGCGCCCGTCGGGCTCGATCAAGGCCGGGGCGTCCGGAGCGGCGGCGAGGGTGTGGCGCCAGGCGGCGGGCAGGGTGTCGCGGGCGGAGGGGAAGGTGAGGGAAAGTCTGTGAGCCAAGCTCTGCGGCATGCGGGCGGGAGTAGAAGGCGGATCCCGGCGCGCATGAATGTTAAAATCGTGCGGTCGTTCGAGGTCTTGTCCGAGGGCTCGGCGATGATGGAGGAGTGTCGGCGCGGGCGCCGTTGCGAGCTTCCGTATCCATGATGAACCATTTCCGCTTTTGCTCTCGATCATGCATACTTCCTGGTGACCGAGGCGGTTCGTTTTAGGTGTAGCTGATTTTCAGTTATCACGGGACTTTTGCTTTGACCGAGCGGGGCCGTGGAAAACTCTTCGCGCGATGCGCAGCGTGGAGCTTTTTACCGGAGCCGGAGGTCTGGCGCTCGGCTTGGAACGAGCCGGGTTTGAGCCTGTCGCGCTTTTCGAACGCGACGCGGACGCTTGCCAAACGCTGCGCCACAACCGCCCGGACTGGAATATCCAGCAAGGCGACGTGCGCGACGTCTCTTTCGCGCCGCTGGGGCCGGTCGACTTCGTCGCCGGCGGGCCGCCGTGCCAGCCGTTTTCCATGGGCGGCAAGGCGCGTGGACATCGCGACACGCGGGACATGTTTCCCCAGGCGGTTCGCGCCGTGCGCGAGCTCCGGCCCGCCGCCTTCATGTTTGAAAACGTGCGGGGCCTTCTGCGGCAGGCCTTCGCCAACTATGTCGAATACATCCGGCTCCAGCTTACCTACCCCGAGTTTCCCGTCTCGGACAACGTGGACTGGGATGCGAATCTGCGCAGGCTTCAGCGCCATCACACCTCACGCCGTGACGGCAAGGAACTCGTCTATCGTGTTACCATCCAGCTGGCCAACGCCGCCGACTTCGGAGTGCCGCAGCACCGCCATCGCGTCTTTTTCGTGGGGTTCCGCCACGACCTGAATCCCGGATGGTCGTTTCCCGCGCCCACGCACGACCGGGATTTGCTCCTCCGCGACCAGTTTGTCACCAAGGTCTACTGGAAGCATCACGGAATCGCGGCGCCGATCGCCGAGCAGCCTATTCCTTCGAAAACCTTGGCTTACCTGCAAAATCAGGAACTCCCGTTCGGCCTGAGTCGTTGGCTGACGGTCCGTGACGCTCTGGGCGATTTGCCCGATCCGCAATCCCGTCATCGTGTCGCGAACCACGTTTTCCAACCGGGAGCGAAGGCCTACCCCGGCCATACCGGCAGCCCGCTCGACGAGCCGTCCAAGGCGCTCAAGGCGGGCGACCACGGCGTGCCCGGCGGCGAAAACATGCTGCGTCATCCGGATGGCCGGGTGCGTTATTACACGCTGCGCGAAGCCGCACGCATCCAAACCTTTCCCGACGATTACCGCTTCATATCCTCGTGGAGTGAAAGCATGCGTCAGCTCGGCAACGCGGTGCCGGTGGAGCTCGCGCGAGTGGTGGCTTCGTCCATAGCCGGCCACCTTCGAACCGTCGCCCGCAGCCAAACCCATGTCTGAAGCCACGCCGGCCAGGGTTCGCGCACTCACGGAGTCCGTTCGCAAAACGGCGGTCGCGCTTCGACAACTCGGCGGCGGTGGCGTGGCGTCTCTTTCCGGCGAAGAGAAAGAGCAGCTCGGCGCCTTGCGCGACGCGTTGAACGCGGTTCTTGAGGAAAAAGCCGCGCCCGCCGAGATCACGCTGGGACGTCCCGACGGCATCGCGCGCTTCTTCGCCTTCTGTTTTGCGAATCGTCCGAAGCTGTCTCTGTCCGAGCTCGCGAAAAACCGCCACCTGGGGTCCGGCATCTACGCCATCTACTACCACGGCACATCCATTGCCGCCTATCACGCCATCTCGACCACCGAGACGCCCATCTATGTCGGCAAAGCCGATCCCAAGGACCCTTTTGCCGCCACGCCGCAAGCCCAGGGAACCGCGCTTTATGATCGACTGAAGGAGCACGCGCGGAGCATCGCCCGCACGAGCAACCTGAAAATTGACGATTTTTATTATCGGGCCGCACCCGTGCAAAGCGGCATGCAGTCCGCCGTCGAGGCCTTCATGATCCAGCTGTTCCGCCCCATCTGGAACAAGGAGGTTCGCGTCTGCTATGGGATAGGAAAACACGGCGACAGCCACGAGACCCGGCGCAACAAGCGCTCACCTTGGGACACCCTGCATCCCGGACGCGCGTGGGCCGAAGGGACTGCGGAAGACCAGCGCAGCCAAGTCGAGATCGAGGCGACCATCGCCAAACACCTCGGCGCCCATCCCATTTTCAAGACCCTGCCGGAGCTGATGGACCGATTGGCGATCTGATCCTTTATCCGCAGCCCACGGCGGATGTTTTTCCTTACTGCGGTTCGGTGGCCGGCGCGCGCAGGGAAAACAGGTCCGTCTCCACGAAGACGAGGGCGAGCAGGACGATCAGGGCGACGGTGGCGCCGAGGGCGGAGACGGCGGGGATGGCGCTGGCGGTGAGCACCGCGAAGGAGGCCGCCGTGGTGAGCGCGGAGAGTCGGATGCCGGCGTGGCTCGCCGCGCCCCCCGTGTCGGCGTCGCTCCCGACGTGGGCGAAGTGCGCGTAGTCGTCGGCCAGGCAGATGCCGAGCAGGGCGCCGAGCAGATGAAAGAGCCCGAAGTCCTCCCCTCGCAGCGCGAGCAGGCCGAGCGCGCTCGCCGTGGCGAGCAGGGGAAGCGCCGCGGTGCGCAGGCCGCGGCGCGGGCCGTGCAAGGCGCAGGCGATGAGCACCAGCGCGGCGGCGCCCAGCAGGCTCAGCCGGAGGGTCTCCGCGCGGAAGCGGGCGAAGAGGTCGTTGAGGCTTTGGATGCCGGAGAGCGAACGTGTCCCGGATTGTCCGGCCGGGACGGGAACGGCTCGGGGCGTGGTGGAGATAAACCACGCGCCGTCGTCGTCCACATGGGCGAGCAAGCCCAGGGGGCCGGGCAGAGCGGCGAGGGTGTCGCGCGCGAGCGCCTCGTAGTCCGGGACGGGGGCGGCCAACCAGGTGGCGAAATCGGTGAAAAAAGGCGCGAAGGCCTCGGGTTCAAAACCGGCCTTCTCGGCCTCGGCGCGAAAGGCCGAGACGAAGGCGGCGAGGTTCTTTCGCGTCTCGGCATCGTGCGTGGCGGCATAGTCCGCCGCCTCGGGCAGGAGCAGGGCCGAGCTGGCGGGGCGCGCGTCGGACGGCGCGGCGGCGTAGAAATCGGCCCAGCGGGCGCGGGCCTCCGCGAGGGTGTCGCCGCGGGTGAGGTAGGTGGCGCCGGAATCGGTTTCGCCGAAGAGGGCGCGGATGGCGGCATCGTTGGCGCGCAGCGCGGGCGAGGGGTATTCGAGGTCGCGGAGGTCGTCGCGCCAGTGCACGCGGGCGAGCCCGAACACGGCGAGGCCGGCGAGCAGCGCGACGACCAGCGCGCGTCGCCCGCGCCCGCCGGAGGACGGGGCGGGAAGTCGCCAGACTCGCGGCGAGAGATCGAGGCGGGGGAAAAGGTGGAGATAGAGCAGGGTGAGGCCGAGCCCGGCGGCGGCGCCCGCGGCGACGTAAACCCCGAGTTGTTTGACCAGGGGCAGCTCCGAGAAGGTGAGGATCAGAAAACCGCCGATGGTGGTGCCGGCCCCGCCGAGCAGGGGGAGGGCGATTCGGCGGGCGCGGCCGCCGTAGGACTCGCCTTCGCGGCGTGCGAGCAGGACGTGGAAGGCATAGTCCACCGCCACTCCGGAAAGGAGCGCGCCGAGCACAAAAACGAGCACGTGGACACGCGGGAAGATCGCGGTGGTGACGGCGGTGGCGCTGGCGGTGGCGAGCAGGACGAGGGGGAGCAGGTGAAGCAGCCCGACCAGACGCCGGACGAGAAGGGCGGTGACGGTGAGGACGGCGAGGATCGCGAAAAGATTGAGCCGGGTGATCTCCGCGCGGGTGGAGGTTTTGGCGGCGAAGGCGAAGCGGGCGACGCCTGTGTCCCGCACCTCGAGGGCGGGAACGTGGACGCGGGCGGCCCGGGTGGCGGCGTCGAGCGCGGCGAAGACGGGCGCTTGTCCCTCCTCGCTGAGCGGCGCGGCGGCGGACTCGGCCCAAACGAGCGCGCGACCGGCCGATGGAGTCGGGGCGGAGGCCAGCGTGTCGGCCCGTTCGGCGAGCTCGGGCAGGAGAAGGAGCGGATCGGAGGCGAGCAGTTCGGCGCCGACCGCGCCTTTGGGCGAGGCGAGGCGGGCGTCGAGCGTGGCGACGGCCCGGGCGGCCAGCCAGTCTGGGAAGGATGAAGGATGAGGGCTGAGGGATGAAGGATGAAGGCTGAGGGATGAGGACGGGGCGGTTGCGAAGGCGGCGCGTTGGTCGGCGAGCCAGCCGGGTAGCAGAAGATCGAAGCGGCGGGCGTGCAGCAGGGCGCCGAGCTTTTGGCGCGAGGCGGAATGGCCGATGAGCTCGGCGTCGGCGAAGGCCGGCGAGGCGCGCAGGGTGGCGACGAAGTCGTCGGCGGCGGAGGCAAGCGCGGAGGCCGAGGTGTCGGCGGGCGCGTCCAACACGGCGAGCACGACGCGGGCCTGACGTTCCCGGGTCAACGAAAGCGCGAGCTGCGCGTCGGGGTCGCGTTCATGCGCCGGGAGCAGTTCGCCGACGTCGGTGGTGAAACGCGTTCGCGGGTCGATCGACCAGAGCCATGCCGCGCAGGCGGCGGCCCAGAACAGAAGGATGATCAACGAGTGGCGTGGACGCACGGGGGCTGTGGCGGAGCGGGAGAGGCCAGGGGCTAGAAGCCGGAGACCAGAAGTCGGATGTCAGAAGCGGAGGTCGGGGGGAAGTTGGGGGCGAGACCTTGGAGATGGGGCGGGCGGGGTGGCTTAACGGAAGTAGCGGGTGAGGGTTTCCTGGGGGAAGGCGTCGAGGCGGCGGGGGGGGGCGAGTTGGATCTCGGTTTTGAGGTTCGGGGTCTTGGCCAGGACCAGGCCGCTGAGTTGGTCGGCGGCGCCGCGCAGAATGAGCTCGCGGTAACTCGCTTCGGCGTCGGGGCGGCGGGTGAAGGTCAGGGTCCAGGCGCCGTCCGCGCCCTCGGCGGCGTCGAGCGCGTAGGTTTTTTCCAAGGTCAACAGGTCGAAGCTGAACAGCGCGTGCAGCAGGCGCAGATCGGCCTCGGCTTCGGGCGGCGCGTTTTGTTCGCGTCCGTCGGGGTGACGGAGAAGCAGACCTTTCTCGTCCAGGATGACCACGGGGGCGCGGTCGTTTTCGTAGGCGAGGCTGAGCCCGTGGCCGCGGGCGAGGCGGACCACGCCGCGCAGCTCGACGGGCTTTTTTTTCAGCGGTGTGTGTCGCAGCTCGGTGAAATCGGCCTCGATCGCGGCGGGCGCGGCGAGGGCGTCGAGGCGCTCGCGCCAGCGGGGCGACAGCTCGCCGGAGTAGGCGGGGGCGAAACCCTCGGCGGCGACCGTCGCCGGGACGGGGAGGGGGAGCGCGCCGAGCGCGAGGGCGACGGCGAGAATCGGGAGGATGCGGCGGCGAGGGACGGTGTTCATGGCGACGTCGTGGTTTTCCGGATACGGCGGCGGGCGGCGAGCACGGCGGGGAAGGTGAACAGGAGGCGGGTGAGCAGACGGGTGTGCAGCCAGACCATGCGCACGTTGTCGCGGAGGTAGTGGAAGTGCGAGACGCCGCCGTCGGCTTTGGCGATGTAGCGGCAGGGGGCCGGTAGGTTGATGGGGGGAACTCCGGCCCAGAAGAGCCGGACGGCCAGCTCGGGGTCGAAATCGTAGCGGCGCGCGCTGCGGACGGAGGTGAGAATGGCGTGGCTGGGGGCGATGGGATACACGCGAAAGCCGAAGAGCGGGTCGGCGATGTCGCGACCGAGGCATTCGAGGTGGGCGAGCACGACGCTGAGCTGGCGGCCGTAGAGGCGTTCGAGCGGCACCTCGGGTCCGAAGACGGGTTTGCCGAGGACGAGGGCGTCGGGCCGGGCGGCGGAGGCGGCCATGAAGGGCGCGATGTGGTCGATGGGGTGCTGGCCGTCGGCGTCGAGCACGAGGGCGTGGGTGAAGCCGGCGGCGAGGGCGTCGGCGAAGCCGTCGAGCACGGCGGCCCCCTTGCCGCCGTTGCGGGTGCGGCGCAGCACGCGCAGGGCGGCGGGGCGTTCGGCGGCGAGGGCGTCGAGGCCGGCGTCGGAGCCGTCGGTCGAGGCGTCCACCACTACCCAGACGGGCGACCACACGGCGAGCGCCTCGCGCACGGTGCGGAGCAGGCGCGGACCGGTGTTGTAGGTCGGGATGAGGACGAGGTGGGTGGCGGAGGAGGGCGGCACGGAAAGGTGGGCGAGGGGGCAGACCATCGTGAATCGCGTCGGAGGCAAAGACGCAATGGGGCCGGACTCGAGTTGACCGCGAGAAAAACGACTACATTTGTAGTCTCCATGCCGACGAGTCTTTCCCCCACCTCCATCCGTCTGGCGCCGGCGGAAAAACGGCGGATCGCCGCGGCGGCCCGGAAGCAGGGCGTCAGTCCCGCGAAGTTTATCAAGCAGGCGGCGCTGGACAGGGCGGCCGATCCCTCGGGCGGGGCGATGGCGCAGATCAGCGTGGCGTTGCGGGAGTTGATCGAGGACGAGGTCGATGCCGCGTTGGCGCTGGATCGGATCGCTCGTCAGAAGGCCGGGGAGGGGCGGCTCTACACGGGCGCGGAGGCATGGCGTGAGCTGGGGATATAGGCTCGATGATCTGGCGGTGCGCGACTTGCGCGATCTGGGCCCCTCGGCCGCCCGGGCGGTGCGGGATTTTCTGGAGAAGCGGGTAAAGGGATGCGCGGATCCGCGCGCGTTCGGAAAGCCCTTGAGGGGCGGGCTGCACGGGCTCTGGCGCTACCGGGTGCAGGACTACCGGTTGGTGTGCGAGCTACGCGATGGCGAGCTGATCGTGGTGGTGGTGAAGGCGGGGCATCGCTCGGCAGGTGATCAGCAGGTTGTGCGAGATGAGCCGCGGCTACCGCCGAACTCAGGTTGAGAGGAAGCCGGTGTCGGCTTGGCGGACAACCCTTCCTCGACGCGGGCGAGGAGGGTCGCGGTGGGGGCGTCGGGATCGAATGGGATGCGCTCGCCGAGCGTGAATTCGAAGCGGCCGGGCAGGGGCGGGAGTTTCCACCACGGGTGGCCTTTGCGTGCCATGAGCGGACTGGAGCTGACGTGGATGAGCCGCAGCGGCGCGCCGGCGCGGCGGGCGATGAGGGCGGCGCCGGGTTTGAGGGGGTTGAGGGAGGAGCCGGGCACGGTGCGGGTGCCCTCGGGGAAGATGAGCAGGGAGCGGCCGGCGGCGACGGCCTCGGCGGCGCGCCGGATGCCGTCCACGCCGGCGTCGCCCGAGACGTAGCCGCAGAGCAGGGCGGCGGGGGCGATGACGGGGTTGCGCAGCAGGGCGGGTTTAAAAATGCAGACGGTGTCGGGCAGGCGCGCCAGGAGGAAGGGTGCGTCCACCAGCGTGGGGTGGTTGGCGACGTAAACGACGCCCGGGGAGGGCGCGGCCGGCTGGGGCTTGGACGCCGGGGCGGTGGAGCCACTCGGAGCGATGCCGAGCACGCCGAAGGGCGCGGCCGGTGCCGGGCCAGGCGAGCCCCGGGGCGGTGCGGGCGCGACCGATTCGAAGCCGTGGAAGACGATTTCCACCACGCCGGAGGCGTGCATCCAGCGCAGCCAGAAATCGAACATCCAGCGGGTGGCGGTGCGGGCGGCGGGGCCGAAACGCTCGCGGTCGGGAAGGAGGAGGAAGGGGGCGCAGACGAGGTTGAGCGCGAGACCGCCCAGGCCGAAGAGCAGCCAGGACAGGTAATAGGCGAGGGCGAGCCAGAGGTGGCGGAGGACGCTCATCGGTCGGCGCGGACGGGCGCGGGGGGAGGCGGCGGAGCCCGGCGGGCGGCCGGCGTCGGCGGGCGACGCGTGGCCGGGGCGGCCGCGGCGGCGGCGTCCCGCACGGGCGAGGCCGGCGCGACGGGGGCCGCGGGGTTGAGCGGGATGTAGTTGAACCACCAATACGGATGGGCGCGCAGCAGGCTCTCCAGCCGGGCGAGGAAGGCCTGGAAATGCGTCCGGGCGGCGGCGAGATTCTGCGGGCGGGAGAGGGCGGGATCGGGCGCCCAGCGCGGCGAGCTGTGGATCACCGATTCGCCGGGAGCGCCGGGCACGCCGACGGAGAGCAGGACGGGGCGGCCGAAGATCAACGCGAGGTGGTAGATGGTGAAGGGGAAAAGCCGCTCGGCGCCGAGGAAGCGGAAGGGCTCGGCGCGCGAGCTGAATTCGAGGCGGTCGCACTGGAGGGCGAGCGAGCCGCCCTCGCCGAGGGCTTCCTTGAGCGCGAAGAGCAGGTTTTCGCCGTCGTTGACCCACACGAAGGAGAGCCAGTCGCCGGCGGCGCGGGCGAGGTGCTCGACGTCGTGGGAGTTGCCCACGCGTTGGCGGATCATGCGCACGCGACGTTTTTCCTGCCGGCCGAAGAGGAAACCGACGAGGTCGGAATGGGCGACGTGGAAGGTGCCGAGCAGCGCGTCCTCGCC
This sequence comes from uncultured Akkermansia sp., assembly GCA_966252115.1. GTDB lineage: Bacteria > Verrucomicrobiota > Verrucomicrobiia > Opitutales > Opitutaceae > IMCC26134_A. The sequence goes on from CBINNW010000044.1 coordinate 13,867, forward strand.
GGAGTGGATGAAGCGGCGAAAATCTTCCGAGTCCGGCCCCAGCACGCCGCGGTGGGGGCGTCCGTCGGCGATGCGGAGCTTGAGCATCAGCATCTCGGTGAAGGCGAAGAAGTGGCGGAACTGCTCGCGCCGGGTCGGTTCGCGTCCGAGCACGATGCGCAGGTAGTCGCGGGAGTGGCCGCGCTGGGCCGGCATGAAGGCGAGGCCGACCCAGGTGCCAAGCGCGCGCAGGGGGCGAAAAATCGCCTCGGGCAGCATGCGGTCGCAGGCGCGCAGGAAACGAAAACCCCAGCCGGGGCCGGGGTTGCGGGGGGCGGCGGGCGTGCGCGTGCTCATGGCGACCAGTGAAGCCGCAGGCGCCGGCCGGGGAGGAGGTCGGCGTCGAAGGGGCGGCGTTGATGCAGCAGATCGAAGAAGGCGTCGAGCCAGAGGCCGGAGGCCGGAGGACAGAGGCCGGAGGCCGGAGGACAGAGACCAGAGGCCGGAGGACAGAGGCCAGAAGACAGAACGACAGAGGACGGAGCGGCGGGGGGCGGGGGGGCGGAAGGAGTGGGGAAGGTGAGGGTGATTTGGGCGAGGGGCGCGGGGCCGGGATCGCGGGAGAGGGCGAGGGCGAAGGCGAAGGCGCGGGGGCTGGCGCGGTTTTGTTCGAGCAGCCAGGTGCCGCGTTCCTCCCCGCCGCAAAGCAGGACGCGGGGCGCGTCGGAGAGCAGCGCGGCGAGCAGGGCCTGGGCGGGCAGGTGCGCGCCGCCGGTCACGGGCAAAAATTCGCGGAGCGGGCGCTGGTGGGTGATGAAACTTTGCTGGACCGCGCTGGGGTGGATCGAGGTCTGGAAGAGGGTGGGGCTGGGCGTGGGGAAACTGTCGAGGTAGGCCTCGAGGGCGCGCGTCTCGGCGTAGCCGGAGGCATAGACGAGCACGTCGTCCTCTGCGGGGCGCAGCGGCTCCAGCACCGAGCCCAGCAGGAGGCCGAGCTGGGTCATGCGACGGGTGGCGTTTTTCGGGAAACGCTCCTTCAGGCGCTCGCGGGTGGCGGCGGGCGGCTCCTCGCCGATCTCCTCGCTGTGCAGGGCGGTGATCCAGCGCTCAAGCATGGTGGAGCAGGAAGGCGGCATGGGCGCCGCCGAAGGCGTTGCTGGTGCAGACGACGCCGTCGTGGGCGGCGAGGTCGAAGGGGGCGAAGGCGACGGCGTCGGTGAAGCCCGGAGCGGTCGATCCGACGGTGCCGGGCGCGCGGCCGGCGCGCAGGGCGGCGACGGCGAGGGCGAGCTCGACCAGGCCGCAGCTGCCGAGGGTGTGGCCGAGCGCGCCTTTCCAGGAGACGAGCGGGGCGCCGGGGAACTTTTCCGCGAGGGCGAGGGCTTCGAGGCGGCCGGCCTCGAGCGTGCCGGTGCCGTGGCCCTTGAGCCAGACGCGGCGGCCGGCGGCGGCTTCGGCTACGCCCGCGAGGCAGGCGGCGAAGCCGGCGCCGTCGGCGCGGTTGGCGGTGAAGTGGTGCATCTCGTTGTGCAGGCTTTGGCCGGAGAGGGCGAAGTCGCCGCGCTCGCGGGTGAGCACCGCGAAGGCGGCGCCGTCGCCGAGGCCGATGGAGCCGGTGGGGCGGTCCTGGTAGGGCGCGGGGAGCTCGGCGTTGAGGATTTTCAGGGCATGAAAACCGCCCGCGACGAAGGGGCTGATGAAATCGAAGGAGAACACCAGCGCCTCGTCGGCGAGGTCGGCGGCGAGCACGCGCGAGGCCTGAAGCAGGCCGAGGTGGGCGGAGACGCAGGCGTGGGAAAAGGTGGTGACGTCCGGACCCCAGCCGAGGACGGCGGCGAGTTGGTCCACGCAGTCGAAGGGCGTGCCGTAGGCGAGGTGGCCGGGGTCGCCGCGGCGGCGGTAGGCATGGAGGTGGGCGACGCCGAAATTGCTGCTGGTGACAAAGACCGGGCGGCGGGGGGAGCCCCAGGGGGAAGGAGGAAGGCGGAGGGCTGAAGGCGGAAGGGGGGCGGGGATGCGGGCGGCGAGGGCGCGGACGAGGGGGAGCCAGCCGGGCGGGAGCGTCTCGTCGTAGGGGCGGCCCGGATACAGGGCGAGGGGCACGAGATCGCCTCCCTCGCGACCGTGGACCGGGGTGGGCGCGAGCGCGGAGCGGCCGGCGAGCAGCGCTTCAAGCGTGGCGGACTCGTCGCCGAAGGCGGTGAGGGCGCCGCAGGCGGCGATGCGGATCGGCGGGAGGACGGGCACGGGGCGGGGGGCCAGAAGACAGAGGCCAGAAGACAGAGGTCAGAGGGCGGATGCCGGAAGCGGGCGGGGAGGGTTAGGCGGCGGGGAGGCGGGCGGGGGCGGCGTGGGCGCGGAGGTAGGCGGCGAGGGCGGCGACGCTGGCGAGGGCGGCGCGGGATTCCTCGCTGCTGGAGATTTTTACCCCGAACTCCTTCTCCAGACGCACGACGAGCTCGAGGGCGTCGATCGAGTCGAGACTCAGGCCTCCGCCGACGAGCGGTTCGTCGTCCGGGATGTCGGCCGGGGTGACATCCTCCAGACGAAGGGTCTCGACGATCAGGGTCTTGAGTTGAAGGAGCAAGGGATCGGGCATGGCTGGGAAACGTGGGATGGCTCGTGGCGAAGATCAACCGGCGGCGCGCAGGATCAAAGTCACATTGCTGCCGCCGAAGCCGCTGCTGTTTTTCAGAATCAGGCGCGGGCGACGAGCGACGGTGGCGCGGGGGAGTTGCAGGCCGGAACAGGCGGGATCCGGATCGGCGAGGGTGGGGTTGCCGGGCACGAAGCCCTCGCCCAGGGCGAGGGCGCAAAATCCCGTCTCCATCGCGCCGGCGAGCGAGAGGCCGTGGCCGGTGAGGCCCTTGGTGCTGGCGACGAGCGGATGCGCGTCGGCGGCGGTGAAGACGGCGTGCAAGGCGAGCGCCTCGGCCCGGTCGCCGACCGGCGTGGAGGTGGCGTGGGCGTGGACGTGGTCGATGTCGCCGGGCGCGGCGGCCGCGTCGCGCAGGGCGCGGCGCATCGACTCGCGCAGTCCGGCTCCCTCGGGGTGCGAGGTGGCGACGGAGTGTCCGTCCGAGGCCTGGCCCCAGCCGATCAATTCGCCATAAACGCGGGCGCCGCGCCGGGCGGCCAGCTCGGGCGACTCGAGCACGAGCACGGTGGCGCCGCCGGTGCCGACGAAGCCGTCGCGCCCGGTGTCGAAGGGACGGGAGGCGTTGGCGGGGTCGGGGTTGGTGGAGAGCGCGCGCATCGGCGCGAAGGGCAGGAGGGTGTCGGCGTTGAGCTCCTCGGCGCCGACCACGATCATGCGCTCCTGGCGGCCGAGGCGGATTTCGTCGAGCGCGTAGCCGAGCGCGTGGGTGGACGAGGCGCAGGCGGAGACGAAGCCGGCGACGGCGCCGGTGATTCGGTAGTGCGCGGCGAGGTTGAAATTGAGCGTGCCGGCGATGGAGGAGACGACGCCGAGCGGGTTGCCGCGTTCGAAGCGGGCGGCGCGGGCCTGGGCGAGGTGGTGGTGCAGGAGAAACGCCGAGCCGGCCGAGGCGCAGAAGAGGCCGGTGGCGCCGTCGCCGAGCTCGGCGCGGGCGAGGCCGGCGTCGGCGAGCGCCTGCTCCATGGCGTGAAAGGCATACACGCCGTGGGGCGCGAGGCCGCGCACGGTTTCACGGGGCAGATCGACGCCGGCCGGCCAGGTCCAGTCGCGGTAGCTGGGCGAATCCACCGCGAAGCCACGCACGGGGGCGGCGACTTTTACCGGGATGGCGGGGTTGTCGAAAAATGAATGCGCCACGATGCCGGAGCGAGCGGCGCGCAGGGCCTCGGCGACGGCGGCGGAGTCGTTGCCCAGGCAGGTGACGAAGCCGAGGCCGGTGATGCAGGCGGAACGGGGCACGGGGGCGGGCGGGGATCGGAGGGCGGAGGGCAGAGGCCAGGGGACAGAGGCCAGAGGCCAGGGGACAGAGGCCAGAGGTCGGAAGGCGGAGTGGCGGAGGACGGAGGACGGCGCGGCGAAAGGCGGAGGTCGGAAGTCGGATGGTGGGCGGGAGCTGGCGGGGGCTCAGCGGGTGATGCGGCGGCGGACGTAGGTGCGGAGGTCGCCGATGGTGGCGATGGTTTTGAGGTCCGCGTTGGAGATGCCGACCTGGTAGAGGTCCTCGACGAAAAAAACGACCTCCGCGAGGGACAGCGAGTCGTAGCCGAGATCCTCGATCAGGCGGGCGGATTCGGGGAGCTGTGGCGCGGAGATGTCATCGCCGGTCGCACGCTTGGGGCGATGGTAGGCCACGATGGCGAGGACCACGGTGTCGAGCGCGGTGAGGTCGCGGGTGTCGAGCCAGCGGGCGTGGGCTTCGCGGATGGCGGGCGGGAAGGAGGCGAGCGGATCGGAAGAACTCATGCGGAGCGGACGGACGAAAGGGGCCGGGGACGCGGAGGGAAGGGAGCGGGTGAAACTAGGACGCCCGCGACGCAGGGGAAGCCTCGGTTTGGAGTCTTTGCCGGAGCCCGCGGCGCGGCGGCGCGTCCGGGTGCATGATTGGCCGGTCAGGAGTCGGCTCCCAGCAGAGCGAGGAGCCTGGCGCCGTAGCGGTCGAAGGTCTCGACGACCACCGCGGCCCAGAAGGCGAAGTAGCCGAGGGTGAATGCGAAAATCGCGTAGCCCGCCAGGATGCCCGCGCCATCGCGTTTCAGGGTGCCGAAGGTCATGACCACGGCGACCAGAGCCGGCAGGGTGTTGGTGAAGGGCGGCAGTGGCGGCAGGGGAATCATGAGCAGGAGCGCGGAGAGGATGACCACCCCGGTGTGAAGGCGCAGTTTCCAGTCGGCGTCGCTCAGGACCCGGAGGCGTTGTCTCAGGCGAGCCTCAAGCCAGCCCACGAGTTTGCCGCTCGCGGTCAGCAGGCGGCTGAAAAAGGCGCCCGGCAGCACGACCCGCCGAAGCCGTTCCGGGAGCCAGGGCGGTCGGCCGACGAGGTAGCGCGTGGCCAGAATGAGAATCACCAGGCCGAAGGGAGTGGAGAGTCCCGGGATGCTGATGGGGGTGGAGAAGGGAAGCGCGCAGATGACGACCAGCAGCGCCGAGGCGCGCGGTCCGAGCGCGTCGAGGATCTCGCCCAAGGGGGCGGGGCGTTCGCGGTGGAGCGCCGCCAGCGTTTGGAGTTCGGTGGAAATCCGCACCGGGGCGGGGGAGTCGGGATCGTGTGACATGCCGGGTATCAGAGGGGGGCGACATAGCCGCGCGGGCCGCCGAGCCGCATGAATTGCCGATAGGTCCCGGCGTAGGCGACGAGGGCCAGGACGCATATCACCAGTCCGGCGAAGTAGGTGTTGCTGTAGTCGCTGCCGCTGAGGTCGAGGACTTTTCCGACCACCGGCGCGATGGCCATGTTGGCGAGCGCGGTGAGGATGCCGGCGGCGGAGGCGAACTGGGCGAATTTTTCCTTGGGGAAAAGTCGCTGTTGGATGGAGGCGGCGCAGGTGAAAAACATGCCGGAGACGACGCCGTGGCCGATGAAGGCGAAGGTGAAGCCGTCGCGCGTGGTGGTGCTGAAGCCGGCCCAGAAAGCGAGCACGGCGTAGAGGGCGAGGGTGACGATGGCCATGCGCGCCGGGTGGAAGCGGTCGGCAAGGGCGCCGAGGGGATAGGCGAGGCAGATCGAGATCGCGAAGGTGATGGCGACGTAACGGCCGTAAACGGCGATATCGATGCCGAGTTTTTCGGCGTGAAGGACGCTGAAGAGATTCACCGGGATGAAGACCGCCATGCCGAGGGTGACGGCGGCGAAGACCCACCAGTAGTAGGGCAGGCGGAAACTCTCGCGGAAGTAGGTTCTGGTGGCGCCGAGGATGCCGGGGCGTTCGGTCGAGGTGTCGGGCGGCGGATAGTCGCCCTCCTTCACCCTCCTGCACATGAGCATGAAGCCGACGCCGTAGAGCACGCCGATGGCGACGAAGGCCTCCATGTAGTGGAGCTTGGCCTGTTTGATGAGGAACAAATTGAAGATGATGCCGGCGAACAGGCTGATGGCGCGGAAGAGCCCGAAAAAACGTCCGAGGAGCGGGTTGGGCACCACGTCGTTGATGAGCGCGTAGAAGACGGCGTTGGTGATCACCGTGCCGATCTCGAAGAGCGTCCACCACACGCCGAAGCAAATGAGGCCGGACATTGCCACGCCGGGAGAACCGGCGCCGAGCACGCCGTGCAGCCATTCGCCCAGTTGGGCGCTGAACGCGCAACCGATGATGCCGGCTGCGGCCATGGGCGTGGTGGCGATCAGGTAGGGGATGCGCCGGCCGACGCGGCTGCGTTTGCGATCGGAGCGATAGCTGATGATCGGGCCGAGGATCAGGCCGAGCGCGCCGGGCAGGGTGGTCATGAGCAGGCCGATGACGAGGTCGGAGGCGTCGAACTGTTTCAGGACGAGCGGCACCAGAGGCCAGAGCGCGCGTTCCTTTATCATCCAGGCGAAGTCCCCCCAAAGCAGCCAGGCGAAGACGGCCGCGAGGCCGGCTTTGTTGTAGGTGAGGGTGCCTACCCGCCAGATTTTGTTCCCGGCGGCGTCCACGGTGGGATTGGGCGGGGGACTGTTTTGCGGATCGGTCGTGGCTGGTTGAGGGACGATGGACATGGGCAGCGGGAGGCGGTGGGGATTATGTGAGTCGGAGGCCGGCGCGGGGCGTGGTGACGAGTGTCGGGGCGGGGTGGGCGCGGGAGGGCGATCAGGGGGCGGCGCGCAGCTCCACCGCCGCCAGCCTGGGCGAAAGCGTGTGGAGGATGATCAGGGCCAGCACGTAGGCGGAGCCGGCGATGATGAAGAGGGGCTCGTAGCCGCCGGTGTTGATGATGGCGCCGACGTTGGCGGCGAGCAGCGCGCCCCCGAGGCCGCCGGCGAGACCGCCGATGCCCACGACGCTGCCCACCGCGCGGCGCGGAAACTGGTCCGCCACGGTGGTGAACAGATTGGCGCTCCAGCCCTGATGCGCGGCGGTGGCCAGGGCGATGAGCGCGACGGCCACGGGAAGGCTGCTCGTCCAGGCGGCGAAGACGATGGGCACGACCGCGAGGGCGCAGATGAGCATCGTCACCTTCCGGGCCTTGTTGACCGACCAGCCCGCGCCGATGAAGCGGGTGGCGAGCCAGCCGAAGAAAATGCTGCCGCCGTCGGACACCAGATAGATGACGAGAAAGGGTAGGCCGACCTGCTTCAGGTCGAGCTTGGTGGTGAAGTGATCGTTGCCGTTGAAGAAGCTGGGCAGCCAGGTGAGATAAAACCACCAGACGGCGTCGGTCATGAACTTGGGAATGGCGAAGGCCCAGGTCGCGCGGTAGCGCAGGAGTTCGCTCCAGCGGGCCGGTCGGCCGGTGTCGGGCGGGCCATCCTGGCGGATGTGGGCCAGCTCGCCAGCGGAGAGCTTGGGATGTTCCTCGGGACTACGGTAGATGCCAAGCCACCAGACCAGGACCAGGGCGCCGACGACACCGGTGACGATGAACGAGGCCCGCCACCCCCAATGGGCGATGATGAATGGCACGCAGAGGGCGGTCAGGATGATGCCCACGTTGGCGCCGGCGTTGAAGACGCCGGTGGCGAAGCTGCGTTCCTTTTTTGGAAACCATTCCGAGACAGTCTTGATCGCGGAGGGAAAATTGGTGGCCTCGCCGACGCCGAGCAGGCCGCGCGCCCAACCCATGCCCGGCACGCTGTGGACCAGACCGTGGAGCACGGCGGCAAGGCTCCAGCCGCCGATGCCGACCGCGTAGCCGCGGCGGATGCCGATGCGGTCGATCATCCAGCCGGCGAGCAGAAATCCGAAGGCGTAGCAGTATTTGAAGATGGCATCCAAGTGACTCATCTTTTCCCGGAAAAGGGCCAGGTCCGCGTCGGTCAGAGGACGCTCCAGCGGGATGCCCAGCATCTGATGGCGGAACGTGTCGTCGATCATGGTGAACGAGAAAACGTTTCGGTCGATGTAGTTGATGGTCGTGGCCATGAACAAGACGGCGCAGATCCGCCAGCGATAGCGGCCGATGGAGGACGAGGGGCCGGTGGCGGAGGGAACGGAAGGGGAGAAACTGGGTTGCATAAACACGGTCGGGGGATGGAGGGGAGGGGCGACCCGAAAGAACCGGGCGCGCGGGCACGGTGGTGGGGGGGGAGGGCGAGCCGGGTGCGCGGCACCGCGCGGGAGCTCGCCCATGGGCGGTCAAGTGGAGGAATATCCCTCGTCCGGGCATGGCCGGACCGGGGACGGATTTGATTTGAAACGGATGCGCCGCCGCGGCGCCTGTCCGCGATCAGTTTGATCGCGCGGCAACGGGTGCGCATGGGGCGAGGCCCGGGTATGGCCGGGAACCTTGGCCATCGACCGCTCAAGCCGAGACGGCGCTTGCGCGCGGCGTTTCGGCCGGGGCGGGCGGGAGCGGCGCTCCCCTGCCGAGCTGGCTAAAGTCGCAGCTCGGTCACGCCCACCCAAGCGGGCGCCGCCGACGCGGCCTTGGCGCGTGATGGACGTAGTTTACCCACGGATACGACCGGGGGGACGGGGACTGTCGGGCGCCCGGGCGCCGACGCCGCGGGATCGCGCAGCACCTTGGCCGCCGGGAGGCAGTTCGCCAGACGCGTGTCGGTGGTGAGGGCCGGCGGCAAAAGCTGGTTGTCGGTCGAACTCCAGATCGGGTGCTCGTCGGTCGTCACCGGATTCTCGGTTTGGGCCGTCGAGGCTACGACGACGATGAACGAGACGAGGCAGGCCACCAAAAAGCTCAGCAGACTGGAGGGGTGTCGGGGCACCCCGGCACTGCATGAACGCGGGCCGCGCCGGTCAAGGGCGGAGCGGTGCGTGATGCCCGCCTCCGCCTCGTTCGGGGTCGGTGGCCGCCCTGGTTTCCGGGCGGTCGGCGGGAGCGCAGGAGCGGGAGGCGGCGAACCAGCTGCGCCAGCCTTCGCGCAGCTCGAGCGCGGCGTAGGCGCCGAAGGCGACGAGGATGCGGAGGGGCAGGGTCCAGGTGAGCTCGTAGCTGCGGAAGCCGAAGTAGCGGCGGTCGTTGGATCTTCCCCAGGTGCCGCGACGCAGGCGGGCGCGGGCGATGGCGGCGAGGCGGCGGTTGTAGAAGGCGATGAGGGCGGCGGCGCCGCGGGTGTGGGGGCCGGCGAAGGCGGGCGTTTCCAGCGCGGCGGCGCCGCGTTTGAAGGGTTGGGAGACCACGCCGAGGTAGTAGAGGCCGAGGTCGAGGCGGAAGGCCAGGGTCATGAGCTCGTGGTCGCCCATGTAGAAATACTTGTCGCGATACACGGCGCGGAACCAGCGCTCGTAGCTGTGGGCGAAACGTTCGTTGTGGCGGGCGAGGCGGGGGGCGCGGGGTTTGCCGCGCAGGCAGCCGTCGATGAGCTCGGCGGTGGCGCCGGTGGTGTAGGCGATCCAGTCCATGCCCGGCGAATAGAAGGGGTCGATGAAGGCGGCGGCGTCGCCGACGAGCGCGAAGCCGTCGCCGGCGTATCGATCACTTGAATACGCGAGGTTGCGGCGAAAAAAGGCGTCGCCGGGCATGGGCGCGGCGTCGGCGAGGAGCTCGCGCGCCACCGGGTGGGTGTCGAGCAGGGCGCGAAGGCGCGCGGTCAGGCGCGGCCCATCGGGCAGCTCGACCAGGCGCTGGTCGTAAACGACGCCGATGCTCACGTCGCCGCCCTTGAGCGGGATCATCCAGGCCCACCAGCCGAGGCCGACGAGGTGGTTGGTGGCGGTGAAGCGGATGGCCTTGGTGCGGGCGGCCCAGGCGGGGAATTTTTGGGCGAGCTCGCGCGAGTCCCAGTTTTTTACCCCGGTCCAGCGGGTCCAGACCGCGGCGGTGGGGTGTTCGGGGTTGGGGCGGAGCCAGCCCTCGCGGCGGGCGAGGATCGCGGCGTAGCCGGAGGCGTCCACCACCCAGCGGGCGAGGATGGGCGCGGGGGGCGACGGAGCGTCGGGAGCGGTGGCGGGAGCGGGCGAAGGGGCGCGCTCGCGGGCGGAGGCGTCGCGCGGGATCGCGTTTTCCCATTCGATGGATTGCAGGCCGCCGGGGGTGAGGGTGACGGAGCGGACCTTGACGGGGCGGAGCAGGGTGGCGCCGGCGGCGACGGCGCGGGCGAGGACCTCCTCGTCGAGCACGGCGCGGTCCACCTGGTAACCGGGGAGGCGGACGTTGTAGCCGGGGCCGGTCTCGCTGCACGTGTCGAGCGAGGTGGCGCGGTCGTTGTGGAACCAGAAGCGGAGGCCCTGTTTGACGAGGTGTTTTTCCTGGAGGTGGTCGGTGAGGTCGAGGACGCGGCCGAGGAAATAGGCGCTGACCTCGACGGTGGACTCGCCGACGCGGCGGCCGAAGCGGGGATCGCGCTCGAGGATGACGATGCGCAGGCGCGGATTGCGGCGCAGGAGGAGCGTGGCGGTGGCTGCTCCGGAGAGCGCTCCGCCGATGATGGCGACGTCCCACGCGGCGGTGGGAGCGGGAGCGGCGGCCGGCGAAATCATGCGGTGGCGGCGGGGGCGGCGGCCGGCGAGCGGGGGGCGAGAGTGATGGGCGGCACGAGCGGCCAGCGACGTTGAAGGCGGCAGACGAGGAGAAAAATCTGGAAGCGCCACCAGAGGGGCCAGGTGAGCTCGGCGTGGCCGGCGACGATGGAGGTGATGCCGGGGGACAGGTTCATGGGGGGCTGCGGGCACATGAACACGGAGAAACTGTGGTCGTCGTAGAAGGCCTCGATGAGGCGATGAAAGACGGAGGCGTGGGTTTTTATCTCGTGCGTGTAGCGCGAGCATTCCCAGGGGCGGATGGCGCGGTTTTCCCGGTGGGCGCGGATGACGATCTCGGCGGCGAGTTTGGCGGAGTGCAGGGCGAGATAGACGCCGGAGGAAAAGATCGGATCGAGGAAGCCGGCCGCGTCGCCGGCGAGGATCAGGCGGCTCTCGGCGAGTTTGCGCCGGAAGTAGCTGTAGTCGGCGGTGACCTGGTAGGGCATGGTCGGCCAGGCGTGGACGAGCACGCCGCGCAGGCGCGGGGTTTCGCGGACGGCGGTCTGAAAGTAGTCGGCGGGGGAGAGTCCGGCGGCCTTGAAGGCGGCCTGGGTGGTGACGAGTCCGACGGAGTAGCGGTCGCTGCCGAGCGGGATGAGCCAGAACCAGCCGTCGGCGATGCGGATGATGACGGTGTCGCCGCCCTCGGGGCCGGGGGGGCGGGGGGCGGAGGTGAAGTGGTTGTAGATCGCGATGCGTTTGGGGAAGGTGCAGCGATCAAGGCTCGACTTGAGCTTGGAGGGGAAGAACTGGTCGCGACCGGAGGAATCGATCACGAGGCGGGCGCGCACGGTTTCGCGGCGGCCGCCGGGGGCATCGACGGCGATTTCCAGGCCGTCGGCGCGGCGGGCGGCCCGGCGGAGCTCGCGCACGGTGGCGCCCATGCGCACCTCGGCGCCGAGTTCGCGGGCGTGCTCGATGAGGAGATCGTCGAAGCGGGCGCGGTCCACCTGGTAGGTTTTTTCCAGTCCGGGGACGAGGCCGGTGGAGAAGTCCACGCGTTTCTCGACCTCGCCCTCGGCGAGCAGGAAGCGGGCGCCGAATTTTTCGACGAAGCCGACCTGCTCGATTTTTTCCCAGACTCCGAGCTCGCGCAGGAGGGCGTTGGCGGCGGGGAGCAGGGACTCGCCGATGCGGAAGCGGGGGAAGGTTTGTTTTTCCACAACCAGCGTGCTGAGCCCCGCCTGCCGGGTGCGGATCGCGGCGGATGCCCCGGCCGGGCCGGCGCCGATGATCAGCACGTCATGGATCGGAGAGTTGAGCACGTGGTTTTGCGTGCAAGGACGGCAGCGCGCGGGGGCGGGTCAAGCCGGCAGGCCGAGGCAAAAGCAAAAGTTCGGCAATGTCCGTGTGGGTCCGGCCTGTTTGTGGGGGTGGGGACTGGGCGGGCGGGGGTGGTCGCGGCGGGCGCGGGGCGAGGCTTTCTTGGAAACGCGCTCGCGCGTCGGGGGCGGGTGGTTATGGCTGCGACCTTTACGCTTCATCCGTCCATGACTCTCGCCGAGAAACGCCAGACCCTGATCGACGATCTGACCACGCTGCCCGACGCCGAGGAGCGCTTCACCTATCTGCTTTCCAAGGCGAAAAAATGGCCGGCGATGGATGCGGCGCTCAAAAGCGACGCGCGACTGCTGCCCGGCTGCGTGTCGCGCCTGTGGCTGTATCCGGAATTCCGTGACGGTCGGTGCTGGTTTCGCATGGACGCGGAGGCGCTCATCTCGAAGGGCATCGCGGCGGTGATCTGCGACTTCTACAACGGCGAGACGCCGGCCGACATCGTCGCGACGGAGCCGGATTTTTTGGCCGAGGCGGGTTTGACCCAGGTGCTGTCGGCCAACCGCAGCAACGCCCTGACCAACCTGCGCAAACGCATCAAGGCCTTCGCCGAAGCCTGCGCCGCCGGAGCGGTGCCGGCCGAGGGTTGAGCGGTCTGTTTCCGAAGTGCCGGCGGGAAGCTGGCGCTCCCGGCGGCACCCCTGACGACCGCGGCTCAGTGCGCGCGACCGTTGGTCCGGCCGGCCGCTTCGGCGTGGGCCGACGCGTGGCCGCCGGTGGCGGGGCGGGCGAGGGCGGAGCCTCCAGCGCCCTGGGGCATCGACATGGGCATCGGCGAACGGGCGGCGCCGCCTTGGGCGCGGCGCGCGGCGCGCCAGCTGTCGCGGTGCTTGCGGATCCAGTCGAGCAGGGCCCGCTCGAAGCCTATGTCGTAGCCGAGGCGCTCGGATTCCAGCCATTTGTGCCGGAGGATTTCCTCCCGCTCGGCGAGGAACTCCTGATAGAGACTCGACTGCTTCACGAATTCGCGCGCGCCGGAGGCGTTTGGCGAAGTGTGCGAAGGGGACGGCATGGTTGCGAAGGACGGGATCGGGGCGGACGGACGGATGCGGCAAGGTATGTGGGGGTCCCCGCCTGTCAATGCCCGCGCCGGGAGCGGTCCGGTCGGAGAATCTACGCACCGGGAGCGGCCGGGCGTGGTGACGAAACCGGGTCAAAAACGGGTTGCGGGGCGTGGGGGCGGCTCCCACGTTTCCCGCCTCCACGCCCGCGCCTGTCGCGTTGGCGTTTTCCGTCCTCATCGCTCGCATCTACACGACAACCCACGCAAACCATGGCTCTCGCCACCGGCACCCAAGCCCCCGACTTCACTCTCAAGTCCAAGACCGCCGACGGTCTCGTCGATGTCACGCTCTCCGCGAACTTCGGCAAAAAGCAGACGGTGCTGCTCTTTTTCCCGCTGGCCTTCACCAGCGTGTGCACGACCGAGCTGTGCGACATCACCTCCGGCCTCGCGGCCTACGCCGAGCTCGGCGCCGACGTGATCGCGATCAGTGTCGATAGCCCCTTCGCGCAGGAGGCCTGGGCCAAGGCCAACGGCATCAAGCTCACCCTCGTCTCCGATCTGAACAAGGAGGCGACCAAGGCCTACGGCGTGCTCTTCCCCGGCCTCGCCGGCATCGGCGACACCTCGGCCCGGGCCGCCTTCGTCATCGGCGCGGACGGCATCATCAAGTATTCCGAACAGACGCCGACGCCGAAGGACCTGCCGAATTTCGCGGCGGTCAAGGCCGCCCTCGCCGCCTGAGTTTTTCCCCTTGTCGGGCCGGCCCGCGGGCCGGCCTGTTTCGCATCCTTCGTTCGCCTTCGCCAAACGCCTCCGCCGCACGCCTCCGCTTCACGTTTCCGCCTCCGATTCCGCCACCGCCTCGTTCGCGACCGTTTTTTCGCCACCGTTTCGCCCCCCGATTTTCCCCGACTTTAACCGACCACGATGAGCCTCCCGAATCCCTTCAACACGCTCCAAAAGTTCTCCGCCAACGGCGCCGAGCACTCCTTCTACTCGCTGCCCGCGCTCGAGCAGGCCGGCTTCAAGGTTTCCCGCCTGCCCGTCTCCATCCGCCTCGTGCTGGAGTCGCTGTTGCGCAACTGCGACGGCAAACGCGTGGCCGAGCAGGCCGTGCGCGACCTCGCCGGCTGGCAGGCCAAGGCCCCCCGCACCGAGGAGATCCCCTTCGTCGTCGCGCGCATCGTCTTGCAGGACTTCACCGGCGTGCCGCTCCTCGTGGACCTCGCCGCCATGCGCTCGGCCGTGACCAAGCTCGGCAAGAACCCGAAGATCATCGAGCCCCTCGTGCCGGTGGACCTGGTCGTTGACCACTCGGTGCAGGTGGACTTCGCCGGCTCTTCCGACGCCCTCGCGCGCAACCTCGAGCTCGAGTTCAGCCGCAACCGCGAGCGTTACCAGTTCCTCAAGTGGGGCATGCAGGCCTTCGACACCTTCAAGGTCGTGCCCCCGGGCATCGGCATCGTCCACCAGGTCAACCTCGAGTATCTCGCGAAGGGCGTGCTCAAGGACGGGAACGGTATCTATTATCCGGATACGCTCGTGGGCACCGACTCGCACACCACGATGATCAACGGCATCGGCATCGTCGGCTGGGGCGTGGGCGGCATCGAGGCCGAGGCCGGCATGCTCGGCCAGCCGGTCTATTTCCTCACCCCCGACGTGGTCGGCGTTTACCTCACCGGCGCGCTCCGCGAGGGCGTCACCGCCACCGACCTCGCCCTCACCATCACCCAGATGCTGCGCAAGGCCAAGGTGGTCGGCAAATTCGTCGAGTTCTACGGCCCCGGCGCCGCCGCGCTGCCCGTGGTGGACCGCGCCACCATCGCCAACATGGCGCCCGAATACGGCGCGACCATGGGCTTTTTCCCGATCGACGCCGAGTCCTCCGCCTACCTGCGCGCCACCGGCCGCGCCGACGCCGACGTCGCCCTCTACGAGTCCTACTACAAGGCCCAGGGCCTCTGGGGCATCCCGCAGCAGGGGGAGATCGACTACTCGACCGAGCTCTCGCTCGACCTCGCCAGCGTGGTGCCCTCCGTCGCCGGCCCGAAGCGCCCGCAGGACCGCATCGAGCTGGGCTCGCTCAAGCAGGAGTTCACCACCGCCTTCTCCAAGCCGGTTCCGGAAAACGGCTTTGGCAAAAGCGCGGAGGAGTTTGGCCGCCGCGTGACCGTGGCCCCCGGCCTCGCCTTCGCCGCTCCCGGCGGCGGCAGCCAGGAACCCGCCACCCTCGAAAAGGCCGTGGCGCAAAACACCAATCCCACCACCGAGCTGGAAATGGCCAACAACCGCCCGACGCCCGACGCCGTCGTCGAGGCCCGCGGCGCCGCCGGCGGCGAGATCGGCCACGGCAGCGTGCTCATCGCCGCCATCACCAGCTGCACCAACACCTCCAACCCCAGCGTCATGCTGGCCGCCGGCCTCCTGGCCAAGAAGGCGGTGGAGAAGGGCCTCTCGGTCAACCCGCTGGTCAAGTCCTCCCTCGCCCCCGGCTCGCGCGTCGTCACCGACTACCTCGACAAGACCGGTCTCCAGCCCTACCTCGACCAGCTCGGTTTCCAGACCGTCGGCTACGGTTGCACCACCTGCATCGGCAACTCCGGCCCGCTCGACGCCCGCATCGAGGAGGCCGTGGTGAAGAACGACCTCGTCGCCGCCTCCGTGCTCTCCGGCAACCGCAACTTCGAGGCCCGCGTTCACCAGAACATCAAGAGCAACTTCCTGATGTCCCCGCCGCTCGTGGTCGCCTTCGCCCTCGCCGGTCGCGTCAACATCGACATGGCCACCGAGCCCCTCGGCACCGGCAAGGACGGCGCCCCGGTTTACCTCAAGGACGTCTGGCCGACCCTCCAGGAAGTCCGCGACCAGCTCCAGGCCGCGCTCAAGCCCGAGGTTTTCCGCAAGCTCTACGCCGACTTCGCCGCGCAGAACCCGAAGTGGAACGAGATCCCGTCGAGCGTGGGCAACGTTTACGAGTTCGACGCCTCCTCGACCTACATCCAGGAGCCGCCCTTCTTCGCCGACTTCGGCCTCACGCCCGGCAGCATCCAGCCCATCACCGGCGCCCGCCCGCTCGGCATCTTCGGCGACTCGGTCACGACCGACCACATCTCGCCCGCCGGCGCCATCAAGAAGACCTCGCCCGCCGGCAAGTTCCTCACCACCAACGGCGTCGCCTTCGAGGACTACAACTCCTACGGCAGCCGCCGCGGCAACGACCGTGTGATGACCCGCGGCACCTTCGCCAACGTGCGCATCAAGAACACCATGTGCCCCGGCGTCGAAGGCGGCTACACCGTCTATTTCGGCTCCCGCGAGGTGCCCGCGCCGGACAAGGCGATCAGCGTGCCGGCCGGCCAGCCGACCTTCATCTACGACGCGTGCATGGCCTACAAGGCCGACGGCGTGCCCCTCATCATCCTCGCCGGCCAGGAATACGGCACCGGCTCCTCCCGCGACTGGGCGGCCAAGGGCACCAACCTGCTCGGCGTGAAGGTCGTGGTGGCGCAGAGCTTCGAGCGCATCCACCGCTCCAACCTCGTCGGCATGGGCGTGCTCCCGCTCCAGTTCAAGGAAGGCGTCAACGCCCAGACCCTGAAACTCGACGGCTCCGAGAGCTACGACATCGTCGGCCTCGACGCCTCGCTCAAGCCGCAGCAGGACCTGACGCTGAAGATCACCCGCAAGGACGGCTCCGTGGAAAACGTGTCCGTGCGCTGCCGCATCGATACGCCCATCGAGATCGATTACTACCAGCACGGTGGCATTCTTCCCTACGTGTTGCGTCAGATCGTCGCGAAAAACTGATCGGGTTTTTTGCTGCGTAAAACTCCCCCGCGCACGGTGTTCCGCTCGCTTGCGTGAGCCGGTGCGGGGGCTAGTTTGTCAGGTCTCTTCCATCCCCTTTCGCCATGCCCGACGCCGCCGCGCCCACCTACCTCGTCGATGCCGCCAGTGATCCCGTGATGATCCGCATCGAAGGACGCGCCTCGTTCCAAAACAGCAGCAGCCTGCGCGATTTTGTGCAGGAGATGCTTCGCCAGGGGCGAACGCGTTTCGTGATGGATTTCAAAAACTGCACCAGCATGGACAGCACCTTCCTCGGGGTGCTGGCGGGTGCCGCGCTGGAGCTACGCAAGCTCGGCGGCGCCGGCAGCATGGTGCTGTGTCGGGTGGGAGAGCGGAATCTCGAGCTGATCCGCAATCTCGGTCTGCATCGCCTGCTCACGGTGGACGACGGGGACGCCGCCTCGCAGCTTCGCGAAGCCGGCGCCGCGCTGGCGCAGCCGGCCAAGGTGACCGAGCTGGACAACGCGCGTCACGTGTTGGCGGCGCATGAAAACCTGGTCGCCGCCGACGAGGCGAACCGGGTGAAATTCCAAGACGTGCTGGCCTTTCTGAAGGGCCGGGTCGAGCAGGGCTGATCGCGCGCGGGGGCGAAGGCCACCCCCGGTGCCGGCCGGCTTGGACGGGGGAGACGCGACGGAGGAAAACGGCGCCACGGCGGCGGCTCCTCGGTGCCGCTCGTGTAGGGTTGGCCGTCCCCGGCCAATGTTTGATATGAGCTCCCTTGTGCCGCTCGGGTAAGGCCAAGGTTTTGAGCCGCATCGGACGAGGACCTGGCGACGGAGGGCTTGGCGCCCGAACACGGGGCGCCGCCCTGATCCGACAAGCCGCAGCTCAAACGCGTTGGGACTTTCCGGAAAGGTAGGGCGCGACCGCCGGGCGCGCCCGGTTTGGGGGACGATCGCCGTCCGTTTTCGGAGGCGGGCCCGGCGGTCCCGCCCTATCCTTTGAGCCTGAAACAATCCCGTAGCTGGTGTGATTCAGTATCTTGAGCGACCCTTCGCCCGGGCTACCGCCGGATCTGGGGGGGATTGGCCGGGGACGGCCAACGCTACACCAGGCGTCGAACCTACACCGAGCGTCGAACCCAGGGTCACGCTCGGCGTGAGGCTCATCTTGATCGCAAACGGGAATTACAGGCTCGCGAGGGCGGTGTTGAGCGTGGGGCTGGGGCGCAGGGCGGAGGAGGCCTTGGCGTCGTCGGGGCGGTAGTAGCCGCCGATGTCCACCGGTTTGCCCTGCACGGCGAGGAGTTCGTCCACGATCTGCTTTTCGGCGGCGGCGAGTTTCTCGGCGAGGGGCGCGAAGGTCGCGGCGAGCTCGGCGTCGGTGGTCTGGGCGGCGAGGGCGCCGGCCCAGTAGAGGGCGAGGTAGAAGTGGCTGCCGCGGTTGTCGATGGTGCCGAGTTTGCGGCCGGGAGACTTGTCGTTCTCGAGGAACTTGCCGGTGGCCTGGTCGAGGGTGTCGGCGAGGACCTTGGCCTTGGCGTTTTTCTCGACGATGGAGAGGTGCTCGAAGGAGGCGGCGAGGGCGAAGAATTCACCGAGGCTGTCCCAGCGGAGGTAGTTTTCCTGGAGGAACTGCTCGACGTGTTTGGGGGCGGAGCCGCCGGCGCCGGTCTCGAAGAGGCCGCCGCCGTTCATGAGGGGCACGATCGAGAGCATCTTGGCCGAGGTGCCGACCTCGAGGATGGGGAAGAGGTCGGTGAGGTAGTCGCGGAGGACGTTGCCGGTGACGCTGATGGTGTCGAGGCCCTGGACGATGCGCTCGAGGGAGAAACGGCAGGCGTCGGCGGGGGCGAGCACGCGGATGTCGAGGCCGGCGGTGTCGTGGTTTTTCAGATACAGCTCGACCTTGGCGAGGAGCTGGGCGTCGTGGGCGCGGTTGCGGTCGAGCCAGAAGACGGCGGGGGTGGCGGAGAGGCGGGCGCGGTTGACGGCGAGTTTGACCCAGTCCTGCACGGCGGCGTCCTTGGTCTGGCAGGCGCGCCAGATGTCGCCGGCGGCGACGCGGTGTTCGAGGAGGGTCCGGCCGGTCTCGTCCACGACGCGGACGGTGCCGTCGGCGGGGATCTCGAAGGTCTTGTTGTGCGAGCCGTATTCCTCGGCGGCCTGGGCCATGAGGCCGACGTTGGGCACGGAGCCCATGGTGCGGGGATCGAGGGCGCCGTTCTTTTTGCAGAAGTCGATGACGGCCTGGTAAACGCCGGCGTAGCAGCGGTCGGGGATGACGGCGAGGGTGTCGGCGGTCTTGCCCTGGGCGTCATACATCTTGCCGCCGGCGCGGATCATCGCGGGCATGGAGGCGTCGATGATGACGTCGGAGGGGACGTGGAGGTTGGTGATGCCCTTGTCGGAGTTGACGTAGGCGAGGGCGGGGCCGGCGGCGAGGGCGGCCTGGATGTCGGCCTCGATGGCGGCTTTCTGGTCGGCGGGCAGGGTCTGGATCTTGGCGACGAGGTCGCCGAAGCCGTTGTTCAGATCCACGCCGAGGGAGGCGAGGGTGGCGGCGTGTTTTGCGAGGAGGTCGGCGAAGAAGACGCGGACGGCGTGGCCGAAAATGATGGGGTCGGAGACCTTCATCATGGTGGCTTTCATGTGCAGGGAGAAGAGCACGCCCTCGGACTTGGCGCGGAGGACCTGCTGCTGGACAAAGGCGACGAGGGCGGACTTGCCGAGTTTGGTGGCGTCGAGGATCTCGCCGGCCTTGAGGGGCGTCTTTTCCTTGAGGACGCGGATGTTGCCGTCGTCGGTCACGAGCTCGATGCGCACGGTGGTGGCGGCGGGCACGGTGACGGACTTCTCGTTGGCGAAGAAGTCGTCGGCCTCCATGGAGGCGACGGTGGTCTTGGAGTCGGGGCTCCATTTGCCCATGGAGTGGGGGTGGGCCTTGGCGTAGGCCTTGACGGCGCCGGGGGCGCGGCGGTCGGAGTTGCCCTCGCGGAGGACGGGGTTGACGGCGGAGCCCTTCACCTTGTCGTAGCGGGCCTTGGCGTCTTTTTCGGCGTCGGTCTTGGGCGACTCGGGGTAGTCGGGGAGGGCGTAGCCGGCGGCCTTGAGCTCGGCGATGGCGGCCTTCAGCTGCGGCACGGAGGCGGAGATGTTGGGCAGCTTGATGATGTTGGCCTCGGGTTTGAGGGTGAGACCGCCGAGCTCGGCGAGGGCGTCGGAAACTTTTTGGTCGGCCGGGAGCTGGTCGGCGAAGGCGGCGAGGATGCGGCCGGAGAGGGAGATGTCGCGCGTCTCGACGGCGATGCCGGCGGGTTTGGCGAAGGCCTGCACGATGGGCAGCAGGGAGTAGGTGGCGAGGGCCGGCGCTTCGTCGGTGATGGTGTAGATGATGGAGGGAGTGGCGGACATGTTGGGAAAAACGGGAAAGGCGGCAGCCTGCTACCGAAGGCGCGGGGCATGCACGTCGAAAAGCGCGGTTATCAGGTTCGCTTAAGGAGCGGAGGCGCCGGGCTGTTGGGCGGTGATGGCGGGCGTAGTTTTTGGGCGTTGTGGGGCCGCGACGGGCGGCTCAAGTTTTCCGGTTTTCCCGTTTCCGTTCCCCGTCGGCCAAACCTTTCCCGTCCTTCCTCATCTCCATGTTGAACCAGCCTGTTCCCCAGCGTCGTCGAGTTGTTGTCACCGGTCTCGGCGCGGTCACCCCGCTCGGCATCGGTGCCGTCGCCAACCGGGAGGGGCTGCGCGCGGGGCGTTCCGGCATCGGCGCCATCACCCGGTTCGACGCCACCCAGTGCGCCGCGCGGATCGCGGGCGAGGTGCGGGGATTCGAACCCACGGCGACCCTGCCGACGCCGCTGCGGCCGCGGGGCGAGGCGGGCGAGCCGCTGCTGTCGGCCTTCACGCCGAAGGATGCGAAAAAGTTTGGCCGTTTCACCCATCTGGGCACGGCGGCGGCCATCGAGGCCTACGCGGACTCGGGCCTGGACGCGCTGCGTGATCGGCTCGACGCGACCCGGCTCGGGGTGAATCTCGGCGTCGGTCTGGGCGGTCTGCCCGAAATCGAGGCGACGCAGGAAACGTGGAAGGCCGGCGGCTTCCGCAAGATTTCCCCCTTCTTCATCATCCAGATCGCCCCCAACCTGCTCGCCGGGCAGGTGAGCCTGGCGCTCAATTTTCAGGGCCCCAACTACGCCGTCGCCTCGGCCTGCGCCACGAGCGGGCACGCGCTGGGCGAGGCGGCCGCGCTCATCGCGCGCGGCCAGGCCGACGTGATGGTGGCCGGCGGGGCCGAGAGCACCGTCACGCCGCTGGCGGTCGGCGCCTTCGCGCAGATGAAGGCGCTCTCGACGCGGAACGACGCTCCCGAGGCCGCGTCGCGGCCCTACGACGCGGGGCGCGACGGCTTCGTTTTGAGCGAGGGCGCGGTGGTGTTCGTGCTGGAGGAGCGGGAGCACGCGCTGGCGCGCGGAGCCCGCATCTACGCCGAGCTCGCCGGCTACGGAGCTTCGGCCGACGCCTACCATCTGTCCTCGCTCGCTCCCGGCGCGGAGGGCTCGGCCCGCGCGATGCGTTCGGCCCTGGCCGACGCGGGTCTGGCGCCGAGCGCCATCGACTACGTCTCCGCCCACGCCACCTCGACCCCCGGCGGCGACGGCGAGGAGGCGGCGGCCATCGCCACGGTTTTCGCCGAAAACAAGGCCTCGCTCCACGTCAGCGGGGTGAAGTCGATGACCGGGCACCTGCTCGGCGCGGCCGGCGCGATGGGCGCCTTCTCCGCCGTCATGGCCATTCACGAGGGCTGCGTGCCGCCGACGATCAACCTCCAGGAGCTCGATCCGGCCGTCGCCGCGCTCGGTTTGAACGTCACGCCCAACGTGCCGGTGCACAAAAAGGTCGGCGCCGCGCTGGCCAACAGCTTCGGTTTCGGCGGCACCAACTGCTCGCTCGTCTTCACCGCCGCCTGAGCCGCGATGCGCGGCGCCGGCGAGAAGCCATGCGGCGCCGGCGAGACGCGGGTGTCGCGGTGGCGGTCTTCGGCCGATCCCGGCTCCGGCGCCCGCACGGGATCGGTGGCGCCGCCGGGTCGCGCGTGACGTTTTTGTTTCCCGCGCGGCCGACGCGTGTGGAGCTTGTGCTTTGCCGGCGATTGACCCCATTTCACCCCCCGCGACTCCCCCGATGAAGGAATACTGGCAAAAATTCACCGCCGCCCTGCCCATGCCTTTCGCCGCCGCCGTCTTGGTGGCGATCGCCTTTTGGGGCTTCGTTTCCTGGGACCAGTCGCATTGGTGGAGCTCCAAGGAGGACTATGGCTTCGGCTGGCTGGTGCCGGCTTTCGTGGCCTTCGTGATCCATGACCGCTGGGCGCGGATCTCCTCCGCCGCCGCCCTCTGCGTCGCGCCCGACGGCCCTCGCGTCGGCGGGGGCAAGGCTGTCCTGCTCAACGTGCTCGCCTACGGGGCCATGGTCGGCGGCGCGGCGTTGTTTTTGCTCGGTTCGTTTTATCGCGCCGGCGCGGGGCCGTCCTTTCCCGGCACCCTGGCCATCACGCTGGGCACGGCGTCGTTGTTGTTGCCCCTGCTCTTCATCAACACGCCCGAGCCGGGCGCGCCGGTGCCGGCCCGCCCCGACGTGGGCATCTTCGAGGATGCGCGGGTGCGGCTGGTCTCGTGGTTTCTTTTCCCCTGCCTGGTGTGGCTGGTCTCGGCCCCGATGGTGTCGGTGGTGGAGAACAACCTCAGCCTCTTCCTGCTGCGCAAGGTGACGACGGTGGTGTTCTTCGTCTTCGATCTTCTGGGCATGCCCATCGAGCAGCAGGGCAACGTGCTGGTCCTCCCGCCCGTCCATGATGGCAAACCCAACCAGGTGGGCGTCGCCGAGGCCTGCTCGGGCATCCGCTCGCTCACGGCCTGCCTTTTCGCCGGCTCCTTTTTGGCGTCGGTGTTCCTCGACAAACTTTGGAAAAAGATCGCGCTCGTCGCGGCCTCCATGGCCTTCGCGATTTTCACGAATCTGCTGCGAGGCATCTTTCTCACGTCGTGGGCCTACAACTACGGGCACGAGGCGATCGAGGGTTTCGTGCACGACGCCGCCGGCTACGCCATCCTGGTGCTCACGGTCATCGGCCTGCTCTGCCTGCTGCCGCTCTTCAACCTGAAGATCGCCTTCTCCGACGAGGACGAGGATGTGGGCGGGAGCGAGGACGGGGACGCGGATTCCGGAGCGGGTCCGACTCCGGCGGGCTCGGACGCGCGGGGCGGGGGTTAATCGCCACATCCCGCATTGAGCCGTTGAAACGACGGACTGTTAACCGCAAAACTTCGCTAAGAGTCGCTAAATGAATCCTTTGGCTATTTTCTCGGGTTTGCTTGATCGGCGCACCCGGCAGGTGGAGCCAGAGCCAGACTTTACGTTCTGTTTTAGCGTTATTTAGCGACAATTAGCGGTTCCCAAGCGCGGCCTTTGGGTCATGCCGCCGCGGCGAGCAGGCGACGCAGCGCCGGCCGGATGCGGCGCGCCAACGCCG
>CBINNW010000045.1:0-36242 GCA_966252115.1 uncultured Akkermansia sp.
GGGCGAGCCGACGCGTCGGCTCGTCGAAGGCGGCGTCGTGCCGCCGCACTCCATGGCGGGGTCAGCCGACGATCTTTTTCAGCGCGGCGAAGGTGGTGCCGCGGTCGATGCGGTCGCGCGTGGACTGGCGGAGGAAACCGCGCAGCGGGTCGTGCAGGCTCACGGCCTGGTCGAGGGCGGGGTTGTTGCCCTTCTGGTAGGCGCCGATGGTGATGAGGTCCTCGTTTTTGCGATACACCGCGAGGTGTTCGCGGGCGCGGCCGGAGCTGGTGATTTCGGCGGGGGAGCAGACGTCGCCGACGAGGCGCGACACGCTCTCCAGCACGTCGATGGCGGGGTAGTGGTTGGCGTGGGCGAGGGCGCGGGAGAGCACGATGTGTCCGTCGAGGATGCCGCGCACGGCGTCGGCCACGGGTTCGTTCATGTCGTCGCCCTCGACGAGCACGGTGTAGAGGGCGGTGATGGCGCCGTGCTCGCCGGCGCCGGTGCGTTCGAGCAGGCGCGGGAGGAGGGCGAAGACGGAGGGCGTGTAGCCGCGCGTGGCGGGGGGCTCGCCGACGGCGAGGCCGATCTCGCGCTGGGCCATGGCGAAGCGGGTGACGCTGTCCATGAGCAGGAGGACGTTGGCGCCCTGGTCGCGGTAGGCCTCGGCGATGGCGGTGGCGGTGTAGGCGGCGCGCATGCGCAGGGGGGCGGGGGTGTCGCTGGTGGAGACGACGACGACGGAGCGTTTGAGGCCCTCCTCGCCGAGGTCCTTTTCCAAAAACTCGCGGAGTTCGCGACCGCGTTCGCCGACGAGGCCGACCACGACGACGTCGGCCTCGGCGCCGCGCGCGATCATGGAGAGGAGGGTGGACTTGCCGACGCCGGAGCCGGCGAAGAGGCCGACGCGCTGGCCGCGGCCGAGCGGGACGAAGGCGTCGATGGCGCGCACGCCGGTGACGAAGGGCTCCTTGATGCGGCGACGGCGGAGCGGGTGGGGCGGCTTGGAGGCGGCGACGTCGAAGCGGCGGGTGGCGAGGGGACCGAGGCCATCCATGGGGCGGCCGAGGGCGTCGAGCACGCGGCCGAGGAGCTGGGGGCCGGGCACGGGCAGCGGCGGCAGGTCGCAGGCCATGACCTCGGCGCCGGCGTGGAGGCCGGTGATCTCGCCGAGGGGCATGAGCAGGACGTGTTGCCCGCGGAAACCGACGACCTCGGCGAGGGCGTCGAAATCGCCGCGGTCGGAGCGGAGTTTGCAGAGTTCGCCGAGGCCGACGTTGGGTCCCTCGCTTTCGATGATGAGGCCGGTGACGCCGGTGACGCGGCCGAGCCGGCGGGCGGTGGGGACCTCGCGGATGCGGGCGCGGAGACTGTCAACGAGCTGGGGGACGGCGGGCATGGGGTGAGGGGCGGAGGGGAGGAGGGACAGAAGGCAGAGCGACAGAGCGGCAGAGCGACAGAAGACAGAGCGGCAGGGGCGGGAGGACGCGGGGGGAAGACCGGGGGCGGGGATCAGGAGGCGAGTTCGCGTTCGAGTTCCTCGAGTTTGCGGGCAAGGCGGGCGTCGGTGATGCCGAAACGGCTGCGCACCTGGCAGTCTCCCGGACTCAAGGAGGAGTCGGCGGTGACTTTCAGGCCGGGATACTGCGCCCGCCAGACGGGGTTGAAACCGTCGAGCAAGGCGGCGTCGCGCGGACACACGAGAAGCTCGAGATTCTCCTTCTCGGGATACAGCGTATCCAATACCTCCTTACAGTGGCGCTCGATCGCCTCGGTGGGCGGTTCGTAGCCGGCGAGCAGGCGGCGGGCGAGGTCGAGGGCCAGGGCGGGCAGCGCGTCCCGGAGCTGGGCGACGATGGCGGACTCGGTTTCTTCCAGACGGGCGAAGAGTCCGGTCTGAAGCTCCTGCAGCGCGGCCCGTAGATCGACGATCTGCTGGTCGGCCTGGGCCCGGGCGGCGTCGGCTCCTTCGCGGTAGGCCGAGGCCCGGAGCTCCGCGATGGCCCGCTCGTCCAGAGAGCGTTCGCGGCCGGCGATGGCGGCGCCGGAGAGCGGACGATCAAAGGCGACGAGTCGGGTGAAGGAGGGCATGAGGCGGAGGAGGTCAGAGGCCAGAAGTCAGAAGTCAGAGGCCAGAGGACAGAGGACAGAGGACGGAGGACAGAGGACAGAGGACGGGGCTTAGGGGGCGGAGTGGTCGGGGCTAGACGACGGCGTTGTCGCCGCTGTCGAGGGAGATGGAGCCTTCGTCTTCCAGGCGGCGGACGACCTGGATGATGGCGTCCTGGGCCACCTCCACGTCCTTGAGGCGCACGGGCCCGAGCATGCTGATCTCGTCGCGCAGACTCTCGGCGGCGCGCTTCGAAATGGATTCGAAGATCTTGGCCTTGATGGGCTCGCTGGCCGACTTCATCGCGATGGAGAGGTTCGACGAATCCACCTCGCGCAACACGCGCTGGAGGTCGGCGGGTTGCAGGCGGCCGAGATCCTCGAAGCTGAACATCTTCTTGCGAATGGCGGCGCCGAGCTGGGCGTTGCGCTCCTCGAGCCGGATGAGGAGCGTTTTGGAGATGTCCTTCTCGAGGCCGTTGAGCAGGTCGGCGACGGCGCGCACGCCTCCGCTTTGGTGGAAGGTGGGGCGCGATTTCTGGTTCAGGTGCTTGCCGAGGTTGCGGACGATTTTGCCGACCAGATCGACGGAGGTGCTGTCGATGGTGCCGAGGCGCTCGACGATTTCCTCGCGTTGCTCGGAGTTGAAGAGCCCGAAGACCTCGGCGGCCTTGTCCTTGGCGAGGTAGGAGAGGATGAAGGAGACGGTCTGCGGTTGCTCGTGCTTGATGAGGTTGAAGATCTGCCGTCCCTCCATCTCGGCGATTTCGCGGATGATCTCCACGGTGGAGCCGCCGGGGGAGGCGCCGACGCGGCTGAGGATGGCGTTGGCTTTGTAGTCGCCGCGGGCGCGCTCGAGGGTGGAGCGGGCGTAGTCCATGCCGCCGAGGGTGGAGGCGACGCTTTCGCCGACGATGGGGGTGAACTCCTCCAGGACCTGACGGGCGAGGTGATCGGGCACCATGGGGAACTGGCCCATCTCGCGGCAGAGGAGCTCGACCTCGGCGTCGTCGAATTGTTTGAGCACCTCGGCGGCGGCGTCGGGGCCGATGACGATGAGGAAGACGGCGAGCTTCTGCTGGCGGCTGAGTTTGGAGAACTCGAGGGCGGGTGTGGCGGCGGCGGGGGCGGCGGCTTCGGCGGGGGCGGGCATGGCGGGAGGACGGACGAAGTTGGAAGTCGGAACTCAGAAGTCGGAATTCAGGAGGTCGGAGGCGGAGGAGGTGTTCATTCCAATTCGCTTTCGGAATTAGGTTAATTCGTCGCTCTCCGTGTCTCCGTGGTGAAAATCGGTAAATTGTTTAACCACAGAGACACGGAGACACAGAGGGCAGAAATAAAACGAGCACGATTCGGATCAATGAGTCTAAACGTGAACGCAAATTAGGATCAGAGGTCGTGAGGCCGGTTCGCTCGCAAGGGGGCTGTTTCCGGAGATTGGCCGGGGACGGCCAACGCTACATCGGGAATTGGCCGGGGACGGCCAACGCTACACAAGCGGGGGACAGCGGCGGGCGGCGTCAGTTTTTCTTCACCGCCATGTAGTCGCGGAGGGCGGCGCCGATGTTGGCGGGTTTTTCCCGGATGAGCTGGTTGAGGAGCTCGGGCGTGAGGGCGGCGCGGCCGTTCTGGCCGTTGGCGGCGGCGGAGGCGGCGGGGATGTCGAGGATCTCCACGGGCACGGGCTCGGGTCGTTGGCGGCGTAGTGTTTTTACAAATACCAGGAGGGCGACGGCGCCGAGGGCGAGGGGGAGGTAGGCGCCGACGGTCTCGATCCAGCCCTGGATGCGGGTTTCCTTCTGGATCTGCTCGATCTGGGCGGAGACGGGCTCCTGGAGGAAGGGGAGCTCCTGGAGGCTGACGAGCGATTCGAGCGACTGGCCGGGGGCGGCCTTGATGCCGAGGGCGTTGACGACGATCTGGCGGAGGGCCTGGAGCTCCTCGGGGGAGCGCGGCTGGGGCTGGGGCGCGGTGCCGGGGGCGGCGTCGGGCGCGGGCGGCGCGAGGCGCTGGGCGACGAAGACGGCGGCGGTGAGTTCGCGCACGGTGCCGGGTTGGCGGCTGGTGTTGGTGAGGGTGCGGTTGATCTCGTAGGTGGTGGTGCGGTTCTTGCGGTTGGTCTCGGTGGCGTTGCCGGGCGGAGCCTCGGCGGGGGCGGGCGCGCCGGGGGTGTTGGCGGCGACGCCGGCGGCGCCGCCGATGCGCTGCTCGGTGGAGGCGGAGGTGTCGTCGGTCTGGGTCTGGCTGCGGACGACCTGGCCGTCGGGGTCGTAGCGCTCCTCGGTGAGGGTGGTGGTCTCGGTCTCGATCTCGGCGGAGACGCGGACGACGGCGTTGCCGGCGCCGACGACGGGGACGAGCATGGTCTCGACCTTGCGGGCGAGGTAATCCTCGACCTGCTGGCGGTAGCGCATCTGGGAGGAGGCGGTGGCGAGGGTGGGGTCCTGCTTGAGCTCCTCGGAGAGCACGCGGCCCTTGTGGTCCACGACGGCGACCTGGTCGGGGACGAGGCCCTGGACGGCGTTGGCGACGAGGTTGCGGATGCTGTTCACGGCCTCGGGTTCGAGGCGGCTTTTGTTGAGCTCGACGAAAACGGAGGCGGTGGGGCGGGTGCCGTTGCCGGTTACGAGCAGACGAGTTTCCGGCTGCACGATCATGACGCGGGCGCTGGCGACGCCGTCGAGCTGGGCGATGGTGCGGGCGAGCTCGCCCTGGAGGGCGCGCAGGTAGTTGGTGCGCTGGACGAAGTCGGAGAGGCCGAACTGGCCCTTGTCGAAGATCTCGAAGCCGACGCCCTCGCCGGCGGGCACGCCCTTGCCGGCGAGGTCCATGCGGAGGCGGTGGACCTGGTCGGCGGGGACGTAGATGGTGCTGCCGCCGTTGGCGATCTTGTGGGGGATGTTCTGGGTCTGGAGCTGCGCGATGATCTGGGACGAGTCCTTTTCCGAGAGGCGACCGTAGAGGAGCTGGTAGTCGGGTTGGCGCGACCAGAGGACGACGGCGACGAGGCCGCCGAGCACGGCGATGGCGGCGACGACGAGGGAGACGCGTTGGTTGAGACCGAGTTGGTTCCAGAGGCCGAGCAGGGACTGGGAAAAGGCTTTCATGCGGCGGGGAGCTGGCGGGGCGCGAAGGGCGGCGGGTTAGGGGAGGGGCCGGGCGACGCGGCGGGACGGAGGAGCGGGGCGAGGCGCGAGAAGGGGGACGGGCGGGGGAGGCGGCGGGTGGAGGGCGTCGGGGAGGAGGATGGCGGAAGGGCGGGGCCGCTCAGACCGGCATGCGCATGAGCTCCTGGTAGGATTCGACGACTTTGTTGCGGGTCTCGACCATGAGCTGGAAGGCGACTCCGGCCTCCTGCATGGCGATGACGCTCTGGTGGAGCTGGTCGCTCTCGCCGAGGAGGACCTTGCGGGTGATTTCGGTGGCCTCGCGCTGTTTGCCGTCCACGGCGGAGACCATCTTTTCGAAGACGGTGCCGAAGTCGGCGGGGGCGGACTCGCCGGCGCCGGGCGAGCCGGCGGTGCGGGGCATGGCGACGGGAGACTCGGTAGCGCCCGCGGCGCCCGCGCCGGGCAGACGGTGGAGGAAGGCGGAGGGGATGTTGCCGATGGAGCCGAGGAGAGACATGGCGGGCGGTGGGGCTGGGGGCCGGGGCGGGGGCGGAGACGGAGACGGAAGAATTCAGGAGTCGGAATTCAGGAGTCGGGAGTCGGAGATCAGAATCCGGATGCCGGAGGGCGGGGGGCGGGGTGGACGGCGAGGACTACTTGCCGATCTCGAGGGTCTTCATGGCCATCTGGCGGGCGTTTTTGACGACCGAGAGGTTGGCCTCGTAGGCGCGGGAGGCGGTGATGAGGTCCACCATTTCCTGGGCGAGGTTGACGTTGGGCATCTCGACCATGCCGTCGGGGCCGGCGTCGGGGTGCTGCGGGTCGTAGATGCGCTGGCCGGGGCGGCGGTCGGTGCCGATCTCGGCGACGCGGACGGTGCGGGCGGAGGAGGCGCCGGCGGAGGTGGAGGTGGCGGACGGATCGAGGCGTTGGAGGAGCTCGGTCTCGAAGGAGACGACCTTGCGGCGGTAGGGGCCGCCGTCGGGGCCGCGGGTGGTCTGGGTGTTGGCGATGTTCTGCGCGACGATGTCGAGGCGGGTCTTCTGGGCGTTGAGGGCCCCGGCGGTGACGTCGATTCCGGTGATGAGGTTCATGGTCGCGGCGTGGGTGGTTGAAAAATGGATACGCGGGCGGGGCCCCGTCGGGAGGCGGAGGCGCTCAGACCGGGCGTCCGGTGATGGCGAGGCGGAGCTGCTTGATGTTGCGGCTGACGAGCTCGGTGAGGAACTCGTGCTCGACCTGGTTGCGGTTCATCTCGAGGAGCTCGCGGTCGAGCTCGACGGTGTTGCCGTCGGGGCGGAGGGCGCGGGCGGCGGGATCCTCGGCGAGGTGGGGACGGAGTTGGAGGGCGGCGGAGGTGTCGCCGGCGGCGAGGCGGGAGCGGAGTTCGGAGGCGAAGTCGGGCGCGACGTCGATGCGGCGGTAGCCGGGCGTCTCGACATTGGCGATGTTGGACGCGATGGCCTCGTGACGCAGCGCGGACGCGTCGAGCAGCTTGTTCGCAAGCTGGTAGTTCGAGGATTGGAAGAGGGGATCGACCATGGCGGAGCCACTGGAACGCAGCGCACGTGCCAGACCGGCGAGGTGTTTCCTTGGTGATTGTTGTCCAGTGGATTAAAAATCCGCCGGCGCCGTTAGTCGCGAGGCGGGGCGGGGGTGGACCGGGGGTGTGGGGCGCGGCGGCAAAAACTGCCGCGTGGGGGCGGTAAAAGTTTTTCCATCGTCGCTTCATTTTCCGACGGAGGAGCCGATGGGACGGGTATCCCCGCATGCTGGAACGCGATTACGAATTTATCCGCGGCTTGGTCTATACCCACAGCCGCATCAACCTCGGCGCCGACAAGAAGGAACTGGTCTCGGCCCGTCTGGGAAAACGGCTGCGCGCCAACAACCTCGCCACCATCACCGACTACTGTCGCCTGCTGCAGGGGCCGCGGGCGGGGGAGGAGTTGACGCACCTGATCGACGTCATCTCGACCAACCACACCTACTTTTTTCGCGAGAACGCGCACTTCGATTTCCTCACCAGCACCATCCTGCCGGAGCTGATGCGTGCGCGGTCGAGGGCGTCGCGGCTCAATCTCTGGAGCGCGGCCTGCTCCTCGGGCGAGGAGCCCTACACCCTGGCGATGTTGCTGGACCAGACCCTGGGCGGGCCGGGCGCGGGGGCCAAGTGGCCCTGGCAGATCGAGGCGACCGACATCTCCAACGTCGTGTTGCGCAAGGCGCGCGAGGGCATCTACCGCGCCGACGGGGTGGCCAAGATCCCCCCCGGCCTGCTGCGCAGCTACTTCACCGAGGGCAAGGGGGCCGACGCCGGCGTTTTCCGGGTGAAGCCCGTGCTGCAGGAGCGGATTCGTTTCCGTCAACTGAACCTGCTCGGGACGCATCTGCCCTTCACGGAGCCGTTTCAGATCATCTTTTGCCGAAACGTCATGATCTACTTCGACCGCGCGACGCAGGAGGAGCTGGTGGCCCGCCTCTCGCGGGTGCTGGCGCCCGGGGGCTACCTGCTGGTGGGGCATTCGGAGAGCCTGACCAACATCAAACACGGGCTGGAGACGGTGCGGCCGGCGGTTTACCGACGGCCGGCGTAGTCGGATCCCAACTACAAACGAGCCATGACGATCCCTTCGCGCATCCGGGTGCTGGTGGTGGACGACTCGGCGGTGGTGCGCCGGCTGGTCACGGACGCGCTGGCCCACGATCCGGTGATCGAGGTGGTCGGCACGGCCACGGATCCGATCATCGCGCGGACGAAGATCGAGCAACTGCAGCCCGACGTGCTGACGCTCGACATCGAGATGCCGCGCATGGACGGGCTCACCTATCTGCGCGAGATCATGGAGACCCGGCCGCGTCCGGTGATCATCCTGAGTTCGCTCTCCAAGAGCGGTTCGAGCCAGGCGCTCGAGGCGCTGCGGCTGGGGGCGGTGGATGTGTTGGGGAAACCCGGCGGACCCTACTCCTTCGGCAATCTTGGGCCGGTGCTTTGTGAAAAGATAAAGGCCGCCGCCGTGGCGCGTCTGCGGAGGCCGACGTTTGCCGCGACGGGTGGGGCGCCGCGCTTGTCTCCGACGCTCGTCCCGGGCGCCCCGGTGGTGGCGGTCGGTTCGGCGGCGCTCCGGGGCTCGGCGCCCCCGCTCGGGTCGCGCGGGCCGTCGCTGTTTCCCGTCACGAACAAACCGAAGCCGTCGGCGGGGCCGCGCCGGGCGGTGCAGCCGCGGCGCCTGATCCTGCTCGGCGCCTCCACGGGGGGGACGGAGGCGCTGTGCACGGTGTTGTCGGAGCTGCCGGCCGATCTGCCCGGCATCGCGATCGTGCAGCATATACCGCCGGTGTTTTCCAAGGCCTTCGCGGAGCGGCTGGATTCGCTGTGCGCGATGGAGGTGCGCGAGGCGCGGGAGGGCGACGTGTTGCGACAGGGGCTGGCGCTGGTGGCGCCCGGAGACCGGCACATGCTGCTGAGCTGGGCCGGCGACGGCTACCACGTGCGCCTCAGCGACGGTCCGGCGGTGTGGCACCAGCGGCCGGCGGTGGACATCCTTTTCAAATCCGCGCTCGAGGCCGGGCGCAACGTGGTCGCGGGCGTGTTCACCGGCATGGGCAAGGACGGCGCGGAGGGGCTGCTGCGCCTCCGTGAGAAGGGGGCCATGACCTTCGCGCAGGACGAGGAGAGCAGCGTCGTTTACGGCATGCCGCGGGCGGCGTGGGAAAACGGCGGCGCGCGGTGCCAGGTCCCGCTCGATCAGGCGGCCCGTCATATCGTCGGCGCGGTGGACGCGGCGCCGCTTCCCCTCCCGGTCTGATTCCGCTTTCGGTCCGATTTTCCAATCGCGCATGATTTTAGCAAAGTCGCCGCCGAACGTGCCGATAACAACCGTCCCGCCCCGCCCTGTTTACCCCGTTTCATGAAGCCCTCCGGAGATTCCCCCCCCGCCGAGATCCTCGTCGTCGATGACGAGTCGATCGTGCTCGTGGCGCTCAAGGACACCTTGGAGCGCGAGGGGCACCATGTCAGCGCGACCACCCACCCGCTGAAGGCGCTCGAGCTGCTGCGCCGGCAGGATTTTGGCGTCATCATCTCGGACCACCGCATGCCGGAGATGACCGGCCTCGAGTTCCTCATCGAATCGCGCAAGATCCGGCCCAACGCCTCGCGCATCCTCATCACCGCGGTGCTCTCGTTGCCCACCATCGTGGAGGCGATCAACAAGGGGGAAATTTTCCGCTTCGTGGCGAAGCCCTGGCTGCGCGAGGAGCTCTCGGCCACGGTGCGCAACGCGATCCATCGCCACCAGCTCGTGGTGGAGAACCAGCGGCTCACGGCGGAGACCAACGAGCTCAACACCCGGCTCTCCGCGGCCAACACCGCCCTCGCCCGCCAGGTCGAGGACCTGAAGGCGCAGAAGGCGGAGCTCGACGCGGCCAACCGCGGCCTGGCCACCAGCTACGACCACTCGCTCGATCTGTGTCGCCGCATCCTGGCGACCTACGACCCGTATCTCGGCGGGAGCACCAAGGCGGTGGTCGAGATCGCGCGCTGCATGGCGGACACCGACCACTTCAACGAGGAGGAACGTCACGCGCTGCGCGCCGGCGCCTGGCTCTGCGATCTGGGCCTGATCGGCATCCCGCGCGAGCTGCTGCGCGTGTTTCGCCACACGCCGGGCCGGCTGACGGAACGCGAGCGGGAGAGCATCCAGACCCACCCCATCTACAGCCAGACCCTGGCCTCCTACGTCGATCCCAGCCCGCTGGTGGCGGAGACGATCCGGGCGCACCACGAGCGGTTCGACGGCACGGGCTATCCCGACGGGCTCTCCGGTTTCTCGATTCCCTGGCCGGCGCGCTGCCTCGGGGTGGCGGTGGGCTTCGTCGAGTGCGGGCACTCCAAGGACAAGGCGATCGAGTGGATCATGTCCGAGTCGGGCAAGGGCTTCGACCCGGAGGCGGTGCGTCTCTTCCTGAAGGTCACCCACCTCGTGCAACTGCCGCGGCAGGTGCGCGAGATCCTGCTCGAGGAGCTGCAGCCCGGCATGGTGCTGGCCAACGGCCTCTACAGCCCGCACGGCCTGCTGCTGGTCGGCGAGGGCCAGACGCTGAGCGCGAGCACGATCGCGAAGATAAGAAACCACAACCTCATCAGCGCGATCAGCCAGCGGCTGCTGGTGTATTCGTGAACCAGATACACCCTTCTCAATGGCCGGATCTCCCACCATCTCGGCGCTGTTCGGACAGCGCGTAGTCATCGGCGTCGGCGATCTCGCCGTTTCCAACAACGAGCTCGTCACCCTCACCACCTACGCGCTCGGCTCCTGCGTCGGCATCGTGGCCTACGATCCGTTGAGCAAGTCGGGCGGCATGCTGCACCTGATGCTGCCCGACTCGACGATCTCGCCGGAGAAGGCGGTGAAGCAGCCGGCGATGTTCGCCGACACGGGACTGCCGCTCTTCTTTCGCGAGCTTCTGGGCGTGAAGGCGGAAAGGCACCGGGTGCGCCTCTATCTGGCCGGAGGCGCCTGCGTGCTCAGCGGGCCGGACAACTTCAAGATCGGCGAACGCAACAGCGTGGCGGTGAAGGCGTGGCTGGCGTCGCAGGGCTTGCGGGTGAGCGGCACGGATCTGGGCGGCACGGTGAACCGGACGCTGCACCTCGAGCTCACGACCGGCACCCTGACCATCAAGATGCCGGACAAGTCCACCAAGCTGACGCTGGTTTGATCCCGGATTCGGCGACGAGCCGCGGCTCGTCGCGGGCGCCCGCGGCACATCGCGGCGGAGCCCGCCGGAGCCCGGAGGCCGCTCGACGATTGCCACGGCCGGGCGATCTCTCGCCGGAGCCGCGGGCGGGTCGGTGGCCGTGGCCGGGCTGCCGCGGGCGGGGTGCTCGTTTGCCGACCGCCGAGAGGATCAGTTCGCGGTGATGGCGATCTGGTCGAGGTTGGCGAGGTCTTGGCCGGTGGAGTCGAAGCGGATGGTGTTGCCCGTGCCGGCGGCGAGCGTGATCGGGACGCTCATCGTCGTCCACGTGGTCCAGGAGCCGGTGGGCGCGAAGGTGATCGACTGGCTCGCGTCGTTGACCGTGAGCGTGCCGGTGCGCGAGCCGGTCGCGCCGAGGGCGTAGCGGATGATGAGCGTGGTCGAGCCGCCGGAGGGCCCTCCGCCGATGCCGGAGAACTGGGCGTAGCCGCCGGTCATGGGGAAGTTGGCGAAGCCGGTGCCGTTGAAGCCGGTGTTGTTGCTGTCGATCGTGACGCCACCGCCGTAGCCGGACGACTCGACCTGGAGCGTGGCCGCGGGGATGCCGGTCGGCGTGGCCGAGACCTGGGCGGAGTTGGGGCCCGCGCCGGAGGAGTTGGAGGCCGAGACGACGTAGTAGTAGGTGGTGCCGTTGGTCAGGCCGGTGTTGACGTAGCTGGTGGTGGTGGGCGTGCCGACGGTGGTGTAGGAGCCGCCGCTGGTGGTGGAGCGTTTGACGGCGTAGGCGGTGGCGCCGGAGACGGGGCTCCAGCCGAGCACGACCTGCTGGCTGTAGGGCTGGGCAACTACATCCTGCGGCGCGGCGGGCGGGGAGGAGGCGGCGATGGTGATCTCGTCGATGTTGGCGAGATCCTGGCCGGTGCTCTCGAAGCGGAGGGTGTTGGACGAACCTGAATTCAGGCTGATGGGCACGTTCAGGGTGGTCCAGGTGGTCCACGAGCCGGTGGGGGCGAAGGTGATGGCCTGGCTGGCGCCGTTGATCACGAGGTTGCCGGTGCGCGAGGTGGAGGCGCCGAGGGCGAAGCGGATGGTGAGGGTGGCGGAGCCGCCGGAGCCGCCGTCGATGTTGTTCAACTGGAGCACGCCGCCGCTGACCCCGAGGTTGGCGAAGCCGGTGCCGTTGAAGCCGGCGTTGTTGCTGTCGAAGGTGCCGCCGGTGATGGTGCCCGACTCGGCCTGAATGGTGCCACCGCCACCGCCGCCGCCGGCGGGGGGCGTGGTCTTGACCAGCACGCCGAGGGTCTGGGTCCAGGTGCTGCCGTCGCCGTCGGTGACGGTGAAGTCGAAGCGGGCGCGGCCGGCGTAGTTTTGCGTCGGGGTGAAGACGGCGGTGTAGCCGTTGCCCTGGAGGGAGGCGCTGCCGTTGCTGACGTTGTTCAGCGTGAAGGTGACGGGGGCCTTGACGAAGCCGCGCACATAGCGGCGGAGGTCCACCGTGAGGGAGGACGGGGTGCCGGAGATGTTGCGGTCGATGGCGGCGTGGGGGATAGCCTTGAAGTGCAGGTATTCCTCGAGGCGGGTGTAGCCGGCGGGGGTGTTGGCCGGCATGAAGGTGAGACCGGAGACGTAGCCGCCGGAGCTGGCGAGGGCGGTGTTGTGGTCCTGCGAGGAGGCGTTCCAGCCGAGGGCGCTTTCCCAGTAGTCGGGCATGCCGTCTCCGTCGGTGTCGGCGGGGGCGGCGGTGGAGTTGAGGGTGCCGAAGCCGTTGTTGGAAATGTTATACGGCGGCTGGGCGAGGAGGGCCTCGCCGGAGGACGGGGTGTCGTTCGCGTCGAGCGGGGAGTCCTTGGCGACGAGGATGCTTTGCTGGTTCTCGACGCTGGAGATGAGGAGCGAGTCGAGCTCGTCGCGGAGGTTGCCGGCGTAGGTGGCGTCGAGGCGGAGCGGGCCGGCGTTGGACAGGACTTTTTTGTAGGCGGTGAGGGGCGGGTCGATGACGACGGTGGCGGTGCCGGAGGCGCCGGCGAAGGGCGTGGCGGACTGGGCGTAGCTGACGGTGCCGGGAGTGGTGCCGGCGTTGGGGTAGGGGAGGCCGGCGACGATGGAGTAGCCCTTGTCGGTGCCGTCGAGCAGACCGTTATTGTTGGAATCGTGCAGGCAGTTGTCGAGGAAGAGGGCGAAGTTGGGCTGGCCGTTGCTGGCGATGCGGGCCTTGGAGAGGGCGGTGTTGTCCACTCCGAACTGATGATCGGGGATGGAGAGGAAATAGTTGCCGCGGACGTTGGCCCGCCAGCTCACGTTGGACTGGGAGTCGCCCATGATGAAGCCCTCGGTGCGCCAGTGGAAGGTGACGTTGTTGATCCACTCCAGGAGGCCGTAGGGGCGGGCCTTGGGGTTGCGGGTGCGGTGGTGGGCCCAGAGGGAGTGGTGGCAGGTGCCGTCCACGAGGTCCCAGAGGCCGCCGGCGTTGTGACGCTCCATGCCCCACGCGCTGGTGGAGTATTGCATGGTGAAGTTGTCGAGGGCGCTGTTGAAAAAGGAGATGTTCTCGTCGGTGCTGAACATCAGCGAGACGTGGTCGATGATGCTGTTGGTGGCGCTGCTATCGAGGTTGAGGCAATCGCCGGCGGAGCCGTATTTGCCGTGGCGGATGCGGAGGTGGCGGAGCACCTGGTTGTTGCCGGTGAGGAGCACGCGGCCGTCCTTCAGGCCGATGCCGTCGCCGGGCGCGGTCTGGCCGGCGATGGTGATCTTGTTTTGGACGAGGCGGAGGGTCTTGTTGCCGGTGTCGGAGTTGTTGGCGATGGGGATGTAACCGCTGACCGCGAAGACGATGGTGCGGCCGCTTGTAGGGGCGTTTTGGATACCGTGGTTGAGCGAGCCGGCGCCGGAGCTGTTGAGGTTGGTGACGTAATACACGTCGCCGCCGCGGCCGCCGGTGGCGTAGGCGCCGAAACCCTGCGCGCCGGGGAAGGCGGGGATCTGGGCGCGGGCGAGACCGGCGCCGAGGGTGAGCGCGGCGAGGCCGGCGAGAGCGGTCAGCAGACGGCGGGAGTGACGGGACGGGGCGGGGGTGGGTTTGGGGGTGGGGGCGGGCATTTTTTTTTGGGGGGGGCTGGCGGGGTTAAGGGAGGCCAACTCCGTCGCGAACGGAGTGAGGAAGGGCCTGTCTGAACAATCGCACGGCAGTCGCATCGTAGACTGGGCTCAGGTAGATAGGATTTTTACCGAAGGGGAGGGGCTTTGGTATGGTCGAAGGAGCGCTCGCGCGGGCTTCCGGGCGCCGCGTTTGTCCGGCGCAGCGGAGCGGATTTAGGAGCCACCCGCGCCGCGATTGGTGGCGCCGGCTCGAGAGTCGGCGGTGCGGAGGCCGGTATGGATCGAGGTGGCGTCGTGAGGCGGACCAACGCTTTCTCCATCCGCCGCGCCTGCGGCTGAGACCGAAACGGAGAAAAAAGCGGGCGCCTCACTTTTCTTTTAGAAAAGTCATTGACAGTGCCCACTTGGCCGGCACTGTTCGCCCTCCTCACTTGTTGCAGGGTGGAGCAGCCTGGTAGCTCGTCAGGCTCATAACCTGAAGGTCGTTGGTTCAAATCCAACCCCTGCACCCAATTAAAAACCCCCGGAAACTGCTCCCGGGGGTTTTTTGCTGAATGGTAACGAGGTTCTGAGCGAGTGCCGCGTAAAGGGTGTCAGATTGCCGGCCTGCCGGGCCCGCCCTTCGACGCGCGCAAGCCGCTGCGTTTGTAGATCGGGCACGAGGAGTTTACCAGCCGACAGGTGACGGGTTGGTCGGCGCGGGACTGAATTTTCCCCAGTCGTTCTACAACGCCGACGGGCCGAGGAGGAGCTGCGGGCGGCCGCCGGGGGCGGGGGAGGGGAGCAGGCGCGCGGGGACGGCGAAGACTTCGCGGACGAGCTCGGGCGTGAGCGTCGCCTCGACCGGGCCGGAGGCGACCACGCGGCCGCCGTTCAGGACCACCAGGTCGTCGGCATAGGCCAACACGAGGTTGAGGTCGTGCAGGATCGCCAACACCGCCACGCCCTCGCCGAGGGCCAGTTCGCGGGCTAGCGCCAGCACCGAGTGTTGATGCGCCAAGTCGAGCGCGGCGGTCGGTTCGTCGAGCAGGAGAACGCGGGGCGAAGAAGGCGGAGGGCGGAGGGACGAAGGATGAGGGATGAAGGATGAAGGCGGAGGCGGAGGGGCGGGCTGGAGCTGGGCCAGGGCGCGGGCGAGGTGGACGCGTTGTTTTTCACCGCCCGAGAGCGAGGGATAAAGCCGGTCGGCCAGCGGAGTCAGGTCCACGCGGGCGAGGGCGGCGGCGGCGATGGCGTGGTCGGCGAGGGTGTCGCCGCCGCCGGGGTGCGGGATGCGGCCGAGGCGCACCACTTCGGTGACGCGGAAGGGGAAACGCAGGTCGCTTTCCTGCGGCAGCACGGCGCGCACGCGGGCCAGCTCGGCCGCCGGCCAGGCGGCGAGCGGGCGGCCTTGGACGGAGACTGAACCCGCGTCCGGGGCGAGTTCGCCGGAGAGCACGCGGAGCAGGGTGCTCTTGCCCGCGCCATTGGGACCGACCACGGCGGTCACGCGGCCGGGCGTGAGCGCGATCGCGGCCGCGTCGAGCAGGGCGCGCCCGCCGCGTCGCACGGTGATGGCGGTCGCGACGAGGGCGTTGCCGGAGGGAATGCGCGAGGCGGACGACATGGCGGGGTGGGGAGGGCGGGCGGATGGAAAACGGATTGGCCGCAAAGAACACAAAGAGCGTGGAGAAGACGGAGGACCGCGGGTGGTGGCGCGGGATTTTCGTGCTCCATGGTTCCTTGTGGCTGGTGAGGTCGGGGCTGTGCGCGGTTGGTTTTAGAACAGACTGTGGCGGCGGCCGCGGCGGAGGAGGCTGAAGAAAACCGGGGCGCCGAGCGCGGCGGTGAGCACGCCGACGGGCAGCTCGGCGGGCGCGGCGGCGAGGCGCGCCACAAAGTCCGCCGCGAGCAGGAGCGCGGCGCCGAGCAACGCCGCCCCGGGGATCAACCAGCGGTGGTCGGGGCCGAAGAGCTGGCGTATCAGGTGCGGAACCACGAGGCCGATGAAGCCGATGCCGCCCGCGACCGAGACGGCGGCGCCGGTGGCGGCGGCGGTGGCGAAGATGAGCTGGCGTTTGAGTCGCGCGAGATCGACGCCGAGGTGGCCCGCCTCGGCGTCGCCGAGCAGGAGGGCGTTGAGCGCGCGGGCATGGCGCGGCACCAGCACGAGCGCGGGCAGGAGAAAGGGGAGGGCGGCGGCGAGTTTTCCCCAGGTCACCTGGCCGAGGCTACCGAGGGTCCAGAAGGTGAACTGGCGCAGTTGGTCGTCGTCGGCGAAAAAGAGCACGAGGCCGGTGGCGGCGCCGGCGAGGGCGTTGATGCCGACGCCGGCGAGCAGCATGAGCGCCACGACGACGCGGCCCTCGATGATGGCGGCGCGGTGCATGCAGGCGGTGGCGAGCAGGGCGCCGGCCAGGGCGAAGACGGGAAGCGCGAATTGTCCTAAAAAAATGGATACGGCGGCGAGCGCGGTGGCGGCGAACTTGACATGGATGACGGCGCCGAAGGCGGCGCCGCCGGTCACGCCGATGAGTCCGGGATCGGCGAGGGGATTGCGAAAGAGGCCTTGCAGCGCCGCGCCGCAGAGGCCGAGGGCCGCGCCGACCAGGACCGCGCCGAGCGCGCGGGGCAGGCGGATGGCGTGCAGGACGGTGCGGTCGAGCGGCGCGAGTTGTTCGCCGCGTCCGGTGAGGCCGAGCCAGACCGATTCGATCGGCAGCTTGGCCGCCCCGAGCATGAGGCTGAGCACGAAGGCCGCCAGGAGGAGCGCGCCGAGCGCGAGGAGGGCGGCGCGGCGGCGGTCGGGGGCGAGGGGCGCGGGGGACAAGGGGGGCGAGTGGAATGACCGATGACCAATGACCAATGACCAAGGACCGATGAAGAAGGATCGAGGGCCGGGCGGCTGCCGGACTCGGCAGCGGCTGTTTTTCTTCTGAATCCTGACTCCTGAATCCTGACTTCTTTTCCAGTCAGCGTTTCAGCAGGGCGGCGACCTCGGTGACGGCTTGGCCGAGGCGGGGGCCGAAGGAGAGGTGGTAGCCCAGGTCGAGCGCATGCACGCGGCCGGCCCGGCCGGCGCGGGTGCCGAGAATCCACGCGGGGGGCTTGGTCGCCGAGGGCATCATGGGGTTGACGCCGTAGAAAATGACATCGGGGTCGAGCGCGACGAGGGCCTCGGCGTTGAGCGGTTTGTAACCTTGCAGGCCGGTGAGGGGATTGCGTCCGCCGGCGAGTTCGATGAGCGCGGTGGCGGCGGTGCCGTCGTAGGCCGCCTGGGTGGCGGTCTCGTTCATGCTCATGAGAAAGATGGCGGTCGGCGCGGGCGCTTCGCCGCGCACGGCGCGGACGGCGGCGAGTTGCGCGGAGAGTTTTTCGGCGAGCGCGGCGGCTTCTTGCTGACGGTCGAGGAGCGCGCCGAGGCGGGCGACGTTGGCGAGCAGGGTGTCGGCGGAGTAGCGGGCGTCGAGGTGCTCGAAACGCACGCCGGAGTTTTTCAACACCTCCACCTGCGGCGCGGGTCCGGTGCCTTGGGCGGCGAGGATGAGGGTGGGGCGCTGGGCGAGCACGCCCTCGGCGCCGATGGTGCGGAAGTAGCCGACGTCGGGCAGGCGGTGAACGGCGGGCGGGAACACGCTGGAGGTGTCGCGCGCGACGACCTGCTCGCCGGCGCCGAGCGCGAAGACGATCTCGGTGACGGGGCCGCCGAGGCTGACGATGCGCTCCGGCTCGGCCGGAGCGGAATGACTAAGGACCAATGACCAAGGACCAAGGAAGAGGGCGGCGAGGAGCCCGAGGCGGGCGCGGGGACGCGCGGACAAGGCCGATGGCGTGGACGAAGCGGTGGAGGTGGCGGCGGAGAAAAAGGAAAACATGACGGTGCTGTGGTGACGGGGGGCGGGCGGACGGGCGCGGGCGGACGGAGCGCGAGTGGCGAGCCGACGTGTCGGCTCGTCGAAGGCGTCGTCGTGCCGCCGCACTCCAGAGTCAGGCTCGCTGGGTGTGGCCGGTGTCGTTGACGTGGCGCAGGTGGGTCCAGTCGCGCGGGTCGGCGTCGAAGGCCTGGCCGAAGCCGGCGATCAGGCGGGCGCGGTCGGGCACGAGGCGCACGAGGTGGAAGTCGTGCATGCTTTCGAGGTGCTCCATCACGGGGCCGAATTTCTCGCGCAGGGCGCGCATGGGCTCGGCGAAGGCCGGGCCGGCGTCGCGGGCGACGAAGGTGGCGGCGCAGCGCAGGGTGAGACGGCGGCGGGCGAGGAGGTGGTTGGCGCCGGCCTCGTCCTCGATGAGGAGGACCGAGGCGCGGGGGTTGGCGCGGAGCTTGGCGGTGTGGTGCGAGAGGTTGCTGATGTAGGTGTGGAGGGCGCCGTCGGCGCCGAGCACGAAGGGGGCGACGGAGCAGTCGGGCTCGCCGTCGGCGTCGGCGGTGGCGAGGAGGCAGGTCTTGGCGGTGTCGCGGAGGAAGACGGCGGCGGCGCGGGCGCGTTCGAGCGCGGCGGCGGCGCGGGCGTTGGGCGCGGGTTTGGCCTCGGGCGCGGCGGCGCGGAGGGCGGCGGTGGCCTCCTTGGACATGGCGACGAGGACGTGGTGGGCGTCGCCGGCGGTGGCGAGGGGCGCGGCAAACTCGACACGGATGGAGGTGTCGCCGGCGGGTTCGGAGACGACGATGTCCATGCCGTGCTGGTCGATGCCGGCGAGCGTGGCGGCGGTGGCGGCGGAGCGGGCGCCGAAGTGGCGGGCGTAGGCGAGAACGGAGTCGGAGTGATCCTCGTTCATGTGGCCGATGATGCGGGCGCGCGCCTCGGCGGGGAGCAGGTTGGTCTGGTCGGTGGTGGTCATGGTTGTGGAAAGGGTGAGCGGTTGGCGGAGGATGGGGCGGAGGGACAGTGGCCAGAGGACAGAGGCCGGAAGCCAGAGGCCAGAGGCCAGAGGCCGGAAGCCGGAGGACAGAGCGACAGAGGGCAGAACGGCAGAGGTCGGAAGCCGGAGGTCGATGGGCTCAGCGGCGGTGGAGCAGGAGGGCGAAGAGGGCGAGGACGAGAAGCGCGCCGGCCATGCTGAGCGTGAAGCGGATGGTATCCTGGAAAGGACGGGCGGGGCTCGGTTGCATGGCGGGCGGCGGGGCGCGGACGGGACGGACGATGGAAACGACGCCCGGCGGCATCAGGCCGTGAGCGAGGCGGCGAGGGCGGGGACGACGCGGTCTTCCCAGGCGGCGTAGGTGTCGTCGAAGTCGAGGTCGGCCTCGGCGCGTTCGTCGAGCGGCGTGGCGCCGAGGGCGGCGAGGCGTTCGTCGAGCTGGCGGGCGAAGGCGTTGTAGTTTTGGTAGTCGCGATCACCGAGGCCGAAGACCGCGTAGCGCAGGCCGGAGAGGTCGAGCGGGGCGTTTTCGAGCTCATACCAAAAATCGCAGGCATCGGCCGGTGGTTCGCCGTCGCCCCAGGTGGAGACGACGAAGAGGGCGCGGCTCCAGCCGGCGAGGTCGGCGGGGCGGGCGTCGGCGAGATTGACCAGCGTGGAGGCGATGCCGGCGGCGACGGCGCGCTCGTGGGCGCGGTTGGCGAGCGACTCGGCGTTGCCGGTCATGGTGGCGAAACAAACGTGCAGCATGTCGGAGAAAAGTGGATACGGGTTGCGATTGGTCGGAGCGACGGAGGGGCGGATCGACGGAGCGACCGGGGACGGAGGTGGCGTGGTGAGGAGCGGTTCAGCGGAGCTCGACGGCGAGGTCGGCGAGGGCGCGGCGCCAGGCGGGGGCGGTGGAGCGGAGCGTGACGCGTTCGTCGGGCACGCGCGTTTCCACGACCAGCACGGGGTCGAGACCGGAGGGGAGGATGCGCAGGCGGGCGACGGCGGGGAGGAGAAGCTGAAGGGTGGCGTCGGCGGAGCGGAGGGTGAGCAGGCCGTGCTCGACGGAGCCGGTGTCGGGCGCGAAGGGCACGGCGAGGGAGGCGCCGGGGATGCGGAGCGCGATCTCGAGGGCGAAGGGATCGGACCAGACGTTGTTGAGCACGCGGCAGAGCGCCTGCGCGGCGCGCGGGTCGGCGTCGAAAGGGGCGGAATCGGACCAGGCGGACGGCGGGAGGTGCATGCGGTCCGGGCGCGCGGCGAGGGATCTGCGGGCGTGGTCGGCGGGGCGGGGCAGGAGGTCGAGCAGGAGATCCATCCAGACGGAGGGCGCGCAATCGGCGGTGGCGCAGAGCTGGAGAAATTCGCGGTCGGCGGCGTCGTGCAGGGCGATGCGTCCGGGGGAGCCGCAACAGGCGCAGGGGGCGGAGTGGCCGACGACGGGGCCGGTCGCGCGGGTGGGCAGGCGCAGGCCGGAACCGAGTTCGGAAAGGGATCGGGCGGTGACAAGCCGGGCGTCGTGGTGGCGGAGCTGAACCACGAGGTCGGGAAGGCGCGCCACCTCGCGTCGAAGAAACTCGAGATCGTCGCGCAGGCGCAGGCCGGCGTCGGGCGAAGCGCAGGCGCGGCGGGGCGCGGCCGAGGCGGGCGGTGTGGTGGTGGAGGGCGTGGCGTCGGGGGCGCGGGTGGACATATGCGACGGAGCGGAGCGACGGAGCTGCGGAGTGGAACGAGGGATGCCGGGAAGAGGAGTGCGGCGGGGCGGGAGGGGGCGAGCCGACGTGTCGGCTCGTCGAAAGCGGCGTCATGCCGCCGCACTCCACAAGGGGTCAGGCGCGGCGGCGGCGGGTGGCGGCGAGGGCGAGCACGCCGAGGCCGGCGAGGGCGGCGAAGCTGGAGGGCTCGGGGATGGCGGAGCCGGTGAAGCTGTCCGACTGCTGGAGCAGGGCGCCGTAGGTGATGGTGTGCGCGGCGGGCACGGTCCACGAGATGCTGAAGTCGGTGATGGAGCCGGCGGAGACGAGGTCCCACTGGTAGGCGTAAACGGTGCGCACGCTGGAGCCCATGCCGCCGGAGAGGACTTCCTCGAAGACGGTGGCGCTGAAGTCGGCGACGAGGTTTTGCGCGCCGCCGTTGTAGCTGAGCACCGGCGCGGTGAAGGTGCCGGAGGCGATCTCCATATCGAGCTGGAAGACCACGGTCTGAAGCTCTGCGAGGGCGGTGGTGTCGGAGACGGTGAAGCCGCCGAGCGGCGTGCCGGGCGTATAGACGCCGTTGGTGGAGGGGCTGCCGAGGTAACCGGAGGTGCCGGCGACCTTGTCGAAGCCGGCGTCGCCGGAACCGAAGTTGGAGACGATGGCGGCGGGCCAGGCGGCGGTGGCCGTGGGATAGCTGCCGTAGCCGCTGTAGTTGGAATTGTTGAGATCATACCAGCCTTCCGAGGTGGAGGCGCCGGCGAGGCCGAAGGAGGCGAACTCCTGGGCGGCGTGGGCGGAGGCGGCGAAGCCGGCGATGAGGGCGAGGGTGGTCGCGAGTGCGGTGGATTTCATGGGCGAGAAAAATGGGTGCGGGTGGCGCGGCGCGGGGGCGGAGTGCGTGGGCGGAGGCGCTGGCGTGGGAGGGGCTCAGGGCGCGACGTGCCCGACGCGGAGGCGGAGGAAACGGGTGGGCGAG
Source organism: uncultured Akkermansia sp. (assembly GCA_966252115.1). Lineage (GTDB taxonomy): Bacteria > Verrucomicrobiota > Verrucomicrobiia > Opitutales > Opitutaceae > IMCC26134_A. The sequence goes on from CBINNW010000045.1 coordinate 21,504, forward strand.
GTGGCGAGGGTTTGGACGTCCTCGACGGTCACGGCGCCGGCGGTGTTTTCCGCGCCGGTGCTGGTCCAGATCGGGGTCCAGGTGGCGGAGGTGCCGAGGGTGTCGGCGGCTTCGACCGTGTAGGTGAGGGCGGGATCGGCGACGCGGTTGAAGGTGAGGCGGAGACGGGAAGGCTGAGGGCCGAGGGCTGAAAGTTGAAGGGTCGGCAGGGCGGGCGGGCTGGGTGCGAGCGGGTCGGCGCCGAGGGCGTATTCGAGGAGGTTGGGCAGACCGTCGGCGTCGGGGTCGGCGGCGTCGGCGGCCTCGCCCGCGTCGGTGGCGGCGGGGCCGAAATGTGTTTGCCGCCACTGTTCGAACACGGAGAGCGCGGGATCGCCGACGAGCTGGGAAAACGCGTCCCCGAGATCGAGCCGGGCTCCGATGGTGGAGGAGTGGACGCGCAGCGGGACGTGGATGCTGACGGAGGTGACGGTGAGAGGCAGGGCGGAGAGATCCCACTGCCAGGTGAAGGTGTGGTAGTCGCCGTCGAAGCCGCCGCCGCTGCCGGAGACGGGGCCGCCGAGCGTGCCGCGGTGGGTGGCGGCGAGGGCGCCGGTGCCCTCGGCGTGGGTGTAGGTGAGCACGGGGCCGCCCGCGAAGGTGAGGTGGTCCTCGGGCGTGTAGTCCACCTCGTCGCCCTCGGCGGTCTCGCCGGAGACGGTCATGCCGACGATCTGGAGGGTGACGTTGCGAACCGGGAAGGCGACGGTGGCGGAGGCGACGGTGGCGGAGTAGTCGGCGGAGAAGCTGTAGAAGCCGGCGCTGCCCTTGAAGCCTGGCGAGTGGACGGCGATGGAGCCGGCGCCGGAGACGGGGGCGAGGGTGCCGTTGATGGAGCTGAGCTCGTCCCAGACGACGGTGCTTTGGGCGGAGCCGCCGAGGTCCACCGGCGCGAGCAGGGCGACCGCGGTCGGGTGCGCGGCGCGGGCCGGGGCGAGCGCGATCAGCACGGCGAGCGTGGCCGGGCCGAGACGGTAGCGGGTGGTCCGGGCGGGGCGGCGGAGGGAAAACGAGAAGGGGAGGCGGAGCATCGGGCGGAGGTGGGCTCAGTAGGCCGGGCGGTAGTCGGGTTCGCCGCGGCGGCGGGCTTGGTCGGACCAGAGGCGCATGTCGCGCAGCTCGGCGCAGGTGAGCAGCTCGACGTGGGCGTCGAGGAAGATGACGGCGGCTTTTCCGCCGAGGCGGTAGGAGACGTAGCCGTAGGCGGCGTCCTGCGCGAAGTCGGGCGGGACGCCGCGGAGGTCGGCGGCGGGCCAGCCGGCGTAGGGGGCGGCGACGCGGAAGTATCCGGCCTTGGGGTCGAGGTCGCGGCGCTGCGCGGAGGTGAAGGCGATGAGTTTGGACGGCAGCGCGGCCTCCTCGAGTTTGCGCACGGGGCGGTCCTTGAGGCGCTGGGCGGGCTCGGCGCCGACGAAGTCGCCGTTCATGCCGAAACTCGGGCCGAGCGTGAGGGTGTAGTCCACGGCGGCGCCGGCGAGGACCTCGTCGTAGTAGTCGGCCTGCTCGCCGACGTAGAGGGCGTTTTTGAAACGGTTGCCGAGGTAGGGGCGGAGGTGGTGGGGCCAGCGGCCGGCGGCGGTGCCGTTGGTGATGGCGGCGCCGCCCTCGTTGGAGCTTTCGCCGTTGGCGAGCAGGGAGAGGTAAACGCCGCGGCGCTCGTCGGCGGCCATCTGGAAGGCGGCCATGACGTGGCGGGCGGCGGAGACCTCGCGCGAGGTGCGGGCCTGGCGCCGGCAGGCCTCGATGGTCGGGATGAGGATCGCGGCCAGGATGCCGATGATCGCGATGACGGTGAGCAGCTCGATCAGGGTAAAACCTTGCCGGCGGGCGCGGGGGCGAGGGCGGTCGCCGGGCGCGGTCGCGACCGTGGCCGGCGCGGCGGGGGCGACGGGGTGGGCGGTGGCGTGGAGTGGGCGGCGGCGGGACGGCATCGAGTTTTCCGAAAGAGGAAAAACTTTAGCAGTCGCGCGGCCCGGAATGCTTACCCGCCCTTGCGGTGATTTTGCCCGCTCTTGCTGTCGGGGCGGGCGAGCCGACGTGTCGGCTCGTCAAAAGCGGCGTCGTGCCGCCGCACTCCATGGGTATCGGTTGTCCATCGATGGGCCGCCGGGCGACCAAACCCGGCGGCCGGAACGACCGATGTGACTTTAACCTGATCCACCCCGGGTGACTGACTCCGGGGCGAGCGGGACCGCGACCAAGCGGTCATCCGACGTCGAAGAGATTAGCAGGCGGGCGGCCGCGTTTGCTTACCCGTTCTTGCCGCGAGTTTGCCCGTCCTTGCTGTCGGGGCGGGCGAGTCGATGTGTCGGCTCGTCAAAAGCGGCGTCGTGCCGCCGCACTCCCTGGGCGGTGGGCGGGCATGGGAGGAGACGCGGAGGCGCGACTCTATCGGGCCGGCTTGCGAAACAGGTAGTGGCTGACCAGCCACTCCTCGCCGTCGCGGTAGCCCCAGAGCTCGGCGCAGGCGAGGTAGAAGACCCGCCAGTAGGCCCACCACTTGACCGCCTGGTCGGGGCCGTAGGTGTCGCGGAAAAGCGGCAGGATCTCGTCGCGATGCGCGTCCATGTTGGCCAGCCAGTGCTCGGCGGTTTGCCGGTAGTGGCGGCCGTTGACGCGCCAGTCGCGCACGAGTTTCAGGTCGGCCTGGAAGCGCGGGAGCAGGTCGTGCGCGGGCATCTGGCCGCCGGTGAAAAAGTAGCGGCTCATCCAGTCGGTTTCGTCGCGCGCCACGAAGTGGTAACTCAGCCGATGGTGGGTGAAGATGTGGGTGAAAAGCAGGCCGCCGGGCTTGAGCCAGCGGGCGATGTTTTGGAAGAGCCGCTCGTAGTTTTTGAGGTGCTCGAACATCTCCACCGAGACCACGCGGTCGAAGCGGCCGGGCTCGATGTCGAAGGCGTTGATGTCGCAGGTGATGATGCGCAGGTTGGTGAGGCCGCGTTTGCGCGCCTCGGTGTCGATGAACTCCTTCTGCGTGCGGGAGTTTGAGATGGCGGTGATGCGGGCGCCGGGGAACTTCGCGGCGTTGTAGAGGCAGAGGGAGCCCCAGCCGCAGCCGAGCTCCAGGATCTCCTGTCCGTCGGCGAGCTCGGCGCGCTCGGCGTAGAGGGCGAGCATGTGCTCCTCCGCCTCGGCGAGGCTTTCGCGGCCGGTCGGGTAGAGGCAGCCGGAGTATTTGAGCCGCGGGCCGAGGCAGAGCTGATAAAAGCGGGTCGGCACCTCGTAGTGTTGCTCGTTGGCCGCGGCGGTCTGTTCGGCGAGGGCGCGGGTCTTGAGGTCGGCCACGTAGGCCTCGGGATCGTAGCGGGTAGTTTCTTCCTGGATACGCCGGGCGAGCAGGCGACGGATCCCGAAACGGAGCACCGGATCGGGGAGCAGGTTTTTTTCGAGGAGGGTGTCGAGCATGGTGGAGAATCAGCCGCGTCGGGGCGGGAGCGGCACGAAGGCGGAGACGCGGCGCTGGTAGTCGCGGTAGGCGTCGCCCTTGGAGCGCAGGGCCTGCTCCTCCGTCGGCGGGATGCCGGTGACGCGGAGCAGCAGGTAAAGGATCGTCGCGGGCGCGATCAGCCCGAGCCAGCCCCAGGCGGCGGGCAGGGCGAACAGCGCGAAGGCGCACCAGGTGAGCCACACGAAGAAATAGTTCGGATGCCGGCTCCAGCCCCACAGGCCGACGGCGCAGACCCGGCCGCGATTGGCGGGGGCGCGCTTGAAGGCGGCCAGTTGCGCATCCGCGAGGCTCTCGCCGACGAGGCCGACGGCAAAGAGCGCGAGCCCGAGCCGGTCGCACAAGGTGAGCGCCGTCTCGTCGCGACCGACCGCGAGCAGGAAGGGCAGGGCGAGCACGACGACCGAGACGGCCTGCATCTGGTAAAAGGCGGCCATTTTTGCCGAAAGATTGTCAGCCCAGCGGCGGCGCATCTCGCGGTAACGGCCATCCTCCTCGGGGTGGTGCCGGCGCACGCGACGGTGGAGATGCAGCCCGAGCCGGAGACTCCAGCCGAGGGCGAGGGCGGCGACGAGCCAGCGGCGCGGCGCCCAGCCGTCGGCGAGGGCGGCGAAGAGCAGGGCGACGGGGCCGAAGGCGTAGCTCCAGAGCACGTCCACGACACCGTAGTTGTCGATCCGACGGGCGAAGCGGAAAGCGAGGGCGAAGACGAGGCAGCAAGCAGCCAGGGCGGTGACGGCAAGCGGGAGGGGATGCACGTTCGGACGATGCGTTGGCGGTCGGAATTGTCCATTGGCCGGAGGCGGAAAAAGTGTGCGCAAGGGCACGCGGACAGTGGGTAAGCAAAGGCGATCCCCCGGGGGCGTATATTTGCGAGAAAATGGATTTTAACTTTTAGGAGTGTGAAGCTGCTGTAAAAGGTGGCCCGTGTTTTCTTCGATCGTATCAGCCAAAATGTGGGCCGGCGCATGCGTGATGGCGTTCGCCCTCGTGCTGTCCACGCAGGTCCGGGCCGGGTTGGCGAACAACGTGACCGGGCTCTACTACACCGGCGTAAATAGCAGCGGAGGACTGCTTTCGGGCGGAGCGACGGATCCGAATTGGAGCGTGACCTACTCGCGGGTGGCGGACAGCGACTCCACGGGCAACGCCTACGAAGGCGCGGCCTATGTGGTCAGCAGCACCGCGAACAGCGGAGGCGCTAACAATTTCATCGATCCCTACTGGGTGCAGAACACCTCGTCGGCCCAGTGGATCACCGCACCCGGCGCGGTGAACAACAGCGGGGTGGCGAACGTGGGTGGCGTGCGCCTGCCGGGCAACGGCACTTCCGCCCCCAATGTCGGCATCTACACCTACCAGTTGGCGTTCAACATCTCCGGCACGGGCGCCATCGGCTCCACCGTCACCAACTCGGTCTCGATCAGTCTCACCGTGGCGGCGGACGACCATTTTCAGATCTACGTGAACCCGACACTGGATACCAGCGGCAACAATGCCGGGAAGGTGTTGAGTTCCAACACGCCGGCCTTCACCGGCACTTCGGCCTGGAACAACACGACCTCGACCACGCTGACGAACAGCGGTTCGGGGGCGAACTCGGTTTTCAAGATCGGCACCAACCTGCTGACGGTGGTGGTGACCAACACCAACAGCGTGAACGGGTCCAGCAGCTCCACGGCGGTAAACCCCAGCGGGTTCCTGATGTATCAGGTGGGCTCGGCCATTTTGATCGACGGTCAACCCATACCCGAACCGGGCACCTTGGCCGGGGCGTGGCTGACCGGTGTTTTCCTCCTGTTTCGCCGAAAACGACGTTCTGCGGCGTGACGGGCACCCCTCCCGATGGGTGCCGAACTGTGGAGTTGGCCGTCCCCGGCCAAGATCGAAGGCGGGATCCGGGAGCGCGGGCGAGGCGTCGGCGGAGATTGGCCGGGGACGGCCAACGCTACACCCGGGCACGATCCGCCCGCCGAGTTGGCCCGGCTCGAACCCACATCGGAATCAGAGGTCGGCGCCCGCTTGTTCCAAGGCGCCCTGGATCAATCTGGTTTCCTCGTCGGTCGTGGTTTGATCCAGCAGGGGCCGAAGCATCGGAATCGCTTCCGCGCCCCGCCGTGAGCGGACGAGCGCCAGTCCGTAGGGCAAGGCGAGCTCGGGCGGCAGGGACGCTCCGCCCACATGCGGGCGGAGAAGGTCGAGGGCGGTGTCGGCCTGCCCGGATTGCACCAGGACAAAGGCGAGGGTGGCGAGGGGCCGCACCTCGTCGGGAGCGGCGGCGACATTGGCCTCGGCGAGACGACGGGCGAGGTGGAGGTTCTGGCCGGTGAGGGCGGAGAAATAGGCGAGGTTGTTTCGTATGTCGGCGTCATCCGGGTGCCGGAGATGCAGGCGGCGAAAAGCGCGGTATTGGCCGGCGGCGTCGCGTTGCAGTTGATGGTGGCGCAGTATCAGGCCAAGCGCGCTGTCCGCGCCGAAAGGGTCCTCCGCGGCGGCTTCGGCGAGCGCGAGCGCCTCCGGAACCTGCCCCCAGAGGTAAAGGGCGCCGGCGGCATAGGCCGCGCGCACGCCGTTGCCGGCGATCCTTGCCTGGAGCGAGCGCCAGAGCTCCTGACGGCGGGACTCGTCGTCGCGCCGGCGAGCGGATTCCAGCGCGTAGGCGAGACGGAGAAATTCATAGTCCGTCCCCCAGTCGCCCTCGGCGGTTTGGCGATCCAGCTCCTCCCAGTCGGAGGTGAGGCGGCGGGCTTCCGCGAGGGCCACCGCAAGGGCGGGAGTTTGCGCGAAGTCCGGCGGCAGAGTGGCGGCCCACGCGAGCGCGTCGCCGGGTCTGCCGATGGTGTTGAGGCAATCGACGAGGAGGAGCGCGCGGTCGGGGTGGGTGGCGAACTGGGTTTCAAGGCGATCCAGGTGCCGCCGATAGGCGGCGGGATCGTGGGCGGCGAGGATGCGCAGCACGGTGGCCAGGTCGGAGACGACGCAGCGCGGGTGGGCGACCAAAGCCTCCGCGAGGCCGGCCAGCTCGACGGGGGGCGCCTGGCGTTGCAGCGCGTCGGCGAGCAGGGCGCGCACGGCCACGGCCCCATGTGCGGGATCGGAAGCCAGCGGAGCGAGACGGAGACGGGCCCGGGCCTGCTCGGCCGGGTCGGATGAAAGCAGAAGCAGGCGCCCCAGATTGGTTTCATCCTGAGCGTTGGGGCCGGCGATGCGAAGGGCGGCGGCGAAATGTCGGCGGGCGGCGGCCAGGTCGCCGGATTGGCGAGCCAGCTCCCCGCGGACGCGGAGCGCCGGCGCGGAGTTGGCGACCACGGCGGGGGGCTGCGCCGCGAGAATACGGGCGGCGAGATCCGCGCGGCCGGCGAGGAGCGCCTCGGTCGCCCAGTCGATGGCTAGGGCGGGGTTTTCCGGGGACAGAGTGGCGGCGCGGCCGGAGGCGTGGAGCACGGCGCGTGAGTCGCCGACGGCGCGGGCCAGCACGGCGGCGGCGGTCCAGATCGTCGAGTCCGCCGTCGGTTTCTCGATCGCCCGCGAAACCTCCTCCGCAGCCAGGTCGAGGCGCCCCATGTCGATCCACTTGTAAATGATGTCCGCCTGCCGGGACGAGCTGGAGCGGTGGAGAAGGACCGGCACGGCGAAAACGCAGACGGCGACCAAGGCGAAGAGCGCCGCGCCCATCAGGTAAACGCGTCGGCGGGCCTCCAGCGCGTCGAGAAACGACCACCAGACATCGCGGGCTTCCATGCCGGCAAGGCGTCTCCAGGACGGAACCCATGCAAGAAGGCCGCGTTTCGGTAGTTCGTCTTTTCGGGGTGCGCTCAAGGGGGGGCAGTTGGCGGCAATCTGGCACGAGGGGCAATTTTAACCCCGGGATCGCCGGCTCATGGTCCTCGGGGTTCCGAATTTTTTGCCACGGAGGGCACGGAGCGCGGGCCCACGGAGGACACGGAGGTGCGGTCCGGCGTCGGGTGGCGCCGGCGTGGTGGGCGGGGCTTTCGATTTCCGGGTTGGGAACTTCCGGAAAGTAGCGCGCGCTCACTCCGTGAGCGCAGGGTTGGGGCGATTGCCGCTTATCCTTCGCGGCGTGCTCGGTCGTTTCGTCCTACCATAAGTCTCCCTTCCTTCCGAAGCGGGTATCAGGCATCGACGCCAAGCGGGCGGGCGGCGGACGACGGGCGGGCGAGGCGACGAAGCGCGGGGCGGGCCGTGTAGTAGGTAAACCAATACTGCAGCGGCGCGGTGAGCGCCCAGGCGGTGAGGGCGTGCAGGCCGGCGCGGCCGAAGCGCTGGAAAAAGTCGGCGAAACCCAGCTCGCCGAAGGCGCGGATCATCTCGGTGACGCTGAAGCGGTCCTCGCCCGCTCTCCAGACGAGTTCTCCCAGTCGCACGTAAACGAGGATCATCAGCAGGTGCGGCGCGGCGAGGAGCTGGTTCACCGTCTGCATGAGCGGGTGGTTGAGCCGCCGCCACTGGCCGACGGCGAGGTTGAGCAGCGAGGTGGTGCCGAGGAAGGGAAAGAGCGAGCAGACGCCGCTCCAGGCGAGCGTGCGGGCGAGGCCCTCGGGCGTGGCGCCCTGGGTGAGCAGGGCGAGCAGGGGCTCGCGCACGCGGCGTCGCCAGAAGCCGGAGCGGCGGGGGCGGGGGGCGGTTTCAGGCGAAGAGGACATTCTTCGCTCCGACCAGATAGACGATCAGGGCCGAGCCGAGCAGGAAGCCCGGCAGGAGAAGCTCGCCGGGGCGCCGGGTGGTGAAAACGGCGTCGAGTCCGCCGCCCTCGCGTCGCGCGGCGGCGAGCTCACGCAGCATGTAGAGGGCGATGGCGGGATTGCCCCAGAGCAGGATGGCGAAAAGCCAGAGCACGCGGGCGGCGGTGCGTTTTTCCTTCCATGCCAACCACACCCAGAAGGCGATGAAGGCGAGATAGGCGTCCACCAGGGTGGTGATGAACCACGGGTGGCTGGCGACCTCGCGGGGAATATCGAAGAGCGCGCAGCGACTGCTCGCCCACGCGATCAGACCAAGCATGCCGACGAGGACGGCGGTGTAGAGGATGCGGAGAGCGGTCATGGGGTTCCCAAGGAGAACGGACATTCCTGTCCGTTGGTCCGGATGTTGTCCGTTGATTCGAATGTTCGATAAATCCACGCGACGAGACCGCCGGGGTGTGCCAATGGACGGACAGGAATGTCCGTCTTCCCTGGCGCGCGCCGCGCGGCTCACAGGCTCAGGTTGTTGGGTCGCGAGTGCAGGGTTTGCACGACGGAGATGTGGCGCATGCCGAAGGCGGCTTCACAGTAGGCGAGGTAGTAGCGCCACTTGCGGAGAAAGGCCTCGTCGAAGCCGAGCGCGGCGACCTCCTCCGCGCGCGCCTCGAAGGTCTCGCGCCAGAGGCGGAGCGTGCGGGCGTAGTCGGGGCCGAAGTCCTCGAGTTGCACGAGCTGAAAGCCGCCGGCTCGGGTGAGCTGCTGGTTGACCCGGTTGAGCGAGAGCAACAGCGAGCCGGGGAAAATGTGCTTCTGGATAAAATCCACCCCGGCGCGGAGCTCCTCGTAACGATGGTCCGGACAGGTGATGAACTGGAGCGCGAGCAGGCCCTCGGGTTTGAGACGGGCGGCGAGCACGTCGCAGTAGGCGGGGAGATAGCGGTGGCCGAGCGCCTCCATCATCTCGATGGAGACGATCTTGTCGTAGCGGCCGGCGTGCTCGCGGTAGTCCTCGAAGCGGATCTCGACCCGGTCCGACAGGCCCGCTTCGTGGACACGGCGGCGGGCGAGCTCGTATTGCTGGCGGGAGATGGTGAGCGAGGTGACGCGGCAGCCGTGGGTCGTGGCGGCGTGGATACACCAGCCGCCCCAGCCGCTCCCGATCTCGAGCACGTGATCCTCGGGGCGCAGCCGGAGCGAGCGGCAGAGGGCGTCGTTTTTCTCGCGCTGGGCCTCCTCGAGCGTGAGGTGTCGGCGGGCGGCGGGCCAGCGCGCCGACGAATACATCATGGAGGGATCGAGGAAGAGTTGGAAAAACTCGTTCGAGAGATCGTAGTGCTCGGCGATGTTACGGCGCGCGGTGGCGCGGGAATTGGGCCGGAGCAGGTGGCGGAGGCGGTTGACCGCGCGGAGCCAGTTGATGGGGAAGGAGACGCGTTTGCCGCGACGGGAGCCGGAGAGGGTCGGGGCGTTTTCGAGATTGAGAATGAACCAGGCGAGCAGGCTGGGCAGGTCGGGCGTGGTCCAGTCGCCGTCGATGTAGGACTCGGCGAAACCGAGGTCGCCGGAGAGCACGCATTTGCTGAAAAAGGCCGGGCGGCGGACCCGAATCTCCACCGACGCGGAGAGGCCGCCGGGCAGGCGGCGGGCGCGGGCGTCGGCGGCGGACCCAAACTCCGCCGTGCCGCCTTCCGGGAGGTGGATGCGGAGGTGGCCCTGGCGCATGTCGCGCAGGGAGCGGAGGATCATGCGGCGGCAGAGCGGTCCGCAGGTGTCGGGGGCGGCGAGAAAGACGCGATCGGCGTCGAGGGTGCGTCCGGAGGGATCGATCATGGCGCGAGGGAGCTGGGGGAACGGGGGGAAAGGGAGGCGTGAGGGCGGTAGAGGTCGCGCTGATCGGCGGGGCGGGCGGCCTTGGGGAACCAGGGAATCTTTTTCAGGAAGAGCCGGAGCGCGTGCCAGTGGATGAGCAGAACGACGCGGAGGGTGAGGAGCGGGTATTTGAAAAGGAAATACAGGAGCCGTCGGTCCGTGAGCGGCCGCGCCGCGCCGAGCAGCGAGCTGGCGAGGGTGCGCGTGTCGCCGGCGTGGTCGTCGATCCGGATGTCGAGCCGCTCGGCGGGCGGACGGAGGCGAAAATCGAACGCGACATCCACGTCGGAGAATGGCGAGACGTAGAAGTGTTTCGGCGTGCGCAGGCGGAAGGCGCCGACGGGCGAAGGGGACGCGGCGGACATGGCGGACGCGACGGACGTGGCGGCTGCGGCGGGCGGGGCGGCGGCGCGGAACGAATCGGGGCCGAGCACATAGGGTTTTACCTCGCCGAAGGTGTTGGTGACTTCGGCGATGGCGGCGAGGGGCGTGCCGGAGGCGTCGCGGCAGAAGTAGAAGGAGACCGGGTTGAAGAGATAGCCGAGGATGCGTGGGAGCGTGACCAGCTCGACCCGGGTCGCGGCGGGCAGCGGAACGCCGCGGGAGGCGAGGAAGGCGAGCACGCGGGTCTTGAGCGGGGTGGTGGCGGCGGGCTTCGAGGTGGAGGGTGCGGTGCCTGCGGATTGGGCGGCGCTCGGGGATTCGGTCGGAAGGTAGTCGGACTCGCGGAAGGAGTAGAGGCCGGGACGGTTGACGGAGAGGAGTCGGAGGCGCCGGGCCAGGGTGGGGAGCTCGTCGAGGTCGATGGAGAGCAGGAAGATGCGATACGAAAAGCGGTGCCGGCGCGGGGCGAGGCGCGCGTGGGTGACTTGGCATTCGTAAAGCCGGGAGAGCATGGCGGGAGGCGGTCGGATTTTTCTCCGGAGCGGTCGCCGGGAAATCACCGACGCGCGCAACAAGCGGGCTTCGGGAGGGCGCGCAACCGGGCGCGGCGGGTTTTACGCGGAGGCCGGGACGGGCGTGGGGGCGGGCGCGGGCCAGGGATCGCGGTCGAGCAGGAGGGTGGCGAGGGCGACGGCGCTGCCGAAGGCGTCCTCGTGGAAGCCGTAGCGGAAGTAGCTGCCGGCGAGGTAGGTCTCGGTGTCGCCGCGGGCGCGGGCGTTGAGCGCGGGCAGCTCGGCCTGGGCGCGGATCGCGGCGAGGTCGAAGAGCGGATGGGTGTAGTCGATACGCCGGAGCACGCGGGCGGGGTCGATGGCGTGGGGGCGGTTGATGGTGACGAAGTAGTTTTCCCGGTCGGAGACGCCCTGGAGTTCGTTCATCCAGTAGTGCGTGGCGGGGTCGATGCGGCCGTCGGCGGTGCGGGCGAGTTGGTAGTTCCACGCGGCGCGGGCGAGGGGGGCGCGGGGGAGGACGGAGGCGTCGGTGTGGAGCGTGGCGACGTTGGCCTGGTAGCGGAAGGCGCCGAGCAGCCGGGCCTCGTCGGGGCGCGGGTCGGCGAGGAGTTGCAGCGCCTGGTCGGCGTGGGTCGCGATGACGACGCGGTCGAAGCGGTGGGTGGCGCCGTCGGCGGTGGTGATTTCGACGCCGCTGCCGGGGCCGGGGCGGCGGATCCGGCGGGCGGCGAGGCCGACGCGGATGGCGGAGCGGAAGGGCGCGACGAGGCGCTCGCGGTATTCGCGCGAGCCGCCGTCCACGGTGAACCAGGGGTGCTGGGTGTGGAGGCCGAGGAAACCGTGGTTGTGGAAAAAGCGCAGGAGCGTGGCGGCGGGGAAGGTGAGCATGAGCTCGGGCGGGGTGCTCCAGACCGCGCTGCTCATGGGGACGAGGTAGAGGTCGAAAAAATCGCGCCCGTAGCCGCGTTCGCGCACGAAGGTGTCGAGCGTGATCTCGGCGGTGCGCGGCTCGTCGAGGGCGGCGACGGCGTCGCGGTTGAAGCGGTGGACGGCGGCGAGCATGCGCAGGAAGCGCGGGCTGAGGAGGTTTCGCCGTTGCGCGAAGAGCTGGTTGAGCGAGGAGCCGCACCATTCGAGGCCGCCGGCGTCGTCCCGGACGGAGAAGGACATGGAGGTGGGTTTCACCGGCACGCGCAGCTCGGCGAAGAGGCGGGTGAGCAGCGGGTAGGTGACCTCGTTGTAAACCATGAAGCCGGTGTCGATCGGCACCTCGCGTCCCGTGCCCGGTTCGCGGGCGCAGACGGTGTGGGTGTGGCCGCCGACGTAGTCGTTGGCCTCGAAGAGCGTGAGCTCGTGGTGGCGGTGGAGAAAATGGGCGGTGCCCATCCCGGCGATGCCGGTGCCGATGATCGCGATGCTGGACATGGGGGGAGGCCCGGTCTCGATGCCGGGAGCGCCTCCGATGGAAACGCGACGCCTCAAAAACGCCAAAGGCGCGGGCGGATTTTTGTCCGCCTCCGGGAGGCCGCCCACGCCCGCCCCCCGCCCGCCCACGCCCGCCCGGCTCAGCGGCGCGTCTCGCGGCGGACGCGTTCCTTTTCGTCGTCGCGCTCCTCGTCGAGACGGAGTTTTTCGCGCGCGAGTTGGGTTCGCACCTGTTCGGCTTCGTCGGGATCGCCGGCGCCGAGCGCCTTTTCGAGCTGGCCTTTCAGAAACACCTCCCGCTCGGCCCACTTGCCCTTGTAGATCGTGTCGATCTCGGCGAGGCGGGCTTTTTGCTCGGGCGTGAGCGGCTTTTCCTGGGGCTCGGATTTGGCGAGCCGTTCCATCGCGAGTTCGTAGGCGCTTTTCATGGTGCCGCCACTGAAACGGCGCGCACCCCGAGCACAAGCACGAGACCGAGAACGGCGTAGGGCGTCCAGTAGCCGCCCTCGCGGGGGCGCCAGCCGCGCACGTAGCCGAGCGCGAGCAGGGCGAGCATGCCGACCCCGCTGGCGCCGGCCAGCCAGGGCGCGACAAACTCGGCCGGCACCGAAGCGCCGGGCAGGGCGAGCGAGCCGACGATGATTTTCTCCATCAGCGCGAGCACGAGCGCGGAGGCGTGGTTGAAGAGGACCGCGAGCGGCGTGAGGCCCAGGCCGCCGAGGATCAGGGAGCCCACGCCGGCGAAGAGCACGAGTCCGGCGGCGGGCACGAGCAGCAGGTTGACGAAAAAGCCGACCGGCGCGAGGAGGCCGAAGTGGGCGAGCGAGGCGGGGGTGCTGACGAGGGCGGCGGCGAGGCCGAGCGCCACGACCCCGAGGGCGAGGCGACCGGAGCCTTCGACGGCGTGGCGCCAGAGGCCCCAGTCGGCCTTGGGCAGGGTCGCCCACGGTTGCCAACGGCCAAGCCAGCGTTCCTGCAGGGGCACGCCGTAGAGCAGGAGCGCGGCGACGATGCCGTAGCTCATCTGGAAGCTGGCGGAAAAAAGCTGATGCGGGGCGACGACCAGCACCACGAGCGCCGACGCGACGAGGGCGGCGAGGCTGTTGCCGGGAGCGCGGAGCTGGCGCGCGCCGAGCAGGCAGGTGACCATCCAGAAGGCGCGGATCGCCGAGGGGGTGCCGCCGGTGATCTCGACGTAGGTCCAGAGCACCGCCGTGCCGACGAGGAAGGCGGCGCCGCGCGGCAGGCGGGCGAGGGCGAGCAGGGTGTGCAGGGCCACGGCGATGCCGGCGATGTGGAGTCCGCTGATCGCGAAGAGGTGCATGGTGCCGCTGCGCACGAAGAGGTCCTCCTGCGCGTCATCCAGCGTTTCCTTTTTGCCCAGCATCATCGCGACGTGGAGGTCGGCGAGGTGCGGATGGTTTTCGAGGCCGGCGCGCAGGATCGTCTCCATGCGGAGGGCGGCGGCGGCCCGGAAACGGGCCCATGCGCCGGGAGCGGAGGGCGGGGCGAGGAGGCGGGCGCGGTTGAAGGAAAAGTTCACGCCCTGGTCGATGAGGTAGCGGGTGAAGGCGTCGGTCGGCGAGGGCGGGGCGGACGGGGCGTCGGTGGCGGGGAGGGCGGGCAGGGGAGCGAGCACGCCGAGCGCGGAGAGGCGCATGCCGCGATGGGCGGGCGGCGGGCCGGGCGGCCATGTCGCGAAAAACTGGATACGCTGTCCGGCGAGGTCGCGCAGATGGGCGTCGGTGCCGGTGACCTCGGCGAGGCCGCCGACGCGACCGCTGTCGGGCGGGGTGGCGAAGAGCCGGGTGACGCGCAGGTCGAGCCGGGCCTCGCGTGGTGGCAGGGCGAGCGTGTCCCATTCGGTCGGGCGGGCGCGTTGGTGGTCGGTGCGGAGCGCGCCGGCGGCGGCGAGGGCGAGCGCGAGGCCGAGGAGCGGGAGGCGGGAGGTTACGTGGATGCGCGCGGGCGGGAGGGGACGGGAGGAGAAGGGGAGCCGGAGGGGCGGGTGGGTGGCTGACGTCCAGGCGAGGACGAGGCCGCCGACGGCGATGGCTGCCCAGACGGCGGCGGGCAGCGTGACGAGGCCGCGATGGGTGAGGAAGGAGCCGAGGCACCAGGCCAGCACCAGCCCGAGAAGCGGGGCGCGGTGGGAGAGGCTGCGTGGTGTCATGCACTTGCAGCAAAAGGCCCGCGTCGCGGGAGGCGAGCGCGGGCCTTGGGGAAAACGCGGTGGGGCCGCCGGGCCGGTGAACGGAGGGCGGGGGATCTGGCGTGGTTCCTCGCTATTTTCAGTGGGTGGAAGTGGACGTGGCGGAATGGCGAAGCCAAAAGCTGAGGTAGTCCGAGCAAGGATTTTTTT
>CBINNW010000046.1:0-35827 GCA_966252115.1 uncultured Akkermansia sp.
CCGTCCTTGCGGATGAGTTTGCCGTCGAACCAGATCTCGCCGCCGCCGTATTCGGGGCGCTGGATGTTGACCATGTCCCAGTGGACCTGGCTCTTGTTGCCGTTGCCCACGCCCTCGTAGGCCTGGCCCGGGGTGAAGTGGAAGCTGCCGGCGATCTTCTCGTCGAAGAGGATGTCGCGCATGGGCTCGCGGATGTGCGGATTAAACCCGATGGCGAACTCGCCGATGTAGCGCGCGCCGGCGTCGCTATCGAGAATCTCGTTGAGGCGTTTGGTGTTGTTGCAGGTGGCCTCGACGATGCGGCCCTTCTTGAGGACGAGCCGGATGTTTTCGAAGGAGGTGCCGAGATAGACGGAGGGCGTGTTGTATTGGATGACGCCCTCGACCGAGTCCTTGACCGGGCAGGAGAAAACCTCGCCGTCGGGGATGTTGCGCAGGCCGCCGCACTCGCGCGCGCCGATGCCCTTGATGGAGAAGGTGAGATCGGTGCCGGGGCCCTTGATCTGCACGCGGTCGGTTTTGTCCATCAGCGTCTTGAGCGCCTTCATGCCCGGGATCATGCGGGCGTAGTCGAGCGTGCAGACCTTGAAGTAGAAGTCCTCGAAGGCCTCGGTGCTCATGCCGGCCTGCTGGGCCATGGCGGGCGTGGGCCAGCGCAGCACGACCCACTTGGTTTTGTTCACCCGGTGATCGAGCACCGGCTTCATGAGGCGGGCGTAGAGCTGCACGCGCGAGGAGGGCACGTCGGAGGATTCGAAGATGTTGTCCGAGCCGCGCAGGGCGATGTAGGCGTCCATCTTTTGCATGCGCTGGAGCTCGACCTCGGCGTGGGCGGCGAACTGGATCTCCTCGGCGCCGAGCATGAGCTCGCGGGTGACGCGCGCGTGATGGATCTGCACCAGCGGATGCGCCCCGCAGGCGCGGGCGGCGCGCACGAGGGCCACGACCATGGTGTCGGGCACGTCGAAGGCGTCGATGAGCACGCGTTCGCCTTTTTTCAAAGCGCAGGAGAATCCGGTGAGGCCGGCGGCCAGTTGATCGAGACGGGGGTCGGAGAGCATGGGCGGGTGATGAGGAAGTAAGGAAAGGCGGCGAGGTCGCGAGGGAAGGAAACGGGGGCGCGGAGGTAAACGTTATTGGACGCCTCCGTTGGGCGCGGGCTGCGGCGGTGCCTGCACCGGCGTCTGCACGGGAAAACAAATCCGCCCCACCGCGTCGTCGAAGCCGTCCGCGCCGCGCAGGATCTCGATTTCGAGGCGCAGGTAGTAGATCGGCACCGGGCAGGGCATGCCGTCGGGGATGCGCACCGCGTCCTTCTCCGTGGTCACGATGTAGTCCACCCGCTTCTCCAGCGCCTCGGAAAAAATCTCCACGAAATCCTCGTAGGTGAAGCGGTAGTGGTCGAGGAAACGGCGGGTAAACTCGATCCGCCCGCCCAGGTCGCGCACGAAGGCCTCGAAGCTCTCCGGCACCGCGATGCCGGAGAAAGCGCCGACGCGGCGGCCGTCGAGATCCGACAGGGGGCGACGCTCGGCGGCGCCGAGCCGTTGGAGAAACTGCGGACGGTGCGCGCACTCGATCACATCGACCCCGGGGTTGTGCCGCTGGATCAGCTCCTCGAGCTCGGTGTCGCGGCGGCCGTCGGACTTGGTGAGAAAAACGTAGCTCGCGCGGCGCAGGTGTTTCACCGGTTCGCGCAGGATGCCGCGCGGCAGCAGGTGGCCGTTGCCGAAGGGGTTGGTCTTGTCCACGAGCAGCAGGTTCAGTCGGCCCTTGAGCGGCAGGTATTGGAAACCGTCGTCGAGGATGAGCGTGTCGCACTTGAACTTCTTGATCGCGAAGACGCCGGCCTTCACGCGGTCCTTGTCCACCAGCACGACCACGCCGGGCAGGTTGCGCGCGAGCATGTAGGGCTCGTCGCCGGCCTTTTCCGAATCGAGCAAAACCGTCTGCCCGTCGCTCACGATGCGCGGCGGCGGCGCGCTGGTGTGGGTGAACCACCACAGGGCTTTTTTCCACATCGGCGGGGCCTTGCTGCGGTAACCGCGCGAGAGGATGGCGACCTTGCGGCCGCGTTCGCGCAGGGCGCGGGCGAACATCTCCACCACGGGCGTCTTGCCCGTGCCGCCGACGGTGAGGTTGCCCACCACCACCACGAGACAGCCGAGCGGCTGGTCGTGCAGGATACGTTTGCGATAGAGCCAGCCGCGCATCTGCACGATGCCGCTGAAAAGCCAGGAAAGCCCGTGCAGAAAACCCGCGAACACCGTCGGTCCCATGCCCTCGCGCCGTCCGAAAATCACGTCGATCGTGAATTGTTCGAAGGTGTTGAGCTTGCGTTTTAACCAGTGGGACATGCGGGGCGCGACCGCCCGAAAAAGAAGCCGTCGCGCCCGGGTGGCGAGGGGAAATCGGGATTTGACCGGCGGGCGTCGCGGGCGCTTCGTTTGCCCCTTTCCCGTCCTCGTCCCCCGCGCCACGCGCCCTTTCCCATGAGCTACAAACTCTTCATTCCCGGCCCCATCGCCGTCTCGGACAAGACCCTCCGGGCGATGGCCCAAGGCATGATCGGCCACCGCAGCACCGACTTCGTCGCGCTCTACAACGCGATCCAGCCCAAGCTGCAGGCCCTTTTCTACACCCAGGATCCGGTGTATATTTCCACCAGCTCCGCCTGGGGCGTGATGGAAGGCGCCATCCGCAACGTGGTGAAAAAGAAGGTGCTCAACTGCATGAACGGCGCCTTCTCCGACAAGTGGTATGACGTCTCGCTGCGCTGCGGCAAACAGGCCGGCGCGCTCAAGGCCGAGTGGGGCCAGCCCGTCGATCCCGAGGCCGTCCGCCGCGAGCTCGCCACCGGCGCCTACGACGCGATCACCCTCATCCACAACGAGACCTCCTGCGGCTGCATGAGCGACCTCGACGCCCTCATGGCCGTGGTCCGCGAGTTCCCCGACGTCATCTCGATCATCGACACCGTCAGCTCCTTCTCGACCCTCCCGATCAAGAAGGACGAGCTCGGCATCGACGTGCTCATCACCGGCTCGCAAAAGGCCCTCGCCATGCCCCCCGGCCTCGCGCTCGTGAGCGTTTCCAAACGCGCCCTCGAACGCGCCGCCACCCTGTCCGACCGCGGCTACTATTTCGATTTCGTCGAGTTCCAGAAGAACCACGAAAACGGCATGACGCCCAGCACCCCGACCATCGCGCTCATCTACGCGCTGCGCTCGAAACTCGAGGACATCGAGGCCGAGGGTGCGGAAAACCGCTACGCCCGCCACGCCCGCCTCAACCAAACCGTGCGCGACCACGTGCTCGCCAAGGGTTTTAAACTCTTCCCCAAGGAGGGCTACGGTTCGGTATCGCTGAACTGCTTCGCCAACAACCTCGGCTACGACCTCGCCGCGTTGAACAAGACCCTCAAGTCGAAGCACGGCCTGGTGATCGACGGCGGCTACGGCAAGCTGAAGGGCAAAACCTTCCGCATCTCGAACATGGGCGACGAGACCGACGAGACCATCGCCGCGATGCTCCGGGCCTTCGACGCCGCCCTGGCCGAGTGCCCCAAGGTCGCCGCCTGAGCCGTAGAGCCTAGACCACGACGAGACGTCGCGCCGCCGCTCGCCGGCCGGGTGACGACGTCTCGTTTTCCCGACGTTTCGACTCCCGTCTTTTTTCTCCCGGCGGTCGCGGATCTTTCACCCGCGACCGCTTTTTTGTGCCCCGCAGCCCATTCCCTCGTTCCAAGCCCGCCCCGCCCCCATGTCGGCCGTGTCACCAGCCAACAGCTCCCCAACCGATCCCGTTTCCCCCGCGCCACCGCCCGCTTCCGGCACCCCCGCTCCAGTGCTCGACGCCGCTCCCCCTTCCGTAACCGCGTCCGCCGGCGAACGGTCCTCCTCGCGCCCGGTGTGGATCGCGGCGATCCTGCTGCTGTTGATTTTCGCCGGTCTGGCCGCCCACCCGGCCTTCACCACCTCGGCCACCTTCGACGAGCCCGACCACGTCGCCGTCGGCTACGCCTCGCTCCAAACCGCCCGACACCCATTCGCGAACGTCAACCTGCGGCTCTCCCAGATGTGGGCCGCGCTGCCCCTGCTCGCGCTCGATCCGGCGCCGACCATGCCGACGCTGGAGGCGATCCGCATCGGGGAGGGGGCGGGGATCAATTTCGGGCGGCAATTTTTCTACTCCGCCCCAAATGACACCGAGGCCATCGTCGCCGCGAGCCGGACGATGATCATCGTGCTCGGGCTCGCGCTCGGAGCGCTGTTGTTTGTTTACTCGCGTAAACTGCATGGCGACGCGGCGGGCCTTCTCACCCTCGCGCTCTACTGTTTTTCGCCCCTGATCATTTCGAACAGCGCGGTCGCCACCTCGGACATCGCCACCACCCTGCTTTTCACCTGTTCGGTTCTCGCCCTCTGGCGACTGATGCACCGAATCACCATCCCCTGGATCCTGCTCACCGGTCTCTCCGTCGGCGCGCTCGCCGCCACCAAAATCAGCGGGCTCCTCATCGTGCCCATGGCGGTGCTGCTCCTGCTGCTCCGCCGCTGGAACGGTCGCCCGCTGGAAGTGAAGCTCTCCCGACGCCCGGGCCGTTTCGGCACCGCCCGTTTCCTCCCCTTGCTGGGCTCCTTGCTTGCCAGCGCCGTGGTGGCGTGGCTGGTGGTCTGGGCGATCTACGGAGGCCCCGCCGGCGCACCTCAATCGCCCCTTCCCGAATGGGATAGCAATTTCCACGACACCCACTTCAGCACCACCACCATCCAGCGGCTTCGCGAGTGGCGTCTTCTCCCCGAGGACTACCTGCACGATCTTCACCGCTTCGTTCTCTCGGGCAGCAAGCGTCGGGCCTTCCTGATGGGGCAGTATTCGATCAACGGCTGGTGGCAGTTTTTCCCCATCGCCTGGCTGGTGAAGAACCCGCTGACTTTTCACCTCGCCCTGCTGGTCGGCTTCCTGGTCCTGGTTCGCAGTTTCAGCGCCAAGTCCGCAAACCCCTTCCGCGCGCATCTGCACGGCCTCGCGCCTCTCTTCGTCCTCGCCCTCGTGTATGGAATCGTCGCGCTGCGCGGAAACCTCAACATCGGCGCCCGCCACCTGCTGCCGGTTTATCCTTTCGCCCTCCTCATCGCGGGACTCGCGGTCCACTCGATCTGGCGATCCATCAGGCTGCGCACCGCGCTTCTGGCCGTGCTGGTGAGCGGCGCCGCGCTGGAAGCCGCGCTCATCCACCCACAACACCTCGCCTACTTCAACGTCTTCGCGGGCGGGCCGAAATACGGGTGGCGCATCCTCACCGACAGCTCCTCCGATTGGGGAGAGTCCCTGCCGCAGGTCCGGGACTGGCTGGCCAAACGCCGCGCCTCCGGCGACACGCGTCGCATCTACTTTTCCTATTTCGGTTGCGCCGACCTCACCCACTTCGGCCTCACCCCGGACACCGCCGTGCTCCTGCCCCAGTTCTACGACGCACGCCCGATCGAGCCGTATCCGCTCGGCCCGGGCGCCTATGTGCTCAGCACCACCATGCTGAACAGCCTCTACGACGGGAATTTTTTCGGCCCTTGGCGCGCGAGCCACGAAAAACGCTACCGCGAGCTGGTCACGGAGGCGGCGCGCTTCCACGCCGTGATGAATCAGCCGGAAGCACTCCAAGCGCTCATCGAGCGCGAGGGCTTCGTAAACTGGGCCGCCACAATGGCCGATTTCGACTTCCTTCGCTTTAATCGCCTCTGCGCCTACCTGCGCCAACGCGAACCCGACGAACGCATCACCTACGGCACGGTGGTCTATCACCTCGAGGTGGAGGACCTGCAAACCGCCCTCGCCGGACCGCCCCCCGAAATGGCGCCCGACGATGTCATCAAAGGCGCGGCCGACGAGCCCGACAACGGGATCGACTTTCTCCGCTGACCTAAAACGGAAACCCGATGGAGAAATGCAGGGTGCCCGGCGGGTCTCCGTCCCGCGGGTTCAGGTTTCGCCCATACTCCAGTCGCAGCGGCCCGATCGGCGACTGGTAACGCACACCGAGCCCGAGCGAGGTCAGCACCTCCGTGCCCGGCCAGTCGTCCATGTCCGCCGCCGTGCCCAGCGTGTCGGAAAACAACACCAGCGTCCAACGCCCGGTCACGAGCTGCTCGAACTCCAGGTTCACCAGCCACTGCGAACGCACCCCGACGTAACGCCCGTCCGCGCCGCGCTGCGTCGCCTCGCCTTCCGCGTAGCCCCGGATCGAGCTCTCCCCGCCCGGGAAAAACAGCTTGTTCACCGGCACGTCGCCCGCGGCCGCCTCGATGAAACCGTGCAACACCCCCGCGTGCAACCAACGCTCCGCCCCGTCCCCGCCCAGCGGGCGATGCCACGACCACGCCAGCTCCACCCGCTCGTAACGGCTCTCGCCGCCCAGCTCCGGCAGCGCCGTCTCCGTCTGCAACGACCAGCGGTGCCCCCGGCGCGGCCGTATCGGATTATCCCTTACATCCCGGGTCAGCCCGAGATTCAGCGCCGCCACGGTCGTCTCGTCCACCGCGTCGGAGCCGAGTTCCACCTCGTCCGCTTGCAGCACCTGGTAACTCAGTCCCGCCGTGCCCCGCGCGTCGATCCAGCCGATCTCGCGGCTCGCCTCCGTGCCCGCGCCGTATTCCAGACGAACAAACGACGGCTCCTCGCGGCGCAGGCCCCAGATTCTCCCGGACGCCTCCACCTTGTCGTCAAACAGCGTGGGCAGGATGTAACGATACTCGCCGCGCGAGGCCTTGAACGACTGCCCAATCTCCACCCGGTCCCGGTGAGCCAGCCCCCACAGGTTGTTCCGGCTCAGCTCCACCGCCCCGCGCAACTGCTCGTAGCTGCCGTATCCGATCAACCACGACGCCTGCCAGCGCGCCTCCTCCGCCAGCCGGAAAAGCACGTCGCGCTCGCCGCCATCCACCGGCCCCTCGCCGGCCGCCTCCACCCGGCGAAACACCCCCAGCCGCGCCAGCCGCAGCCGCGCCGCGTCGATCTCCGCCGGATCGTAGGCGTCGCCCCGCTCCAGCTCCTCCACCCGCGGCTCCACGGTCGAGGGTCGGGTCTTCAGCAGCCCCTCGAAACGCACCTCGTCGATGGTCCAACTCGGCCCCGGCTCCACCTTCGCCACCGCCGTCACCGCCCGTTCTCCCGCCGCCGCCTCGCCGTTGATCGGCTCCGCCCGCCAGCTCACCCGCACGTCGGCATGCCCTTCCGCAAAGTAGCGCCGACGCACCGTCTGCGCCGCGTCCAGCGCCAGCGCCCGCGACCACGGCGCGCCCACCAATCCCTCGGGCACGCCGCCGAGCAGCTCCTCGCCGCCCGCCACCTCCGCGCGCCACTCCGCCACGCGCCAGCGCGGTCCCTCGTCCACCACCACGTGCAGCGTCACCTCGCCCGTCTCCGGATCGGGCCGAGTCTCGTCCACCCGCACCGTCGCCTCGGCGAAGCCGCGCGCCCGCAGCGCCTCGCGCAGCTGCGCCGCCGCCCGGCGCACCCGGGCCGGCGACCAGGCCCGCACGCTTGGCGGGGTGTAGAGACCGGTGTCGGGTTTGAAAAACGTCACCGCGTCCTCGCGCTCGATCTCGGTCAGACCATCGATCTCCACCTCCTCCACCACCGCGCGCAGACCGGGCGCCGCGACGAGCCGCAGCTCCCGCACCCGCAATGGACGCGGCAGCGGCTCGCTCAGCTCCGCGTCCAACAGCGCCTCGCCCCGCCGACCGTCCTCCGTCACCCACTCGGCCCGCACCGCCGACTCGAAAAATCCCGCCTCCACCAGCTCCGAATTCAGCACCAGCGACGCGTCCTCGATGAAGCCCGCGTCGAACACCCGCCGCCGCTCCCCCTCCCCGAGCAGCACCCGCAGGGTCCGCTTGAGCTCCAAGTTCCGAAACCAGCCAAAACCGCGCACCGACAGTTCCGCCGGCTCCGCCGATTCGACCGGCTCGACCGCCCGCTCCTCCGGCTGCGGCTGCGCGCCGAGCGCGCCCACCGTCCCGGTCAAAATCATCCCCGCCAGCAAACCGCGTCGCCACTTCGTCTTCATTGTTTGGTGTCTCCCTCCTTGGTCGGCGACTCCGCCGCGCGCTCGGCCGCCTCGGCCTCCGCCTCCGCTTCCTCGTCCCCTGTCTCCAGTTCCTCGGGCGCAGACGGCGGCGCGGCGCGCAGACGGCGTTTTATGCCCACGTTGTAGGCGTCGAACTCGTCGTATTCGCCGGTCAGGGACCAGCGGTCGTTGAGCTTAAATTCAAAACCGTAGGTCTCGCGTCCCTGCCGCGACACCTTTTCGCCCGAGCTAAAGGTCAGACGCTCCTCGTCCGCGCCACCCACTCCGAGCGTGCGCAGCAGATCGCGCCCCAGGTAGGCGCCGACCGCCGCCAGCCGTTGCGACGAGGACGACGAGCCTTGCCCGTCGCTCGGCGTCGCGCCCGCCGTGACCATGAGGATGAGCGTCTCCGCATCCAGCGGCGGACTGGAAAACAGCTGCAACTGCGGCGCGTCGGCCGTGCCGCCCAGCTCCAGTCGCAAATCGTAGCCGAGCCGCCGCCCGGTCGCGCGAAAATCAAGCATCGGCGTGTAGGGATCGCTCGCCCGCAGCCGCACCGCGCCCTCCTGCACCGCGAAGGTGGCGAAGGGGAAAAGGATGTTTCCTTCCTCCACCCAAAACTCCCCCACCGCCCGCGGCTCGCGCAGCGTCCCGGTGAGCTCAAAACGCGCCGAGCCCGTGCCCTCGAAGATCGGCGTGCGCAGACGCAAAAACTCCTCGCCGCCCACCCGCAGCGCCAGTTCCCAGTCGGCCAGCGGCGGCGTATCCACGGAGAAATACGGCGGACGCGCCCGGACCGCCGCCGCGCTCCCGCCGCCCGTGCTGATGAGCGGCCGGATGTCCGCGAGAAAAAGGCTGTCGCGCAGCCGCACCTCGCCGCCCACCCGCGTCGGCCCGGCCGCGCCGCCCACCCCCGTCTCGGTCTTGATCGTCAGGTCCAGGTCGCCGCGCAGCAGCAAGCCCGGCCGCCGCACCAGCGGAAAACGCTCCGCCCGCAGCCGCAGGTCCAGCAGCGGCATCGCCCCGGGCACGCGCGTAGCGCCGCCGCTCATCGACACCGCCTGACCGCCGGCCATCGCGCGCATGCGCTCGATCCGCACCGCGCGGCCGTCGAGCGCCAGCTCCACGTCGATGTCCTGCAAAACGCCAAAGCCGCCCAGCGGCCGCGTGCTGCCGTCGCTGAGCCGCAACCAGCCGTCGAGCTCCGCCCCCCGGCTCAAGGTCAACTCCGCCGCCAGCGTGCCCGCCGGCGCGAGCAAACGCGGCAGGTAACGCGCCAGCGCCGACACCTCCGCGCCCGGCACACGCACCCGCGCCTCCGCGTGGTCGCGCAGCCACACATAGGGACGCTCCCGCAGCCGCGGCCAATCGCCCTCCTCCAACACCACCCGTCCCTCCGCCTCAACGCGCTGCCCGTCCACCCGCGCCTCCAAACGCCGCACCTCGAAATCGCCGCGCGACACCTCCGCCTCCACCCGCAGCCCGCTCAGCTCCAAACCCTCATCGGGCAGCCCCTCGCCATGCAGGCGCACCCGCTCCGCGGACAAATGCAGATGGCCGCTCGGCTCCAGCGCCGGCCCGGACAGCTCCGCCGCCACCGCCGGTTGCTCCAGCTCGATATTGGCCAACTTCGCCAGGTCGTCCCAGAGCATCGCCTCCGGCCGCGATTCCAGCCGCAGCGACCACTCGCCGCCCTCCACCGGCTCCGGCTCGATACCCTCGCCCACCCGCAGCCGCCACGGCGCCAGCCCGGCGCCGCTCGCCAGCACGTCCTGTTCACGTCCGATGGTCAGACTCTCTAGGCGCAGTCCCTCCGCCCCGGCCGCGCCTTTCGCGCGCGCCCAGCCGGCGGTGCGGTCCCCGCGCGTCCAAGCCAGGTCCGCCTCGCCCGTGCCCTCGATCCAGCCGCCCGCCGCCGTCCGCCCCTCCACCGCCACGCCGCGCGCGGTGATCGCCGGCCACGGCTCCGCGTCGCGCCAGACCTCGATCCAGCTCGTATCCAGATTTTGAATAAACACCGCCGCCGCCCGGCCCGCCTCCCAGCGCAGCGCCAGCCGTCCGCCTCCCTCCGCCCCCCATTCCGCCGCCACCGCGCGCTCGCCGGCCGCGTAATTCACCCGCGCCGGCTCCGCCAAACGCAACAAACTCCCCGCGTCGCGCCGGATGTCCAGGCGCTCCGCCACCACCCGACCGGGCGACAGCCTCAGCTCCGCGTCGAGCGCCGCCGCGCCCCGCACCAGCGCGAGCTTCGCCCGCGACTCGCCCAGCGGATTCCCGGAAAACGCCACCGTCGCCCGATCCGTCGTCCACTCGGCGAAACGCGCGCCGACCACCGTGCCTTCCGTCTCGACCGCCAGACCACCCGGCGACTCCGCAAGCTCCCCCGCCATCCGCGCCGTCAGCTCCACCGCCTCGAAACTCGCGTCCTCCGGCAGCCACGGCGCGAACCAAGCGCCGGGCGCGGCGAGCGTTGCCCGGCCGTCCTCGATCCGACGCTCGCGATGATAAAAAATTCCGCTCGCCTCCAGCTCCGCCGCCCCGGCCTCGTCGCGCGCCACCAGCTCGACCACCCGCGTTGCCGCCATCGTGGTTTCGCCGCTCAACCGCGCGTCCAAAATTTTCCCTTCTACCTCGCTCCAGGCCAAGCCCGCCGCCGTGGCCAACCACTCGACCCGCCAGTCGGAGCCCGTCGCACCCTCCGCGCCCGGCAACCATCGCGCCGTGCCCTCGACATGGCCGCGCACCCGCTCGTCGCTCAGCGGCCCCAGCTCCGCGCTCCAGACAAACTCCGGTTCGCTCTCCGTCGCCCAGCCCGCGCCCGCCCGCCACACCAGCGGCGCGCTCAGGCTGGCGCGCAGCTGCGGCGCCTCCAGCAAGAGCCGCTCCAGCCGCAGCTCGCCCGGCGTCGCCCGCGCCTCGGCCTGAAGCGTGACCACCGGCAGATCTTCGCGCCCCGGCCGCGCCACCGCGTCCACCACCGCGTGCAGCGTTCGCTCCGAACCGCTCACCCGAAAACCGCCGCGCAGCTCGGCGTAATCCTCCGGCAAGCGCAGCCGCGCCGCCGGCACGGTCCAGCCACGGCCCTCCAGTTCAAAACTCTCCGGCACCCAGTCGCCCGCGCCAAACTCCGCGCCAAATGTCGCGGTGTTCCCTGCCCAGGCGAGCGTGCCGCCCACCCGCTTCGGCTCCGGCCAGTTCGCGGTCGCGCGCAGGTCGCCGCGCGGCCAAACGAGCGTCGCACTGTCGTCGGCCAGATCCACCGCGAAGGAAAACTCCTCCTCGCGCCAACGCAGCCGCCCCTCCAGCGCGGCGCCACGCAGCGTCGCTTCCGGCAGGGCGAGTTCGACCCCGGGGGCCCGCACCAGCCCTTCGGTCAGATGCGCCCGCTCGACGTGATCTTGCAGCCGCCGGCCGATCTCGCGCAGCAGCTCCGCCAGCTCCGGCCAGCCCATCTCCCTCGTCGCCCCGACCTCGCCGCTCGCGCCCGACTCCGCCGTCGCGGGCGAGGCCGGCGGGGCGACCTCCAGCGTCCAGCCCTCGAGCTCCAGCTCGCCCCGCAGACCATGCCAAAGCAGCAGGGTCGGCGCGTCGATGCGCGCCCGCTCGGCCTGAAAACTCACGCCCCACCGCGAATCGGCCCAGCGCAGGTCGCGCCACTCGACCTCGCCGCCAAACTCCACCCCGCGCTCCGCCGCCCGCGCGCCGGCCAGCCGCTCGGCCAGCGGCGGCAGCCACCAGTCGAGCGTGCCGAGCGCGGCCAGGACGAGGAGCAGCAAGGCGCCGACGCAGGCCAGCGCGAGCCGCGCCCACCTGCGCCGCCACGGCCCGCGCCGCGTCGCCGGCTCTGTCCCCTTCCGCCCCATGCGTGGCCTTTCGCGGCCTCAGCCGGCGAGTCCGCAGCGCTCCAGCAGCGCGCGCGGATCGGCGTCGCGACCCATAAAACGACGGAAAAGCAGGTGCGGCTCCTCGCTGTTGCCCTTGCTCAGGATGTGCTCGACGAACTCCGCGCCGACCTCGCGCGAAAACACGCCTGCCTGTTTCCAGCGGGTAAACGCGTCCGCCTCCAGCACCTCCGCCCACTTGTAGGAATAGTAGCCGGCGGCGTAGCCGACCGGATCGGAAAACAGGTGCCCGAAGCGACGCACGATGGTGCGGGCCGGCGGCTCGGTAGGGATCATGTTGTCCGCCACCAGCGCGCGGGTCTTGGCCTCCAGGTCGCCGTCGGTGAATTCGTCCGCGCGCAGGTGCAGGAGCAGGTCCATCTTGGCGAACTGCACCTGGCGCATGGCGGCGTTGGCCGAGCGGAAATTGCGAGCGCCGACCATCTTGTTGAACAACTCGTCCGGGATCGGCGTATCCGTTTGGTGGTGACGGGCGAAGAGGTCGAGCGACTCCCGTTCCCAGCACCAGTTCTCCATGATCTGCGAGGGCAGCTCGACGAAGTCCCAGGCGACGTTGACGCCGTTGAGCGACTTGACCGGCACCTCGCCGAGCAGGTGGTGCAGCAGGTGGCCGAACTCGTGGAAAATCGTCTCGACCTCGCGGTGCGTGAGCAGGGCGGGATTTTCCGGCGAGGGCGGCGTCATGTTGCCGCAGATGTAGCCGAGGTGCGGCGAACGTCCGCCCTCGGGCAGCGGGCCGCCGGTGACGAGGTAGCCCATCCAGGCGCCGCCGCGCTTCGACTCGCGCGGGTGCCAGTCGGCGTAGAAGGAGCCGAGGTGGCGCCCGCCCGCGGCCTCGTGCAGCTCGTAGAATTTCACGTCGGCGTGCCAGACGAGATCGGGCGACACCGGCACCTCGGTGATACGCAGGCCGAAGACCCGCGTGGCCAGCTCGAAGAGCCCGGCCTGCACGCGCGAGACCTCGAAGTAGGGCCGCAGCGCCTCCTCGTCGAAGGCGTGCCGCGCCTGGCGCAGTTTCTCCGCCCAGTAACCGACCTCCCAGGCCTTCAGGCGACCTGCGGGCTGGCCGCTGCGCGCGGACTTGAACTGTTCCAGCTCCACGTTCTCGCGCACGAAGGCGGCGCGGCAGCGCGCCTCGAAATCGGTGACGAAGGCGAGCGCCTTTTCGCCGCTGCGCGCCATACGGCGTTTGAGCACGAGGTCGGCGAAGCTGGCCTTGCCGAGCAGGGCCGATTTCTCGGCGCGGAGGGCGAGGATTTTTTGCACCAGCGGACCGTTGTCCCACTTGCCGCCCTCGGCCTCGGCGCCGACCTGCACGGCGGCGGACCAGACCTCGCGGCGCAGCGACTCGTCCTCGGCGTAGAGCATGACCGGCTCCTGCGAGGGGCCGTGCAGGGTGAAGCGCCAGGCGGGTTTTTCGTCGCTGCCGAGACCTTTTTTGCGGGCGGCGTCGCGCGCGGCGGCGACGGCGTGGGGCGGCAGGCCGCGCAGGCGGCTCTCGTCCTCGACCACGAGTTGCCAGGCGTTGGTGGAGTCGAGGGTATTCTCCGAATACTTCTGGGTGAGCTGGGCGAGCTCGCCCTCGAGCGCCTCGAGGCGGGCGCGTTTGTCGTCGGGCAGATCGGCGCCGGCCTCGACGAAGCCGGCCACGGTCTCGTCGCGCAGGCGCGCGAAAACGCCTTCGACCGCGCGGCCCGAGGGCGAGGCGGCGCCGGCCTTGAGACGAGCCCAGAGGGCGGGGTTGAGCGGGATCTTGGCGAAGAAGGCGGAGACCTTCGGCAGCACGGCGTTGTGCGCCTCGCGCAGCTCCGGCGAGTCGGAGACGGATTGCAGGTGGGTGACTTTCCCCCACGCGAAGTTCAGGCGCTCGGTGGCGTGTTCGAGGGCGATGAAGGTGTTTTCAAAAGTGGCTTCCGCGCTGTCTCCGGCGATGGCGTCGATGGCGGCCTGGGCCTCGGCCAGCGCGGCGTCGATGGCGGGCACGATCTTGTCGGGCGTGTGGTCGGCCCAGCGAACGCGGAAGGCGCCGTCGAGGAAGGGGTTCGCGGCGGCGTCACCGGGAACGGGCGTGGAGTGGGCGGGAGGCGTGTTGTCGGAAACCATGGGTGGCCGGCAAGGTTCCCGCCGCCCCGCGCCCCCGCAAGCGCGGAGGCGATTTGAGGAGCGCGGGCGGCGCGGCCCCAAACCGGACGATGCCAAGACCGGCCGGATCGTAGTTGTCCTTTCAAAAGACACCTGCCCCGCAGCTCGCCGTGTTTGACTCTCGCGACCGCTGCTCCGCACTCGCACCAGCCCCGCCCGTTAGCCGATTCGCCATCCGTCGTCGGTCATCCGGCGTTCGTCCTCCGCCCTTCCATGCCCCGTCCCGTTATCGGCCTCGGCCTCGCGACCGCCGTCCTCCTCATCCTCGGCTTTCTCGCGCATCGCCCGCACTCCGCGCGCGACGACGCCCCCGCGTCCGCATCGCCCTCGGAGCAAGCGCCCGTCGCCGCAACCACGCCCGCCGCCGACACTCCGCCGCCCGTGGCGCCACCACCCGGCCCACCCGTCATCCAGGATCGCCCCTTGGTCCTGAGACCACTCGCCGTCTCCCGAGAGACCGAGCTCCACGCCTGGAGCGCCGAGGACGCCCGCGATCCCGAGGTCATCCGCCGCATCGCCCACAACGAGTGGGAGGAGCGCCGCATGCTCGAGGAGAACCCCCGCATCACCGGCCGCCAGCTCGTCTATCGCAAGGAGCCCGTTTTCATCGCGGTCGAGCGCGCCCGCGCCGAAGGCCGGCCGCTCGCCAGCTTCACCCTGCCCGGCTTCGACGGCCGTGAACTCGAGGTGCGCGTCACCCGCGCCGACCTCGCCCCCTCCGGCCTCGGCGGCACCCTCACCGGCCGCCTGCCCGGCCTCGACGAATCCCTCGTCACCATCGCCTTCAAACAAGGCACCGAGGCCTTCACCATCGCCTCGCCCGAAGACGGCACCTTCCTCCAGGCCCACCCGCGCGAGCCCGGTGAGCTCATCCTCTCCAGTTTCGAGCCCGAAACCTACCTCGCCATCCCCGGCGGCGAGCCGATCCACACCCACGAAACCGTTCCGACCGCAGAATGAAAACCCCCAGCACCCCGTCGCCCTCGCTCGCGCGCATCGCCCGGCTCGCCTTCGCCGCCACCCTCGCCGTTTTCGCGGTCGGCTCCGCCCACGCCGCCGCCGAGGCCGACCTGCTCGTCGCCTACGACCAGACCTACACCGCCTCCGCCGGCGGGCATGACAACGTCCAGGTCCTCGCCGCCAACGCCATCGCCGGCTCCAACGCCATCAACGAGCGCTGCGGCACCGGCGCCCGCGTGCGCATCGTCGGCTACCACGAGGCCGCGCAGGCCAACTACCAGCGCACCTCCAAGGGCGGCTTCGTCGGCTGGATGGCCAACTACGACTCGCGCCTCTCCGACGTCGTGGACGCCGGCAACGCCCGCGGCGCCGATCTCATCACCTTCCTCTGCGTCTCCACCGACGACGGCGCCGCCGCCGTCGCCCAGCAGCCGGGCCGCTACTCCTGTTTCGATCCCGGCCAGTTCTGGTCCAACGTCGTCGCCCACGAGCTCGGCGGCCACAACTACGGCTGCGATCACCGCGGCGGTCGCGAGAACCCCAAGACCGTCATGATGCACAACTACTGCGGCGGCGGCTCCCAGGGCTACTTCAGCAACGGCAACATCTGGCTCAACGGTGTCCGCCTCCTCGGCGAGGGCAGCTGCCTCGGCGACGCCGTCAACGGCGGCGACAACGCCCTCCTCATCAGCAACACCGCCCAAGGCGTCGCCGACCGCTACGCCCGCGTCGTCGCCGCGCCCGATCTCGCCCACGTCGTCCGCCACTGGTCCTTCGCCCAACCCGCCGCCGCCGCCCCCGCCGGCACCACCCTCACCGACTCCGTCACCGGCTCCGCCCTCGCCACCGTGCAGGGCGCCGGCGCCACTTTCACCGGCACCGGCCTCCGCCTCCCCGGCGGCTCCTCCGGCAGCGGCGCGGCCTACCTCGCGCTCCCCGCCGGCCTCGTCTCCGGCTACACCGACGTCACCATCGAGATCTGGGCCACGCCCCTCTCCTTCCAGGCCTGGTCGCGCCTGCTCGATTTTAACAACGGCACCTCCGCCTACTTCACGCTCAGCACCGCCACCGGAAGTTCCCTCGCCACCCAGCGCTTCGAGTCCCGCGTCGGCGGCGCCACCGTCACCCTCGACAGCGGCCTCGCCACCACCGCCGGCATCCCCCGCCACTACGCCATCACCTACGCTTCCAACGGCGCCGGCGGCGGCCGCTGGACCTGGTATCGCGACGGCGACGAGGTCGCCTTCCTCGACGTCGCCTACCCCCTCTCCTCCCTGCCCGACGTCAACAACTGGCTCGGCCGCTCCGCCTACGCCGCCGACGCCTTCGCCCACTGCGAATACTCCGAGCTCCGCGTCAGCGACGTCGCCCTGACCCGCGACCAGGTCCTGGCCCACTACTCCCTCGGGCCCAACCGCCAGGCCGCGCAAAACTTCCTCACCGCCGACGATCCCTTCGGCCAGACGTCCTTCGCCTCCGCCGGACGCTGGAGCGACGGCCTCGCCCCGAGCGCGGGCAAGACCTACGAGACCGCCAACTTCCGCCTCCGCACCCCCGCCGACACCCTCTCCCGCACCTTCGCCGGCGACTCGCTCAAACTCAGCGGCGGCGCCCTCATCTGGAAGGGCACCACCAGCAGCACCACCACCATCCACCAACTCACCCTCGCCGGCTCCCCCGAGCTCCTCCAGGCCGGCGCCGGCACCTGGACCCTCGCCGGCCAGATCGCCGTCAACACCCCCGACGCCATGGTCCGCGGCGCCAACGGCCCCACCACGATCTCGGCCAATCTCGGCGGCGACGGCTCCCTGCTCTTTGTCGGCAGCCCCGCCACCCTCGCCGGCGACAACTCCGCCTTCACCGGCCGTATCGCCGTCGGCGACGGCCGCGCCAGCACCCTCGTCATCGACTCCGAGGCCCGCCTCGGCCCCGCGCCCGCCGCTCTCGTTGCCAACCAACTCGTGCTCAACCGCGGCACCCTCCAGGCCACCGGCACCTTCGCCCTGGACGATCCCACCCGCGGCATCCTCCTCGACGTCAACGGCGGCACCTTCCAGGTCCCCGCCGGCGCCACCCTCACCCTCGCCAGCCCCCTCTCCACGCCCGACCTCGGCGCCTCCGTCGTCGCCGGCCTGCTCCGCAAATCCGGCCCCGGCACCCTCGTGCTCAACAGCCCCGGCTCCACCTTCCGCGGCAATCTCCACGTGGACTCCGGCAGCAGCTCCGCCGACGACGGCATCGTGCGCGTGACCAACAACCAGGTCCTCGCCGCCGCCAACAGCCCCATCTACATCAACAACAACAGCGGCGGCAGCTCGCGCCTCCAGCTCGACGGCACCGGCGGCAACCTCACCCTGCCCCGCCTCTCCCTCGCCGGCCGCAACGGCTCCGTGCCCGCCGTGCAAAACCTCGCCGGCAACAACACCCTCGGCGGCCTCACCCTCATGGCCGGCGGCGCCAACTACCTCATCCAGTCCGACTCCGGCCGTCTCGCCTTCAGCTCCGGCATCTACGGAGGCGTCACCGGCAGCCGCACCCTCACCTTCCAGGGCGCAGGCGACATCGCCGTGCTCGACACCCTCTCCGAGCTCTCCGCCGACACCCTCTCCATCGTGAAGCTCGGCTCCGGCACCCTCACCCTCGCCGGCGCCTCCACCCACGACGGCTCCACCACCCTCTCCGGCGGCACCCTCCGCCTAGACGGCACCCTCACCACCACCGGCACGCTGAGCACCACCGCCGGCACCATCCTCTCGGGCACCGGCTCCGGCAACGCCACCACCATCATCGCCGGCACCCACACCCCGGGCTCGGTCAACTTCACCGGCACCCAGACCTTCACCGGCCCCCTCACCTACGCCGGCTCCGCCCGCCTGAACTGGCATCTCACCTCCCACGCCACCACCGCCACCGCCTCCAACCGCGTCGCCGCCCAGGGCGTCACCGTCACCGCCGGCGCCTCCGTCCACCTCGTGCTCAACGGCCCCGGCTCCACGGTCAACTTCGGCGACGCCTTCTGGACCCAGACCCGCGTCTGGCTCCTCCTCACCGCCACCGCCCAGAGCGGCCACTTCGCCCTCGGCTCCGTCAGCCCCGACTCCGCCGGCAACACCATCGACGCCTACGGCGGCTTCCAGCTCCAGCAGAGCACCACCGGCGTCTCCGTCGTCTTCTACCCCCTCTCCGCCGCCCCGCCCGCCGCCCCCACCGGCCTCTCCGCCAGCGGCAGCCCCGGCGCCGTCACCCTCGCCTGGAGCCCCTCCGCCGGCGCCGTCTCCTACCGCATCGGCCGCTCCACCACCCCCGGCGGCCCCTACGAAACCATCGCCGACGAGGTCGCCCTCACCACCTACACCGACGCCTCCGTCACCAACGGCACCACCTACCACTACGCCATCGTCGCCGTGAACGGACTCGGCGAAAGCGAGGCCTCCGCCGAGCTCACCGTCACCCCGCGCGCCCCCTCCGTCCTCGACAAGGCCGACAACACCCTCGCCCTCAACCTGCCCGCCAGCTGGAGCGCCAACGTCGTTCCCACCCCCTGGGACACCGCCCGTTGGCAAGGTCTGTCCGGTGCCAACTCCGTCAATCTCGGCGCCCCCCTCGCCCTCCGCGGCCTCGTCGTCGGCTCCACCGGCGGCCCCGTCGCCCTCGGCGCCGGCCACACCCTCACCCTCGGCGCCGGCGGCATCGATCTGGGCGCCGCCACCCAGAACCTCTCCATCGCCGCCCCCCTCGCCCTCGCCGCCGGCCGGCAGACCTGGACCGTCGCCGCCGGCCGCACCCTCTCCCTCACCGGCGCCCTCACGCGAAGCGCCGGCTCCATGCTCCTCCTCGATAAATCCGCCGGCTCCGGCTCCACCACCTCCACCAGCATCGTCAACGCCGGCTCCACCGGCATCGTCGGCCCCTGGGCCCTGGTGAAGAGCGCCGGCAACGCCGCCAACAACTCCGCCGCCGGCCACACCTACGCCGCCAAGGATCTCTCCAACAACCTCGTCCCCTACACCGGCGCCACCTCCCAGCCCGGCACCGGCGCCTGGGGCGGCATCCCCTCCGGCGGCACCGGCACCGTCAACCACGACCTCAGCGGCGCCGGCGTCTTCGGCGCCACCGGCCTCGCCCGCAGCGTCAACACCCTCCGCTACACCGGCACCGGCGCCCGCCAGCCCGGCAACAACGCCGGCGATCTCCTCATCGTCGGCGGCATCATGAACGCCGGCACCGGCGCCTTCACCATCGGCCGCGACGGAGCCAACATCACCAACGACTTCTCCTTCGGCATCCTCGTCGGCTCCAACAACGAGCTCGTCCTCGCCCCCATGAGCGCCGACCTCGTCCTCCACAGCTTCATCAAGGACGGAGCCGGCGGCCCCGGCGTCGTCACCATCGTCGGCAACCACACCGTCGTCCTCGCCGGCCCCAACACCTTCACCGGCGGCCTCCACCTCGACTCCGGCGCCCTCCAGCTCGCCATCGACAACGCCATCGGCACCGGCCCCCTCCGCATCCACGGCGGCGAACTCCGCTCCTCCGGCGCGCCCCGCACCCTCGCCAACGCGGTCGTGCTCGACGGCTCCTTCACCCTCGGGCGCAACACCCACTTCTCCGGCGCCATCACCCTCGCCGACGACGTCACCATCACCTCGGCCAACCCCGACTCCCAGGCCGCCGCCACATCCCTCTTCAACGGCGCCATCGGCGGCACCCGCGGACTCGCGTTCACCACCGGCGCCAACCCCACCGGCACGATCCAGCTCAACGGCGCCAACACCTACGCCGGCGGCACCACCCTCCAGGCCGGCGCCCTCCAGCTCGGCCACGCCACCGCCCTCGGCGCCGCCACCGGCAACCTCACCGTCCACGGCGGCACGCTCGACCTCGCCGGCTTCAGCCCCACCGTCGGCCGCCTCTCCGGCACCGGCGGCGTGATCGCCAACCTCGCCGGCGGCACCGCCACGCTCACCACCCGTGGCGCCGCCGACTCCACCTTCGCCGGCTCCCTGCAAAACGGCGCCCCCGGCCAGATCCTCGCCCTCACCAAGGACGGCTCCGGCACCCTGACCCTCTCCGGAGCCAACACCTACACCGGCGTCACCGCGCTGATGGGCGGCGGCCTGCACCTCACCGGTTCGCTCGCCTCCGGCAGCGTCTCGGTCGCCGACGGCGCCAGCCTCTCCGGCGACGGCTCCCTGCTCGGCTCCGTCGCATTCGCCTCCGGCGCCATCCACGCCCCCGGCGCTCCCGCCGGCGCGCAGAGCATCGGCGGCAACATCACTTACGCCGACGGCGCCCGCCTGCGCTGGACCCTTCCGGTCAACAGCGCCGCCTCCGACTCCGCCGCTCGCGTTTCCGCCGCCGGTTCCGTCGTCGTCACCGCCGGCGCCGCCATCGACCTCGTGTTCAACTCCCCCGGATCGACGGTCAACTTCACCGACGCCTTCTGGACCCAACCGCGCAGCTGGACCGTGCTCACCTGCGCGACCAAGACCGGCGACTTCGACCTCGGCTCCGTGTCGCCCGACAGCGCCGGTCGCCCGCTCTCCGACCACGGCACCCTCGCCCTCCAGCAAACCGCCACCGGCGTGACGCTGCTCTTCACCCCCACCAGCCCCGCCGCCGCCTGGCGCACCGCCTACTTCGGCGCCGACTGGGCCAGCCTTCCCGAAGCGGCCGACGAGGCCGACCCCGACGCCGACGGTTTGAACAACCTGCTCGAACGCGCCTTCGCCGGCCATCCTCTCGTGGCCGAGGAGGGTGTCGCGCCCCAGCTCGACGACCATTCGCCCACGCTTTCCCTGGTCTATCGCCGCTCCAAGGCCGCGACCGACCTCGTGGTCATGATCGAGGAAAGCACCACGCTCGGCGCCTGGACGCCCTCCACCGGCGACGACGAGATTCTGGCCGACACGAGCGATTACCTGCTCATCCGCCACACCCGCCCGCTCGACCAGGACCTCCGCCTCTTCCTCCGCGTGCAGGTAGCCACCCCGTGATGCGGTGATCGCCGAGCGACCCGGCGAACTCCCACCCGCCGAAGGGTCGTTTCCGGCGGGTGGACGTGACGGAATGGCGGAGCCATTCCGTTTCCGTGAAGCCGCCGGACGAAAGCGCTTCCGCGCTTCCGCCACGACCACCAGCCAAACGCCGTCACCCAGCTCCCCGACCAGCCCGGTGCCTTGCGACGTGGCGGAACGGCGGCGCCGTTTCGTCGCCATCCAGTCACGCGTGCGAAAGCGCGTCGCGCCTCCTCTACACCGGAATATCGCCGGCTGTCCTTCACCACGGCACCGCCCCGCTGGAGACGCCGGGAATCGAACAGTAAACTCCCCGGCGCAGTCGCGCGGCGCGGGCGCGTGTCGATTTGTTGGCCGCCTTCGCCCCGGGCTCCGGCTTCGGGGCCTTGCCGTTTCCCCCCGCCGCCATCCCGACATGCCCTCCCTCGCCCTGCCCCCAGCCCGGCCGCCCGCTCCCGAGACCTACGCGCTCGGCTCCAATCGTAATCCCGCCGGCTCCGTCATCGGCGTCGATTCGCTCAGCCTCCTGCGCGACGGACGCCGCTGGATGCCGGTCATGGGCGAGCTGCACTACAGCCGCGTGCCCGCCGACCGGTGGCGCGAGGAGCTGCTCAAGATGAAGGCCGGCGGCATCGACTGCGTCGCGACCTACGTCTTCTGGCTGCACCACGAGGAGACCGGGGGACGGCACGATTGGTCCGGCGAGCGCGACCTGCGGCGCTTCGTCGCCACCGTCGCCGAGCTCGGCCTGAGCACCGTCGTGCGCGTCGGCCCCTGGTGCCACGGCGAGGTGCGCCACGGCGGCCTGCCCGACTGGGTGGTGGACGGTTTCGGCGAACGCGCCCGCACCGACGATCCCGCCTACCTCGCGGTGGTGCGGCGTCACTTCGCGGCGATATTTGCCCAGCTCGACGGCCTGCTCTGGAAACAGGGCGGCCCCATCGTCGCGGTGCAGATCGAGAACGAATACTTCGGCCCCGCCGAGCACCTGCTCTCGATCAAACGCATCGCGCGCGAGGTCGGGCTCGACGCGCCCTTCTACACCCGCACCGGCTGGTTCGATCCCTCGACGCCCGTGCCCTTCGGCGAGCTGCTGCCGCTCTACGGCGGCTATCCCGAGGGGTTCTGGGACCGCGAGATCACGCCCATGCCCAACGCCTACCCGGCGAACTTCCGCTTCAGCCCGCTGCGCACCGATGTCGGCATCGCCTCCGACCTCCGCGGCGGCCGCGATGTCGGCGATCCCGCCGACACGCCCCGCTACCCCTTCCTCACCTGCGAACTCGGCGGCGGCATGATGAGCTCCTACCACCGCCGCATCCGCATCGACCCGCGCGACATCGAATCCGTCGTCCTCTGCAAACTCGGCTCCGGCGGCAACCTCCCCGGCTACTACATGTATCACGGCGGCATCAACCCCGAGGGCGGCGTGCCGATGCAGGAATCCCAGGACACCCGCTACTGGAACGATCTCCCGGAAAAAAACTACGACTTCCAGGCCCCGCTCGGCGCCGCCGGGCAGATCCGCCCGCACTACCACCGGTTGCGACGGCTCCACCTCTTCGTGCGCGCCTTCGGCGAACAACTCGCCGCCATGCCCGCCCATTTTCCCGAGGAGCGCCCGATCACGGCCGACGACATCCACACCCCGCGCTGGACCGTGCGCGCCGACGGCCGCGGCGGTTTTGTATTTATAAACAACTACGAGCGCCTGCGCCCGCTCCCCGCCAAGCCCGGCCTGCGTTTCGAGTTCGCCCTGGCCGACGGCGGCCGGGTCGCGTTTCCGTCCGCGCCGGCGACCTTCCCCGCCGACCGCGCCGCCATCTGGGCCTTCGGCCTGGAGCTCGCCCCCGGGCTGCGCCTCGACCACGCGACGGCGCAGCCGCTCCTGCCCATCGACGACGGCGCCACGCGCACCGTTTTCTTCGCCGCCACGCCGGGCGTCGCGGCCGAGTTTGCCTTCAACGGCGAGGCGCCGCGCGTGCTCGCCCCCGGGCGCGGGGTGGCCCTGAGCGTCGTGCTCCCCGAATCCGGCGGGGCGCCGCGCGAAGTGCGCATCGTGCTGCTCGACGAGGCGGATTCGCTCGCCCTCTGGCGGGCCGAATGGCGCGGACGCGAACGCGTCTTCCTCACCCGCGCCGGCCTCACCGTGGACGGCGACACGCTCCGCCTCCGCGCCGAATCCCCCGCCGATCTGACGCTTGGCGTCTTCCCGCCGCTCGATACCGCCGCGCCGCGCGAAGGCGTTTTCCAATCAGTCCCCATCCCTCAGCCTTCATCCCTCCGCCCTCAGCCTTCCGCCTTCCCCCTTCAGCCTTCCCTCCTCCGCCCCGCCGGCGCACCTCGCGACATTCCCCTGGGCTGGACCACGCCGGCCGTGGCCGTGGCTCCGGGCGACGCCGACTTCGCCGCCGCCGCGGCGGTTTGGCGCTTGGAGCTCCCGGCCGCCTTCGACGCATCGGCCACGCCCCTACTCCGTCTCCGCTACGTCGGCGACGTGCTACGCGTGCGCATCGGCGGGCGCTTCGTCTTCGACGATTTTTTCAACGGCGACGTGCTCGAGCTCGACCTGGCGCGCCACGCCGCCGCCTTGGCCGGCGGCGACGAAATCACGGTGGAGATCCTCCCTCTGCGGCCCGACGCCCCCATCCTCCTCCCCGAAGGCGCCCGCCCCCCCGAACCAACCGCCCGCCTCGAGTCCGCGACCCTCGTGCCGCTCCACCGCGCCACCCTCTGACCTCCGTCCTTCTGTCCCCTATCGCTCCGTCCTCTGCCGTTCTGTCCTCCGTCGTTCCGTCGCTCTGCTCTCTGTCCTCCGTCGCTCTC
The DNA here is from genome assembly GCA_966252115.1 of uncultured Akkermansia sp. GTDB lineage: Bacteria > Verrucomicrobiota > Verrucomicrobiia > Opitutales > Opitutaceae > IMCC26134_A. Next base: position 23,916 of record CBINNW010000046.1, read on the forward strand.
CCCATGCCCGCCGCCACCGCCGCCGCCGCCCGCCCGCTTTTCCGCGATCCCGTCCATGACGGCGCCGCCGATCCCGTCGTCGTTTGGAACCACCGCTCCGGGAGCTGGTGGATGTTCTACACCAACCGGCGGGCGAAAGACCTCTCGATCCCGGACATCGCCTGGGTCCACGGCACCCGCCTGGGCATCGCCGAATCACGCGACGGCGGGGCGAGCTGGAACTATCGCGGTGTCGCCAAAATCGATCTGCCCCCGGAGTTCGGATCGGAGTCGGAGCTGACGCACTGGGCGCCGGAGATCGTCGCGCACGAAGGCGTTTACCACATGTATCTGACCGTGGTGCCGGGGATTTTTTGCGATTGGCAACACCCGCGCGCCATCGTGCATCTCACCAGCCCCGACCTCGAGACGTGGACCTACCGCTCCACCTTGCGGCTCACCTCGGACCGGGTCATCGACGCCTGCGTGCTGCGCCTGCCCTCGGGCACCTGGCGCATGTGGTATAACGACGAACGCGCCGGCAAGGCGATCAACGCGGCCGAGAGCGACGATCTGTTCGCGTGGCGCGACCTCGGCCTGGTGGACCTGCCCGGGCGCCGTCCGGGCGAGGGGCCGAAGGTGTTTCGCTTCGCGGATGCCTATTGGATGATCGTGGACGAGTGGTGCGGCCAGGCGGTCTATCGCTCGTCCGACGCGCTGACCTGGACGCGGCGTCCGGGGGAAAACCTGCTCGCCCAAAACGGTCTCGGTCCCGACGACACCGGCGTCGGCTCCCATGCCGACGTGGTGGTGTCGGGCGGGCGCGCGTGGATTTTTTACTTCACCCATCCGGAGCGGGTGGTCGGCGCCGAACCGCCCCCCGGTGCCAACACCCGCCGCAGCACCGTGCATGTCGCCGAACTAAAAGTGGATGCCGACGGATGGCTGAACTGCGACCGAAACGCGCCCGCCGACATCGAGCTGCGTCCGCCGGCGTGAAACGCGGATAAAATGTGGGGAAAGGCCGAAAAGGCCAAAAAATGGCTTTAGCTTCCAAGGGCCGCCGACCATTTGAAGCGGATGCTTCGGTCGTCCCCCCCTCTCGTCGCGCTCACCGCTCTGCTTGTTTCCGCGCTCGCTCTCGCCCCGCAAGGTTTCGGGGCCAGCGATGTCACCGTCTCCGGCGCCGCCACGTCGGGCGGGACTTTTTCCGGAGGTGATCCGGAAGTTTTCACCGCCACGGCGGCGACCGCGAACGCCCTCGTCACTCCGATTCAGACCGCGCTTCAGTCCAACAAGACCGCGCGGGTTAGCACGGCCAGCGCGGCGGCCTCGGCCGGTGATCTGGTCGTGCAGTCTTCCATCACCAAAAGCGCCCCCGGCGCCGCGCGACTCGAACTCCATGCGGACAACAACCTGGAGTTCACCACCGCGTTCACGGCGACGGGCACGGGAAGCGTGGCGCTGGATCTGCACTCCGGCGGCGACATGTCGGTGTTCCGGCTCAGCCCGGCCACGACGACCAATGGCGGCAATGTCACCTTGGATGCCGGCGGCACCGTGGCCTTAAACGGCTCGCTCAACACTGGCGCGGGTGCCCTGACGCTCTCCGGAGGCACCCTGCTCATCGCGGATGGCTTGCCCGGCGGCCCCTCCCTGAGCGTCGGTGGAGGCCTGACCACCGCCGACGGCACCGGGTTTCATTTCTCCGGCACCGTCACCGGAGCGACTCAGATCGCCGGTTCGCTTTCCCCCGCCGGACCGGCCCGCGGTCGCGCCTTGAACATCACCGGCCCGCTGACCCTCGCCGCCACCGCCAGCACCGTCATCAATCTCGGCGGCACCTCCGCCGGCACAAATTACGACCGCATCACCGCCAGCGGCGCGGTGATTCTCGACGGAGCCTTGGAAGTCACGCTCATAGACAACTTCCACGACACGATCAGCGGCTCGACCACCTTCACCATCGTGCAGGGCGCGAGCATTTCGGGCACCTTCGACGGCCTCGCCAACGGCTCGCGGGTCAACCTGCCCGGCGACCTCGGCTCGCTGCGCATCAACTACACCGCCACCACCGTCACGCTCGACGACTGGCAACCGGTCATCACCGACCTGGTCTGGGACCCGGGTTCCGCCGAGGCCGGCACCGAGGTATCGAGCCACACCGCCACCCGCGCCGGTCGCCACTACTACCGGGTCGTCACCCAGGCCACCGACATCGGCGCCTGGCGCACCCGCCTCACCATCGCCTCCGGCGACGCCGCCCTCTATCTGCGCACCGGCAGCCTGCCGCTGAGCACCTCCTCCACCCACTCCTCGACCCAGGTCGGCTCCGATGGCGTCATGCTGCGCGACGACCAATATACCGTGGGCTCCACCTGGTATATCCTCGTCCACGCCGCCGCGCCCGGCGCCGAGTGGAGCCTCTTCAGCGGCCGCGCCTATGTCCACGAGCTCGGCCAGCTCCCCTACACCGACGCCAACTCCAACAACCAATACGACATCGGCGAGACCGTCGCGCCACAGGCCGCCCCCGCCGCGCCCATGCCTCCGGAAGGCATGCGTTTTTACCAGGCCAGCCTGCCCGTCGGCACCCCCGCCTGGAGCCTCTGGCTCCAAGGCAGCGGCCGCGAAATCGCCCTCCGCACCGGCAAGGTGCCCTTTCACACCTCGACCAGCTACTACACGCGCAAACAAGCCGGCCAGATGCTGGTCGTCCCGCCCGTGCTCGGCACCGGCGCCAACACCTATTTCCTGAGCGTGGTCGCGCCGCAGGGCGAGGTCATCGGCCTCGACTCGCGCATCCAGACGGTCACCGACATCGCCTTCAGCTCCACCACCGCCCCCGTCGTGGTGGACGCCGCGCCCTATCGCGTTTTCCGCGTCTCCGTGCCGGTCGATCAGATCGCGTGGGACGTCGCCGTCACCCCCTTGGCCGGCAATCCCCAGGTCGCGGTGCGAAAATCCGACGTGCCCGGAGAGTGGGACAACCACGCCTTCTCCGAAGCGCCCGCCTCCGCCCTCGACTCCATCACCCTCGTGCCCGACTACCTGAGCAACGGCACCTGGTTCGTCACCGTTTACGGCGTCGGCGCCTATGAGTTTACCCTGCGCAGCGGACACCCCACGGTCACTCCGCTCGCCTACAACGACCTCAAGCTCAACGACCAGACCACCCGCGCCGGCTGGCGTTACTACAGCCTCACCGACATCGCCGCGCAAAACGGAAGCCTCGGCTGGGAGCTCGACCTCGCCAACCAGGTGCCCGGCACCCGCATCGCCATCCGCCGCAACAAGGTCCCCAGCCTCTGGACCTACCGCAACGGCAGCGCCACGGTCCAAAACAGCTCCAACTACTACGACTACTCCGGCATCGGCTTCCTCCAGCGCCCCGGCCACCAAGCCGACGTCTGGTATGTCGGCATCTACACGCCCGCCCAGGCGCTCGGCGCCTTCACCCTCGACAGCCACCCGCTCACCGCGAGCCCCCAGGGTTTCGACGCCACCACCGCCGCCGTCGCCGGTCTGGCTCCGGAACGCTGGAAGTTTCACCACATCACCGTGCCCGCCGGCACGCTCGGCTGGGATCTGCGTCTGACCAACATCACCGGCCCTCGCCCCGCCCTCGTCGTGCGCCGCGACCAGCTGCCCGCATCGACCTCCACCTCGGTCGGCTGGCCCAACGGTTATTACTACCCCTCGCACAGCGACACCTGGCCCAGCGGCTTCCAATGGGCCGCCGGCTACGGATCAAGCGCCGACTGGACCGACTGGGCCTACAACGGCACCGGCCACCCCGACTACGCCCCGCCCCGCCTGCTCATGGGCACCGGCCGTCCTCTTGAGCCGGGCAGCTACTACGTCGGCGTTTACAACTCCGACTCCTCCACCGCCACCAGCTACACCCTCGACTCCCGGGGCGTCGGCGAGGCCGGCTCCGGCCTGACTTACGAGGTCGCCGCCACCCTCGCCTTCAACGGCGGCTCCGCCACCATCACCGACCTCGCCCCGCGCGAGGCCCGCTACTTCAAGGTCACCATCCCCGCCGACACCCCGAGCTGGGAAGTCACCCTCACCCCCAGCTCCGGCGAGCTGCTCCTCGCCGTCCGTCGTAGCGCCATCCCCGATTTCACCACCGACCGCGCCGGCGACACCTTGGGTGAAACCGGCAGCCGCCAGTTGGAGATGCGCAAGACCGGCGCCGAACGCTACGTCCTGCTCCCCGCCTCCAACCAGACCGCCATCCCCGCCGGCGACTACTACCTCGCCGTCGTCTCCGAAGGCCAAAACCCCGGCACCCCGTCCTCCACCGTCGGCACCGGCACCGCCTCCGGCACCCTCACCAGCCTCGGCACCCTGCCCGTCACCGCCCTCGGCTCCGCCTCCAACGCCGGCCTCACCCACCCCGTCGCTCTCCTCGGCGGCCAGATCAAGGCCTTCACCTTCGAGGTCCCGGCCGACACCCTCAGTCTCGAGGTGCGCATGGACAACATCGTCGGCAACCCCGACCTCCGCATCTACCCCGGCACCCGCATCCCCGCTCCGCCGGACGGCTACGCCTACGGTTTCGACGGCGGCGGCGGCTCCTACCACACCGTCGATCCGATCTTCACCCTCGCCAACCCCACGCCCGGCACCTGGACCGCGGTCATCCAAGCCTCCTACACCTCCAGCACCACCTACCCGGACGCGTCCGCCGACCTCGTTTTCACCGCGCTCACACCCCAGCCCGTCGGCTTTGACGGCGACACCCGGGCCGTCGTCAACCAACCCGCCGGCTCCTGGCGCTACTTCACCATCACCGTCCCCGAGGGAACGCTGGGCTGGGACCTGCGCCTGACCAACATCACCGGCCCGCGCCCCACCCTCGTCGTTCGTCGCGACCAGTTGTCCTCCGCCACCGCCACTTCGGTCGGCTGGCCCAACGGTTATTACTACCCCTCGCACAGCACCACCTGGCCCACCGGCTTCCAGTGGGCCGCCGGCTACGGATCAAACGCCGACTGGACCGACTGGCCCTACAACGGCACCGGCTACCCCGACTACGCCCCGCCCCGCCTGCTCATGGGCACCGGCCGTCCTCTCGAACCGGGCAGCTACTACGTCGGCGTTTACAACTCCGACGCCTCCACCGCCACCAGCTACACCCTCGACTCCCGCGGCGTCGGCGAGGCCGGCTCCGGCCTGACCTACGAAGTCGCCGCCACCCTCGCCTTCAACGGCGGCTCCGCCACCATCACCGACCTCGCCCCGCGCGAGGCCCGCTACTTCAAGGTCACCATCCCCGCCGACACCCCGAGCTGGGAAGTCACCCTCACCCCCAGCTCCGGCGAGCTGCTCCTCGCCGTCCGTCGTAGCGCCATCCCCGATTTCACCACCGACCGCGCCGGCGACACCTTGGGTGAAACCGGCAGCCGCCAGTTGGAGATGCGCAAGACCGGCGCCGAACGCTACGTCCTGCTCCCCGCCTCCAACCAGACCGCCATCCCCGCCGGCGACTACTACCTCGCCGTCGTCTCCGAAGGCCAAAACCCCGGCACCCCGTCCTCCACCGTCGGCACCGGCACCGCCTCCGGCACCCTCACCAGCCTCGGCACCCTGCCCGTCACCGCCCTCGGCTCCGCCTCCAACGCCGGCCTCACCCACCCCGTCGCTCTCCTCGGCGGCCAGATCAAGGCCTTCACCTTCGAGGTCCCGGCCGACACCCTCAGTCTCGAGGTGCGCATGGACAACATCGTCGGCAACCCCGACCTCCGCATCTACCCCGGCACCCGCATCCCCGCTCCGCCGGACGGCTACGCCTACGGTTTCGACGGCGGCGGCGGCTCCTACCACACCGTCGATCCGATCTTCACCCTCGCCAACCCCACGCCCGGCACCTGGACCGCGGTCATCCAAGCCTCCTACACCTCCAGCACCACCTACCCGGACGCGTCCGCCGACCTCGTTTTCACCGCGCTCACACCCCAGCCCGTCGGCTTTGACGGTGGCACTCTGGCCGTGGCCAACCAGCCGGCCGGTTCGTGGCGCTACTTCACCATCATCGTCCCCGAGGGAACCCTCGGCTGGGACCTGCGCCTGACCAATCTCGGCGGTCCACGCCCCACCCTCGTCGTGCGTCGCGACCAGTTGCCCTCCTCCACCGCCACCTCGGTCGGCTGGCCCAACGGCTACTATTACCCCGCCCACAGCTCCACCTGGCCCACCGGCTTCCAGTGGGTCGCCGGCTACGGCTCCGGCGCCGATTGGACCGACTGGCCCTACAACGGCGCCGGCTACCCCGACTACGCCCTGCCCCGCCTCGTGATGGCCACCGGACGCCCCTTGGAGCCGGGCACCTACTTCGTCGGCGTTTACAACCCCGACTCCGCCAACGCGTCCAGCTACACCCTCGACTCCCGCGGCATCGGCGCGACCGGCTCCGCCCTGACCTACCAGGTCGCGCCCGCCATCGCCTTCAACGGCGGCTCCGCCACCATCACCGACCTCGCCCCCCGCGAGGCCCGCTACTTCAAGGTCACCATCCCCGCCGACACCCCGAGCTGGGAACTCACCCTCGGCCCGTCCTCCGGTGAGCTGCTCATGGCGGTGCGACGCGGCTTCATCCCCGACTTCACCGCCGATCGCGCTGGCGACACCCTCTCCGAATCCAGCAACCGCGCCGTGAAGATGCGCAAGGCCGGCCCCGAGCGCTACGTCCTGCTCCCCGCCTCCAACCAAACCGCCATCCCCGCCGGCGACTACTACATAGCCGTCGCCGCCGAAGGCCAAAACCCCGGCACCCCGTCCTCCACCATCGGCACCGGCAACGCCTCCGGCACCCTCACCAGCCTCGGCACCCTGCCCGTCACCGCCCTCGGCTCCGCCTCCAACGCCGGCCTCACCCACCCCGTCGCTCTCCTCGGCGGCCAGATCAAGGCCTTCACCTTCGAGGTCCCCGTCGGCACCCTCGCGCTTGAGGTCCGTATGGCGGACATCGTCGGCAACCCCGACCTCCGCATCTACCCCGGCACCCGCATCCCGACGCCGCCCGACGTCTATTCCTACGGCTTCGATGGCGGCGGCTCCCACCACGCCGTCGATCCCATCTTCACCCTGACCAATCCCACCGCCGGCACCTGGACCGCCGTCGTGCAGGCCGCCAACACATCCAGCGGCTCCAGCTACCCCGACGCCTCCGCCAACCTCGTCTTCACCACCCCGGCTCGCCTGCCGCTCAACTACGCCGCCAGCCTCAACGCCGGCAACGGGCTCTCCCACACCAGCACGCGGCAACTGCTCGACGGCCAGAAGGACTTTTACGAGATCGCCATCCCCGAGACCCTGGGCGAGACGCCCGTCCTCGGCTGGCTGCTCAACGTGGACCACCTCCAGGGCGACACCACCCTCCGGATCAACAAGACCTGGGGCAACACCGACGGCTCCGGCATCACCATCACGGGCAACTCCGCCCTCGTCGTCCCGCCCTTCCTCACGCCCGGCTCCACCTGGTTCGTCGAGGTCACCGGCAACGGCCTCACCCACTACACCCTGACCAGCCGCCCCGTCACCCTCGAGCGCCCGGTCTGGACCATGCCCGCCGGCCACAACGCCACCTTCGGCGACAGCGGCAACGACGCCGCCGGCAACCCGCTCCCCGGTGACCGCGGCACCGACATCGCCCTCGACGACTGGCACTTCTACGCGGTGGATGTTCCCGAAAACAACGCCGGCCTGCTCCGCACCGAGCTCACCGCCATCAACGGCAACCCCAACCTCTACCTCCGCGAGGACGGCGTCCCCACCACCGATCACGACAGCAACGGCGCGATCTCCGGCGGCGAAACCCTCTCCCCCCGCAGCCTCACCGAGACCGCCAGCGAATACGGCAATTGGGTGCCCCTCGCCGGCCGCACCGAGACCAAACTCCGCCCCGGCCGCTGGTATCTCGGCGTGCGCGCCTCCGGCGCCTCCAACGCCCGCTACCGCCTCATCGTCTCCAACGGCCAGGTCAACGAACTCGCCCTCGCCGACGGCGCCGTCGCCGCCCAGGGCCTCATCGGCCGCGACTGGCGCTACTACCGCGTCGCCATCCCCGAGGACGCCCCCGCCAACTGGACCCTCACCTTCGCACAACAACTCGGCGACGTCGTCATGCATCTCCGCGACACCGTGCCCCCGGGCAACGCCGAGAGCGCCGCGGAGACCTACATCCGCGACTGGTCCGACGACGACAAGAACCAGCCCTACCCCATGGACGGCCACGACGCCGCCGGCGCCTACACCTTCACCACGCCCGTGCTGCGTCCCGGCCACACCTACTACGTCGGCTTCCGCGCCAAAAACGACGCCACCTTCAGCCTGAGCAGCGCCGTCTCCGGCGGCACCGTGGGGGTCCCGCCGGTCCTCGCCTTCTACGGTGGCGCGCTCGACATCAACGTCGCCGCCTCCACCTCCGTGCTCTACCGCATCCCCGTCCCCGCCGAGGCCACCCGCCTCAAGTGGACCAGCACCCACCCGAGCACCGTGCAGCTCCGCCTCGAACAGGGCACGCTCCCCATCGCCAGCGGCACCGCCCAGCACCACTACAGCACCTCGGCCAACAGCAGCTTCAACCAGCCCCTCACCACCACCGGCTGGCCCTGGCAACCCGCGCACACCTACTACCTGCGCATCGTCAACAACGCCGCCGCCCCCGCCTCCGTCACCCTCGCCCTTACCGGCCTCAACGCCGCCACCGAGGACGAGGACGCCGACGGCCTGCCCGACGCCTGGGAGCTGAGCTACTTCCCCAGCATCCACAGCTACAACGGCGGCTCCGACCCCGACGGCGACGGCGTCACCAACGCGGTCGAGTTCACCGACGGCACCGCGCCGAACGACATCACCTCCGCCCTCTACTTCCTCAACCTCTCCGCCAGCGGCGGCGGCTCCGTGGTCGCCTCGCCCGTCCTGGCCAAGTATCCGCGCGGCACCGTGGTCACCCTCACCGCCACCCCGCCCGCCGGCTCGTCCACCATCGGCTGGGGCGGCACCGCGTCGAGCCAGGACAACCCCTGGACCTTCACCATGCTCGCCGACCACACCCTCGCCCCCGTGTTTGGCATTCCCCTGCCCGAGGCCCTCGACACCACCGCCACCAGCCTCGTCTGGACCAGCGGCGGCTCCAGCGTCTGGCGCGGCCAGGGTCTCGTCACCCACGACGGCGCCGACGCCGCGCAAAGCGGCTCCATCGGCCACGGTCAGGAGACTTGGATCGAAACCACCGTCACCGGCCCCGGCACGCTCAACTATCAATGGAAGGTCTCCTCGCAGGCCGGCGGCGACTGGCTCGAATTCCACCTCGACGGCGTCCTCCAGAGCGGCCGCATCGGCGGCGAAGTGGACTGGGCGCCACGCACCCACTCTATCCCGACGGGCGTCCACACCCTGCGCTGGCGCTACGTCAAGAACGCCAACACCGTCGCCGGCTCCGACGCCGCCTGGGTGGACGAGGTGGTTTGGACCGCGACCGATCCCTACCTCGCCTGGGCGGGTGGCTTCTTCAACGCCGGCCAACTGGCCGACCCCGCGATCAGCGGCCCCGCCGCCGATCCCGACGCCGACGGGCGTCCCAACCTCCTCGAATACGCCCTCGGCACCTCGCCCATCGCGGCCGACGCCACCGCCAACGGCATGCTCGTCCACACCGGCGGCGGCCTCTGGGTTTACCGCTACACCCGCCCCGCCGGCGTGGCCGGCGTCACCTACGTGGTCGAGACCTCGCCCACCCTCGACCCCGCCACGGCGGTCTGGACCGCCCGCGCCCAGACAGTCGTCTCGACCGTCGGCGGCGTGGAGACCGTCGAGGCCCCGGTGCCCGCCCCCGCCCCCAGCCTCTTCGCCCGCCTGACCGTGAGCCTCACGCCCTGAGCCACTGGGAGCGCCGGCATCCTGCCGGCGGTTTGCCTGGAAAGCCGGCAGGATGCCGGCGCTCCCGGTGGACTGGACTGACATCGCAGCCTGTTGCCCCCACGTTCCGCCCGGGGCCACGTTCCGAAAAGAAAACCTTCCCAGCGCGCGTGCCACCCGTCTCCCTGCGCGGGTGGCACGCGTCACCTGTTACCGTTGTTTCTGGCCCGAGTCGCTCTGCTGGTGCGGCTCCGTCCGCCCCATGCCCACGCGCACGCGCTTCGTGTTCCTGATGCACCCCAAGGAATACAAAAAGGAAAAGGCCGGCACCGGACGGCTCACCCACCTCTGCCTGCCCGAGAGCGAGATCCACATGGGCGCGGAGTTCGAGACCCACGAGCCCGTGCGGGCGCTCCTCCGCGATCCCGCCCTTTTCCCCGTGTTGCTCTACCCCGGTCCGGCCGCCCGCAATCTCTCCCGCGGCGAACTCCGCCCCGAGGAGCTGGGCGGCCGCCGTCTCGTCGTGCTCGTGCTCGACGCCACCTGGGCCTGCGCGCGCAAGATGCTCCGCCTCTCGCCGAGCCTGCAGGCCCTGCCGCGCATCATGTTCACCCCGCGGTCGCCGAGCCGTTTCGTCATCAAACAACAACCGCAGGAGGGCTGCCTCAGCACGCTCGAAGCCACCCACGAGACGCTCCTCGCCCTGGAGCGCTGCGGACTCGACCACTACCCGGACCCCGCCCAGCTCCTCGCGCTCTTCGACCGCATGCAGCGTTTCCAGATCGAGTGCGCGCTCGACCCGAACCGCGGCGGGTATCGACGCAAGCCCTACAGCGCCCCCGGCGAACGCGATCCCTCGCGCGGCCAAAGCGCCCGCCGCCGCTCCGGCTACATGGGACGCGCGCCGGGCGCGGAGAACGACACGCCGCCGCTCCCGTCCCCGACCGCCGGCTGAGACGTGATCGAACGATCGATTGGGCGAATCCCGGCGAGGTTTGGCGGTCAACAACCCGCCGTATCAACGGATCAACTACGGGATTTGGGCTCCTCGCTGTTTCCGATGGGTGGACGTAGCGGAATGGCGGAGCCATTTCGCTTCCGCCACGACCACCGGCCAAACGCCGCCGAACAGCCCCAAGCCCGGCCCGATGCCGTGCGCCGTGGCGGAACGGCGAAGCCGTTTCGTCGCCGTCAAGCCACTCGTGCGCAACAGCATCGGAGTATCGCCGGCTATCCTCCAATAACGGTGCCCGGTGACCAGGCCGATCATCGGCGCCGGCGACGCCGGCGGGAGAAACCGCCTGCCACCGCCAACGCGGAGCCGAAAATCACCGCGGACGCCGCCGTCGGCTCCGGCACCGGACGCACCTCGGGAGCGTCCCAAATCGCGCCCGGACCGTGCCCGGAAAAAATCACCCGCCCGAGCACCGCCGTGCCCGGATCGAACTGCGCGAAAAACGCGTCCACGCCCGCCGTCCAGTTCGTCACCGTGAGCGTGACGCCGCTCTGCACCGAGAGCGTGTTCACGTCCAGCGAGGAGGCCCCAGCCCCGAAATCAAGGATCGAGTCCGCGGTGACGTTGAGCGTGGAAAACCCGTGCGCATGGTCGCCCAGCTCCAGGGTGCCGCCCGCCAGGGTCAGGGTGCCGGCGAAACTCTGGGCCGCGCCAAAGGTCAGCGCGCCCGCTCCGCTCTTGGTAAAACCGTCCGTGCCCGAGCCGGCGCCGACCAGCAGCGAACCGGTTATCAGCACGCCGCCGGAGCCGCCGTCCACGTCGAAGATCAGCGTGCGGGCCCGGTTGAGCTCGGCCACCGTGATCGAGCCGGCGAAGGTCGTCAGTCCGGTGTTGGTGAAGCTCAGGGTCCGGTTGCCCCCGCTCTGCGCGACCGCGCCGGTGAAGGCGAGATCCTCGTCCCCGACGATGCCGACGCTCGCCGTGATCGTGGTGGTGTTGCTCAGGCTGCGCGCCCCTCCGCTCGCCCCCAGGGCGCCGCCGGCCAGCGTGAGCGTGCCGGTGCCGAAGGCGGCGTTGTTGCCCGCCAGCAGCGTGCCGGCCGAGAGCG